>NZ_CP103834.1:672500-1272500 GCF_029774175.1 Actinobacillus genomosp. 1 | reverse complement strand
TTTACGCCACCGCCTTATTACGACTGAAAGAATAACGAATCGCCGACATCCATTTTGTATCCCAAAAGTTCATTACCATGGCTAATATAAAGAAGGCAATCGATACTAACGGCATTAATAAGGTCGCATCTAATTTGCCCGAAGCACCGGAAGATTTAAGCGAGCTTTGTAATAAGAAATAGATCAAATACAGCAATACCGCCGGAATCACTTTCGCAAAACGTCCTTGACGAGGATTCACATTACTCATCGGTACGGCGAGTAATGCCATAAGTGGTACGGCAAAAATCAATGCAAAACGCCATTGTAATTCCGCTTTTGCCTCATTCGATGGGTCTGACAATAATTTAGTGAAATCCGCTCGTTGTACTAATTTCTCATTGGAATCCACATCTTGATAACCGAGATAAGCTTGGTAGTCGTCAAAATGAGAAATTCTAAAATCCGCAATATTTGCCGTACCTTCATAACGCGTACTGTTTTCAAGAGTGAGAATTTGATCGCCGTTCGGTAAACCTTGTAACTGACCGGATTCCGCAACTACTACGGAAGGACGATTTTTCTTCTGTTGATCGGGTTGGAATACGTAAATATCGTTTAATTTATTTTGTTCGTTATTAATATTTTCGATAAATAATACATAGCCGCCGGCACTCATAAATTGCCCCGCCGATAATGCGGAAAAACGAGGGTTGGATTTCGCTTCTGCCAACATTTCACTCTGTTTATTGATTGCCCAAGGGGTGAGCCAAAACACGTTATACACCGCAAGTGCCGTAGTAAAAATAGAAAGAAATAATGCGACTTTAGTTAATAAACTCTGACCGATACCGCACGCTCGCATCACGGTAATTTCACTTTCGGCATAGAAGCGTCCCAGAGTGAGTAACAATGCTACGAATAAGGAAAGCGGTAGCATAAATTGAGCTAAAGCGGGCATACCCAGCCCTAATAAACTCAATACTAAGTCGGTCGGTACTTTTCCGCTGACCGCAGAATTCAGCACACTAATTAACTGTTGGCTGAAAAACATCAGTAGCAAAATAAACAGAATAGCCAACTGACTTTTAAAAATCTCTTTCGTTAAATATCGACTTAAAATCACAATGTATCTCTCGTATTAGCCGCCGGTTTATCGGCAACTATAAAAAACGGGGGCAAGCGGTTAAATTTCAAGGAGAATTTGCAAAATTTTTTCCAAAAAAGACCGCTATAAAAGTGCTAATCATACCTTTTTTAGCGATAAAAATCACGAGAACAATCTTAGTTTTATCAGACGGCTATGTTCGTTAAGACTAAGATTATCGTGTTTTAGCGGTAGATTTTTTTAAAATTAATTTTTTACCTTCACGATTAACCACTTCAATTTGATTCGGTGCCACTCTGTCTTTGTGAGAAATAGCAATTAAATTATCGTGTTGCGCACTATTCTCAAAGTTACCTTTCAACGTGAGAGTGTTGATATCAACCTCTTTATCAAACACTAAGAAAGTACCTAACGGTGTGACACGAATATTTTGTAAACCGAGTTTTTCTTTGCTTGTAACTTGATATTGCGGTGCTTTTTTAGATTTATATTGTGCGATGATTTCTTGGTTGGTGACAACATCAATGATACTTTTGAGTTTTTGCGCACTTTTGTCGGTTAAATCGGGCGTATTACTGCTCATTTGGGCATTTTCGGTATTTGAAGTACTTTCGTCATCGGAAGAAAAAACCGCCTCTCCGATAAATTGTTCCGGAACTGCTTTATGAGTGATTAAAGGAGGTGTGTTTTTTTTCGATGCGACCAAAAACAGGCGATCTTCAATCTTCTCAAAACGAATATCGGCATCGGGTATTTGTGAAGTTAATTGTTGAATAAGCGTTTTAATCGCCACTTCACCGTTATTCGGTATGGAAACCTTACGGGTCGTATCTAACTCATAGGCGATAAAACCGATTTTTAGACGTTGCGCCAGCTGTTGCAGTAAGTTTCCCGCTTCTCCTTCATAGGTAATTTTGAGTTTGGCTTGTTCGTAGCGGTTAAAGAGAGAGCTGTCATCGGCAATAACTTGAGGCGGTAGAAAAATAAATGCCATACCGGAGAACAAAATTTTATTAATTAATTTTTTCATAATTTTTCCATTAACGATGCCGTCAGTTTAATTAAGACAAATATTCTACCGATAAAATTCATCGGGCAGAAATAGGAAGTATTTAGTATAGAATAAGTCGTCCAAAAGGAAAACACTATGCCGGTGTTGTTTATGCGCTAGCGAGTGGTTTTATAATGTTCTAATCAAACTAACCCTATGAATCTTTTAGATTATTTATCCGAAAATACCTACTTTATCGGCGTTTTTGGGGATTTTAAAAGAAACTTGTTATTTCTCTCATTTTCTACTTGTAATTTTTAAGATAAATCGGTAGGTTATTCGCAATGTGAGTAATGAAAAGTTACTTTAGCCTTTTAATTTTACAAGAAAGGAGTTACGGATGGAATTTAGTGTAAAAAACGGCAGTGTCGAGAAACAACGTACCGCATGTTTGGTTGTCGGTGTGTATGAGCCTCGTCGTTTATCCGCAGCGGCGGAACAGTTGGACAAGTTGAGCGAAGGCTATATCAGCACGTTATTACGTCGTGGCGATTTGGAAGGCAAGGCGGGGCAAACGCTTTTACTGCATAATGTACCTAACGTACCCGCTGATCGCGTGTTATTGGTCGGTTGCGGAAAAGAAAGAGAATTAACCGAACGCCAATATAAACAAATTATTCAAAAAATGGTACAAGCCGTCAGTGAAACGGGGTCGATGGAAGTAGTTTGTTTTCTGACCGAATTACACGTAAAAGGTCGTACAAGTTATTGGAATGTCCGTTTTGCAATTGAGGCGATTCAAGAAAGTGTATACAGCTATAACGATTTCAAGAGTATTAAACCGGAAGTACGCCGAGAATTCCGCCGTGTTATCTTTAACGTAGCAAACCGTAAAGACTTAGCCGATGCGGAACGTGCGTTAGAACACGGTAAAGCGATCTCGACAGGTGTCGCCTTTGCGAAAAACGTCGCAAACTGTCCGCCGAACGTTTGTAATCCGGCATATTTAGCCGAATTGGCAAAGGGCTTAGCCGCAGAGTATGACAACATTCGTACCACGGTAATTGATGAAGCGGAAATGGCAACATTAGGTATGAATGCTTATTTAGCGGTTTCTCGCGGGTCGCCAAATCCGGCGTATTTATCGGTAATCGAATATAAAAATCATCCGAATCCGGAGGCAAAACCCATCGTTTTAGTCGGTAAAGGGCTGACTTTCGACTCGGGCGGTATTTCGATTAAACCGTCCGACTCAATGGATGAGATGAAATACGATATGGGCGGGGCAGCTTCGGTGTACGGGACAATGAAAGCGTTAGCGGAAATGAAATTACCGCTGAACGTAATCGGTGTGCTGGCAGGCTGTGAGAATATGCCGGACGGCAATGCCTATCGCCCGGGCGATATTCTGACCACGATGAACGGTTTAACCGTAGAAGTGTTGAATACCGATGCGGAAGGTCGTTTAGTATTGTGTGATACGCTGACTTATGTAGAACGCTTCGAGCCGGAACTGGTTATTGATATGGCAACGCTGACCGGTGCTTGTATGATTGCGTTAGGTGCGCATAACAGCGGTTTAATGTCCACCAGTAATGTGTTGGCAAACGAATTATTAAATGCGGCGGAACAAGCGGACGATAAAGCATGGCGTTTACCGCTGGGCGAAGAATATCAAGAACAACTTAAGTCGAATTTTGCCGATTTGGCAAATATCGGCGGACGTTTAGGCGGTGCGATTACCGCCGGACAGTTCTTATCGAACTTCACTAAAAAATATACGTGGGCGCATTTGGATATTGCCGGTACGGCTTGGAAGTCCGGTGCGGCAAAAGGTGCAACCGGCAGACCTGTTTCATTGTTAAGTCAATTCTTGATTAATAAAGCAAATAATCAATAAGCGGTCAAATTTTTATCAAAAATTGAAAAGCCCTCAAATATCTCTATTTGATCTGACCCCAAAAAGTTAGACTGTTTTAATTTAAAGACTGAGTTCTGTATTGTACAGGGCTCAGTCCTTTTAATTTCACTTGAATACGCTCATTGTTGTAATAATGAATGTACTCGTGAATCACTTTCTCAAGCTGTTCGAAAGTTTCAAATCGCTTACCAAAGTAACATTCCGTTTTCAATCGCCCAAAGAAACTTTCCATTGCCCCATTATCCAAGCAATTCCCTTTTCTCGACATACTTTGTTTAATATGATGTTTTCTCAGCATGTCTTGATAGTCAGCCATCTGATATTGCCAGCCTTGGTCGGAATGTAAAATCGGTTTAGCGTCCTTAGGCAGTTTTGCGACCGCTTGCTTTAGCATCCGCATCACTTGCTCAAAGTTCGGGCTTCTTGCTAAATCATGGGCAATAATTTCACCATTAAATAAGTCCTTAATGGGCGATAAATAGAGCTTGCCTTCCGCACATTTAAACTCGGTGATATCCGTGACGAGCTTTTCATTTGGCGCCGTTGCGTGAAAATCTTGTTGCAATACATTCTCGGCAATTTTCCCCACGTCACCTTTATAAGAGCGATATTTCCTCTGCTTACATTTTCCCTTTAAATCAAGCTGTTGCATTATTGCTTGAACACGCTTATGGTTAATCGCACCCAAAAAATCACGTAACTTTAACGTAATACGACGATAGCCATAATTGCCATCATTATCCTGATAAATCTCAACCATTTTCTGCCTCATCACGGCATTTTTATCGATTTTAGGTTGTAAGTGATAAAAGAAAGTACTGCGTTTTAAACCTATCAAAGGGAGTAGGATTTCTAAGGGAAAATTCACCCGCAACGTTTTTACGATGGCTGCTTTTGCCGCATTTTTTGTTGGTTGAACTCCCGTAACTTTTTTAGGTAAGCTACCTCCGCTTCCAGCTCTAAAATACGATAACGTAAGCGTTCTTCTTCGGTTTTAGGTGGGGGAGGCATTTGGGGGTATTTCGATTTCATTGTCGGACGACCTTTGGGTTTGGGGAATAAACCGTTTATACCTTGTTTTTCAAAGGCTTTCAACCATTGGCTAATCGAACCTGAATTAGCGATACCAAAATGAAGGGAGGCTCTTTCCGCAGAAAATTGCCCTTTTTTGACCGCTTGTATAACGGTTAATTTGAATTCGGGGGAATATTTTTGCTTCTTACCCGTCACCACTAACCCATTAATTCCGTTATGATTAAATTGAGCAATCCACCGAGTTAAGGTTTTCTTGGATAATTGAAAATATCGTTGAGTGAATGAATAGTTTTTGTCATTTTGAAGATAAAACTCGATGACTTGTTGTTTGAATAGTGAGTTATATTTAGTCATAAAAAAATCTGCACCTTAATCTGTTGGAGTTTTAGTCCAACTTTTGGGGTGCAGATCAATTTTGAGGGCTTTCTATATTTACGAATAAACTTATTCGATACCGACCAATTTATGTGTTTGTAAACTCAATTGCCATTTGGGTTTATTCGCTCGTTGATTCAAAATACCGAGTTGGGTAATGGTTTCCAATAAATTCATTTTGCCATCCACTTCGCAAGGAGAAAGGTAGTAATGTTCAGCGGTAATTTGTGTTTCGATTTGTTCACAAAAACCTTGTACATCGCCTTTGTCCATCACGATACGGACTTCGTTAGCAAATGGAATACACTCTTTCAAATATTTCTCTTGATACATTAGTTTCGGGCTAGTGGCGATATAATCAATTTGTTTTGGGATGGTTTTTAAGCCGTTCGTTTCAATCGCCAACCAATAACCTTCCGCTTTAAATACATCGAGTAATACGCTTAAATTGGTATACATCGTCGGTTCGCCACCGGTAATGATAATATTCTTGGCGGAATAAGATTTTACTCGTTCAAGAATTTTCGCCACGCTCCATTTTTCGTATTCGTTATAGTTGGTATCGCACCACGGGCAAGCCAGATTACATTTGCCTAAACGCACGAAAATGCAAGGTAATCCGGTGTTAAAGCCTTCACCTTGCAGGCTTTCAAAGATTTCGACAATCGGAAATTCAATATTGGGATAAATAATCGCAGTCATGATAAATCGTGTTTTTTCCTGCAATTATCGTGAATATTCACAATATGAGGTTGGCGTTTCCCAAAGGCGAATTAAGCTGACCGGTAAACCGACTTTTTCCAGCTTTTCAAACATATATTTCGCCATTTCTTCCGCTGTCGTGCGGCTTGGAATACCGTAAACTTTAGAGTTTAAATCGATTAACAGTTTGGCAACTTGGCTTTCTCTGTCGCTATTTAAATCGTAGATATAGGCGTGATCCATCGGGTCTAATATTTCACGTTTCACCACCGATTGTAAATCGGAATAATCCATCACCATGCCTCGTTTCGCTCCTTCAGCAACTAAGTCGCCGCTAACTTCCACCTGAAGTTTATAAGTATGTCCGTGTAAGTTTTGGCATTTGCCGTCGTGCCCATCGAGCATATGCGCCATATCGAAACTAAATTCTTTTGCAATTTTAAACATTTTTTTGACCGCTTGTTTTTTCTGATAAGTACTCATTAAGCCCTTTTTCGCGCAATACGCAACTCGGGCAAGTGTGACAACCGCCTTCTACACCTAAATAGCAAGTATGGGTATGTTGCCTGATATAGTCGAATGCACCGAGTTTATCAGCTAATTCCCATGTCTGTTTTTTAGTAAGGTACATCAATGGTGTTCGAATGTTGAAGTTGTAATCCATTGCTAGATTTAAAGTCACATTCATTGATTTCACGAACACATCTCGGCAGTCCGGATAGCCGCTAAAGTCGGTTTCGCATACACCGGTGAAAATGGTTTGGATACCTTGTCCTTTGGCGTAAATAGCGGTGTAAAGTAAAAACAGCGCATTACGACCATCAACAAAGGTATTCGGCGTATTACCTTCTTGCTTAATTTCACGTTCTTCCATCATCGCATTGGAGGTGATGGCTTTGATTACGGAAGTATCAATCAGCGTTTGTTTCACACCGAGATCTTTGGCTATCCATGCGGCTTTTTCCAGCTCAATTGCATGGCGCTGACCATATTGAAAGGTAACCACTTCAACATTTTCCACACCAAATTCTTGAATGGCTTGGAAAAGACAAGTTGTGGAGTCTTGACCGCCGGAAAAGATCACGACGGCTTTTGGCGTTGAGTTCATTTTGTATCCTTAGTTTTGATTTCAAAGAGAATCTTTGGCGTGGGAGGTTTTCGAACCACGAAAGAATAAGCGGTCTGAATTTGCAATTTTTTTGCAAAAAGAGACCGCTTGTCGAAAAGCTATAATAGCAGAATTTATGCTGATTTTCTAATGTGATTTCGGGTCGTTGGTTTTTTGGATAACCGCCTTCAATAAATTTTTAGAGGCTTCTTGTATCGTTTCTCCGTTCAATGATCCGGAACGTTCTCCCCAAATTGACAAAGAAGCACCGATAATATTCTGTGTATTTTGCACGTGATTCGAAGTGTTTTTGCCGTCCCATTTACCTAATGTCCAGTTATTTAATACGTCTTCAGCCGCATATTTACTATCATTATGAATATTAGAACCGGATTTAGGCACAAAATATAAATAATAAGAATTATAATTCAACACTTTAAAACCGCTTGCCAGTAATTCGGGCAAGCCGGCTCTTATTTCGCGTCGATATTTAATATCCTCTTTGGCTTGAGCATCGCCGTCATAGCTCCAATAAGTAATTTCGATATTCCGATTAAGCTCATTTAAGTTGTTTTTAATCAAACCGTCGTTCCAAATACGGGTAATCAGTCCTTTGCTATTAATAAAGTCATTTAACGTATTTACATAACGAATAAATTCGTGATTGTTTTCGACCGCATAACTAAATTCATCTCCACCGATATGAAAGTGTCGGCTGGAATGCCCAAAAATATAAATCACTTCACCGATTAAGGTTTTGATAATTTCAACCGCTTCAGGGTTATTAATATCGATTTCCTCGGCAAGATAAGGCGATTTCAGCCCTTTCACATACTCCTTACCGTGCTTAAGGGTTAAGAGATCAAAAATCGCCGTCATATGACTCGGGCTATCGACTTCGGGGACAATCTCAATGTTTTTCTCTTTCGCATAATAGATAATGTCGTTCAGTTGTTTATAAGTTAAAAACGGCTTATCGGTTTTCGGATTAAAATAAGTCCCGTTTTTCTGTACGGCATTTGCTTCTTGCTGATCCAAATAAGAACTTTCCAGCGCATAGTTCTCATGATCGGAAAAATGTAAATGTAGGAAAGTTCCGCCTGCCTGATGAATGGTGTCGATAAATTGTTTTATCGTTTCAACCGGATAGAAACGACGAGCGATATCGAGGGTTAATCCGGTTTCTTTTTTCGATGAATCCATAGCGTTTGCATAAGCCGTAGTAAAAGACGAGATAAATATCGTCAGTAACAATGTGATTAATGTGATCGTTTTTTTCATAGTGACACTTAAAAATTTAGGGGTAGTGCTATAGACACGCTTTAAAGAAAATAATTCTCAATTTTTTACACATATGAACTGAGCGAGCAAATGAGGATTGAACGGCATAAAAGCAAGTGAATTTTTAGGTGGATAATTTTATTTTTAGCTTATTCACGCAAACGATTGCATTGTGTTATAATAAATTGCATTTTCTTATTTTTGTTGAGGTTATCTGTGAGCAATACACAACTTAGTTATAAAGACGCCGGCGTAGATATTCATGCCGGTAACGAATTAGTAGAACGTATTAAAGGTGATGTAAAACGTACTCGCCGTCCGGAAGTGATGGGCGGTTTAGGCGGTTTCGGAGCATTATGCGCACTACCGACTAAATATAAAGAGCCTATTTTAGTATCGGGTACTGACGGTGTCGGGACTAAATTACGTTTAGCGATTGACCTCAACAAGCATGACACTATCGGTCAAGATTTAGTGGCAATGTGCGTAAACGATTTAGTGGTACAAGGTGCTGAGCCTTTATTTTTCTTAGATTACTATGCAACCGGTAAATTGGAAGTCGATGTGGCGGCGGATGTGATTAAAGGCATTGCGGACGGCTGTGAAATTTCAGGTTGTGCGTTAGTCGGCGGTGAAACGGCGGAAATGCCGGGAATGTATCATGCGGGCGATTACGACTTAGCCGGTTTCTGTGTCGGCGTGGTGGAAAAATCCGAAATTATTGACGGTTCTGCGGTTAAAGCGGGCGATGTATTAATTGCATTAGCTTCAAGCGGTCCGCACTCAAACGGTTATTCATTAATTCGTAAAGTCATTGACGTAAGCGGTGCGAATCCGGCAACCGATACCTTAGAAGGTAAACCGTTAAGCGAGCATTTATTAGCTCCGACCAAAATCTATGTAAAATCGGTACTTCAATTGGTTAAACAGGCGGATGTACATGCAATCGCACATTTAACCGGCGGTGGTTTCTGGGAAAATATTCCGCGTGTACTTCCGGCGACTGCAAAAGCGGTTATTGATGAAAAATCATGGGAATGGCCGGCGGCATTCAAATGGTTACAAGAAAAAGGTAACATCAGCCGTTATGAAATGTATCGTACCTTTAACTGTGGTGTAGGTATGGTTATCGCATTACCGGAAAAAGACGTTGAAACTGCATTAGCCGTATTAAAACAAGCGGGTGAAAACGCTTGGGTAATCGGTAAAATTGAAAACCTAGGTGAAGGTTCGGAACAAGTTGAAATCATCTAGTTTGTAAAAACATTCAGAAATCGAGCCGCTTGTAGCTATACTACAAGCGGTTTTTTTCTAGGAGTTTTTTGTAATGGCGATTTTTCTTTCAATTTACTTTCTTGTTATCAATCTCATCAGCTTTTATCTGATGTATGCAGATAAACAAAAATCAGTCAATAAAACATGGCGGGTTCCGGAATCCAATTTGTTTTTTCTTTGTTTTGTCGGCGGGTTTATCGGGACTTTCTTGGCGATGAAATATATTCGTCATAAAACCAAGCATTGGCAATTTCACGCCGCAGTGATTATATCCGGTTTGTTTTGGATTATCGGCGTACCGAGCATTTACTACTTCTTGATATTTAATCATTAGAATTTCTAATCCGAAACCTCAATTTATATCCTGTACTCTATTCTGCGAAATGTGATTTAGATCACATTTCTTTTTATGCGAAATCATTATGATCTCTACCGAATTTATTACCTGTTATTTTTTTATTTATTGAGGTGAGTTATGAGTAATGTACGTGTTGAAGTGGATCTATTAGGCGAAAGAAAAGTTCCGGCTGATGCTTATTGGGGTATCCACACACTAAGAGCGGTTGAGAATTTTAATATTTCAAATAACACCATTTCCGATGTACCGGAATTTGTTCGCGGTATGGTGATGGTTAAAAAAGCGACCGCATTAGCAAACGGTGAATTAGGTGCAATTCCGAAAAAAATCGCGAAAGCGATTGTAGAGGCTTGTGACGAAATTTTAGTTAAAGGTCGCTGTATGGATCAGTTCCCATCAGATGTATATCAAGGTGGTGCCGGTACATCGGTTAATATGAATACTAATGAAGTAGTAGCAAATTTAGCTTTAGAGTTATTAGGTCATAAAAAAGGCGAATATAGCGTGATTAACCCGATGGATCACGTCAATGCAAGCCAATCAACCAATGATGCTTATCCTACCGGCTTCCGTATTGCGGTCTATAACAGTATCTTGCATTTAATTAAAAAAGTAGGTTACTTACAAAAAGGTTTCGAAGCAAAAGCGGAAGAATTCAAAGACGTGTTAAAAATGGGACGTACTCAGTTACAAGATGCGGTACCAATGACAGTCGGTCAGGAATTTAAAGCTTTCGCTGTGTTATTGGAAGAAGAAGTACGTAATTTAAAACGTACCGCTAAATTATTGTTAGAAGTGAATTTAGGCGCAACTGCAATCGGTACCGGTTTAAATACACCGGAAGGTTATTCGGAATTAGTGGTTAAACATTTATCGGAAGTAACCGGTTTGCCTTGTGTTTTATCAGAAAACTTAATTGAAGCAACCTCAGACTGCGGTGCTTATGTGATGGTACACGGTGCGTTAAAACGTACAGCGGTTAAACTTTCAAAAGTATGTAACGACTTACGTTTACTTTCATCAGGCCCACGTGCCGGTTTAAATGAAATCAATTTACCGGAATTACAAGCAGGTTCTTCCATTATGCCGGCGAAAGTAAACCCAGTTGTGCCGGAAGTCGTGAACCAAGTTTGCTTTAAAGTAATTGGTAACGATACGACTGTTACCTTTGCAGCAGAAGCTGGTCAATTACAATTAAACGTAATGGAACCGGTAATCGGTCAAGCGATGTTTGAATCTATTGATATTCTTGCTAATGCTTGTGTGAATTTACGTGATAAATGTATTGATGGCATCACAGTTAATAAAGAAATCTGTGAAAACTTCGTGTTTAACTCAATCGGTATCGTGACTTATCTCAATCCGTTTATCGGTCACCATAACGGTGATATTGTTGGTAAAATCTGTGCAACAACCGGCAGAGGTGTGCGTGAAGTGGTATTAGAACGCGGCTTACTCACAGAAGCGCAATTAGACGATATTCTTTCAGTTGAAAACTTAATGAACCCGACTTATAAAGCGGCGAAATTTACTGAAGAAGAGTAGTTTCAGCTTAGTTTTATAAACTGACAAGCGGTCGTATTTTGCTATCTTTTTGCAAAGACGACCGCTATTTTTTTATTGAATATTTCAGTGGTTTGAAGTATTGGAGAGCATATGGAAAAAATCACGATTTATCACAATCCTAAATGCGGAACATCACGTAATACGTTGGCATTAATTCGCCATTTAGGGATTGAACCGACAGTGATTCATTATCTTGAAACGCCACCTGATGAAGCTACTTTACGTCGTTTAATTTCGGCAATGGGTATCAATGTTCGAGAATTACTGCGTACAAATGTACCAGCCTATGAGAAATTAAATTTAGCTCAAACAGAACTGAGTGATGACGAACTGATTGCTGCAATGCTTGCCGACCCGATTTTGATTAATCGTCCGATTGTTATCACAAGTAAAGGTGTTCGACTTTGTCGCCCGTCTGAAGAATTTTTGGAAATTTCACCGGTTTCATTGGATAAACCTTTTACTAAAGAAGACGGTGGAGTGATTGAGCCGTAAGAACGGGTTAAAATACCGGTTATGTTATCGTTAGTCTGGTGGATTAATCGCCATAACGCCTAAAAGAAAAGCGGTCGAATTTGCAAAATTTTCTGCAAACTCGACCGCTTGTTTATGGAATTAGCTGTTGCTAATGCTTAATCGGTCATTTTGATAGTCCACCACAACTGGGCTGTTCGGTAATAATTTACCGCTTAAGATCTGTTGTGCAAGCGGATTTTCAAGCTCTTGCTGAATTGCACGTTTGAGCGGTCTTGCACCGAATAACGGGTCAAAGCCGGCTTTGCCGATGTGGTCTAATGCCGCATCCGTAACCGTCACTTCGTAACCGCGTTCCGCAAGGCGAGCGATTAAACGTTGCAATTGAATACGAGCAATCGCACGAATATGTTCTTGACCTAATGAATGGAACATAACGGTTTCATCAATACGGTTAATAAACTCTGGACGGAAATGCTGACCGACAACTTCCATCACCATCGTTTTCACGACATCATATCCTTTATAAGCATTTTCTTGGATTAAATGCGAACCTAAGTTTGAAGTCATAATCACTACCGTATTGCGGAAATCCACTGTACGACCTTGTCCGTCGGTTAAACGACCGTCATCCAACACTTGCAGCAAGATATTAAACACGTCCGGATGAGCTTTTTCCACTTCATCGAGTAACACTACGGAATACGGACGGCGACGAACCGCTTCGGTTAAATAACCGCCTTCTTCATAACCGACATAGCCCGGAGGTGCGCCGACTAAACGAGAGACGCTGTGTTTTTCCATAAATTCCGACATATCGATACGTACCATCGCATCCGGATCATCAAACAAGAAATTCGCTAGGGTTTTGCAAAGTTCGGTTTTACCAACCCCGGTCGGACCAAGGAACAAGAACGAACCAATCGGGCGATTCGGATCCGACAATCCGGCACGGCTACGGCGAATCGCATTTGCCACCGCTTCCACCGCTTCATTTTGTCCGATGACACGGCTGTGTAACACTTCTTCCATACGCAACAGTTTTTCTTTCTCGCCTTCCATCATTTTGGAAACTGGGATACCGGTCGCTTTTGAAAGCACTTCTGCGATTTCCTCCTCGGTGACTTTGGTACGAAGTAGTTGATTTTCACTGCCTTCTTCCTCACGTTTTACCGCTTCGTGTAATTGTTTTTCCAATGCCGGAATTTTACCGTATTGCAATTCGGACATTTTCTCGAAGTTACTTTCACGGCGAGCCTGATCCATTTCAATACGGGCATTTTCTAACTCGGTTTTGATATGTTGCGTACCAAGTAGAGCCGATTTTTCCGCTTTCCAAACTTCTTCCAATTCAGAATATTCACGCTCACGAGCGGTCAATTCTTCATCTAATTTTGCAAGGCGTTGGCGGCTTGCTTCATCTTCCTCTTTTTGTAACGCTTGGCGTTCCAATTTAAGCTGAATGATACGGCGTTCAAGTTTATCCAACGGCTCAGGTTTAGAATCGATTTCCATACGTAAACTGGACGCCGCTTCATCAATTAAATCGATCGCTTTATCCGGTAATTGACGGTCGGAAATATAACGGTGCGAAAGGGTTGCCGCCGCTACGATTGCCGGGTCGGTAATTTGTACGTGGTGATGGATTTCATAACGTTCTTTCAAACCGCGTAAAATCGCAATCGTATCCTCAACGGTCGGTTCGTCCACTAACACTTTTTGGAAACGACGTTCAAGTGCTGCATCTTTTTCGATATATTGGCGATATTCATCTAGCGTAGTTGCCCCAACGCAATGTAATTCGCCGCGAGCAAGAGACGGTTTGAGTAAGTTGCCGGCATCCATTGCACCGTCCGTTTTACCCGCACCGACCATAGTGTGAATTTCATCAATAAATAAGATAACCTGACCTTCTTCTTTGGCTAACTCATTAAGTACCGCTTTTAAACGTTCTTCAAATTCGCCACGATATTTTGCACCGGCAATTAATGCACCCATATCAAGAGAAAGCACACGTTTATTTTTTAAGCCTTCCGGTACTTCGCCGTTTACAATACGCTGTGCCAAGCCTTCTACGATCGCCGTTTTACCAACGCCCGGTTCACCGATTAATACCGGGTTATTTTTAGTGCGGCGTTGTAAAACTTGTACCGCACGGCGGATTTCTTCATCACGTCCGATAACCGGATCTAATTTACCGGCTTTAGCACGTTCGGTAAGATCAATAGTGTATTTTTGAAGAGCTTGTCTGGTTTCTTCTGCGTTTTGATTATTCACGTTTTCTCCTCCTCGAATTTGGCTGATTGCTGCGTTTACTTTTTCTTTAGTCAAGCCAAATTGTTTTAATAATTTGCCTAAATCGCCGTTATCGTCCAGTGCGGCAAGCACGAATAATTCCGATGAAATAAAGCTGTCACCGAATTGTTGCGCCAATTTATCACATTGATTTAACAGGCGAATCAGTTGCTGTGACGGCTGTGTCGTACCGCCGGATACGGTCGGTAAGCGGTTTAAAATCGTCTCTAATTCACTCAACATTCGTTGTGGTTGTACATTGAGTGCGGTAAATAACGGGGCGATAGAGCCGTCTTGCTGTTTCACTAACGCATAAAGTAAATGGGCGGGTTCAATATAGTTATTATCTTTTCCGATAGCTAAAGATTGGGCTTCTGCAAGAGCTTCTTGCAGTTTGGTAGTAAATTTTTCGAAATTCATATTTTTACTCCTAAATTTCATTAATCTGTATCGAGCAGAATTTATACCGCTTCAACGTTGTAATAAATGGAGCTAGTCGAACTTATTTCAAGTGAAAATGTGAAAAAGATCACAAAAAATAAATTAGTACCTCGTTGTAGGTACTAAAATGGCGTATATTTGATTCTTGTCAATAAAAGTTAGCTAAATTGTTCTTAGAATGTTACTAACGTAACGAGTTGGTTACTTTCGTATTTTAAGAAAAACAACAAGAGGTTAAAAATGAAAAAAACAGTATTAGCGGCAGTATTAGGTAGTGCGTTATTAGCTGGTTCGGCAATGGCACATCAAGCGGGCGATGTTATCTTACGTGCGGGTGCTATTGGTGTTGTAGCAAATTCAAGTTCTGATTATCAAACAGGAGCGGATGTAAACTTAGATGTAAATAATAATATTCAGCTTGGTTTAACCGGTACTTATATGTTAAGTGATAATCTAGGTCTTGAATTATTAGCGGCAACGCCATTTTCACATAAAATTACCGGTAAATTAGGGGCGACAGATTTAGGCGAAGTAGCAAAAGTTAAACAACTTCCGCCAAGTCTTTACTTACAATATTATTTCTTTGATTCTAATGCGACAGTTCGTCCATACGTTGGTGCCGGTTTAAACTATACTCGCTTTTTCAGTGCTGAAAGTTTAAAACCACAATTGGTACAAAACTTACGTGTTAAAAAACATTCTGTAGCACCGATTGTAAATTTAGGTGTTGATGTGAAATTAACGGACAATCTATCATTCAACGCGGCAGCTTGGTACACACGTATCAAAACAACTGCAGATTATGATGTTGGTGGTACACATATTAGTACACCAATCACACTTGATCCTGTTGTATTATTCTCAGGTATTAGCTACAAATTCTAAGTATTTTTAAACTGTGATGAGAAAGGGAGCGTTAATCGCTCCCTTTTTTGTAAAAAATCTTTCAAAAACGACCGCTTGTTAAGCACAAAAATGTAGGATCATTTTCGTGAGCAATTCTCGGGTCGGCTCAATAAATTTTGTTTCTAAAAATTCATCCGGTTGGTGGGCTTGTTCGATAGATCCCGGGCCTAACACAAGCGTCGGGCAGAGCTGTTGAATAAACGGGGCCTCGGTACAATAGTTTACCGCATCACATTTTTCACCTAACAGTTTTTCAACCACTTGTACCACTTGCGCGGAATGTTCACACTCATAACCGGGAATACCGTCGTGCAGATGGCGAATTTCAATCAGATCGCCGTATTGTTCCAACATTGGTTTCAGATTTTCATTGACCATCGCATATAAATCTTCGACCGGCAGATTTGGCAACGGGCGCATATCAAATTGCAGCTCGCAGCAGGCACAAATACGGTTAATCGCATCGCCACCGTGGATATTGCCGAAATTCATCGTCGGATAAGGCACTTTAAACAGATCATTATGATATTTTTCACGTAATTGATTACGCATATTCATCAGATAACCGGTCGCTTGGTGCATTAATTCAATCGCATTAATGCCGCGATCCGGATCGCTTGAGTGACCGCTTTTGCCGGTAATTCTGACCGCTTCGCCAACGTGCCCTTTATGCGCACGAATCGGTTTTAAAGAAGTCGGCTCGCCGATAATCGCACAATCAGGGCGAATATGCGTATGTTGAGCGAAGGTTCTCGCGCCAAGCATGGTGGTTTCTTCATCGGCTGTAGCGAGAATACGTAACGGTTTGGTTAATTTGTTTAAATCAATTTGGCTAACCACATCGACAATAAAAGCAAAAAAACCTTTCATATCCGCAGTGCCTAAACCGTAGAATTTGCCGTCTTGTTCGGTTAATGCGAACGGGTTGAAAGTCCATTTACCTTCGTCAAACGGCACGGTATCGGTATGTCCGGCTAATAATAAACCGCCTTCACCCTCACCGTAAGTGGCTAATAAATTATACTTATCACGACTGCCTTCCACTCGGATAATCTCGGTTTTAAAGCCGAAATCGGCAAGCCATGTCGCCAGTAATTCGATAAGTTGCTTATTGGATTGATCTTCCGCCGCTTCTAAACTGGAAATCGTCGGTAGTGCAATTAAGTTGCGATAGCGTTCGATAAATTTTGTGTTTGCCATAATATTTTCTCTTTTTATTTACGTTTTAACATTGCAAGACCGGCGAGAATTTCCCAAATCATAACCGCATAGATGGCTACTCGTTCAAGTATCGGGGTCAGCATATTTGGAAAAAAGATCGTGATCAATACGCAAAGTACGCCGATTAGACCGGCTTGAATACTAAAGCGGCGTAGCCAAACAAGTTGCGGTTTAACAATATCAATTCCCGCCATAACAATTGCCAAATTACCGAATAAATAAGTAAGACTTGCACCTAAATTTTGTAATCCGCCGGCGGTTATTTTCGCTTGGGATGACGGAATCAAGCTCATACCGATAGTAAAGAACGCGGCAAAAATTAACGCCAACAACCAATATTTACGGCGAGAGAGCTGTAAGATTACCGCAAGATAAGCAACCGCAAAACATAACCCTTGCAGACTGAATACCGCATTCATGACTTGATATAACGGCGAAAAATTATTGGTTTTGCCGTCAATTACCGAACCAAGCGGGATTAGTAATTCTAAAACGGTATGTCTGGCATAGGTTATCAACGAAGATTCGCTAAATAACGCCGAAACAAACTCGGCGAGTGTATAAAATACGCCGATAAATGACAGCAAAACGGCTAATAGAATCACAATAAAGCGCGTACTTCCCCGAATAATCGGATGCATCAGCAACGGATAAACGGCGATTCCGAAAGAACCGTTGGCAAAAAAGAGTTGTAATTGATGGGAAATTTCAACCACTTTATTTGCAAAAATACGTAGAAAAGCAACCGCTTGATTAACCAATGTTGTTTTCATATTTTGCCCTAGAATGAATTGGTGAGAAGCGTATAAATTGCTCCGATAAAAAGCACGCTAATCATCACTAATAAACTTTTTTCAAAGCGAGTTAAATTAAGGTTTTCACCGTTCTGTTTACGAGAATAGAAAAAGAGAGCAAGCCCCGGTACGTATAATACAACAGAGAGCAATAAATAATCTAATCCCGCCGCATAGACAATCCATAAACCGTAAACGGATGCCATTGCACCGGTAAGTTTGATATACCACGCTTCGTTTTGTTTCATCGCCACTTTGAATAAATAAGCACCGACTAAGAAATAAGGTACCAAAATCATCGTAGTCGAAAGCTGAATTAACATACTGTAACCTTTGCCGGTAAACAGCACTAGCAACAGACTGATTTGAATCGCAATATTCGTCAGCCATAAACCGGCAATCGGCGTGCCGTTAATATTAGTACGGTTTAGTACTTTCGGGAAAACTTTGGTTTTTGCCGCTTGGTAAGGGATTTCCGATGAAAACATCGTCCAGCTCATATAAGAGGCTAATACCGATACAATTAAGCAAAAAGTGATAATAATCTTACCGCTTGTACCAATCATCTGTTCCATTAACCCCGCCATAGATGGATTCGGCATTTCGGCAATCACTTCACGAGGCAAAATGCCGAGGGAAAGTACGGTAATCGCCACATATAACACCAGTGTAATCAGAATACCTAAAATGGTGGCTAAGCCGACATCACTTTTCTTTTTGGCATGGGCGGAAAGTACGGAAGCCCCTTCCACTCCGACAAACACCCAAAGGGTAATCAACATTGTGCCTTTTACTTGTTCTAATTGGGTTGTGCCGAGTTTAACGCCGCTAAAATCCTGTACGAATTGCTCCGGTGAGAAAAACCAAACGGCTAAGCCGATAAATAAAAAGAGCGGTAAGGTTTTTACGATAGTTGCGATCAAGTTTACATATGCCGCTTCACGAATTCCTCGAGCAATTAAATGATGGACTAACCAAACGATAATCGAAGCCCCGAAAATAGCGGCTACCGTATTCCCTTGTCCGAAAATAGTTTGATTTTCGCTATCGACAAAAGCCCCCAACCCCTCAAAGGCAACCACTAAATAGCCGACACTGCCGATAGCGGTACAGAGCCAATAGCCCCAAGCGGATAATCCGCCGACCAAATCGCCGAAGCCTTCGCGAGCGTAA
This sequence comes from Actinobacillus genomosp. 1, assembly GCF_029774175.1. NCBI lineage: Bacteria > Pseudomonadati > Pseudomonadota > Gammaproteobacteria > Pasteurellales > Pasteurellaceae > Actinobacillus > Actinobacillus genomosp. 1. The sequence goes on along the minus strand of NZ_CP103834.1, from coordinate 1,253,497 downwards.
GTATAGACGCCGCCTTCCAATTCCGGTTTGATACGAGAGAGAAAAAAGAAAGATAGACCTAAGAAAATAATTCCGATACCGGTAATAAGCCAACCGCTAAGTAATGCTTCGGCACCAGCAACTTCCGCCATATTTTGCGGAAGGCTGAAAATACCGGAACCGATCATTGAGCTAAGTACTAATGCGGTTAAAGAGAAAAGACCGATTTTGCCTTTTGACATAGAATGCCCTTATAATTGTTATTCAAACAAACCGCATAATTTAGCATAAAAATAAAAAATCCTCTAATGCCGAAACAGGAGAGGACTGAGATTTTTTAGCTCCAATCAACATTGGTAAAACTGTTGTAAACCGCCCAGATAAATAATAGTCCGATTAAGATTAATAAGATTTTTTCAAATGCGGTTAAATTTAAGGTTTTGCCTTGATGCTGATAGCGTGAATAAAGGAATAAACCGATGCCCGGTACATAGAGTAGTACCGATAATAATAAGTAATCTAACCCAGCCGCATAGACAATCCATAAGCCGTAAACCGATGCGATAAAACCGGTCAGTTTGATATACCACGCTGAATTTTGTTGGAATGATAATTTCAATAAATATGCACCGATTAAGAAATAAGGCACAAGGATCATTGAGGTCGAAATCAATAATAATGCGTTGTAGCTTTTACCGGTTAATAACACAAGGAATAAACAGAATTGCACCACAAAACCGGTAAACCAAAGTGAATTGATCGGCACTTCATTCGCATTTAATTTATCTAAAATTTTCGGGAACGCGCCATTTTTCGCACCACGATAAGGTACTTCCGCCGAATACATTGTCCAGCTTACATAAGAAGCAAGCACCGACACAATTAAGCAAAAAGTAATTAAAATCTTACCGCTTGAGCCAATCATCGTTTCTAATAAACCTGCCATTGACGGGTTTGACATCTCCGCAATCGTTTCACGCGGTAAAATGCCGAGTGAAAGCACAGTAATTGCAATGTATAAAACCAATGCGATCAGAATCCCAAGTACGGTCGCCAAACCTACATCACTTTTCTTTTTAGCGTGAGCAGATAACACGGAAGCCCCTTCCACACCGGTAAACACCCAAAGGGTAATTAACATCGTGTTTTTCACCTGTTCCGACACGCTGTTATTTAATGCTGATCCTTGCAAATCTTGGTTAAACGTTTCACCTTTGAAGTACCAAATTGCCAAACCGATAAATAGCACGAGCGGGAAAACTTTCACAAAGGTTGCAACCAAGTTTACTGTTGCCGCTTCTTTTACACCGCTTGCTACTAAAGCGTGAACTAACCACACGATAATTGAAGCGCCGATAAAAGAAGCAAGTGTATTACCTTGCCCGAAAATAATTTTGGATTCCGTGTCGGTAAATGAACCAATCCCTTCGAATGCCACCACTAAATAGCCGACAATCCCGATCGTCGCACACAGCCAGTAACCCCAAGCGGATAAAAAACCGACAAGATCACCGAATCCCTCTCGTGCATAAGTATAAATACCGCCGTCTAAATCCGGACGCAGACGAGAAATAAAGAAGAAAGAAAGCCCAAGGAAAATAATTCCGATGCCGGTAATGATCCAGCCGAGAATTAACGCTTCACCGCCGGCGACCGCTGCCATATTTTGCGGCAGGCTGAAAATCCCGGAACCAATCATGGAGCTGAGAACCAGAGCGGTTAAAGAAAGTAACCCAATTTTTTTGTTTGACATAATTGCCCTTATTTTGGTGTTGTGCTTGATACAAGCGGTTAAATTTTGCTGATTTTTTGCAAAAAATTGCCAATTTTGACCGCTTATTCGGTTATTTTAAATGTTTCGCTAGTGTGTTGATGTATTCGATCCCGATACCGCAACAGCCGCCGACAATGGTTGCGCCTTGTGCCGCCCATTTTTGCGCCCATGCAAGATAGGCTTCAGGGGTTAAATCTTTACGCACTTCGTCTAAACCGTCATTGGCGGTTGCATCTTTTGGTTGTGGCGCAAACGCATTTGCATACGCACCGGTTTGGATATGTGTTGCATTTTTGGCTGTTAGAATAGATTGGGTTATCGATAGTGCTTGTTCAATGACTTCCGGCTGACAGCAGTTAAATAAAATCGCATCAACGCCTAATTCCACCATTTTTTCAATCGCAAGGGCTACAGGCTCGCCAGAACGTAGTTGCGGCTCCGGTGTTGGCTCATCATCGGTTAAGGTAAACGAAACCCAAAGCGGGCGGTTATCTTTTGGCAATAACGGCTTAATTGAAGTCGGTTCAATAATCGCACTTTGCGTTTCACATAACCAGATATCCACATAGGGCGAAAGCCCGTCAATAATCGGTTGAGCGATTTCCGCAAAACGATTCGCTTGAATCAAATCGGCACGGTAAGAGCCGAACATCGGCGGTAATGAACCGGCAATTTTTGCAGGTTTTCCGCTATTTTTAACCGCTTGTTTGGCTAAACGACCGGCTAAATCGGCAAGCATTTTGCCATCTGCACTAAAACGTTGTTCGCCAATATGGAATGGCACAACTGCATAGCTATTGGTCGTAATCACTTCTGCACCGTTTGCAATAAAATCTTCATGGACTTGTTGCACCGCAGACGGTTTTTCATAAAGGGATAACGCAGACCATTCCGGCTGTTTAAAAGGTGCGTTCAAACGCATTAACTCACGGCTCATACCGCCGTCTAGGATTGTGATAGGAGATAGCATAGTCTTCTCTGTTTTAAAACTAAAAATGAAAGTGTTTAATGTATCATAAATGTATCGGTGACAATGAAGTTTTTGGCTCCAATTTGCTAGATATTTGTAAGAGTAAATAATATAATGTAAAGCCAATTTTGACAGATATAGAATCATGCTGCTTGCTGACAACATGTGAATGTCTTTTGAGAGTAAAATAATATCAAATAGTTTTGTATATAAATATTTCGGAAAAATTTATGTTACCTATTATAGCAGCTACTGTAGTTGTATCAGCATCAGTATTGAAAGCTATTGTTTCAAGCCAAGTTTCTCAAGGAATTTCTGAAGGTAGTAAAACTGCACAAACACAAATTCATAGCGGGTTATCTCAGTTAATAAAAAGTACGGTTATCGGTATTTTAATAAATGTCGGTATTTTTATATCATCCTATTTCATTTCTTTATTCATTTCGAGAAAGTTTGCCATTCTCTTAATTTGTATAGTTTGTGCAGAATCCTTACTCAAAACAACCTATAAACAAATTAAATTGATACCTGATTATCTCTTGTTTATTAAGTTACGTAGTTTTAAGAAATTTGTGACATATAAAATTGAGAATGAAATACAGAGAGAAGTAAGTAAAGAATTACGAAATAGTAACTTTTTTACACGTACTTTAAACAATTTATTCGGTAGCTCTGAGAGAGAAATTGTTTCTGATATTACACAACAATCTTTAATGGCAACATACCAAATGATTGTATTAAAAACGTTGATTACACTTATGATTCTTATCATTTACTTTGTAACATTCAGATTATTTGTGGTTCCGGTTTTGATTGAAGATTCAGTTAATTTAACATTAAATCCAATCAAGATTTTATGTTATCCATTTGCTTTCTTAATTGATTGTATTTTGGATACTGATTTTACCAATTTCATTATTTAATTAAATTTTCTTACCTAATTGGAGTTGTTTCTTATGTCAGATGTTAATGATTATCTAAAATACAAAGATAATTACTCGGAAAATGAGTTTTGGGATAAAATTAAGGATAACTTAATTTCTATCGGCAAAGAGCTTATAGAAAAAGCACTTGTTCTTTTTTATTCGGGAACGGATAGTAATACACCGATAATGGATAAAACGCTTATTTTTAGCGTGTTAGGTTATTTGATTTTACCTATTGATCTTATTCCAGATGTTACTCCTGCTGTTGGTTATTCGGATGATCTCGCAGGAATCCTTGCTGTTTTAGCAAAAGTTTCAGATTCCGTGACAAAAGAACATACTCAACAAGCACAAGAGAAATTACAGCAGCTTTTTGATTCTACAGGCTCGGAAGAAGTTAAACAACAATCCGAAGCTCAGGAAATGAATACAGTGCAACAAGAAACTGAAGCAAAAAGTAATCAAAAATCAGGACAAGAACCTCCTAATAAGCCGGAAGAATCTCGAAAATCGGAGTCTGGTGGATTTCTATCAAATATAGAAAAAATAGTCGGTATTGCAAATGGTTCGGCAGATCTTGTTCGTAAACTTATTATTTTAGGGATTTTTGCGGCAATTGCCTATTTCGGTTACGCTTTTTATCACAAGGATTCTCAGCCTGTTATCACTTCAACATTAATCAGCGAAAGAGTGAAGCATGTTAAGGAACTAACGACATTAAAATATCACTATAAAGATATTCTGATGATCGAGAAAAATAAAGAAACCGATTTTATTCCTTTTAACTATGCTCGTTTAATTGTGTCTTATGAGGGTATGGCAGTTCTAGGTGTTGAATTGGATAATATTAAAGTGGATATTAGCGGTAATAAAATTATGATTTCCGGTTTAGGGAATGTAAAATTTATTGCTCATGACATTAATGATAATTCACTTAAAGTTTATGATGAAACGGCAAGAATCTTTACAAAAGATTGGGATATTAAAACATTTTCTGATTTAAAGGCTAAGCAACGTACTCAAATAGAACATGATATTATGAATGGAAGTTCTTTACCGGAAGAAGCTAGACAAACAGCTGAAAAAGCGATTGTAGAATTAATTGAATTAATTCCGGGAGTAAAAGGGAAGTATGATATTCAATTTGAAAAAGCTGAAATACAGAAACCTACACAGCCTATAGTAAAACCTCAAGAACCTAAAAAATCTTAATAGCTAAAAAATAGTTGAAACTTAATGCTACTCGACTAAAGCAAGTAGCATTTTTTGTTTCGGATGAGTTATATGAAGACCTGATCAAAATTATAGACATTGCCGTTTTTTTGAATAAATGGTTTGACACTCATCTAAAAAAGTCTATTATAGCCGTCTAGACGGAAAAACGGCTAATTAGAATTCGGTACGAGCGGTCGAAATTTGTAAGATTTTTGCAAAATTCGACCGCTTGCCTAGTGCATATAATGTTATAAATCAACGAATTAAAGGTAACAACAATGGCGATTAATTTATTTACTTCAGAATCAGTATCAGAAGGACATCCGGATAAAATTGCAGACCAAATCTCGGATGCGGTGTTAGATGAAATTTTAAAACAAGACCCGAAAGCACGTGTAGCGTGCGAAACGTATGTAAAAACCGGTATGGCGTTAGTCGGCGGTGAAATCACCACTTCTGCATGGGTGGATATCGAAAACTTAACCCGTCAAGTGATCTGCGACATCGGCTATACTCATTCGGATATGGGCTTTGATGCGCATTCTTGTGCGGTATTAAATGCGATTGGTAAACAATCTCCGGATATTAACCAAGGTGTTGACCGTGCGGATCCGTTAGAGCAAGGTGCGGGTGACCAAGGTATTATGTTCGGTTATGCAACCAATGAAACCGATGTATTAATGCCGGCACCGATTACTTACGCTCACCGCTTAATGGAACAACAAGCGAAAGTACGTAAATCAGGCAAATTAGACTGGTTACGTCCGGATGCGAAAAGCCAATTAACCTTCGCTTACGAAAATAACAAAATCGTAGGGATTGATGCGGTAGTGCTTTCAACTCAACATGCTGAACACGTTTCACAAAAAGATTTAGTGGAAGGCGTGATGGAAGAAATCATCAAGCCGGTATTACCAAGCGAATGGTTAAGCCAAAACACCAAATACTTCATTAACCCGACCGGTCGTTTCGTGATTGGCGGCCCGATGGGTGACTGTGGTTTAACCGGTCGTAAAATTATCGTAGATACTTACGGCGGTGCAGCTCGTCACGGTGGCGGTGCGTTTTCCGGTAAAGACCCGTCAAAAGTGGACCGTTCTGCAGCATACGCAGCACGTTATGTAGCAAAAAATATCGTGGCGGCAGGTTTAGCGGATCGTTGTGAAATCCAGCTTTCTTATGCAATTGGTGTGGCGGATCCGACATCAATTATGGTGGAAACTTTCGGTACGGGTAAAGTTTCAAACGAAACATTAGTGAAATTGATCTATCAAAACTTTGATTTACGTCCGTACGGCTTAATCAAAATGTTAGATTTAATCCGTCCGATCTACCGTGAAACGGCGGCTTACGGTCACTTCGGTCGTGAACACTTTCCATGGGAACAAACGGATAAAGCGGAAGCATTACGTGCCGGCGCAGGTTTATAATTTTAAGTTAATATAACTTAAACGAAGTAGAGCAGTTGAATTTACAGAGAAATTTGTAAATCCAACCGCTTATTTTTTGCTATTCGGAATAAAGGCAAACGTTTGCGCAACGGAATGTAAAAGCGTATAATTCGCCCCAATTTTTTTAATTTGAGGCATTTATGCAAAATTTACGTTATCCCGTTGATTCCAAACCGCCTTTCGGCTTAACCCTTCTTTTAGCGGCACAACATCTGTTGGCTGCACTCGGCGGTATTATCGCCGTTCCGCTTGTTATCGGTAATGTGTTAAAACTTCCGACACCGGATACGATTGTGTTGGTAAACGCGGCGTTATTGGTTTCAGGTATTGTGACGATTATTCAATGCCAAGGTATCGGGCCTATCGGTTTACGTTTACCGAGTGTAATGGGAACTAGTTTTACTTTCGTTGCAGCGGCACTTGCGATCGGTTTTAGCGAACACGGTGTTGCCGGTATTATGGGGGCATCGTTAGTCGGTTCGTTAGTGATGATTATCGGCAGTTTCTTTATGCCGTATGTGCGTAAATTATTCCCGCCTGTCGTGACCGGCGTAGTGGTGATGATGATCGGTTTAAGCTTAATTCCGGTTGCAGTGGATTGGTTCGCCGGCGGCCAAAAAGGTGACCCGCATTATGCGGATCCAGCAAATCTTGCGATGGCGACTTTTGTACTTGTGCTGGTTGTGATCTTAGTGCAATGGGGCAAAGGTATTTTCTCGGCGGCTGCGATTGTAATCGGTATGATGGTCGGCTATGTAGTGGCGTTAGCTCTAGGTTGGATTAACTTTGATGCGGTAAAAAATGCAGATGCGTTTGCGATTCCGCAGCCGTTGCATTTCGGTTTGGCTTTCCCGATTTCAGGGATTATCGGGATGTCGATTGCTTATTTAGTGACGATTGTCGAATCAAGCGGTAACTTCTTAGCTTTAGGTAATGCAACGCAAACGGAAATTACCGGTAAGCATTTACGCGGTGGGGTATTGTGTGACGGCTTAGGCTCCGCATTTGCGGCAATTATGTCCACTACGCCGTTCTCGTCATTTGCGCAAAATATCGGGGTGATTTCCCTAACCGGTGTAGCAAGTCGTTATGTGGTAACCATTATGGGCGTATTGCTGGTGTTAGCCGGCGTATTCCCTTGGTTAGGCGCATTAATCGTGTCGATTCCTAGCCCTGTGCTAGGCGGTGCGGGTTTAATGATGTTTGCGATGATTATTGCCGCCGGTATTCAAATGTTGGATAAAGTGGAACGTTCAAAACGTAACGGTTTAATTATTGCGATTTCAATCGGTTGCGGTTTAGCGGTAACCACTCGTCCCGAATTATTAGATAAATTGCCGAGTTTCTTTAAAGAAGTATTCGGATCAGGCATCACGGTCGGCTCTTTATTGGCTCTTATTCTGAATTTAGTTTTGCCGGAAGATAAAGAATAAATATCAGAATCAATAATCGAAGTAATTGGGAAAACTTACTTGAAATTCGGTAAACTAACCCTTATCTTACGAAGTAACTTTACGCCACGGTTAAGTGGCGTTTTCTTTTCGAATTATTAATAAGGAAAACAAATTATGACTTTACAAGTGACTGACGCAACTTTTGAACAAGAAGTTTTAAAATCAGACGTACCGGTATTATTAGACTTTTGGGCACCATGGTGTGGTCCTTGCCGTATGGTTGCGCCAATTTTAGACGAATTATCGGAAGAGTTCGCAGGTCGTGCGAAAATCGCAAAAGTAAACGTGGATGAGAACCAACAAATTCCGGCACAATTCGGTATTCGTTCAATCCCGACATTAATTCTTTTCAAAAACGGTGAAGTGGTTGCAACGCAAGTCGGCGCATTACCGAAATCACAATTAAGCGCATTTGTTGAACAAGCACTTTAATCTTCAATTTATAAATGAGGGCGGGTAATTTCTCGCCCTTTTTATTTGCAAAAAAATTGTTAAAAAAGACCGCTATTTGTTCTATAAAGCCTAGCCAAATTAGGCGCAAATAGGTACAATCCCTAAGTTACGTTATTTTAAATAGGCGTACAGAAATTTTTTATTTTGGAGAAATTTATGTCGTGGAATGAGTCAGGCAATCAGCAGGATCCGTGGGGTAAACCGGGTCAAAAAAAGCCTGAGCAACAAGGGCAGGGGTCTCAACAGGAGCCTGAAAAACAGAATAATCGCCAAGAGCCGCCGGATTTAGAGGAGGCTTTTAGCTCGCTATTGAAAAAAATGGGTGGAGGTAATAAGGGAAATAATTCTCGCCATCCGCAAAGTTTTGGAAAATTATTCCCGCTTGCCGCAATTTTTGCTGTAATTGTGTGGGGTGCTTCCGGTTTTTATACGGTTAAAGAAGCGGAACGCGGTGTCGTTACTCGCTTCGGTAAGTTAAACGATATTGTTATGCCGGGTTTAAACTGGAAACCGACTTTTGTCGATGAAGTGATTCCGGTCAATATCGAACGTGTTTCCGAGTTAAAAACCAGCGGATCAATGCTGACGCAAGATGAAAATATGGTTCAAGTAGAAATGACCGTTCAGTACCGTGTCGAAGATCCGGCTAAATATCTGTTTAGCGTGCGTGATGCGGATGACAGTTTAAAGCAAGCGACCGATAGTGCGTTACGTTATGTGATCGGTCATATGTCGATGGACGATATTTTAACGACAGGTCGTGCGACGGTTCGTGAAAAAACTTGGCAAACTTTGCGTGATATTATCAAAACCTATGATATGGGTTTATTGGTTACCGATGTAAACTTCCAGTCGGCACGTCCGCCGGAAGAGGTGAAAGACGCGTTTGATGATGCGATTAAAGCGCAAGAAGACGAACAGCGTTTGATCCGTGAAGCGGAGGCTTACGCACGCGGTCGTGAACCGATTGCTCGTGGTCAAGCACAACGTATTGTTGAACAAGCGACAGCTTATAAGGATCAAATCGTATTGGAAGCGAAAGGTGAAGTAGAGCGTTTCTCTAAACTTTTACCGGAATATAAAGCGGCACCGAAAGTAATGCGTGAGCGTTTATATATCGAAACGATGGAAAAAGTAATGAAAAACACGCCGAAAGTGATTATGGACGGTAACGGTAATAACTTAAACGTATTACCAATGGATAAATTATTGGCTAAACCGACCGCTTCCGAATCGGTAAAACAGACGGCACCAATCGTCGTTCAGCAACCGCAAGTAATCCAACAACCGGCACAAACTTCCGGAGCAAGTACACAAGAAGAACCGGTACGTAAGGGGAGATTTTAAAAATGCGTAAATTCTTATTACCTATTTTATCTCTCATTGCTTTTGTGGTGATTTCTTGTATTACGATCGTACCGGAAGGTTATCGTGGCATTATGTTGCGCTTTAATAAAGTGCATCGTGACGCAGACCAAAAAGTGGTGGTTTATGCGCCGGGCTTACACTTTAAAGCCCCGTTTATTGATAACTTGAAAGTATTGGATGCGCGTATTCAGATTTTAGACGGTCAAGAAGATCGCTTTGTAACGGTTGAGAAAAAAGACTTATTAGTTGATTCTTACGTAAAATGGCGTATCAGCGATTTCGGTAAGTTTTATACGGCAACCGGTGGTGATGCTCAGCGTGCTTCGGATCTGTTAAAACGTAAAGTCGGTGACCGTTTACGTTCTGAGATCGGTTCTCGTACGATTAAAGATATCGTATCCGGTTCTCGCGGCGAATTAATGGCGGGTGCGCAAAAAGCATTAAATGACGGCGATGACGGTGCCGAGAAACTCGGTATCGAAGTGGTCGATGTTCGTGTAAAACAGATCAATTTACCGAATGAAGTTTCATCTTCAATTTATCAGCGTATGCGCGCGGAACGTGCCGCAGTTGCAAGCGAACACCGTTCACAAGGTGAAGAAAAGGCGGAAATTATCCGTGCCGAAGTCGATAAGAAAGTGGTGCTGATTGAAGCGCAAGCGAAGAAAACTTCTGAAACTTTACGCGGTGAAGGCGATGCGTTAGCTGCAAAAATTTATGCGGACGCATTCAGCCAAGAGCCGGAGTTTTATAGCTTCGTACGTAGCTTAAAGGCATACGAAAACAGCTTTGCGAAAGATCAAAGCAATATGATGTTACTTAAATCGGACAGCGAGTTCTTCCGCTTTATGAAAGCACCGACAAAATAATTGTATCTATAAGACCCGATCGATATCGGGTCTTTAACTTTTTTATTTCTCTCTGAAAACAGAGCATAACAAGCGGTCGGATTTATCCGTTTTTTAGTAAATTTCTCAGAAAATTTAACCGCTTGTTGTTTGTATGTTTGGAGTGAGCATACCAATTCAATTCAAAACTAACTAAAGAGGCAATTCCTATGGGTAAAAGTGTTGCTATTCTCGGCGCTCAGTGGGGCGATGAAGGGAAAGGTAAAATCGTAGATTTATTAACGGATCGTGTAAAATACGTGGTTCGTTATCAAGGCGGTCACAATGCGGGCCATACCTTAATTATCAATGGTGAAAAAACTGTTCTTCGTCTTATTCCGAGCGGTATTTTACGTGATAATGTAACCTGCTTAATCGGTAACGGTGTGGTACTTTCTCCGGATGCGTTAATGAAAGAAATGGGCGAATTAGAAGCACGTGGTATTAACGTTCGTGAGCGTTTAAAAATTTCAGAAGCTTGCCCATTAATTCTTCCTTACCATGTTGCAATGGATCACGCGCGTGAAGCGGCACTAGGTAAAAATAAAATCGGTACAACCGGTCGTGGTATCGGTCCGGCATACGAAGATAAAGTGGCTCGTCGCGGTTTACGTGTGAGTGATTTATTTGATAAAGAAGCATTTGCTGAAAAATTAAAAGATATTTTGGATTACTACAACTTCCAATTAGTACATTACTATAAAGTTGAACCGGTAGATTTCCAAAAAACTTTAGACGATGTATTTGCGATTGCCGATGTGATTAAAGGTATGGTGGCGGACGTAACCACTTTACTTCACCAAGCGCGCAAAGACGGCGTGAATATTTTATTCGAAGGTGCGCAAGGTACGATGTTAGATATCGACCACGGTACATATCCGTTTGTAACCAGTTCAAATACGACGGCAGGCGGTGTTGCAACCGGTTCAGGTTTTGGTCCTCGTAATCTTGACTACGTATTAGGTATCATCAAAGCATACTGTACTCGTGTGGGTAGCGGCCCGTTCACCACGGAATTATTTGATGAGGTAGGGGCGGAAATCGCTCGTAAAGGTAACGAGTTCGGTGCGGTAACCGGTCGTCCTCGTCGTTGTGGTTGGTTTGATGCGGTAGCTGTACGCCGTGCAGTACAAATTAACTCGATTTCAGGCTTTTGTATGACAAAATTAGACGTATTAGACGGCTTCAAAGAGTTAAAAATCTGTACCGCATATAAAATGCCAAATGGTGAAATCGTAGAATACGCACCGATGGCAGCGAAAGATTGGGAAGGTGTTGAGCCGATTTACGAAACAATGCCGGGCTGGTCTGAAAACACCTTCCGTGTAACTAAACGTGAAGAGTTACCACAAGCGGCGTTAGATTACATCAAACGTATTGAAGAGCTTGTTGGTGTGCCGGTTGATATTCTTTCAACTGGTCCGGATCGTGTGGAAACAATGATCTTACGTGACCCATTTGCGGCGTAATTTCGTTTAAATTTTAAGTTGTTTTCTTACCACGGAAAACACGGAGTTCACGGAATTTTCTGTGTATTCTGTGCTTTCCGTGGTAATTGTTTTTTGATACTTGTCTGAAAAGCAGTTAAATTTGCAAATTTTTAGCGAAATTTAACCGCTTGTTTGGGCAACTTATTTTCCGTAGTGAAACCGAAAAATGAAATTTATTATTAAACTTTTCCCTGAAATTATGATTAAAAGCGATTCGGTTCGTAAACGCTTTATCAAAATTTTGACTTCCAATATCCGCAATGTGTTATTGCGTGAAACCGAAAATGTAGCGGTGATTCGTAACTGGGACTTTATTGAAGTGCGTGCCAAAGTGGCGGAAGAAGCGCCGTTGGTATTGGAATTACTGAAACGTACGCCGGGTATTCACCATATTTTAGAAGTGGAAGAAATGCCGTTTGTGACGATGCACGATATTTTTGAAAATACCTTGGCAAAAGTACGTGATGAGTTAGAAGGCAAAACGTTCTGCGTGCGTGTTCGCCGTAAAGGTAAACACGAATTTCGTTCGTTAGACGTAGAAAAATATGTCGGTGGCGGTTTAAATCAACATATTGAATCGGCTCGTGTGAAATTAACCAAGCCGGATGTAACCGTGCGTATTGATATTGACGGCGATAAAATGTTGCTGATCAATGCTCGTCACGAAGGTTTAGGCGGTTATCCGATCGGTACGCAAGAAGATGTATTATCACTTATTTCCGGCGGATTCGATTCCGGCGTATCAAGCTATATGCTGATTCGTCGTGGCTCACGTGTACATTACTGCTTCTTTAATTTAGGCGGTGCGGCGCACGAAATCGGTGTAAAACAAATGGCGTACCATATTTGGAGCCGTTACAGCACTTCACACAAAGTCCGTTTTGTGGCGATTAATTTTGAAAATGTAGTCGGCGAAATTTTAGAGAAAGTCGATAATGGTCAAATGGGCGTGGTGTTAAAACGTATGATGGTGCGTGCTGCAAGTAAAATCGCCGAGCGTTTCGATATTCAAGCGATCGTAACCGGCGAAGCGTTAGGTCAGGTTTCAAGCCAAACCTTAACCAATTTACGTTTAATCGACAAAGCGTCCGATACATTGGTATTACGTCCGTTAATCACACACGATAAAGAACAAATTATCGCCATGGCAAAAGAAATAGGCACCGATGATATTGCTAAATCTATGCCGGAATTTTGTGGCGTCATCTCGAAAAATCCGACGGTGAAAGCGATTGAAAGCAAAATTGTGGAAGAAGAGGGGCATTTCAATTTTGAAGTGTTGGAACAAGCGGTGGCAAACGCACAGTTCCTCGATATTCGTGAGATTGCTCAACAAACGGAACAAGAGGTTGTGTCGGTTGAAACTACTTCCGAATTAACGGAAAACGATATTATTTTAGATATTCGTAGCCCGGAAGAAACCGATGAAGCACCGTTTAGTTTGGACGGTGTAGAAGTAAAATTAATGCCGTTCTATAAACTTTCAAGCCAGTTCGCTTCGTTGGATCAATCGAAAAACTACTTACTTTATTGCCAACGTGGAGTAATGAGCAAATTACAAGCGCTTTATCTCAAAGAGAATGGCTTTAGTAATGTAAAAGTGTTCCGACACTAATTATTTTAGCAACTTTAAAAGCGGTCATTTTTTGCAAAAAATTTGTAAAATTTGACCGCTTTTTCATTATTTATATTTTCCAATTTAGCAAAACTCATTTAATTTCTCGTTGCTTTTTTATCAAAAATAAATCCGTAAAATTGCACCTCAACGAAACGCACAAACGTGCAAACCCATACGGAGAACAAGAAAATGATGAATTCAAAAATATACCCCATTATTTACCCCTTACATACTCAACAATGGCGTAGAAATCAAAAATCGCCTAACTGTTGCCCCTTTAACCATTTACGATTCTGGTGAAGACGGTGAAATGACCGAAGCAGGTCGCCGTTTTTGGCAAAATCGTTTTGAAGGTTTTGGCTTGTTTATTATGCCTTTTACCAATGTTCACCCAAGTGGCATTGGCTTTGAAAGCCCAAATGCTTTTGATGAACGCCATTTACCTACCTTGCGTGAATATGCTGAAATCGCCCACGCACAAGGGGCAAAAGCAGTGGTACAGATTGCCCATTCTGGCAGTCGTGCCGAACGTTCGATGACCCAAGGATACGACGTGCTAGCCCCAACTGGCGATCTGTACGGGCGATTCCGTACGATGACAGAACAGGAAGTGTGGGAAATGGCGGACAGTTTCGCCTATGCCGCAGAATTAGTGATGAAAGCAGGCTTTGACGGTGTAGAAATTCACGGTGCAAATGGCTGGCTTATTCAACAATTTATGTCGGCGGCAACCAATCTTCGCACGGATTACTGGGGCGGAAATTTGGAAAAACGAATGCGTTTTCCGTTAGCGATTGTGGATAAAATTGATGAAATGCGTAAAAAATATAACCGCCCTGATTTCATCATTGGCTACCGTTTCTCGCCTGAAGAACCCGGTGAAGATGGCATTACAATGAAAGAAACCCTCGCATTAGTGGACGCATTGTTGGAAAAACCGTTGCAATATTTGCATATTTCATTATGGGATTTCTACAAAAAAGTTCGCCGTGGGGCTGATAGCAATCTTACCCGAGTGCAAGTGGTACACGACCGTATCAACGGACGAATGCCGTTCTTTGCCTCAGGTAATTTATACACTGCAGACGATATGCTTAACGCCTACCAAACAGGCTGGGTGGAAAGCGTTTCAATCGGTAAAAGCATTATGCTCAACCCGAATCTCGTGGAACTGATCCAGACTGGACGAGAAGCAGAAATTGAAAGTACCTTCGACTGGGAAAAAGCAGATTACTACCGCTACACCCCAGCAATGCTACAAGGCACAATGGCTGGCACGGATTTCTTTCCACCGTCAAAACAAAATGGTGTGAGATATAGAACCAATCATTTTTAACTAAAACGACAAGCGGTCATTTTTTGCAAAAAATTTGCAGAATTTGACCGCTTTTTCATCACTCTATTTTTTCTAAACTAGCAAAACTGTTTTATTTTTCTTTGGCTTTTTCAGAAAAAATAAACTACTAAAATAACTACAAATTAACCCGTTATGTAAGGAATTAACAATGAAAAATCGTATTTGTAACATTTTAGGTATTGAAAAACCGATTATCCAAGGACCAATGTCTTGGCTGACAGACGCACGTCTTGTGGCAGCGGTGAGTAATGCTGGTGGCTTGGGTGTATTAGGACCAAATGCAGGCTTACACCAAGCGGAATCCACCCCAGAAGGTGCGGCAGAAAAATTGCGTGAAGAGATCCGTAAAACAAAAGCTTTAACGGATAAGCCTTTCGGCGTAAACGTGATTATTGACGGTGCATTAAGTGTGTGGACACCACCGCAAGTAGAAGTCATTAAACAAGAAAAAGTGGCTGTGGTGGTTTATACTGGCTATGGCGAAGGCGGAATCATTCCTGAATTATTCGCAGATTTAAAAGCAGCTGGCGTGAAAATTGTTTATCGAGATATTAACCCAACGCCTGAAAATACCCGACGAGCTGAAGCCGCTGGTGCGGATGTTATCGTTGCGACAGGTTTTGACGAAGGCGGTACATTACCAGGACAAGTGATGGGGACATTCTCTATCGTGCCATTGATTGCCGATGCTACTCAAAACGTACCCGTTATGGCAGCAGGTGGCATTGCCGACCACCGTACAGCTAAAGCTGCATTTGCCTTAGGTGCAGAAGGTTTATTTGTTGGTTCAGCATTTTTAACCACCACCGAAAGCCGTATGCACGATGCAGCTAAAGAAAAAGTTATTGCGGCAACAGGACAAGATTTACTGCTATTCCGCACCGTGCCAGATTATTACCGTTCGCTTTCAACCCCACTCGCAGACAAACTCGCCGAAATGGATAAAGCAGGTGCAAGCAAAGAAGAGATTAATACGTTAATGGGCGGCTTGCGTGGCATGAAATTCGGTATGCTAGACGGCAATTTTGATGAAGGTTATATTTCTGTCGGCAACGGTATCGGTAGCATTCACGCCGTCAAATCCGTAGCGGAAGTTGTTGAAGAATTGACTGGTTGGCTCAAATAATCTTTACCGCCTGAGATTTGGGTTTCAGGCGGTATTTTTTACCCCTATATTTTCAAAATTAGCAAAACTCATTTGATTTTTCATTGCTTTTTAATCAAAAATAAATCCCTATAATTGACCGTACTTAAATTATTTTAGGACAAGAAAATGAAAGAACTTAATATCGCCACTCAATCAGGTACGGTATTGCACGGTGTGCTGTTCCCTGCTGAAACCCAAGCGAAAACGGTGGTTATTGCGATTACAGGTATTCACGGTAACTTTTATTCCAATCCGTTTTATTACAACATTGGTGAAACGCTGAGCAAAGCGGGGGGGGATTTTCTTTATGCACAAACTCGCAATGCATTCGGCAAAATGCAAGAAGTGAACGCCTTAACCAACGAACCTGAAATTATCGGGTCGTTCAATGAAGATTTTGCAAAAACCATTGAAGATTTGACCGCTTACCTTGATTTTGCCGAACAGCAAGGCTATGAAAATATCGTGCTGGCAGGACATTCGCTTGGGGCGAACAAAGTTATCTATTATTTGAGTGAAACGCAAGATCCACGAGTGAGCAAATTTCTGTTACTCAGCCCCGCTAATGTTACCCATTTAACTAATTTTGTCGGTGAGCCTGAGCGTGCCTACATTCGCCAAATGGTCGAAAAGGGTCAAGGGCAAAAATTACTCCCTTTTGAGCTATTTGGCTGGTTGCCTGCCACGGCGGATACCACCTATCAATGGCTGTATAGCCCGTTGCTGAATAATGTCCACGTGGAAACGGATGGTGATTTTTCTCAAGTGGAAAAAATTTCTCATTCTGGGGCTTTGTTAATCGGTACGCTTGACCGTTTTACTTACGGCGATCCAAGTGGTTTTTTACGCAATATCAACGCTCACTTCACGAATAGCCAAGCAAACGAGCTGATTTTTATCGAAAACACGGGGCATACTTATCAGCAAAAAGAGCAAGAACTGGCGGATAAAATCCGTGATCTGCTGACAACTTGGGGGATTTAATGCCATTTCTATTTTTAAAGACGAACGTCGCTATTTCGCTAGAACAAGAAGTTAAGCTAAAAACCGCTTTCGGCAAGGCGATTGCATTAGTGCCAAATAAATCGGAGGCAGTGTTGATGATGGAATTGCAAGACAACGCCCGAATGTGGCTTCGTGGCGGTCAGCCAGCAATGGCGTTTATCAAGTTGAGTTTGTTCGCCGACCCACAACATTTGGGCTACCCTGAATTGACGGCGATGCTCACGCAACAAGTGGCAGAAATTTTGCCGATTCCACCCGAAAATGTGTATATCCAATTTGACAACATTCAGGCGTAGGGCGTGAATGGGTTTTATCTTGAGTAACAAAATATGCTGAAAATAACTGTCTTTACCGATCCGATGATGGGACTTTCCTACGAAAGCGAGCCGTTTTTACGCCAGTTGGAAACCCATTTTCCCAATCAACTTCAATTTGCCTATGTAATGGGCGGTTTGGTGAGAAATGTCGCTGACTGGCTACTGCCGAATGAAACCCTAGCCGAATATAACGCCCGCCTTGCTCGAATTTACGAGGCGGAACAGGCGATTTCAGGCTTACCGATTTCAATGCCGAATCTCAATTTGTTTACCGCTGAACGCCCCTCGTCCCTGCCGTTAAATTTGGCATACAAAGCGGCACAGTTGGCGGAGAGTTGCAAAGCGGACGCTTTTTTATACCGCTTGCGATACGCCACCATTGTGGAAGTTCGCCCAACCAATGATTTAAGCGTGATTTTAGAGGTAGTGCGAGCGGTTGGCATTGATGAATCGCTGTTTTTACGCCATTTTCAAGACGGTTCAGCCCAAGCACAATTAGAACAGGATTTTGCGTTGAAAGATCGCTTAGGCGTACGTGGTTTGCCTGCCTATCTATTTGAATTTGAAGGGAAAAAGCTATTGGCAAATGGCGTGTTGCATTTCGCTCAATTTACGCAAATTATCCGCCAAATTTCAGACGGCAAATTGCAACCTCAAGCCCTTAAATTCACTCAAGAAACGCTCTCGGCATTACTCGCTAAGCACCCTGTGATTTCGCTCATTGAGTTGCAATATGCTTTCAATGTTAGTGAAGCAGAAGTGCGGTCAGTCTTGACAGAGTTTGAAAAGCGCGGGGAAATGGAATGGTTGAATGGGTGGTTTTTACAGGCATCATTTGTATAGGGGATAAAAAGTTGTATCAGTTTATAAATTTTTAGATAATGCCTAAACACTAAATCCATTATTTTAAGGAGTTGTTATGTCCCAATTGGATCTTAATGCCCTAATTACCCGTTTAGAAACGGCAATTAACACCGCAGATGAAAAGTTATTAAATGAATTAGTCGATGAAACCGCCCCTTTTTACACGCCCGTTTCGCCTGCTCCTCTTTATGGCGCAACTGGCTTTTTGGCGGTAGTGAATTTAATGCGAGCGAGTTTTCCAGATGTGCAATGGAAAAAGGAAGAAACGATTGTTCAAGATCACAAAATTGCGGTGCGTTGGACTTGTAGTGGCACCCATCAGCACGAATTTATGGGCGTTCCCTCCACGGGTAAACATTTTTCGATTAGCGTAATGAATTTTTATACATTCAATCCCCAAGGCAAAATTATTAGCGACATTGCGGCAGAAGGAATGATTGGCATTGTGCGTGCGATTGGGTTGTTATCATAAAGTGCAAAATATTTACATATAAGCGGTCAGAATTTGTAATTTTTTTGCAAAAGAGAACACAAAATGGACAGAATCCAAACCTTACAAGTTTTTACTCACGTGGTGGAAACAGGCAGTTTTTCCAAAGCGGCAGATCAGCTAAATTTACACGTTTCAGCGGTTTCCAAAGCCGTGAAGTATTTGGAAAATCAGCTTGGTTTACGTCTGCTTAACCGCACCACTCGTAGCCTAAAATTAACCGCAGAAGGCGAAGCCTTTTATGAAAAAGCGCAATTTTTATTAGCCGAGTTGGAAGAAACATTTCAGGATTTATCAGGCGTGAGCCAGCAGGCAAAAGGCAAATTACGCATTGAAATGCCGACTGTTGTCGCCCCTTTTGTGATTGCTAAATTGTCCGACTTTCAACGCCTGTATCCAGAAATCCAGCTGGTGATCACGGTAAGCGATCAGTTGAGTAACTTAGTTAATGACGGTTTAGATTGCACCCTTCGATTAGGCGAGCTGGCTGATGCCAGCTATATCGCCCGCCGTTTAGCCAATGTGGCAATGCAAACTTGTGCCTCGCCAAGTTATCTTGCCCAACACGGCACACCTGAAACTTTAGCAGATTTAGCACAACATCACGTTGTGCATTATGTTTCAGGTCAGCAGGGGAAAATTATGCCGTGGAAATTTCTTGAGCAGTCAGAGGAAGTTGAACAATTTAAAAACACCCACGCTACACAAGTAAATGACTCAAACGCCCTATTATTTGCTGTTCTTTCAGGGCTTGGCATTGTGCAAATGCCAGATCTGATGCTTCGCCCTTATTTAGAACGTGGCGAGCTTGTACCGATTTTAACGGAGCTACAAACCCCAACTCGTCCTCTTTGGATTATTTACCCTCAACGCCAATTTATTCCAAAGCGTTTGGCGGTGTTAATTGAATGGCTAATGACATTAGCGTGGAATGAATAACCTGCCGCTCAAACTAATGATCGAGCAGATCATTGCTTTGCTTTTTAGTTGAGGCGTTTGGTTAGAAATAGAAAAGAAAAAGGTGCGACATTGCGCACCTTATGAAGACTATGCAAAGTCTTGTAATTCAGGATTAATCGGTGTTTCGGCGATATTATTTGCGTAGTTACATAATGTCGCTAAACTCACACCTAAAATCACTTCAATTGCACTTTGTTGGTTATAACCGGCAGCAAAGAATTCATTCAATTGTGCTTCGGTTAATTTTGCTTTTTGTAGCATTACTGCAAGCGTGAAACGAGCTAATGTATCTAATTTCGGATCTGAGATGCGTGCGGTTGCACGAATTTGATCAACGATTTCTTTCGGTGCGTTTAACGCTTTTAAAGCAATTTTGGTATGGCCGGCAACACAGAATCCGCAGCCGTTTACGATTGCCGCAGTAATTTGTACCACTTCACGCTCAAGCGGTGTTAAGCTGTTGCGACCGTTAATACCGCTGACGGTACGGTAAGTTTCTAATGCGGTCGGTGCATTCGCTAATACGCCGATTAGGTTTGGAATAAAGCCGTTTGCTTGTTTTACCGCTTTTAATGCTTCTTGTGACGCTTCCGGTGCGGTTTCAATCGTATGAATTTGAAATTTTGACATATATATGCTTTCCTTATAAAGAGTAATCTATTTAACTTAATGATAACGGTTGATTTAATAGATCTGCAAAGTATTTTTAACCGTTTTATCGCTATAAATACCTATTTTATATAACTAAAAGTTCTGTAAGAAATGAGAAAAGAGAATAGACGCGAATGAGTAATAAACAAATTTACCTTGCTTCAAACAGCCCGCGCCGATGGGAATTGTTAAAAAATTTAGGCTTGGATTTACTTCGTTTATCAAGTGAAATTGATGAATCGCCGCAAGTAAATGAAAAAGCAGATGAGTATTGCCTACGAATTGCTAAACAGAAGAACCAAGCGGCACAAGCGGTCAGAATTGCAGAAAATCTTGCAGAACACCCGATACTGACGGCTGATACCACTGTTTCGATTGACGGCAAAATTCTCGGTAAACCGAAAGACGAACAAGACGCTTTTGCAATGCTAAAAATGTTATCGGGCAGGACGCACCAAGTATTTACTGCCGTTTGTATTAGTTATCGAGGCAAGCAAGTGGAATGTCTGCATACCAGTGAAGTGAGTTTTAGAAGATTAACCGATGCTGAAATTTACGCTTATATTGCGACGGGTGAGCCGATGGATAAAGCCGGTGCTTACGGTATTCAGCAGTTTGGCGGGGTATTTGTCGAGCGGTTATCGGGAAGCTTTACCGGTGTGATGGGGCTACCGGTATTTGAAACTGCCGAATTATTAAAGCAATTTGATTTGCAAATTTTTTAAAAGATTAGACCGCTTGTTTGCCACGTTATAGGCTTACAAGCGGTCTTTTTTTGAGATTAGATTGCTAATTCAAATGCGTAGAAAGCTACTAACGCAATCGCAATGATTACCGTACCGACGTTGAGTTTTTTGAATTCACCCGAAATGATACGACCGATCACTAATGCGGCAAAACCAAGCATAATACCGGTTACGATATTAGCGGTTAATACGATAAATACCGCACATACTAAGCCTGACATTGCGCCGACGAAATCATCGAAATCTAATTTTGAAACGTTACTTAACATTAATAAACCGACGTACATTAATGCCGGAGCTGTCGCATAACCCGGTACTAAGAACGCAAGCGGTTGGAAAAATAACATTAATAAGAAACCGATACCGACAACGACTGCGGTTAAACCGGTTTTACCGCCAACCGCTGTACCTGCCGCCGATTCAATATAAACCGCTGCCGGTGCCGTACCGAATAAACCTGAAAGCACGGAGCCTAATGAGTCAGAGGTTAAGGCTTTATCGCCGTTAATAATTTGACCGTCTTTATCTAATAAATTCGCTTGACCCGCTACCGCACGAATCGTACCGGTTGCATCAAAGATAGCAGTCATCACTAATGCAAATACGACAGGTAAAATTGCAGTATTTAATGCACCCATTACATCAAGATTTAAGAATTGAGAATTTTCTCCGAAGCTAGGCATTTTGAAGAAACCGGCATATTTTACGTTCGGATCAAACACTAAACCGATGATGGTGATCGCAATAATTACCCATAAAATGCTGCCTTTCACTTTTAAACGCTCTAAGCCGATAATCGCCGCTAAGCCAAGTAACGCCATAATGACCGGGAATGAGGTGAAATCGCCCATTTTTACCGGTAAACCGGCTTGATTGCCAACCACTAAGCCCACGCCGTTCGCTGCGATTAACAGTAAAAATAAACCGATACCGATACCTGCTCCGTGTGCAATGCTTGCCGGCAGGTTACGTAAAATCCACGCACGGATGCCGGTTACCGAAATGAGTGTGAATAATACCCCCATTAAGAAAATTGCACCAAGTGCCACCGGAATCGAGATACCTTGACCAAGCACTAAACTGAATGCGGTAAATGCGGTTAAAGAAATCGCACAGCCGATCGCCATTGGTGCATTTGCCCATAAGCCGATTAAAATTGAACCTAAACCCGACACTAAACAGGTTGCGATAAATACTGATTCAGCTGGAAAACCTGCTTGGCTTAACATACCCGGCACAACAATTACCGAGTACACCATAGCTAAGAATGTGGTTAAGCCCGCAATAATTTCTTGGCGGGTGTTTGTACCACGTTCTTCAAATTGAAACAAAGACATAAAATGAGAACCTCAAATAGATAGAATAAAATTTTAAGGGGAGAATTTTACCGAAGTCAGACCTGATAAGCAAACGTTTGCATAAAATACAATAAATAAGCGGTCTGATTTTCTTTAAGATTTGCAAATCTTTCTTAAAAAGAACGGACTTCACTAAAACAATTTTTGTGAAGTCCGTGTATTCTGTGGTCATAAGTTGCAAAATTTTAGGGAAATTTGACCGCTTGTAAAGGCTAGATTAGTGCGTTGCTGCAAGTTGTTCCAAATCTTTATCGATGTAGTACAACGCTTTGCCGTCTTCACCTAACAGTTTGAATTTATTTAAAATCGAATTAAATAAGAATTCTTCTTCGTGCTGTTCGGCAACATACCATTGTAAGAAGTTAAATGATGAATAATCTTTAGCGTCGAAAGTCACTTCCACTAATTTATTGATTGAAGCGGTGACGTGTTTTTCGTGTTCCAATACGATTTCAAATAAAGATTTTAACGAATCATATTCGGCTTTCGGTGCTTCAATCGCATAAATTTCCGCTAATGAACCGGTTTCGTTTAAATAAGTGAATAAGCGGCGCATATGTTCCATTTCTTCGGTAGCGTGCGCTTTTAAGAATTTCGCCGCACCCGGGAAGCCGTTATTATCCGCCCATGCCGACATTTGTAGATAAACGTTTGAAGAATAAAATTCTAAGTTTAATTGGTCGTTTAATTGTTTGATGATTGCCGGTGATAACATTATGCTTCTCCTTGTTCGTGATCTAAGGTTTCTAAGTCTTTATCGATGAAGTAGAGTGATTTATTGCCTTCGCCCGCCACTGCGAATTTATCTAAAATCTCACCGAATAATTTCTCTTCTTCGTGCTGTTCCGCTACGTACCATTGTAAGAAGTTAAAGGTTGAATAATCTTTTGCGGCAAATGTTACTTCTACTAATTCATTAATTTTTGCCGTGACGTGTTTTTCATGCGCTAGCACTTCGTCAAATAATTCTTTTAACGAAGCGTATTCTTTACGAGGTGCATCGATTTTACCGAGTAACGGTAAACCGCCGGTTTCACTCACATAGTCGAATAATTTTTGCATATGCTCTAATTCTTCGTCCGCATGGCGAAGCAAGAATTTTGCCGCACCGGCAAAACCGTTTTTTGAACACCATGCCGACATCTGTAAATAAACATTTGAAGAGTAGAACTCCAGGTTAATTTGTTCATTGAGTTGATCAATGATCTTTTGCTGTAACATGTTTTACCTCTAATTCAATATTAAAAATTTGTTAAATAATGAGAGCTAATTTCATTACGAAATCCGGATACGACAAAGGGGCGGAAAAACTTCCACCCCTTTGATATATTGTATTGATTATATACGATAATTTAATAAAAAACTATCTATTAATGATCAATAAACGCTTGTTGATCGGCACCTTCTTTTTCCACTACCGGTTTAACCATATGTTCACGATTTAAGCCCAGTTGTAATGCCACACCGATCGCAATATAAATCGATGAATAAGTACCGAAACCGATACCGATTAACAAGGCAAGCGAGAAGCTGTGAATTGTCGGGCCGCCGAACCAGAATAACGCTGCGACAACAAATAAAGTGGTTACCGAGGTCATTAAAGTTCTTGAAAGTGTTTGACTTAACGAAATATCAATTACTTCTTGGGAGGTTACTCGACGAATTTTACTGAAGTTCTCACGTACACGGTCAAATACCACGATAGAGTCGTTTAACGAATAACCGACTACGGAAAGAATTGCCGCGACGAAAGTCAGGTCAATTTCAATCTGTAAGAATGAGAAAATACCGACGGTTACCAATACATCGTGGAATAATGCCAGAACCCCGCCTATTGCCAAACGAATTTCAAAACGAGTACCGACATAAAGTAACAACATTCCAAGCGTGGCGAGGGTTGCCCAAATCGCACCTTGAGTCAGTTCTTCCCCAACGTTCGGTCCGACGAACTCAACGCTTTTAATCGTTGCTCCGGCATCAAGATCCTTATGGACCATATCCATAATTTTATTGCCTAACGACATATCGCCGGCAGATGCCGGTAAACGAATCATCAACTCTTTTTGGCTGCCGGTTGTTTGCACTAACGCATTACCATAACCGTTTTGTTCCAATAAACCGCGTACCTTGCCTAAATCGGCAGGTTGTGAGAAGGTGGTTTCAATTACCGTACCGCCGGTAAAATCCAATCCCCAGTTAAAGCCTTTGGTCACGATAGAGAAAATACATAATGCGCTTACGATTAATGAAAATACGAAACCGACATAACGATATTTCATAAATGGAATGAGCTTATACGGCAGCTTGATTTCCGACGCATCTTTTTCTTTTTGCATAGTTGCCATTTATTTCACCTTAAATCCAAAGTTTTTTCACACGTTTATTGCCGCCGTATACCCAGTTTACGAGCATACGAGTACCGGTAATTGCGGTAAACATTGAAATCATTACCCCAAGTGCAAGCGTGATTGCAAAGCCTTTTACCGGCCCCGTACCTACTGCGTATAATACTAAAGAGGTTAATACCGTCGTTAAGTTCGAGTCGAAGATTGAGGTAAACGCACCGTTATAACCTTCGTGGATAGCTTGTTGTACCGAACGACCGTTACGTAACTCTTCTTTAATACGTTCGTAAATCAATACGTTGGCATCCACCGACATACCTACCGCAAGTACGATACCGGCGATCCCCGGCATCGTCAGCGTTGCACCGATTAATGACATTAAACCGATGGTCAGCACCATATTTACCGTCAGAGCCGCTGCCGCAAACATTCCGAACATTTTGTAGTAAATTAAACAGAATGCGATGGTTAGAACTAAACCGTACATGCCCGCTTCCATCCCTTTAGCAACGTTATCCGCACCTAACGAAGCACCGATAGTACGTTCTTCTACAATCACAATTGGCGCAATTAATGCACCCGAACGTAACAGAACCGCAAGGTTTTGCGCTTCTGCCGGCGAATCGATACCGGTAATTTGGAATTGGCTGCCAAGGCGTGAGTTGATGGTTGCGACGTTAATCACTTCTTCGTGTTTTTCTAAAATCACTTTACCGTTAGCGTCTTTACGGCCGGAATCTTTAAATTCGCTGTAAAGCGTCGCCATCGGTTTGCCTACCGCACTTTTGGTAATATCCGCCATCATCGTACCGCCTTCCGCATCAAGATTGATGCTTACTTGCGGTAAGCCTCGTTCGTCTTTACCGGAGGTCGCATCAATAATATGCTCACCGCCTAAAGACGGTTTACGACGTAGCACGACGGGGTTTCCGTCACGCGTATATTGAATTTCGGAATCCGCCGGTACAATACCTCTGGCTGCAGATTCCGGGCTGGCTTCCGCATTTACTAAACGGAATTCAAGCGTTGCCGTTGCACCGAGAAGTTCTTTGGCACGAGCGGTGTCTTGCACACCCGGTAATTCAACCACGATACGATCCGCACCTTGACGCTGGATAGTCGGCTCCGATACGCCGAGTTCTTCCACACGCTTACGTAAGATGGATAAGTTTTGTTCAATCGCCGTATCGCGTGAGGTGGCAAGTCCGCTTTCCGACGGGCTGAATGAAACCTCAGTCGGGCTAATCGATGCGGCTTCAAGAGAAGTATGAACACGACGGATATAGCGTATCGCTTTATCGGCGGTTTCACTGTCGGCGAATTCAATTACCGTTGCAAAATTTTCGCCTTTTTTAACCGCTTTATATTGGAGTTTTTCTTTACGAAGTTCCGTACGTAGGCTGTCTTGTAGATTTTCTTGCTGTTTGGCTAATGCCGTATTCATATCCACTTCCATCAGGAAGCGAACACCGCCGCGTAAGTCCAAACCTCGTTTCATCGGGCTGCCGCCGATATCGGTTAGCCATGCAGGTGTTGCCGGCGCAAGGTTTAACGCAACAGAAAATTTATCGCCTAATACTTCGGAAATTTTTTCTTTGGCAGGTAATTGTTGTTCATCATTTTCTAAACGCACTAAAATCGAGCCGTTCTCGAGAACGGCTGATTTTGGGGTAATATTCATTGATGACAAGGTTCCCTGTACTTGAACGAGTGTTTCGCTCGTTGCTTGCTGACCACGAGTTCCGGAAATTTGAACCGATGGATCTTCGCCGTATAGGTTAGGAAGAGCGTATAAGCCCCCGATGAGTACAATGATAATAATCATCAGGTTCTTCCATAATGGGAAACGATTTAACACAATTAGTCCCCTAATGATAGGAAAATTAAGAAAGGGCTTTCATTTGACCTTTTGGTAATACCGCAACAACATAGTTACGAGAAATTACAACTTCAGTCGTATCGTTTAATGCGATCACGATATTTTCGTTTTCCGCACTTACTTTAGTGATACGACCGATCAAGCCGCCGTTTGTTAATACTTCGTCACCTTTTGCAAGGTTAGAAAGTAAATCACGTTGTTGTTTTTGGCGTTTCGCTTGTGGGCGATAAATCATAAAGTAAAAAATAAGACCGAAAACCGCTAAAATTACGATCATTTCTAATCCGCCGCCTTGTTGCATAAAAGCTCCTTAAAATCAATAAGTTAGTGTTGAAAAGATAAAATTCCCGTTTGAATGGGAAAATTGGTGCTTAAAATAGCATAAAATCGTTTATTTAACGAGAAGAAAATTTAATGCCATTGCGTTACTTTTAACGTAAGATCACAATCTTACCCTTATTTTTCATCATTCAATTCATTTCAAGGAGAAATTGTGACAAAAATTACTCAACTAGCGGTCGTTTTAGGCTTATTTTTTGCAAATTCGGCTTTTGCTCATCAAGTTCAACTTAATGCCGCTTTGCCTACGGTAAATGTGAGTAAGGACGGCGAGCTGCTAGCAAAAGGTAAAACGGTTACTTATAAAGTATGGACAAGTGACGGCTTGGCGGGAAAAGTTCGTGTAGTACATCATTTTGCCGGCAGAAGCTCGGCAAAAGAGAAGAATGAGGCGTTAATTAATGCGATTAAGGCGGCAAATTTTGATCGCAGCAAATACCAAACGACTTCAATTATTAATGCCGATGATGCGATTGTCGCTACCGGTGCCTTTGTAAAAAGTAGTGCAGAAGACGGAAAATTAGAAAATCCGCATAGCCAAGTGGTGTTGGATCAACAGGGCAGTGTAAAAAATGCGTGGGGACTTAAGGCTAAAGATAGTTTCATTGCCGTATTGGATAAAAACGGCAAAGTCCAATTTGTTGCTGAAGGTAAATTATCCGCTAATCAAATTCAACAGGTGATCGCTTTAATTCATACGCTTATTGCACAATAACTCAGAAAAAAGACGAAGTGGAAAACTTCGTCTTTTTCGCTTTGATATGATTAAAAAAGAATTTCTACTTTTAAACCGCCCATTTCGCTACGGCTAAGTTTCATCGAAAAACCGTGTAATTCAACAATCCTTTTAATAATCGAAATTCCTAAGCCGCTGCCTTTTTCATCTTTATCGGATTGAACCGGGCGATCAACCGGCCGATAAAACGGCTGTCCGAGTTTATGCAAATCTTCATCGCTTACTCCGTAACCGTCGTCTTCAATCGTTAAACCGTTTGAGGTCAGCGTCAGCTTGATTTTACTGCCTTCCGGCGTATAGCTAATCGCATTATCAATTAGGTTTCGCAAGATCAAATTCAGCAATAAAGGCTTCCCTTGTTGGTTTTGCGGTAGGCTTTGCAAATCTACGCTGATTTCCGACCGCTTGTTTTCCGCTTGTGCATAAAGTTGGCTGACGTTTTGTTCAATTAATGTCTGCCAATTAATCGGTTCAAGCTCATCAAGCTGTTCTAAATTTTCCAAACGAGAGAGGGTGAGTAATTGTTCTATCAGCTGTGCAATACGATCAATGCCGTTGGTTAAATTATTTAAGGCGGTTAAATGCGTATCGGGATCGTCAAGCGTCATTTGAGCAATTTCCGTTTGAATACGTAAACCGGCTAACGGGCTGCGTAATTCATGCGCCGCATCGGAGGTAAAACGTCGTTCTCGGCTTAACATTGTTTGCGTACGTGTAAAATAGCGATTCAAACTTTGTACAAGCGGTTGAATCTCTTTAGGTAAATCCGTCGTTCGAATCGGTGTAGTTTCATCCGGTTTGCGCTTTAACACCTGTTTTTGTAATGAACGCAAAGACGCTAATTCTCTAGTGACAATAAACCAAATAGCCAAAATCAGAAGCGGTAGTGCGATAAAACCACCCCAAAATTTGGATGCCATTACATCATTGATGATTTCATTGCGATAATCAATTTCTTGCCCGACCGCAATATACAGATCGCGGTGTTTCAACCAAAAAATACGCCATTGATCGACTTCGGCCTCTTCGTCATCGTGTTCAATTAAACGGATGTTTTTGAAACCTCGATGCGGGGCAAATTCAATAAATTGCCCGTCTCGACCGTCATTAAAAATAGGATCGCCTCGCTCGGTAAAGACCGCAAATGCTAAAGCGTCATCATTGATATGTTTTTGATGATGGACGTTACGACGATGATGAGGGCGAATTTCATGAAAGCCTTGCATAATGTTTGAAGAGGCAAGCTTTTCCGCAAATAAAACTTGTTGCGTATCGAATTGCTTATTCATTTCTTCACGAAATTTAAACCATTCTATCGCCGTTGCGGTAAACCAGATCAGCAAGCTAATGCCGGATAAAATAACGATTAACCTAAAACGTAAACTATTGTTAGCAAAGCGTTTAAGCATCTGAATTTCCTATTTTATAACCTATGCCGTGTACGGTTTTTATCCATTCTTTACCGAGCTTTTTACGTAAATTATGGATATAAACTTCCAGTGCGTTACTGCTGACATCGTTATCCCAACTATATAGTTTTTCTTCAATAACGGAACGCGCCAGTACACGATCTTTATTGCTGGCAAACAGTAACAATAATTGAAATTCTTTCGAGGTTAAGTTGATCTCTTTAGCGGCAAGGGTGACTTTATGGGTACTGCTGTCGATAGTCAGATCACCGATGGTAATTTCGCTTGAACTTTGTTTATAACGGCGGCGAATTAGGGCTTGTAAACGGACGACCACTTCCATTAATGCAAACGGTTTACAGAGATAATCGTCCGCTCCGGAATTAAATCCCAATATTCTTTCGTCTAACGTATCTCTTGCGGTTAAGATTAAAACCGGAATATCCAGATTTTCTTTACGCCAATTTTTCAGAATAACTAAGCCGTCCATTTTAGGCAAAGTGAGATCTAACACGACCGCATCATATTCGGTAGAGAACAGGGCTTCAAAGCCTAGTTTGCCGTCTTGGAACCAATCAACGACAAAATTTTGTTTGGTTAGTCCCAGCTTTAAGCCGTCACCGATAAGTTTGTCATCTTCAATCAGTAGAATACGCATATTTGTGTCCGATAAAGCAAACAAGCGGTCTAAATTTGCTAAAATTTTGCAAAATTCGACCGCTTGTATAAACGATAATAGATAAAAATTATTGTACTTTTTCTACGCTATAAACATCAATAGACGAGTCAAAAGTTTCTTTATCCAATTTACCTTGAATACGAATAGTATCATTCGGTGTTACATCTAAACCTTTCCATACATGGTCATCAATTTCGATTTTAATATTACCGGTACTGTCGGCAAAAATGTATTCGTCACCGTCCACTTGGCGTTGGATTTTGCCTTGTAACACAACACGGCTGTCATCATGCAATGATTTTGCTTGTGCGATAGTGACCGCATTTGTCGCATTGCCACCGAAAGTTTGATTTTGAACCGTTTCATTTTTCGTAGAACAAGCGGCTAATAAGGTTGCCGTAGCAAGAGTGGTTAATACTAAGATTTTTTTCATAAATTGCATTCCTTAATATGCTGATTTTAAAAAGAGATAAAATGATTAAACTTATTTAGCTTTTGTGATGTTTTTCACTTTAATTTCGGGTTGTTCCCATTGTTTATCTAAAATACCGTCAATACGGATTTTATCTTGAGGGCCTACCGATAAGCCTCGCCATAAACTTGGCGGTACTTCAATTTTGATTTGACCGGTACTATCGACAAAAGTGTATTCGGTATCGTTTACTTGTTTGGAAATCGAACCTTCTAGGCTTACAAACGAACGATCTTTTGCGTCTAAGGCTGTTTTTGCATCTTTAGCCACCGCATTTTGGTCAATAAACCCTTGAGGTTTATAGCCGCCGAAATAATGCGGGTGATGATATGCCATCATTTTCATCATATCGTGCGGATGTTTGCCGTTGTGATGGAAAGAATGAAAGTTCTGCCCGCGAGCTTGTCCTTGCATCATTTGATCCGCAGCTTTTCGAGTAAATTCAACCGCTTGTTGTCCCATTACCGGAGCGGCATTTTCCGATACCGCTTGGACTTCGGTTGGTTCATTAGTTTGCCCTTGCGCAGTAGCTTCTTCCGCATTGGCAACTGAAGTGAAAGCCATAGAAGAAAGGGCGAAAATAGAGGCGAATGTCATTAATTTTTTCATAATTAAGCTCCCAAATTAAGTGAGTAATTGTTTGCCATATACTGGCGGAGTAAAACTTAACGTTTTTGGATACGATCTACATCAATGCTTGCCGGGCCTTGAGCGTCTTTATCAACTTTTCCGTAAATCGTGATTTTATCTTTTGGCGTCACGTTTTGATTCTGCCAAGCGTGATCTTCAACATCAATTTTTATTTCACCGGTTGCATCTTTAAAGAAGAACTCATCATTATCTATTTGACGAGTAATATTGCCTGTGAGAGTAACCGGCGTATTTTCAGTCGCTTTTTTCGCTTGAGCGATAGTATTCACCGCTTTTACCGGCTCGGTATTGCCGGCGTTAAAGCCCGCTAAAGCTGTAGTTGAGACGGTTAATAGCGTGGTTAAAGTTAAAAATTTCTTCATAGTTTGCTCCGAAATGAATAGTAAATAAAAAGTGTATTGCCTTATTGACGGGTACATTAAAACAAACAAATCTTAAAGAAATCTTAAGAAAATAATTTTTTATAAAAAAGCCCCGATTATTTTTTTCGGGGCTTGGTATTTGTTAATGAAGAATATTATTTGGCATATACCGGTAAGCGTGCGCAAATATCAAGTACTTTGGCTTTGGTTTCCGCAATCACTTGTTCGTGATTGTTTTTACCGATACTGTCCAATACGTCGCACATCCAACCGGCAAGTGCTTTTACATCTTCTTGATTAAAACCGCGACGTGTAACGGCAGGCGTACCGACGCGAATACCGGAAGTGATAAACGGTTTTTGCGGATCATTCGGCACGGAGTTTTTATTTACGGTGATATTCGCTTGACCTAACGCCGCATCCGCCGCTTTACCGGTTAAGCCTTGTTTTACAAAGCTGACTAAGAATAAGTGGTTTTCGGTACCGTTTGAAATTACTTCATAGCCGCGTTGTTTGAATACTTCTACCATAGCTTTCGCGTTTTTAACTACATTTTGTTGATAGATTTTATATTCAGGCTCAAGCGCTTCTTTAAAGCAAACCGCTTTCGCCGCAATAATATGCACTAACGGCCCCCCTTGGTTTGCCGGGAAAACCGAAGATTGCAGTTTTTTATAAATTTCTTCATCGCCACAAGCGGAAAGAATTAAACCGCCGCGCGGACCGCCTAAAGTTTTATGGGTTGTAGTTGTAACAACGTGAGCGTAAGGAAGCGGGCTTGGGTAAACGCCTGCCGCAATTAAACCGGCAACGTGCGCCATATCGA
Source organism: Actinobacillus genomosp. 1 (assembly GCF_029774175.1). NCBI lineage: Bacteria > Pseudomonadati > Pseudomonadota > Gammaproteobacteria > Pasteurellales > Pasteurellaceae > Actinobacillus > Actinobacillus genomosp. 1. The sequence continues at coordinate 1,221,319 of NZ_CP103834.1, read as the reverse complement.
CGAATAAATAGGCACCGACTTCATCGGCAATTTCACGCATTTTCGCCCAATCGACGATTTGAGAATAAGCGGAAAAGCCGGCTACGATCATTTTTGGTTTACATTCCAATGCTTTTTGACGGACGTCTTCATAATCAATTAAACCTTCGGCAGTGATACCGTAGAGTACCGAATTGTAAATTTTGCCTGAGAAGCTCACTTTTGCACCGTGCGTTAAATGGCCGCCATGCGCTAAATCCATCCCTAAAATGGTATCGTTCGGCTGAATTAATGCGCCGTAAACAGCAGCGTTCGCTTGAGAGCCCGAATGCGGTTGGACGTTTACATAATCTGCACCGAATAACTGTTTCGCACGATCAATCGCTAATTGCTCGACAATATCCGCATATTCGCAACCGCCGTAATAGCGTTTTCCCGGATAACCTTCGGCATATTTATTAGTAAATTGCGAACCTTGCGCCTGCATCACTCGAGGGCTTGCATAGTTTTCTGAAGCAATAAGCTCAATATGTTCTTCTTGACGGCGATTTTCATCTTCAATTGCCTGCCATAAAATAGGGTCGTAATCTTGAATATTCATATTTGCTGTAAACATATGGAAGTCCTCCGTAGGGTGAAAATAAATTTGCGCAAACGTTTGCGCAAATTGCGTTGCAAGCATTCTACACATTTCTTAACGATGATGATAGATCTTTTTAGGATAAAATAACGCCATATTATTAATAGAGATAATGAAAAAAATTAATCGAAGAATAAGCGGTTGAATTTTTGGCATTTTTTGCAAAAAATAGGCACTCAAAAGAGTGCCTGAGATAAGGATCTTTAAAATAACTTACTTGACCAACCGAGTTTAGAACCGAGTACGGTAAAGTAGTTATAATCTTTTAAATGTAGAAGACGTAATTTATTCGGACTTTTCTCTACAATAATTCGGTCTTCCGGAGTAAACGGCAAATCATATTGACCGTCGCAGCTGACTTCTAGGCTCGGTTGATTATATTGCGCGAAGCGTAACGAAATCTGGCTGTCGCCGTCAATGACCAAAGGGCGGGAAGAAAGCGTATGAGGGTGCATCGGCACAAGCGCAATCGCATTCATATTCGGCGTTAAAATCGGACCGCCGGCAGAGAGCGAATAAGCGGTAGAACCGGTCGGCGTACTAATAATTAAGCCGTCCGAACGCTGAGAAAATGCGAATTTACCGTCGATATACACTTCAAATTCAATAATACGCGCTACTTGAGTCGGATGAATGACCACTTCATTCAGCGCATTATTCGTTGCAATAATTTTGCCGTTACGTTCAATACGAGCTTCAAGCAAGAAACGCTCTTCAATCACAAACTCGCCTCGTTCAATGCAATTGTGTAATTGTTCGAAGGTTGAATGTGGGGCAATATCGGTTAAAAAACCTAAGTTACCTCGGTTAATACCGATAAGCGGTACTTGATATTCGGCTAACCTGCGAGCCATACCGAGCATATTGCCGTCTCCACCGATCACAATCACTAGATTCGCTTGTTGCCCGATTTCCTCCAGACTTCTTGCCTCGGGCAGATTTAATTGCTGCGCGATACTCTTTTCCACTAAAACACGATAGTGACGATCTTTCAACCAATTATAAACCGCTAAATGTGTTTCCAACGCAATTTCATGACGAGGTTTACCGACAATCGCAATACATTCAAAAAATCGTTCTTCAGATTTCATCTTTTTTACTCATAAAATAAGAATGGCTGAATTCTATACTTTTTTGCTCAGGTATAAAAGACTTGCAGAATATTTATAAAAAATGACCGCTTGTTATGGCTGCCAAAAACCTAATGTTTCATTAAATTTCCAAATAGGGAGTGTTTTTCCGTAATGTTGCAAAGAAACCGTTGCGAAACGTAGTGCCACTTGAGTTTGATCCGTTTCATCAAGTTGTTCGCATAGCTCGGAAAGCGCTTGGTTTAAAGGTATGGTAAGCCACGGTGTAATCCAAGGTGATTCACAATTAAGTTTTTGATAGCTTATCTCCGCTAAATAATCATTTTCAAAATATGGGTTTTCCCATGCTTTCTCGCTGGATTTAAACATAAATTCCCAGTAGCTTTCTTCGCTAGGTAAACAGACTATTTCTGTTTGCCATTTTCCTTCATTTTTTCTAAAAGGCGTAATCAGTGGCAAATTGGCATTTAACCTATTCGTTAAATTCTCTTGCCAATAAGCGTTTACCCGATTAATACCTTTGTTATTTAATAAATCCCCAATCACTTTATGTTCTAAGTCTGCTAAATTGGTTTCAGCCTGTAGCAGGGACGGCTTAATAATGCGAGGTATCGCGGTGATACTTTCTAAATGTTCTTGCTTGATTAAATCTACCGTTTTATGACTGGTTAATTTGTTAAGTTTATCTTCAAAACCCGGATGGCAGAATATCGGTTCCGAGCCATGATTTTTCGTTTGTAAGCCTCGCCAGTTTGTCGGTAGCAATAAAATATTCGCCTGTGTGGCAATTTTTTCAGGGCGATGGCGCCGTACTCGACCCGCTAGCTGAATAATCGAACGCATTGAAGACGGATCAACAATCGCCCAATCATAATCGTGATCTCGCCCGACTTCGGTCACTGGACTGCCTAATACAATAAAAATATGATGAACGGCTTTGTCTTGTGTGAGTGCGCTAATAATTTCCGGTTGGGAAAATAGCGCCTCAGGCTCGCTACGATTTAATATTCTGTCGAGTTTCTCCTCGAGTTTGGAACGTAATAGCAACAATTGTTGAGAATGGTAACAGCATAGATGAATTTTATAGTCGCTAAATTGGGTCTTTAAAGGTGTTTTAAATAAGGTTTCAACGAGCGGAATCATTGGCTTGATATTCGCAAAACGGATTAACCCCACGCTGACATATTTTTTAGAGATAGGATCTTGCTGTGCATATCTCTGATGTAAGGTAATGGCTTGTTCAATTAAAGAATCTGCTAGCATCGTATAGTTAATGTCTTGATTTTCTACGGAGCTAAAGGGCTGTAACTGGATAATTTCCGCTTTATGTCGAATAGGCGATTGCATTAACTTTTCAGCACGGGATGACGTAAACTGGGCATGGTACTGTTCAAACTCTTTTACTGTGGCGCATTTTTGTTGTTGCTGTTTATATTCATCAATCCAAGCGCAACAAATAGGTAACTCAGGGTTGATACCTTGATGACGATTGTAAATCTTACGTCCTGCTTGATAAGCATTAAATAAACCGCTGATAAGATCCGGTGTGAGCGTTGCCGAGGAGAGTAATACTTTACTGCCAAACATTCCCGCCAAATGAACTAAACGGCTCAATGCCGGTAGATCACTTTGACTAAAATCATCGGGTTCGTCTAATACCAGATCAGATGTCAATAAACGTAGCAGAGGCACAATATGCTTACCGCCACGGATTGTTTCCGTTGCTTGAATCATATGATCTAACGTACAACTTACGATAGGTGCATAGAGTAATTTTTTCGCTTTATTATCTGCTAGTAGGGTGCCAAATTCTTCGTCTGCTATGCTACTTTCAAGGACATTCATCCCATAAACTTCATTACCTTCGAACCATTCTTGAACGCTTTCACTACCACTTTGTACCGATTCATTTTGTAACTCAAATAATTGCTTAGTTGCCGAACCGCCGACTAAAACCGCAAGTTGTTCTGGTGATAACATAAGCTTTTGGCGAAGTGCTAAACCTGTTTGTAGCGTAAGTACACGTAAACCAAGCGCGATAGTAAAGCGTGCGCCGTCCTGATTGCTCAAGCCGTACATAATTTTGGCATTAGCGAGTGTTTTTCCACATCCGGTACTCGCCATATTTACCCCAAAGAAGCCGGCTTGTTCGCTTTCCGATTGCACACTTCGCGCTAACTCAAAGGCACGATTTTGCCATTTAAAGCGATCAAGATTCGTACGTTTAGTAAAAGGACGATGTTGCTGAATATGCGGTAGTTCTTTTGCAAGTTTTGGGAGCAAGCGGGCAAATCTTGCGCTTGTTTTACAAACACCAAGCAAATGTTCATCCAGTGCTTGTTTTGGCTGTTTGGTTTTTTTATCTGTATTCGCAAGTAATTTTTCGAAGAAATTAAGGTCTCCCAATTGGCGATCCGCCGGAGCAGAAGAATAATTATGGTCGCCGACAATCAAACACAAACGTGACAAAATAAGTAAGAACGGATCATTTATCGTTTTGTTTAATTGAGATAATTCACGTAAAGGAGCATGGTTTAAGGCTTTGTTAGCCCAACGCTGCATGGCTTTTTGCCAAGCTTTGCTTTCCATCACCAATGTTTTAAATTGCCAGAAGTTTTCCGGTTGAGGATGCTCACTTTGATTCATTACCCAATGTTCTACCGGTGCTAAAAATCGATAGAATAGTTCTACATCTGTTTTAAATATGAAATGTTCTCTTAATTCCCGTTCATAATCACTATGATAACCGAATGTTTTTTGGGTAAAGGGTAATTTATGATGTGAAAGAATGAGCCACAGTACCACTTTAGCAAGCGGTGGAAAATGAGAAAAATTATGCGGATAATCGCTTTTATCCGCAATCAGAGTTAGGTTCGGTAGCCAATCCGGATTCTCTTCAATGTAATTTTGCCAATTTGCTAAACGAGCGAGCCATTGTTCATCCGTATCGCAGCCGGCAATCATGGCTTCAAACAAACGAGCGGAAATCCACTCATGTCGATAACAATCAGGAAAAAATTTCGCTTTAGGTTTTAGTTTTTGCTGAAATGCGATATTTGCTTTACCGATATCATGTAGCAATGCCGCAATAGCGGTTAAAATTTGAATGGAATATGCGCTTAGCCAGCCATTTTCATCATCAGTACGTAAAATATTACGTTGAGTACGATTGGTTGGTACACGTCCTTCGGCATTAAATTGACTTTTATCTCCAACAATCCAAAGCAATTCGGTTAAATTTTTACCATGTGTCCAATAACAAGCAACCGCCGTATTTTTACGAGCCGTTTGACGTAACATATTATGTAGGGTTTCTAGTCCAGCTTGGGTAATGGCGGTTTGCCAGCAACGATCACCGCAACGTTCGGCAAATTGATCCAATATACGTCTAGTTTCGGTCAGGGCATTTTTATTGCATTGGCTAATCAATAAGATATTCATATATTGGCACCTTCAGAAGCAAGTTGTTTAAGCGTATTGATGATAATATCCAGCGCTTCAAAGCGAATAAGGTTATTAATACAAGCTTGGCGGAATTGTTTCTCATTATCCCCATTCTGTGCGGAAATAAATGCTTGCGGCAGAATAATAGCATCTTTAATAATATCTGCCGCATCAAATACCAAACCGCCACGACGTGTTTTCCCGTGTAATATCGCCAAGCCATGCGGTAAACCGAGCACCCAGCAAGCCGTTGCACCTAAACCATAGGCTAAATAATTACCGTGATCTAAAAATTGATTTGCGCCTTCTTTGCCACTTTCTCTTTTAAAACTTTCGTCATTAAGTGTCGCTTGGTTGGCTAAAGCGTATAGTTTTGCGGTTAAACGACCTTCTGCGGCTAAGAGTGATTGGCTGTCTTTCACATTAGTAAATTCTGCTTGATAATGTTGTACTAATGCCGTTAATTTATCTTGAGCATATTCCCAATCGAACTTGTTCCAAGTTCGAAGTAGTAATTGTAACCGTGCTAATTGCAAAGTTTTTGCTGAATTTAACCGCTTGTTATCATCAAACCAAAAGCGACACCACTGCTGTAGATATTCGACCGGACGATATTCACTTTGAGGGCTAAAAAAATCACAACCGATTTCCGCTTCCGTCCCATTAAATAGCGGTGTTCCTCCACCACTACAGAAACCGACCATAACCCCTGCTTTTGATAACTCTCGCATTGCCGCTTGAGTTATCGAAGTACCACTTCCCAATAGTAAACAGATAGTATTGGCAATAGGAATATTCCAATAGAGAGATTCATTATCTTTATCGGTAACGTACTCGACACGTCCACCGTTTAATAATATTCGGCAATGTTCTAAGTAATAAATATTCGCCCGTTTAGAATGTAAAATCGTTTTTAAATCCGAAGACGGAATATAAGGTGTTTTTTTCATATTATTTCCTCCTATTTTATGGGCTTAGCTGCCTATACGGCAGTGAAGCGTGTTGATGACAACACGAATTAATATTTTCATTTCTAAGCTGCCTATACGGCAGTGAAGAATTGCAAATCAAACGCCAAGCACTGCGGTTATTTCTAAGCTGCCTATACGGCAGTGAAGATGCCAGCAGACATAAATGTGGTGGTACGTTTTTTCTAAGCTGCCTATATGGCAGTGAAGGCAGTAAAAATAAGGCAAAGCAAAGCATTCTTTTTCTAAGCTGCCTATACGGCAGTGAAGAGGCGGTAGGGGAAGAAAGCCAACAAAGACAATTTCTAAGCTGCCTATACGGCAGTGAAGCTTGCTCGTGGGTGTATCGCTCCTCGGAGTGTTTTCTAAGCTGCCTATACGGCAGTGAAGCTCTCCGTTTTACCATTCAAAACCGCTCTCAATTTCTAAGCTGCCTATACGGCAGTGAAGTAGCGATTATCCCGAAGTGATTAACCGCATTTTTTCTAAGCTGCCTATACGGCAGTGAAGATAACTTAACATCATTACGTCTTTTGGGGCGATTTCTAAGCTGCCTATACGGCAGTGAAGATCAACACTCACTTTCTTAGCCTCTTGGGTTTTTTCTAAGCTGCCTATACGGCAGTGAAGGGCAAGTGTCGGGATTAATCAAACTTTTTATCTTTCTAAGCTGCCTATACGGCAGTGAAGCGGCTGTACTTGAAAGAATGAAAAGTGCGCAATTTCTAAGCTGCCTATACGGCAGTGAAGAGATAAAAAGATTTAACGAACCATCTTGAGGTTTTTCTAAGCTGCCTATACGGCAGTGAAGACTAACAATTAGATTGTCCACACTCCCGTGATTTTCTAAGCTGCCTATACGGCAGTGAAGGCTTTCTGCCTGAATGGCTTTGGTACGATCGTTTTCTAAGCTGCCTATACGGCAGTGAAGGTGTTGCTCGATCTCACTTGTCTCCAAATCTTTTTCTAAGCTGCCTATACGGCAGTGAAGAAAAGAGGATGTGAATGAATGGATAATCTCAATTTCTAAGCTGCCTATACGGCAGTGAAGATTTCTTTCTGCCCAATCAACATGATCTGATGTTTCTAAGCTGCCTATACGGCAGTGAAGCAACTGCTCAATAACAGTGCTAGGCAGACGCTTTTCTAAGCTGCCTATACGGCAGTGAAGGCTCCCAAGCCTTGCTTCTTGTTCCTAATTTTTTTTCTAAGCTGCCTATACGGCAGTGAAGAATGGCCGCCGAATGAATGATAACCAATTTTCTTTCTAAGCTGCCTATACGGCAGTGAAGAATTGAGAATGTTTCCAAGTAGTTATCAACGTTTTCTAAGCTGCCTATACGGCAGTGAAGTCAAACTGATTTAACGCGGCGTATTTATAAATTTTCTAAGCTGCCTATACGGCAGTGAAGCTGTTAAGCAAGTTGCTTGCTTTAACTTTAATTTTCTAAGCTGCCTATACGGCAGTGAAGACCTCAGCGTTGCCGGACACCCTAGCGTTGCCTTTCTAAGCTGCCTATACGGCAGTGAAGTTAAAGCTGGAATGTCTGCATTGGGATTTAGTTTTCTAAGCTGCCTATACGGCAGTGAAGTGATTGATGAATGTTTACACGATTGGTCGGAATTTCTAAGCTGCCTATACGGCAGTGAAGATGCAGTGTATATCAGATTAACAACCCCAAAAGTTTCTAAGCTGCCTATACGGCAGTGAAGATAGTAATTTTTTCATATTATTTACCTCAAATTTTCTAAGCTGCCTATACGGCAGTGAAGTTGTGGAAGAAGCAAATAACGTAGAGCTAAACTTTCTAAGCTGCCTATACGGCAGTGAAGGCAAAGGATGATTAAAATTAAATTGCCGTTTTTTTCTAAGCTGCCTATACGGCAGTGAAGATCTAACGGTGACTTTGCCGCAACGACAAAGTTTTCTAAGCTGCCTATACGGCAGTGAAGAAATGAGTGGTAATGGTGGCTTAGCCGTACAATTTCTAAGCTGCCTATACGGCAGTGAAGGAATAAAGGCGAGCAAGAAGCCATTGATAAAATTTCTAAGCTGCCTATACGGCAGTGAAGCAAATGTTGGGGATTTTGATTTTAACTATATTTTTCTAAGCTGCCTATACGGCAGTGAAGTATCGTGCTTGTCTAAACTAAACCACGAGGCTTTTCTAAGCTGCCTATACGGCAGTGAAGCGTGACGGTGGCGAGACGGCAGCGCCCGCACTTTTCTAAGCTGCCTATACGGCAGTGAAGCAAGTTGCTGAACTCACAGAAACTGTCTCAAATTTCTAAGCTGCCTATACGGCAGTGAAGGTTGTCTTGAGTGGGGTATAAAGCCATCTCTTTTTCTAAGCTGCCTATACGGCAGTGAAGTCGTTATTTTACTTTAGAATGTCAGATATACCAAGTTGTTAAAGAGCTTTTAATCAAAAAATCCCTTTTTTGAAAGGTTTTTATAACCCTTTGTTTCTAAAAGAAAAATGAATTCTCTTGAAAAAAGGGTTATGAAATGGGTTAGAAATGCGGAACGGTTGCTACTTGGCTTAATCCATATGCGTTAAATAAGCCGGAAGCGGGTTCTGCTAAACGAAATTGTCGTATTGCTAATACAAAATGCTGCTTAGTACTACTGCTCTTGAGTTTTACATGGGGAAATGTTTTTTGATTCTGTTGATGTATTAGCATCTCTTTGCGAACATCTTCAGTCCATTTCCCTTGTTGAGTTAAAAATTTCTCTGTACGGCGAATAGCACTTTGGCCTTTTCTATGTACCCTTTGGTAACGGTAGTATTCCACTATTTCTTCCGGCACAGGTGTTACCGATGTAATAAGCACATAGTCTTGTAAACCTTCTCCAATTAATTGTGTTTTTATTTGGGTACAATGTTGCTCATTTCCGAAAACTCGAATGATTCCACCAAGCGTGCGCCCTAAGCCGTAAGCTGGAAAGCCTAACCCGATTTCGCCTTGATAAAGCGGTAGAAATTTATGCAAAATTTGCAAACTATGTGCAATTACATCCGTTTGAAGTATATCTACTTGGGGAATCGCTTTTAGCTCAATGTAATGTGTTAATTCACTCATATTTATTCCTTACCGCTTGCGCCAAATACGCCACCTCGAATTAATACGCTAATAACGTAGTGCTGTTGTTCAAGTTCCGGTGCTACGTCCTTTAATACCCAGTTATCGAATAGTGTATAGAAATCGATTTTTTCTTTTGGCTGGCGGAACGCCGTACCAAGATTAGTGACTGCGCCATAAGGTTCGGCTGCAATCGGGAAAGGGGCATTTTCTGCATACCAAGTATCAATGGTACGAATCGCATTGCCGATTTTTTGTGAATGCATTCCGGCTTTGTTATTGATTTCATACAAAATTTTACTTTTGTGAGTACCGGTATCTAACACCAATTCTTGTGACGGGTATACTTCTTGACCACGTCCCATTTTGGCTTGGGCTTCAATTTCCAGAATGATGAATTCTTCGCCTTTTAAACCTTTTTCAATATAACTTGCAATTTTTTGAAGTTTTTCATCCGCTTGTTCAAAACTGTTAAGCGGCAGTTGTTTGGCATTTTCGAAAACAATCACATCATCCGCGACCTTTATACTGACTTGGATAGTTTCTGCACTGATACGATTACGCCATAACCAACGAGCATTTGCTAAATTAGTTGCATATCTTTTGGCTAATTCCGACATACCGTGAGTGGTTAAGTAATTTTGAATGGTCGATAGGAGTTTTGCTTGATATTCAGGATCATTACAAACATTAGGCTTTCCTTCAAAAGGTAAAACTTTACAGGTAAATCTTGCGACTAAGGTATCGTAGTCGTCATTTAAAGTTGCAACATCAACGCGCTGTAAATTGGCTTTTTCAATTTCAGCGTCTAATTTGGCAGGATCATTGGCTAATGCGTTTTTTAAGCGATTTGAAATAGTCCCTCTTACCGATTTTTCTCGAATTGTAACCGCAATTTCAGGTGCGTCACTCATGCTATTTTTCTGGGTAAAAGTGGCATCGGAAATATCAAGTTTACGCTCAAAGGCTAGAACTGATGCAGTAGTTAATTTTGTCATATTATGCTCCTTGGGTAATTAAATAGAGATTATCTTGCGGGGTGTTGTAGCGCCAAAAACATTGCGATAAATCATCAGGTAAACTAAAAGGGAAAACCCATTTCCCTAAGCTGTAAACCGTTTCAACATATTGGCTTGGGTATTCAGTAGTACGGCAATTTTGCATGTCACCGGCAGTAAATAGCGGTGAAATAGCTTGGTAACCGACAGGAATCGGTACTAGCCATCCTTTTCCTTGATTGACATTAAAGGTTTCCCATTCTTGGGAAGTTGCGTGTTCGGATAATGGAATATGGTGTAATGTTGCTACCTCAAGTAACGCATCCAGCGCATTCGCATTCGGAGTAGCAGGATAAATCGTTATTTCATTATTTGAGATTCCGTTTTGTAATGACTGAGTAATATCCGCTAAGGTTTGCTTTGCATCCATGAGAACGAAAGCTGGCATAAGAGCAAGTTTTATTTCTTTAGTATCACTTAAATTAAAGAGTTCAACATTCTCAATTTGAAAAACACTACCTCCGGCAATTCGTTGTTGCATAAGCAATTTTTTGCAATGTTCAAGAAATTGTGTTTTTTGTTCCGAGTCCTGACTATTTAATGCATAGTAAAGCTCCGGATCTTTAACTTCTATTTCAACGACTAATGAAATATCCAAGCGAATTTTTCCTTCCTCGATAATGGAAGGCGAATCGCCATTTTTTTTGAGAGGGTTACGTGTTTGATTAAAGGTTAAATCTGAGAAATCACTATTTTTATAACCTAATATTTGATAATCATGACAAGCAATCATCACGCCGCCTAATTCCACTTGTTGGGAAAACAGTTTACGGCTAAGTGCATGAATTGCACCGGTAAAACCGGTGAGTGCAGGAAAACCATACGTGATCGGGCTGGAAATCGTGTTTGCCGCTTGAATTTCAACATGATCAAACAGCAGATAAAAGTTTGGATAATTCATAGCACCTCCTTATATACATGGCGTAATTGTCGATGTAATTTTTTTCGGAAATATTTACGCCATTCGTTATATTCCGTAGCGGTAAAATCGTCCTGATGTTTTGGAAAGCGTTTTTTGAGCAACGCATTGAGCCAAGCGGCAAAGCGTTGTTCTACGTCAGAAATCCAGTCTTGTTGAGTTAAAGCCGAATGGAATTGTTCTTCTCCATTTAACTTAGCACGTTGAGGATCAAGCCAATATTTTTCGCACCCAGCCAGTTGGTAGCCTCGGCTCCAACCGGCAGTACGTTTCTGTAACTTATAAGCTTGTTGCAGTACTATTTGAACAATTAAGTTTACGGCTTCGACACGTGAGTCTCGAATAGTATAAATATTTTTAGGGGCTTCAACGGCTTGATATAGTTGGTATAAACCGGCTCGGCAGACATAGGCTAAGCGTTCATTGAAAATCGTCTTTTGTGTACCGGTTAAGCGAAGTTCGCCTTTGGCAAAAATGGGAGGAAGAGAGGGAAGTAAATAGTTTCTGCCACCTTGTTTACTGGTTAATAAACTGACGTTCTGCGGCTTTGTTCCACCTAGTTTAGTGACTGCTAAATGGGGAATAGATATATAGGGATTTTGTGCTTTATTTTTATAACGATTTTCCCTTGCTTGTTTATTTTCCTCAGAAAAACGGGCTTGATTCAGCTTATTATAAATGGCGTGAGTGAAGGAGGATGGATAAAGCGGAATCAGGCAAGTATAGTGATTATCCTCAATAGCTGAGCTGCTATTTACCCATAAAATTTGTTTATTTCGCTCATGTGTTTCCGGTGAGTTTAAATTACCTTTTAGTGCCATTTGAAAAGCGATTTTATATTGTGCCGAAAGAGAATGATCATCACTAAAACAACCGTCTAAACAAGGATCATCTGTTAGCAATAGGTCTTTTAAAGTCCGTTTATTTACTTCATCAACTATAATATCGAAAAATGCAGCGAGAGGGAGTGCAGCAGCATTACCGTTAGCATCTAAAACAAGTTGATCAATTAATTGAGAACCAACTAATGTCGAGGGGAGATTCAAATTAGCCTGAAAGTTTATGTTATTGCCTTTGGCATCGGGGTGGATTCCTTTAGCGATATGAGTACCAAATTTTAGTTGCCTTGCCATTTCGGTTGCTGCGATATGAATCCAAGTATCGAACCGATACTTTTCTTCGCTTTTACTAATTTCAGCTTTTATTTTGGCAATCTCTTCCGGTTCGGTCGCTTTTTCTAGTTTTTTGTAATCATTTTCAGACTTTTTAAGGTGTTGGGCTTGTAGGAAATCAATGATTTTAGCCCTAATTTGTAAAGGAGTTATCATAGTTTGACCTCTTCTATTTTTAATGTGTCTGCAATTATACCTAATTGAATAATGATTGATCAATTTAATTAAAAATTTAAATTAAATAAAATTTAAAATAAAGTGGATATGTTTTTTGGAAAGCCGCTGATACAGCGGTAAAAGGTTTAGATAATATCTAAAAAAAAGTTTTCTAAGCTACTTATTCAGTAGTGATTTCAGTCTACCGAATATAGTTAGTTTATACAAGCGGTCTATTTTCAGAGAAATTTTGCAAATTGAGCGAGAAATCGGACCGCTTGTTGAGATTTTATGATAAAATTCATCCGTTTTGCTATTCATCCAAGGTTGGGGTGATGTAAAACAAATCGTAAAAAAAGATTCAAATCAGACCGCTTGTCAGCGGTTTTTATTTTTAAACCAACAAGTCACCTCTCGTATGGGTGACCACTGTAACAAGGATATAAAAATGCCTATTATCACTTTACCAGACGGCTCACAACGCCAATTCGATAATCCCGTTTCTGTAATGGAAGTTGCGCAATCAATCGGTGCAGGCTTAGCAAAAGCCACGATTGCAGGTCGTGTAAACGGCGAACGCCGTGATGCGTGTGACATCATTTCTGAAGATAGCTCACTTGAAATTATTACCGCAAAAGATGAAGACGGTTTAGAGATCATTCGTCACTCATGTGCGCACTTATTAGGTCATGCGATCAAACAATTATTCCCAGATGTAAAAATGGCGATTGGCCCGACAATCGACAACGGCTTCTATTATGATGTGGATTTAGATCGCTCGCTCACACAAGAAGATTTAGATGCGATTGAAAAGCGTATGCTTGAGCTGGCTAAAACCAACTATGACGTGGTGAAAAAACCTGTGAGCTGGCAAGAAGCGCGTGATACGTTTGAAAAACGTGGCGAACCGTACAAAATGGCGATTTTAGATGAAAATATCGAACGTACTGCAACGCCAGCGTTATATCACCACGAAGAATATATTGATATGTGTCGTGGTCCGCATGTACCAAATATGCGTTTCTGCCACCACTTCAAATTACAAAAAGTTGCAGGCGCATACTGGCGTGGCGACAGCAAAAATAAAATGTTGCAACGTATTTACGGCACGGCTTGGGCAGATAAAAAACAATTAGCGGAATACTTAACCCGTTTAGAAGAAGCGGCAAAACGTGATCACCGCCGTATCGGTAAAGCGTTAGACTTATACCATATGCAAGAAGAAGCTCCGGGTATGGTGTTCTGGCACAATGACGGTTGGACGATTTTCCGTGAGCTTGAAACTTTCGTACGTACTAAATTAAAAGAGTACGATTACCAAGAAGTGAAAGGTCCGTTTATGATGGACAGAGTGCTTTGGGAACGTACCGGCCATTGGCAAAACTATGCGGATTTAATGTTCACTACGCAATCTGAAAACCGTGAATATGCAATCAAACCGATGAACTGCCCAGGTCACGTTCAAATCTTCAATCAAGGTTTAAAATCATACCGTGACTTACCGATCCGTATGGCGGAATTCGGTTCATGCCACCGTAACGAGCCGTCTGGTTCATTACACGGCTTAATGCGTGTACGTGGTTTTACCCAAGATGATGCGCATATTTTCTGTACCGAAGATCAAATTGAAAGCGAAGTAACCAGCTGTATCCGTATGGTTTACGACATTTACAGCACATTCGGTTTTAGCAACATTCAAGTGAAACTTTCAACCCGTCCCGAAAACCGTATTGGTGATGATGCGATGTGGGATCGTGCAGAAGATGGCCTAGCGAAAGCATTAGTCGCAAACGGTTTAAGCTATGAAATCCAAGAAGGTGAAGGAGCATTCTACGGTCCGAAAATTGAGTTTGCATTACGTGACTGTTTAGATCGTGAATGGCAATGCGGTACGATCCAATTAGACTTCGCATTACCGGGTCGCTTAGATGCGTCTTATGTAGCGGAAGATAACGGTCGCCGTACACCGGTTATGATTCACCGTGCGATTTTAGGTTCTATCGAACGCTTTATCGGTATCATTACCGAAGAATACGCTGGCTTCTTCCCAACGTGGTTAGCGCCGACTCAAGCAGTGGTAATGAACATTACCGATAGCCAAGCGGACTATGTACAAAAAGTAACGAAAGCGTTATCTGATGCGGGTATCCGTGCGAAATCAGACTTACGTAACGAAAAAGTCGGCTTTAAAGTACGTGAACACACCTTACGTCGAGTACCTTATATGCTTGTGTGCGGCGATAAAGAAATCGAAGCGGGCAAAGTATCGGTGCGTACCCGTAAAGGCGCGGATTTAGGCACATTCACCATTGATGAATTTGTTGAAATCCTTAAAAACCAAGTGAAAGCTCGTGAACTTAAATTATTAGGCGAAGAGTAATTTCATTATTTGTAAAAGAGCGGTCAAATTTGACCGCTTTTTTTGTGTCCTTTTTATTTAAGTCAATTTTGTATGTTTAAAAGGTTTTTTTGATATGCTAGAATCCCAAAAGGCTTTCCATCTAACCAAAAGGGGTTATAAATGAAAAAATTACTAATGACTACATTATGTGTTGCGGCACTTGGTTTAACTGGTTGTGCAACTGAAGGTTCTAGAGCTATTGCGCCAACAGTAACACAGGCAGCAAGTACAGCAGCAAATTATCACGGTGTAAAATCGGCTATTTCGGTTGGTAAGTTTGATAATAAATCTAGCTTCCAAAATGGCGTGTTTTCAGATGGGCAAGATCAGCTCGGTAATCAATCAAAAACTATTCTTGTTTCCCATTTACAACAAACAGGGCGTTTTTCTGTACTTGATCGAACCAATATGAGCGAAGCGGCTACCGAAGCGAAGATCAAAGGACAAAAACAAAAGCTCAAAGGTGCTACTTATGTAATTACGGGAGATGTAACGGAGTTTGGTCGTAAGACAGTTGGTGATCACCAATTGTTTGGTATTTTAGGACGTGGCAAAGAGCAAGTTGCTTATGCAAAAGTGACCCTTAATGTTGTGAATGTAAATACATCGGAAGTGGCTTATTCAGTGCAAGGTGCGGGCGAATATAACTTATCAAATCGCGAGGTTTTAGGCTTTGGCGGTACAGCAGGTTATGACTCAACCTTAAATGGCAAAGTGTTAGATTTAGCTATTCGAGAAGCGGTAAATAATTTAGTAAATGGAATTGAAGCCGGACACTGGACCCCAGCTAAATAAGGAGTAGCAATGAAGAAGGTAAACGTAATCACATTTGCTCTAATGGCAATGATTTTATCCGCTTGTTCTTCAAAATCAGTAAATACTCAATATTATTGGGGTAATTATTCGGATATCATTTATAGTTATTACAATGAGCCGAATGATTTTGTTAAGCAAGAAAACGGTTTTAATGAAATTATTAAAATGGCAAAAGATGCGAATAAACCGGTTGCACCGGGGGTATATGGACATTTAGGGCTTGTTTTATTAAAGCAAGGGAAAACAGCAGAAGCACAAAATGCCTTTATTCAAGAGCAACAATTGTTCCCTGAAAGCAAAACATTCATGCAATATTTACAACGTAAGAAATAAGGATAAGTAAAATGAAAAAGTTATTAATGTTACTTTCAGGTATTTTGCTCTTATCTGGATGTGCTAATCAACAGATGCCTTCTTATGATTACAGTGCCTTGAAAGAAAGTAAGCCAAAGTCAATATTGGTTGTACTACCTGTAAATAATTCTGTGGATGTTAAGGCAGACACAAGTGTGTTAGCGAGAGCGACTTATCCTTTAGCAGAATTAGGCTATTATGTTTATCCTGTATCACTTGTAGATGAAGTGTTTAAACAAAATGGTTTAACGGACGGTAATGCAATTCGAAGTGCGAATATTAAGAAAATATATGATATTTTCGGTGCCGATAGTATTTTATACATAAATGTGGATAAATACGGTACAAGCTATAAAGTTTTCGATAGTGTTACAGAAGTAGAATTGGAAGGGAAATTAGTTGACCTTAAAACAGGTAAAACACTTTGGGAAGGTACAGGTCGTTTTGCTGAAGGATCTACACATAGTAATGACGGTGCTTTAGTTGCATTAGTTAAAGCAGCAGTTAGTCAAGTGATAGATACAACAAAAGATAAAGGCTATGAAGTTTCAGCTTCTGCAATGAGTTCTTTGGTTCATTTGGGAAGAAACGGTGGATTATTAGTTGGTCCTCGCCATCCTTCATATGGAAAACTAGAAGTTAAAAAATAATTGTATATTATATAAGCTCTTAATGCATTAAGAGCTTATATTAACTTAGTCTAACTAAGTTAATATCGATTATTTTTATGTGTACTATTGCATAACACGCCAATATCTTTTAGAATCCAAACGTTTGCCCTCCAGTTAATTTAAGGGCTTTAGAAATTTTAATCTTCTGCTTAAGCGGTCGATTTTATAGTAAAACTTACAAGAAGGAATAGTACTATTAAACCTGTAAAACGTGTTCAGTCAAATCGCGCACATCGTCTTAATGACGAAATTCGTGGCGTGAAGGAAGTTCGCCTAACTGATGAAAATGGCGAACAAGTTGGTATCGTATCAATTCAAGATGCTTTGGCGAGAGCGGAAGATGCTGAATTAGATTTAGTTGAAATCAGCCCTAATGCAGAACCGCCGGTTTGTCGTATTATGAACTACGGTAAGTTCATCTACGAAAAAGAAAAAGCTGCAAAAGAGCAAAAGAAAAAGCAGAAAGTCGTACAAATTAAGGAAATTAAATTCCGTCCGGGTACAGACGATGGCGATTATCAAATTAAATTACGCAGCATTTTACGTTTCTTAGAAGACGGTGATAAAGTTAAAATTACCGTACGTTTCCGTGGTCGTGAAATGGCTCACCAAGATATTGGTTTAGATGTTTTAGATCGTGTGAAAACAGATACGGCTGAAGTGGCGGTTGTTGAATCGGCACCGGGTAAACTTGAAGGTCGTCAAGCGGTAATGGTTATTGCGCCGAAGAAAAAATAATTTATTCTTGCATAAAACGGGCGGATCCTATAAAATCCGTCCGTTTTCTCTTTTGTAAAAAAGAGAAACGAAAGCGATCTACAGGCACATTTCGCAGCCTGATTCGCTTTTTTAAGCTGAAAAGCTTATGAGCGGTAACGCTCTTTCGAGATAATTAGTGCTTTCCAAGTAAAAATTCGATTAGCGATAATCATATTTTTCGCCTGATTATTGTGTATTACATAAAACAATGCGGAGTTTATAAAACAATGCCTAAAATTAAAACAGTACGTGGTGCTGCTAAGCGTTTCAAGAAAACAGCTTCAGGCGGTTTCAAACGTAAACAATCTCACTTACGTCATATTTTGACTAAGAAAACCACTAAACGTAAACGTCACTTACGCCACAAATCAATGGTAGCGAAAGCAGACCAAGTATTAGTAGTAGCGTGCTTACCATACGCATAAGCGTTGAGTCAAGTTAAACGTACTTTAGTGAATTTTAGTTAATTATATACATTAGGAGATTTAATAATGGCTCGTGTAAAACGTGGTGTTATTGCAAGAGCACGCCATAAGAAAGTTCTTAAGGCTGCTAAAGGTTATTATGGTGCGCGTTCACGTGTTTATCGCGTTGCGTTCCAAGCTGTAATTAAAGCTGGTCAATATGCTTACCGTGACCGTCGTCAACGTAAACGTCAATTCCGTCAATTATGGATTGCACGTATCAACGCTGCAGCACGTCAAAACGGTTTATCTTACAGCAAATTCATCAACGGCTTGAAAAAAGCTTCTGTTGAAATCGACCGTAAGATTTTAGCTGACATCGCTGTATTCGATAAAGTTGCATTCGCAGCTTTAGTTGAAAAAGCAAAATCTGCTCTTTAATTTTAAAGAATAGAGATTAGGACGCCCTCGGGCGTCCTTTTTTATATGATGCGTAAATTAATCATTATTCGAGGGCATTCCGGTTCAGGTAAATCAACGTTTGCTAAGCAAAAAATAGTGGAATTTAAGCAACGTTTTCCGAGCGGTAAAGTGTTTCATATTGAAAACGATCAATTTCTATATGAAAACGGTGAATATGTTTGGACGAAAGAAAGATTTCAATCCGCTAAAATATTGGCGGAACAGAAATTAGCATCGGCTTGGAAATTTGCAAAAGATTATCCGCAAATATCTATACTGATTGTGATCAGTAATGTGAATCTGAGTTTACCAGCGGTCGAAAAATACCAAAATATTGCAAATTCGTTACGGATCAAGATAGAAAAGTATCGATTGATGAATTTCTTTAAGAATCAACACGATGTTGATGTCTATACGGTATTAAATATGTATTTAATGTTAGAACAGCAGCCGTTAGCGGACGAAGTTATCATTAAACCAATCAAGAAAATGCCTTATTTTATGCGTATAATATTAGAAAAAATGTGTAAGAGTAGGGATAAAAACCATATATAAGCGGTCTAATTTACATTTATTTTTACAAGAAGGAAATAGTAATGAAAAAATTAGTTCTACTTACTTTGCCTTGGGTAGTGGCAGCTTGTTCTACTCCTGTGCAACAAAGCACCGTTCCGATGGATATGCAGGCGGTAGCGGAATATCAACAACGTGTAGCAAGCGGGAATACCGTTTCGGAAAAACAAAAGCAACGTGTTGTTCAGCAAATTGAACCGGACGAGCCGCTTAATCAAAGCGATAAGCGTCCGAAAGTAGTCAGACAGGTTGTAAGAGAGCCGGTGATTTATCCAAGCATTGGCATTGGTTACGGTTATCACAGACATCGCCATCACTGGTAATAAAAAAGCTCCGATTAATGATCTGCACCCCAAAAGTTGGACTAAACCTCCAACGGATTAAGGTGCAGATTTTTTATGACTAAATATAACCCACTATTCAAACAACAAGTCATCGAGTTTTATCTTCAAAATGACAAAAACTATTCATTCACTCAACGACATTTTCAATTATCCAAGAAAAACCTTAACTCGGTGGATTGCTCAATTTAATCATAACGGAATTAATGGGTTAGCGGTAATGGCTAAGAAGCAAAAATATTCCCCCGAATTCAAATTAACCGTCATACAAGCGGTCAAAAAAGGACAATTTTCTGCGGAAAGAGCCTCCCTTCATTTTGGCATTGCTAATTCAGGTTCGATTAGCCAATGGTTGCACACCTTTGAAGAACAAGGTATAAACGGTTTATTACCCAAACCTAAAGGTCGTCCGACAATGAAACCCAAATACCCGAAAATGCCTCCTCCACCTAAAACTGAAGAAGAACGTCTGCGTTATCGTATTTTAGAGCTGGAAGCGGAGGTAGCTTACCTAAAAAAGTTGCGGGAGTTCAACCAACAAAAAATGCGGCAAAAACAGCCATCGTGAAAACGTTGCGGGTGGATTTTCCCTTAGAAATCCTCCTCCCTTTGATAGGTTTAAAACGCAGTACTTTCTTTTATCACTTACCGCCTAAAATCGATAAAAATGCTGTGATGAGGCAGAAAGTGATTGAGATTTATCAGGATAATGATGGCAATTATGGCTATCGTCGTATTACGTTAAAGTTACGTGATTTTTTGGGTACGATTAACCATAAGCGTGTTCAAGCGATAATGCAACAGCTTGATTTAAAAGGAAAATGTAAGCAGAGGAAATATCGTTCTTACAAAGGTGAAGTGGGTAAAATTACCGAGAATGTATTGCAACAAGATTTTCACGCAACAGCGCCAAATGAAAAACTCGTCACGGATATCACTGAGTTTAAATGTGCGGAAGGCAAGCTCTATTTATCGCCGATTAAGGATTTATTTAATAGTGAAATTCTTGCTTACGATTTAGCAAGAAGCCCGAACGTTGAGCAAGTGATGCGGATGCTAAAGCAAGCGGTCGCAAAACTGCCTAAGGACGCTAAACCGATTTTACATTCCGACCAAGGTTGGCAATATCAGATGGCTGACTATCAAGACATGCTGAGAAAACATCATATTAAACAAAGTATGTCGAGAAAAGGAAATTGCTTGGATAATGGGGCAATGGAAAGTTTCTTTGGGCGATTGAAAACGGAATGTTACTTTGGTAAGCGATTTGACACTTTCGAACAACTTGAGAAAGTGATTCACGAGTACATTCATTATTACAACAATGAGCGTATTCAAGTGAAATTAAAAGGACTCAGCCCTGTACAATACAGAACTCAGTCCTTAAATTAAAACAGTCTAACTTTTTGGGGTCAGATCATAAGTCGGAGCTTTTTCACTATGCTAGTTTGCGATATCTTTACGGAAAGACACCATTAATTGGTCGATTTTAAAATTCTCGGTATCAATAATTTCGAATTTATATTGATCATAAAGAACGAAATCGGTTTTCTTTGGAATTTTACGTAGCATATACATCATAAAACCGCCGATAGTTTCATAGTTTTCCGCATTTGGGAAACTTTCGATTTCTAATGCTTTCATCACGTCTTCGAGCGGCGTAGCACCGTCAATTAACCACGAATCTTCATCTCGGCGGACAATTTGTTCTTCTTCGGTTGAAACCAATTCACCCATCACGATACTCATTACATCATTGAGAGTGAGAATCCCCACCACTAATGCGTATTCGTTTACGATAACGGCAAAATCTTCACCGGCGGATTTAAATAGCTCCAATACTTCGTAAAGTGATAACGTATCCGGAATGAAAAGCGATTTTTTCAGTAATTTGGCATCCGTTAGCGACACGTTATCGTTTTTGAGGTATTGGGTAAGTAGATCGTGCGTTTCGATATAACCTAAAATTTTATCTAATCCGTCATCACAGATCAGCACTTTGGAATAGGGATCTTCGCCCAGTGTTTCCAACACCTTTTCTCGATTATCGGTGCGATTTAAAAATACGATATGCTCGCGTGTAGTCATAGTAGAAGTTACACGACGTTCCTGCATTTCAAACACATTTTCGATTAAGTAATGCTCTTGTGCTTTTAAAATACCGGCTTTAGCTCCCGCATCAACCACCGCAACAATATCTTCGGAAGTCATATTGTCTTGGCGTACGGTAGAAACGTGAAATAATTTAAATAATGTGTTGGCAATCCAATCGAAAAAAAGCACAAGCGGTTTAAATAATGCGATACAAAACATCATAATACCTATGGTGCGCACCGCAATTTTTTCCGGATATGTCATTGCCAAACGTTTCGGCATTAAATCTGCAAAAAGCACAAACGCCGAGGTAACAATGATAAACGCAATCCAAGAGGCGGCACTATCAACCCATTCCGCTTGCGTATATTTTGCAAGTAATTCACTGAAGTAGGGGTTGATTGCACTTTCACCGACTACACCACCAAGGATCGCCACCATATTTAAGCCGATTTGTACCACGGTAATAAAACGTCCCGGTTGTTCTTGAAGTTTTAAGACTTTTTCGGCACGAAGATCACCTTCATTGATCATTGACTGTAGTTTCAGCTTTCTTGCACCGGCGAGTGAGATTTCTGCCGAAGAGATAACCGCACTGGTAATAATCAGTAATAAGATAATTAAACTTGCTTCAAATAAGCTCATAAATTCCTCTATCTAACGAGTTAATGTAGAAAATTATAGCATTAAATATTTTCTATATGCTCGACATTGCAAAGTTTTACCCAAAATTGACCGCTTGTCGGTGGGCTTTGGATACAAAAAGATTCGCCTTGATAATCAAATTTTAATTGATAAGCATGTAAGTAAATCCGATCCGCTTGCGAGCCGGCATAGAGTTGATCACCTAAAATCGGGCTTCCTAAACTTTTCATCGCCACCCTTAATTGATGTGTTTTACCGGTTTTCGGTTGCAAAATAAAATGGCGTAAATTTGGCTCAAGCGAATGCGAAACAAATTGAGTCACGGCAGGATTCTGTTTGCTATGGCACAGTTTCCACGCGCCGTTACGGCTTTTTTGCATATCACCGCTAATTTTACCCTGTTTCTTTTTCGGTTTTTGATCGCTCAACGCCCAATAGGTTTTTTCGATTTTATGTTGTTCAAATAAGTGATAAAAGTGTACGGCAGCTTGTTTGTTCAAGGCGAAAATTAATAAGCCGGACGTGACTTTATCTAAGCGATGTACCAGCCACACTTGTTCCACTTGTAATTGTTCGGCGAGTTTTTCGGTTAATCCGACCGCTTCTTCGTCTTTGTGTACACTCACGCCGACCGGTTTATCAATCACAACAAAGTCGTGATGTTGGAAGCAAATAGTCAATTTTTCAGTCATTTTTTGCTATACTCCGATAAATTTTGGCTATTTTAACAGGGAATTGAATATGGCACTTAACATTTATTTAGTCCGCCACGGGAAAACCGTTTGGAATTTAGAAGGGCGTTTGCAAGGCTCAGGCGATTCACCTTTGGTTGAAGAAGGTATTGAAGGGGCAAAAAAAGCGGGTAGAGCGTTAAAAGAGGTTAAATTTGCCGCTGCCTATTCCAGTATGCAAAAACGTGCGCAAGATACCGCAAATTATATTTTGGCGGAAAATAACGAGAAGAACATTCCGCACTTTCACCATTTCGGTTTAAATGAGTTTGATTTTGGGCTTTGGGAAGGTACGAAATCGGTAGATTTATACTCAAATGACGAATATTGGACGATGAAAAAAACACCGGCGGAATATCGTGCGGAAACGAACGGAGGTGAAACTTACGAAGATCTTTATAATCGAGTGATTAAAGTGTTTAATCAAATTGCTCAGTTGCACCAAGATAATGAAAACGTATTAATCGTTGCACACGGTATGACATTAACTGTTCTTACGGCAGTATTAAGAGGCTTACATTGGTCGGAATGTCGTGACGAAACCAAACACAGTTTTGTGATTAACACTGCAATTAACCGGGCGGTCGTTGAGCATGGTAAGGCTGAATTAGTTGAGTTTAACCGCACGGAACATTTGGCTTAGACTTGCAAAAAAATCCAAAAATTAGACCGCTTATTTGCGTTGTTCAAATTAGCGGTCTTACTCTTTTTTATTGGGCTTCAAACCAGCTTTCTAAAATTAAGCAGGCGGAAATCGAATCCACTTTATCTTTCTTTAAGGCTTTGTAACCGCCTCGTTCAAAGATTTCCGCTTTCGCTGACACTGTTGTAAGGCGTTCGTCTTGTAGCTCAACCGGCAAATTAAAACGTCCGTTTAAGCGATTAGCAAATTTTTTCGCTCTTTGGGTGAGCGGTTGTTCGCTGCCGTCCATATTGAGCGGTAAGCCGACCACTAAGCGTTCCGGTTGCCATTCTTTGATCACTTTTTCAATTTGATCCCAGTTCGGAATCCCGTCTTGCGCTTTAAAAGAGGGTAATCCCTGTGCGGTGCCGGTAATATCTTGTCCGACCGCACAACCGATGCTGTAAGTACCGAAATCAAATGCGAGAATTGTTCTTGCCATATTATCCTTTTGCAAAAAATTGTTTATTTTTGACCGCTGCTTAGGCTGTCATTAGGCTCTGCCGGCACGGGCTAACACACCTGAAATACCGAGCATTTCATTTGCTTCCACCCAACGTTCTAAATAACCGGTTTCGAATAAGGTTTTGTCGTTCGCTTCGGAAATCAGCCAGTAATTACGTGCGATTTCTTGTTCGAGTTGTTCCGGTTTCCACGTGGCACAACCTAAACAAACAATAAATTTTTCCGGCGCTTCCGGTTTACCTAGGCTATCTAATACGTCGCCGGAAGTGGTTAGAAAAATATTATCTGTCACGCGATAACTATGTAAAAATTCGTGCTCGGTTTTAGTATGAATAATAAAGCCGCGATCTTGACTGACCGGCCCGCCGCTTAAGACCATCTGATCCTTATGATAATTACGCTGATTCGCCATTTGGAAATCCATACGGGTAATCAATTCCAACACGGATAAGTCGGTTGGTGTATTAATCACTAAGCCCATCGCACCATTATTGTTATGTTCGCAGATATAAATCACGGTACGATCAAAGTAATCGTCATCAATTTCCGGCGTTGCAATTAAAAACTTGCCTTGTAAATTTTCTAACATTAAATATCTCCAAAACAAACCTGTAGAGCGGTAATTGCCGCAAGTGAGGCGGTTTCCGTGCGCAGGACTCGTTTACCTAGTAAAACTTCGGTGAAACCTTCGGTTTCGGTCATTGCGATTTCTTCAGCGGATAAGCCGCCTTCCGAACCGATTAATAAACGCACACCGGCTTCAGGCACATTCGGCAGCTGGCGAATGGTGTATTTCGCACGAGGATGCAGATTTAATTTCAGCATATCATCTTGTTCTTTACACCAGTCGGTCAGCTTCATAATCGGGCGAATTTCAGGAATTTCGTTACGTCCGCATTGTTCGCAAGCTGCAATCGCAATTTTTTGCCATTGCTGTAGTTTTTTATCTTGGCGTTCATCGTTCAGTTTTACCCCGCAACGTTCAGACCAAAGCGGAGTAATGATTTTTACGCCTAACTCAACCGATTTTTGAATAGTAAATTCCATTCGATCACCGCGAGAAATCACTTGCCCTAAATGGATCGCTAAATTGGATTCACGATTATCCAATTCACTGCCATCAATTTTTGCGATAATTTGCTTTTTTCCGACCGCTTGTAATGTCGCGTGAAAAATATGGTTTGAGCCGTCAAATAAAATAATTTGATCGCCTTCTATCATACGTAGTACGCGACCGACGTGATTGGCCGCATCTTCACTTAAAATACAACTGGTTTGATTCGCTAATAATTCAGGATGGTAAATTCTTGGAATGCGCATAAGATGTTCAGATTAACAGTAAGAAAAACAATTTTATCGAAAATAGCTTGTGAGATAAATTGTAGGTAGCGATTAAAGAGCAAAGATAACTTTCTCATACGAAACAAGCGGTCAGATTTGTGAGATTTTTTACCGAAATCAGACCGCTTGCGTTATCGCTTATTTAAATTGATGAATTGCATTTGAGATTTCATTGTCGTTATAGATGGCTTTAACGACATCATCATATGCTTGGCCTAACACTTTCTTAATATCGTCGTTATCCGTAGTGATGGCTGCGCCTTCATAACCTCTTGTCGCATTGAAGTTTTTGCTAAAGTTACCTTTAGGCCCTTTTACCGCAACTTCAACACCGACTTCGGCATTGACTTTGTAGAGTAAGTTACCTTGTTCAACCGTAGCAAAGAATTTACGTACATTCACAATCACATTGGCATTAGCCGCACCTTGTACCAGCTGAAAACCTTTTGCATTCAAATCTTGTTGAACCGCTTGTTGGAACATGAGTCCGACTTCCGGGCTTGAGGTTAAACGAGTAACTTGACCGTTTTTCGTATAGCTTGCCACTTCACGCGAAGTACGTAAATCTTGAGTTAAGACACTAACTGCCGCAGTTTGGTTATTAGTGTTAAACGTTGCAGTCGGACTCGGCGTAGTAAAGTTTAAAACGTTCGATTGTGATTGACAGCCCGTTAATACGGCTGTTGCGAGTGTAGTTGCGATAAGTAATACTTTTTTTGACAATTTCATAATAGATCCTTTTAATTGATAATTCGTTATTGATAATGGATAATGCACTTTATAAGACAATAATACGATGACATTGTTACGCAATTATTACTTATCAACTCTTAATTGGCAATTCATAAGGAATAAAAATGTTGGTAGAACAAGCAATTCGAGATAAATTAACGGCACAATTCTCCCCTGAAGTTCTGAATATTGAAAACGAAAGTTATATGCACAGTTCCGGCAGAGGGGCTGAATCGCATTTTAAAGTGACACTAGTTAGTGATGCTTTCGAGGCGATGAGAACGGTGGCTCGTCATCGTGCAATATATAATTGCCTTGCTTATGAATTAGAAAACGGCGTTCATGCGCTCGCCTTACATACTTATACGCCGACCGAATGGGCGGAAAATAACGGTATTGTGCCGAAATCACCGAATTGTGCGGGAATCGGTTTATAATTTTACTGATAATTAATTTATTTTATAAATAAAATACTTGCTTAGTCGCGTAAAAATCGGTATAGTTCCATTATCTTTCAAATATACTATAATGTATATTAATTAGTAATTCGGTGAGATGTCCGAGTGGTTGAAGGAGCACGCCTGGAAAGCGTGTATATGCGAAAGTGTATCGGGGGTTCGAATCCCCCTCTCACCGCCATTATTAATAGGAAAGATTCCTTACTGTTTTCATAGATATTTCCCTGGTTAAGTTAAAGTAATTAATTACTTTTTTCCTTATTGGTTTAATCCCCGGACTTTCCGGGGATTTTTTTATATAAAAAATATTTAACTGCGAATATAAAAAATAAGCCCGTAGCATTCGACGTTACGGGCTTATTTTATGTCAATTATCATTATTTCACTTTGTGTAACACATACGGACTGTTGGCAATTTTAGCCGGATTTCCATTGGCGTCACAAATTTCGGCTTGGGTATCACTTACTTTAAACGCAAGAGAACCGGAGTCTTTTTCTAAACGAATCACACCGCGTTTATTTTGTTCCCAAATGTAAGTACCTTTATCGGTAAACGGATACTGTTTGCCGTTTTTTACATAGACGGTGTTATATTGATAACTATTATTGTTGCCTAAAATTAATTCCGCTTGGATTTTTTCGCAATCGGCACAAGGCAAATCGCCTTGGAATGTGCCTACTACTGGTTTTTGAGGTAATAATGAACATGCTCCTAACGCCATACTAAATGCAACTAAAGCAATTTTTTTCATACCGTTTTCCTTCTACAAATTAAAAATGTTTAAAACTCGGACTCACCTTGAATTGAAGCTCTGTGACAGTTGGAAAATCTAAGCGAATGAGTTCAAGTAATAAGGTTCTTTGCAACAGCAGTCCTTGGCGTATCGTTGCATTTTGCACCTCAAAGATAAGGCAATTATCAACTAAATTTACAATACGGTAAAGCCCACGGTACTGCTTAGGTAATAAATTTTGAATTTTCTGATTCAGTAAATTTAACTCGTTAGCCCGTTGGACAATACGCGATAGACTTGAGTTCTGTAAAACCTCGGTGATATTTTGTATTGTTGAATTTTTCATCTTTCTTCAAACCGTTATCTTGATTTTACTTAAATTGACCCCATAATGCCTCCATTCTACTGGAATTTAGCGTATAATTAATATAATTTTTTAATCGATTTCTTGATGTTTTTAATGACTTTATTTCGACATTTTCATAAAGCGCCTTTTTGGTCGCAACTTGTTCTCGGACTTGTTGCGATTTTTGCGTTACCTGAAATTCAGACAACGCTCAATCGTGAAAATGAGCAAAATACCGTTATTAATCAATTAGTCACGCAATATACGCAAGTTTCCGAAGAGAACGAACAGCAAACGCTTTTTATTGCAGAACGCCATTTGGCGCAGCAGAATACGACATTACAAGCGGTTGTTTTTTGCAAAATTCTCACCAAATCTTACCGCTTTGACGGTGATGACAACCATCCTATTCGAGCGGGACCAATTGCCTAATCATTACATTTTATTCGCTGCAAAGTACAAGATCGTAAGGGAATATTTTGCGGCATAGTTTTTATTTCCCATAATATAATAAATAGAATTAGATTAGGACAAACCAATGATTTCAAAAATTATCACTTCAATTTTCGGTTCAAGCAATGATCGTACATTAAAACGTTTAAGAAAACGTGTTGCGCAAATTAATAAACTTGAGCCGGCATTTGAAAAATTAACCGATGAAGAATTACAAGCGAAAACCGCAGAATTTAAGCAGCGTTTAGCTGACGGCGCAAGCCTTGATAGCTTATTGAACGAAGCGTTCGCCACCGTACGTGAGGCAAGCCGCCGTGTAATGGGAATGCGCCATTTTGACGTGCAATTAATCGGCGGTATGGTATTAACTAACCGTAATATCGCAGAGATGCGTACCGGTGAAGGTAAAACTTTAACCGCAACTTTGCCTTGCTATTTAAATGCGCTGACCGGTAAAGGCGTACACGTTGTAACCGTGAACGATTATCTTGCACGCCGTGATGCGGAAACAAACCGACCGTTATTTGAGTTTTTAGGTTTAACTGTGGCGGTTAATGTTCCGGGGCTCCCGAACGAAGTCAAACGCGAAGCGTATAAAGCGGATATTACCTACTCAACTAACAGCGAATTAGGCTTTGACTATTTACGTGATAACCTTGCGCACGCAAAAGAAGATCGTTTCCAACGCGAATTACACTATGCGTTAGTGGATGAGGTGGATTCGATCTTAATTGATGAAGCACGTACGCCGTTAATTATTTCAGGTCCGGCGGAAGATGCGACTCAAATCTATCAAGCGATTGATACGATTATTCCGCATTTGATTCAGCAAGATAAAGAAGACACCGAAGAATATACCGGTGAAGGCGATTTCACCTTAGATCTGAAAAATAAACAGGCGCATTTAACTGAGCGTGGTATGGTGAAAGTAGAAGGCATTTTGACTGAAATGGGCTTAATGCAAGAGGGCGAAACACTTTATCATCCGGCTCGTATCGCTTTATTACATCATGTTTATGCAGCGTTACGTGCGCATAAATTATTTGAATTAGATGTAGATTACATCGTAAAAGACGGTGAAGTAGTGATTATTGATGAACACACCGGTCGTACAATGGCGGGTCGTCGTTGGTCTGACGGTTTACACCAAGCGATTGAAGCGAAAGAAAAAGTTAATATTCAAGGTGAGAACCAAACCGTTGCGTCTATCACATATCAGAACTATTTCCGTTTATATGAAAAATTAGCCGGAATGACCGGTACGGCGGATACGGAAGCCTTTGAATTCCAACAAATTTACGGTTTGGATACGATTGTGATTCCAACCAATAAACCGGTTATTCGTGATGACCGTACCGACTTAATGTTTAAAAGCGAGCCGGAAAAATTTGCCGCAATTATCAAAGATATTCAAGAGTGTATAGCGCGCCAACAACCGGTATTAGTGGGGACGGCATCGGTTGAAAAATCGGAGCTTTTATCGGCGGAATTAACTAAAGCCGGTATCGCTCATAATGTTCTAAATGCGAAATTCCACGCCCAAGAAGCGGAAATCGTAGCGGAAGCTGGGGCGCCGGGAGCGGTAACCATTGCAACCAATATGGCGGGGCGTGGTACGGATATCGTATTAGGCGGTAATTGGAAAGCGGAAATTGCGAAGTTGGAAAATCCGACCGAAGAGCAAATCGAAGCGATCAAAGCGGCTTGGAAAGAGCGTTATGACATCGTAATGAAAGCGGGCGGTTTACATATTATCGGTACCGAGCGTCACGAGTCTCGCCGTATCGACAACCAATTACGCGGCCGTTCCGGTCGTCAAGGTGATCCGGGTTCGTCTCGTTTCTATTTATCTTTAGACGATGCGTTAATGCGTATTTACCTGAATGAAGGTAAATTAAATATGATGCGTAAAGCTTTCACCGAAGAAGGGGAAGCGATGGAATCGAAATTACTGACTAAAGTGATCGCATCGGCACAAGCGAAAGTGGAAGCGCATAACTTCGACGGGCGTAAGAACTTATTACAATACGATGATGTTGCGAATGAACAACGTAAAGCGATTTACGAACAACGTAACTATTTGCTTGAAACCGATGATATTTCCGCAATGATTGAAACCATTCGTAGCGATGTATTCAATCGTGTGATTGATCAGTTCATTCCGCCGCAATCCATTGAAGATATGTGGGATGTTGCCGGCTTAGAAGAAGCGTTAAAACGTCAATTCGGTATGGAATTACCTGTTCAACATTGGTTAGAGCAAGAGAATGACTTACACGAAGAAACTTTACGTGAGCGTATTATTGATATTGCGAAACAAGAATATCAAGCGAAAGAAGAGAAAGTCGGTGCGGAAGTGATGCGTAACTTCGAAAAAGGCGTGATGTTACAGAACTTAGATGAACTTTGGAAAGAGCATCTTTCGGCAATGGATTACTTACGTAAAGGTATTCACTTACGAGGCTATGCACAAAAAGATCCGAAACAAGAATATAAGAAAGAATCATTCGAAATGTTTACCAATATGCTCGATTTGTTGAAATCTAATGTGATTAGCGTGTTAAGCCGTATTCAAGTGCGTAGCCAAGAAGAAATTGAAGAAGCGCAACGTCAGCAAGAAGCGATGGCGCAAGCGGAATCGGAAGGTTATCGTACTGAAAATAATCAGGCGGAAGATCAACAAACGGCAGAATTAACGGAAGAACAGTTAGCGAATTTGGATATCGGTCGGAATGATCCTTGTCCTTGCGGTTCCGGCAAAAAATACAAACATTGCCACGGCAGTAAAGCCAGATATGCATAATTAATATAAGCGGTCGTTTTTTCTAAATTTTTGCAAAATTTTCAGAAAAAAAGACCGCTTTTTCTTTGCCTATCAAGACATAAACTCAAAGCGACTTTTTGAGATTGAAGATGTATCTACTAGTTATGAATTCCGATGTAATTGGAAAAGACTATGGCTGAAATGACGTTTGAACAATATCTCGCTTTATTGGTAGAAGAGCAGGACAGGGCTTCGATGCCATTCGAATGGCTGACGATTTTAAGAAAATATGATGAAATTATCCGCTTATTGCCGGACGAAGCTGTGCTATATCATAATCGTTGTACGGTATTGCAAAATTTGGGGCTTTACCAATTAGCGTTAAAAGATGCGAATAAAGCAGTCGAACTTGCGCCAAATTATGCCATTGCTTGGTGTAATAAAGCGATGTTACATAACTTGTTAGGTGATTACCCGCAAGGCTGGCAAGCGTACGAATGGCGTTGGCAAACCGGTTTGCCAGCTTTTGAACCGCTGGAAATTAATATTCCTCAATGGCGAGGAGAAAATATTGGTGATGCTAAAATTTTGTTTCACGTAGAACAAGGATTTGGCGATAACATTCAGTTTGTGCGTTATGCCTTGGAAATGAAACGTCAAGGCTTAAATGTGGTGGTGCTTAATCATAGCGGCATTGAAAATTTACTCAATTATAATTTAGCGCAATACGGCATTGAGACAATGCAAAACGGTGGACGAATTTCAGGGCTGGCATACCATTTGCCGATGTTAAGTGCGCCTTTAGTATTTGGCAGTACACTTGAAAATATTCCTTATTCAAGCGGTTATTTACAAGCACAACCGGAGTTTTTTGCAAAATGGTACAAAAAATAACCCCTTGTAGTACGCTAAAACGCTTGAAAATCGGTGTGGTTTGGGCTGGCTCGGCAAAACATAATCGTAACGCTTCCCGCAGTTTGCCCTTTGAGCTGTTTTCACAGTTATTTACGTTAGATGCTGATTTCCATTGTTTGCAAAAAGAGCTAAACGAAGCGGATTACAAGCGGTCTGATTTATTCGAAAATTTGCATATTTGGCGGCAAGATATTGGCGATTTTTCAGATACCGCCGCATTAATTGCCCAAATGGATCTTGTGATCAGCGTTGATACGTCTGTTGTCCATTTGGCTGCCACAATGGGCAAACAGACTTGGATTATGCTAAGTTATCATCCGGATTTTCGTTGGTTGTTAGCACGACAAGATAGCCCGTGGTATGACAGTGTGAAACTTTTTCGCCAAGAGGCTAGTCTTAATTGGCAATCTGTGATAAAAAATATTCAACAAAAATTACAACAAATTCTCAAGGAAAATACATGAATAAGCCCACAATCCAAGTTGCAGCCGGCATTATCCGCAATGAATTTGGACAGATTTATTTAACTCAAAGGCTCGAAGGGCAAGATTTTGCACAAGCATTGGAATTTCCCGGTGGGAAAGTCGATACGGGAGAAACACCGGAAGAGGCATTAAAACGTGAGTTGGAAGAAGAAATCGGGATTCACGTGTTAAGTGCTTTCCCTTATGAGTCGTTCCGTTTTGATTATCCGACCAAAGTGATTGAGTTTTTCTTCTATTTAGTGGAAGAATGGGTTGGTGAACCGTTTGGACGTGAAGGCCAAGAAGGCTTTTGGGTTGCTCAAGCGGATTTAGATGAGAGCGAATTTCCGCCGGCAAATAGCCGTTTAATCCAACGCTTAAAATCCGAAACTTAATAATATAGAGCATTTCATTCGAGATGCTCTTTTTTATTGTCTAAAAATCAGCCGAAAGCGGTTGCTTTTACATAAAATTTTGCAAAAGTAACTTGAAAGCGAAGAATTCGCCCCAATGTTGGTTATCGTTGCACGCAATTCTGCGTGCGAAATTTTTTGCAGATAGATAATAGAAGGAAACAGACAATGACTCTTCGTCCATTACACGATAAAGTGATTTTAAAACGTGAAGAAGTAGAAACACGTTCGGCAGGTGGTATCGTTTTAACCGGCTCAGCGGCAACAAAATCTACTCGCGGTAAAGTAATTGCAGTAGGTACAGGCCGTTTATTAGAAAATGGTTCAGTACAAGCGTTAGCGGTGAAGGTTGGCGATGTCGTTATTTTTAACGAAGGTTACGGGGTAAAATCAGAAAAAATTGACGGTGAAGAAGTGTTAATTCTTTCTGAAAACGATATTTTAGCAATCGTAGAGTAGTGATTAGCGGTCAGTTTTCACTGATTTTTTGCAAATTGAATAAATAATTTATAGGAAGAAAAAATGGCAGCAAAAGACGTTAAATTCGGTAATGACGCACGTGTAAAAATGCTTAAAGGCGTGAATGTATTAGCCGATGCGGTAAAAGTAACTTTAGGTCCTAAAGGTCGTAACGTAGTATTAGATAAAGCCTACGGTGCGCCGACGATTACTAAAGACGGTGTGTCGGTCGCACGTGAGATCGAATTAGAAGATAAATTCGAAAATATGGGCGCACAGATGGTAAAAGAAGTGGCGTCAAAAGCAAACGATGCGGCCGGTGACGGTACGACAACCGCGACTGTTCTTGCGCAAGCAATCGTAAATGAAGGCTTAAAAGCAGTAGCGGCAGGTATGAATCCGATGGATTTAAAACGTGGTATCGATAAAGCGGTTGTTGCTGTAGTGGAAGAACTAAAAGCGATTTCTAAACCGTGCGAAACTTCAAAAGAGATTGAGCAAGTAGGTACTATTTCGGCCAACTCTGATGAAACCGTGGGTAAATTAATTGCGCAAGCAATGGAAAAAGTGGGTAAAGAAGGCGTTATCACCGTTGAAGACGGTACAGGTTTAGATGATGCGTTAGATGTGGTAGAGGGTATGCAATTTGACCGTGGTTACCTTTCTCCATACTTCATCAACAAACCGGAAGCAGGTACGGTTGAGTTAGAGAACCCATATATTATTTTAGTTGATAAAAAAATCAGTAACATTCGTGAAATCTTACCGGTATTAGAAGCGGTAGCAAAAGCAGGTAAACCGTTATTAATCGTAGCGGAAGATATCGAAGGCGAAGCGTTAGCAACATTAGTTGTGAATACAATGCGTGGTATCGTGAAAGTGGCTGCAGTAAAAGCACCGGGCTTTGGCGATCGTCGTAAAGCAATGTTACAAGATATTGCAATCTTAACCGCAGGTACCGTGATTTCTGAAGAAATCGGTATGGAGCTTGAGAAAGCGACACTTGAAGAATTAGGTCAAGCAAAACGTGTTGTGATTACTAAAGACAATACAACCATTATTGACGGTATCGGAGATGAATCACAAATCAAAGCACGTGTAGCACAAATTCGCCAACAAATTGAAGATTCAACATCAGATTACGATAAAGAGAAACTTCAAGAACGTGTTGCAAAATTAGCCGGTGGTGTTGCGGTAATTAAAGTTGGTGCGGCAACAGAAGTGGCGATGAAAGAGAAAAAAGATCGTGTTGATGACGCATTACACGCAACTCGTGCGGCAGTTGAAGAAGGTATCGTACCGGGAGGCGGTGTTGCATTAGTGCGTGCTGCTTCTAAAGTAGCTGAAACTTTAAAAGGCGAAAATGAAGAGCAAAATGTCGGTATCAAACTTGCACTTCGTGCGATGGAAGCACCGCTTCGCCAAATCGTGACTAACGCAGGTGAAGAAGCATCAGTTGTGGCTCGCAATGTGAAAGACGGTAACGGTAACTACGGTTATAATGCCGGTACGGAACAGTACGGCGATATGCTTGAAATGGGTATCTTAGATCCGACTAAAGTAACTCGTTCTGCATTACAATTTGCGGCATCAATCGCAGGTTTAATGATTACTACAGAATGTATGATCACAGATTTACCGAAAGATGAAAAATTAGATCCTGCAGCTGCAATGGGCGGCATGGGTGGTATGGGCGGAATGATGTAATTCATCCTCCATTAGGTTGTTAATAAGACCTCCGAGCAATTTCTCGGAGGTTTTTTTATATTACAATCTGCGTCACATATTAAGCAAAATATGAACCAAGGGCTAACTTTCGTTAGCCCTTGGTTCATTTCATCAATCAATCATATTAAGGGGAAAAGGATTATTTGCTAATTATTTACCATAGTAAGCTTTTGTCATTAACTCTTCCATATCTTCGACCATAGCAAGACGAGGATTCGCCGGCGTACATTGGTCTTCGAAGGCATTTAATGCAAGCTCACGACGTGCCGCTAAGAACTCTTGTTCGTCAATACCTTGCTCACGTAACGACATTTTCACGCCACAACGTACTGCTAAATCATGTACCGCTTTAGCGTAAGATTCCACCGCTTCTTCCGGCGTTGCCGCCGGTAACCCTAAGATACGTGCGATATCTTGGAAACGTTTATCCGCAACATAGTTAGTATATTTCGGCCAAGTTGCCACTTTAGTCGGGCGAGTACCGTTATAACGAATTACGTGCGGTAATAAAATCGCATTGGTACGACCGTGAATCGTGTGGAATTTACCGCCGATTTTATGCGCCATTGAGTGACAAATACCTAAGAATGCGTTTGCAAACGCCATACCTGCCATAGTTGAAGCATTGTGCATTTTCTCGCGAGCGACTTCATCAAATTCTTTCACGGATTTTTCTAAATTTTCGAATACCAGTTTAATTGCCTGTAACGCTAAACCGTCGGTGTAGTCGTTGGCAAGAATTGAAGTGTAAGCCTCTGTTGCGTGAGTTAATACGTCTAAACCGGTATCCGCTGCAACATGAGCCGGCACTGACATCACTAATGCAGGATCTACAATCGCAATTGTCGGCGTGAGAGAGTAGTCGGCCAACGGATATTTAATATCACCGTCAGTAATCACGGCAAACGGCGTGACTTCGGAACCGGTACCGGATGTGGTCGGGATACCGACAAATTTCGCTTTACGACCTAATTGCGGGAATTTGAACGCACGTTTACGAATATCCATAAATTTCTGAACTAAATCACGGAAATCCACTTCCGGTTGTTCATAGAATAACCACATTACTTTTGCCGCATCCATCGGCGAGCCGCCGCCTAAGGCAATAATGGTATCCGGTTGGAAGCTACGCATAAGTTCCGTCCCGCGTTGTACGGTTTGTAAACTTGGATTCGGTTCAACATCGGTAAATAACTGAATCATCACTTTATTACGACGTTGGCGTAATTGGTCGGTAATTCTATCAACAAAACCGAGATCTACCATTGAGCGGTCGGTCACGATCATCACTTTTTCCGCATCTTTCATTGATTTGAGATATTGAATTGAATCACGCTCAAAGTAGATTTTTGATGGAACTTTAAACCATTGCATATTGTTTCTCCGTCTGCCCACACGTTTAATATTAATTAAGTTCACCGCACTTACGTTGTTACTTACGGAGTTTTTACCGTAAGAACCACAACCTAATGTGAGGGACGGAAGGAATGAGTTATACACGTCACCGATACCGCCGAATGTTGAAGGTGAGTTCCAAATCACACGAATCGCTTTAACACGTTCACCAAATGTTTTGGCTAATTCGGTATTTTGAGTATGAATCGCCGCTGAGTGACCTAAACCGTGGAAGTTCACCATCGCTTCGGAAAGTTCTAAACCGTGTTCGGTTGAGTTTGATTTTAACAATGCAAGTACCGGTGATAATTTCTCACGGGTAAGCGGTTCACCTTCACCGACAAATGCACATTCTGCAAGTAAGATATTCGTTTTTGGCGGCACGTTGAAACCTGCTTGTTCGGCAATCCACGCAGCCGGTTTACCTACGACCGCCGCATTTAATTTTGCACCAGCACAGTTTTCGTCTTTCGCTTTATCCACGCCGAAAATGAATTTTTCTAAGAGAGCTTTTTCTTTTTTATTTACCAGATATACGCCGTAAGATTGCATTTCTTTAACGAAATCCGCGTAAATTTCTTTATCGACAATTGCCGCTTGTTCAGACGCACAAATCATACCGTTGTCAAAAGATTTTGACATCACGATGTCGTAAACTGCTTGCTCTAATTTTGCGGTTTTTTCAACATAAGCCGGTACGTTACCCGCCCCTACGCCTAATGCCGGTTTACCGCACGAATATGCAGCTTCAACCATAGCGTTACCACCTGTTGCAAGAATGGTTGCAATACCCGGATGTTTCATTAATGCTGAAGTACCTTCCATTGATGGAGTTTTAATCCATTGAACACAATTTTTTGGTGCGCCGGCGGCAATTGCGGCATCATAAACAACTTGAGCGGCATGAGCGGATGATTGTTGTGCGGAAGGATGGAAGGCAAAAACGATTGGGTTACGAGTTTTGAGGGCGATTAACGCTTTGAAGATAGTGGTGGAGGTCGGGTTTGTTGTCGGTGTTATACCGCATACTACCCCAACCGGGTCGGCAATTTCGGTAATGCCGGTTACATCATCTTCACTAATTACACCTGCGGTCTTTAAATGGCGCATATTATTGACGACATATTCACAAGCAAACAGGTTTTTAGTCGCTTTGTCTTCAAATACACCTCGACCGGTTTCTTCATAAGCGTGCATTGCGAGTACGCCATGTTTATCCAGTGCCGCCACAGAGGCTTTTGCGACAATGTAATCCACTTGTTCTTGGTTAAGCTGACGAAATTCGTCTAACGCTTTTAAACCGTTTTCAACAAGCTCGTTTACTTCTGCTTGAGCATCATATGGTTGTGCATTTTTTGCATTGTTAGCCATAGTTTGGTTCCTCTAAAGTTTAAAATTTCAAATTTTTTTAACTGGTAAAATTATTACTCAAATATAGGTGGATTGCATTTAAATTCATAACTCTTTAGAGGTGTTCTTGATTTATATCAAATTTAATTTGGTGTAATAATTATCAAAAAAAGTTAGCTGCACAGCTAATGAATAATGTATTAACTTTACACAGAAATTTTGGCAGTTATAGGCAATTAATGATAGGATAAGAATATTTATATAAGTACAACAAAATTGATGAAATTACCCATGAAAGACACCTTACGTATTGCAACTCGTCAAAGTCCTTTGGCATTATGGCAAGCAAATTTTGTGAAAGATGAATTAGAAAAACGTTTTCCGGATCTCTCTGTCGAATTAGTCACTATGGTGACTAAAGGTGATGTGATTTTAGATACTCCGTTAGCTAAAATCGGTGGAAAAGGTTTATTTGTAAAAGAATTGGAATTAGCGCTGTTAGAAAATCGAGCGGATATTGCGGTACATTCGATGAAAGATGTGCCGATGACTTTCCCGGAAGGTTTAGGATTAGCGGTGATCTGCGAGCGAGAAGATCCGCGTGATGCCTTTGTTTCAAATCAATATCAGAATTTAGATGAATTGCCGGCGGGAGCCGTTGTGGGGACATCCAGCTTACGCCGTCAGTGCCAATTAATGGCAAAATATCCGCATTTAGAAGTAAAATCTTTACGTGGTAATGTGGGGACTCGATTATCTAAGTTAGATCATGGAGAATACGATGCGATTATTTTGGCATCTGCAGGTTTGATTCGTTTAGGAATGGCTGAACGTATTCGTAGTTTTATTTCCATTGATCAGTCTTTACCGGCTGCAGGGCAGGGGGCTGTAGGAATTGAAACTCGAGTTAATGACGAACGTGTTTTAAATTATCTTGCAACATTAAACCATAATCCGACCGCTTGTTGCGTTATCGCAGAACGTGCAATGAATACTCGTTTACAAGGCGGATGCCAGGTTCCGATTGGTGGTTTTGCAACATTAAACGGCAATGAAATTACCTTAAATGCTTTAGTCGGCGCACTGGACGGTTCAAGTATCATTCGTGCATCCGGTGTTGCAGCAATAGAGCAAGCGGAACAGCTTGGAATATCTGTTGCCGAACAACTTTTGGCGCAAGGTGCGGATAAGATTCTCGAAGAAGTATATAAAGACGCATAAAATGAATGTGTTAATTACTCGCCCGGATCATCGAGGGCAGGAATTAGTGGAACTGTTGAATCAGCATCAAATTTTTGCGATTCATCAGCCGTTATTTACGATTGAGGCTGGGGCGGAACTTCCTCAGCTCCCGTCGGTAATGTCTCGTTTGAATACCGGTGATTATGTATTTGCCGTGTCTAAGCATGCGATTGATTTTGCCTCGGAAACATTAATACAGACAGGGTTTCATTATCGTACGGATTTGAAATATTTTGCGGTAGGTCGGCATTCGGCCGCTTATTTTTCAGCAAAAACAGAGAATCCGACTTACTATCCGATCTCTTCCGAAAATAGTGAGGGGTTACTTGAATTGCCTGAAATGCAAATATTAGATGGAAAAAATATTTTAATATTGCGGGCGGAAAAAGGGCGAGATTTTTTTGCGGAACAAGCAAGCTTACGAGGAGCAAATATTCAATATTTAGAATGTTATCGCCGTCAATATTTAGCAGATAGCATTACGGAAAAAATGAGTTTGTGTAAACGCGCCGGCATTGATAGTATTATTGTAACCAGTACGGATATCTTAAGCACTTTATATGAACAAACGGCGGAAGACGATCGTCAGTGGTTGATTGAATGTCGTTTAATCGTCGTCAGCACTCGTATTGCTCAACTGGCGTATAAATTAGGTTGGAGTAGAAATAAGGTTCTACTTTCAGAAAAAGCAGACAATAATAGTCTGTTAGAGAGCGTATTGAAATTTATCGACAAATCTAACTAAGGTGGACATATGTCAAAAGATAAGCAGATCATTGAACAAGCAGAAGATGTTGTTGAAACAGTGACAGCCGTTGAGCAAGAAGCTAATTCATCAAAAGAAGAATTTGTAGAAAATTCAGAAAAAGAGACCGCTTCTCAAATAGATAAAGAGGGTGTTAAAGTGGAACAAAAGATTGAAGAAAAAGTAGTTGTTCAAAAATCCGGAGGCAAAGGCATTGCACTATTGGCATTATTGGTTGCAATGGCCGTAGGGGGCGCTGGTCACTATATGGCAAATAAGAAATTTGCTGAAGTTGAACAAGAAATTGCCAAACTTGCAGGACAACAACCGGTTTCTTCTCCTCAAATCGAAATGCCGAATTTTGATGCGGAAAAAGCGCAAATCGCAGAATTGGGATCTTCATATCAGAAAGCGTTAGATCGCATCAGTCAATTGGAACAAGAACAATCAAATTATATGAACCAAATTAACGGATTGAAAACGCAATTACAAAAAGTAACTGGTGCGCCTCAGTCCGAATCGGTTGTTTGGAAATTATCGGATGCGGATTTCTTATTAAATAACGCATTACGTAAATTGGTACTGGATAATGATATTGATACGGCTAAAAGTTTATTATCGGAAGCGGACACCGTATTATCACAAGTGGCGAATACGGACGTAGCAAACGTACGTAGCGCGATAAAAAGTGATTTGAGTCAATTAGCGAATGTGAACCATGTCGATCAGAATAATTTAATGCAGCGTTTAACCACACTAGCGAATCGTTTGGACGATTTGCCGATGATCGCTAATGAAGCGGTTGAAGAAACGGTAATGGTAAGCGGGGAAGTGAGTGATTCGATCGAAGACTGGCAAAAAAATATTGAGAAAAGCGCAAGTTCTTTCTTAGATCACTTTATTCGTGTAAGTGATCGTAATAAGGCGGACGAAAAAGCCTTTGTTGCGCCGAATCAAGAAGTTTATCTGCGAGAAAATATACGTTTACGTTTACAAATTGCAATTCTTGCTATTCCGCGTCAGCAAAACGAATTATATAAACAATCATTGGATGCGGTCAGTACTTGGATTAGAAGCTATTTCGAAACACAAAACGAAAGCGTAAAAAGTTTCTTAAAAGAATTGGACGATTTGAGCGAACAATCCGTTTATATTGATGCGCCTGAGCGTCTTAAAAGTATTGAGTTATTGGAACATCTTTTAAATAAAGCACCGCAAACGGTCGAAAAAATTGAAATTAAAGCGGAAAAAGAATTGGCTCAACCGGCTGTGAGTGAAATTAAAACGGAATCGGCTCCGCAGCAACCCATCCAGTCGCAATCCGAACAACCGTCTAATGTTGCACAGTAAGGAGAATCACTATGTTTAGAGTTCTTTTTTTAATGCTGTTATTACTGGCAAGTTTAATTATCGGTCCTTATCTTTCCGGTAATCAGGGTTACGTACGTATCGAAACCGATACGAAAGTAATCGAAATGAGTCTGGTAATGTTAGTGGTTTTCTTCGTCATCGCTATGTCGGTAGTTTATGCGATTGAAGTGATTATTAGTCGTTTCTGCCGTTTGAGTAAAGGTTCATATAACTGGTTCTTTAATCGTAAACATAAAAAAGCTCAGCAAGAAACTCTAGAAGGGCTAATGAGAATGAGTGAGGGCGATTATTCCAAAGCGGAAAAACTGTTTAGTAAGAATGCAAAACACGCGGACGAGCCCGTTTTAAATCTGATTAAAGCGGCCGAAGCGGCACAACAAGGCGGTGATGAATTCAATGCGAATAAATATTTAATTGAAGCGGCGGAATTAGCCGGACCGAATAATGTTGCGGTGGAATTAGCCCGAACCCGTATTTTAGTTCAACAAAATAAACTGCCGGCGGCTCGTAGTGCGATTGACAGTTTAATTGAATTAGCTCCTCGTAATACGGAAGTACTGCGCTTAGCGATTAACATTTATAAAGACTCGAAAGCATATAACGCTTTAGACGGTATTTTAGAAGATATTGGACAACGTAGTTTCCTTTCTGCAGAAGAGTACGATGCATTAACGCACTTTGTTGATGACGGTTTACTTGATGAAAAAATGAATGAGGAAGGACAAGACGGTTTATTGGCATGGTGGGAAAATCAACCGAGCCGTCGCCGTAAATCCATTTATGTTCGTACCGGTTTAGTCAAACGCTTAATTGATACCGATGATCATGAGTCCGCTCAAGAGATTGCACTGGAAACCGTGAAAAAATATGAAGACGATCAATTAGTACCGTTACTTGAACAACTTACGCGTTTACAAGTGGCGGAAGAAAGTAAATTGGTAAAATTGCTTGTGAAGAGGGCGGATAAAGCGGATGTTCAATATACCGATGATTATGCAAGGGCATTAGGTTATATCTATACGCGAGAAGGATTGTTTGAGAAGGCTAAAAATTATTTCGCTCAGTTGATTGAACATCGTGAATGTGTTGCAAACGACCGAATTATGGCACTTCACGTAGCGGAACAGACTAATGATACTGAACTGGCGAATAAAATTCGCGAGCTTAATTTAAAGCAAGTGAGTATGGATAAGAAAAGTGAGCCTGAGCCTGTTGCTCTA
The DNA here is from genome assembly GCF_029774175.1 of Actinobacillus genomosp. 1. Lineage (NCBI taxonomy): Bacteria > Pseudomonadati > Pseudomonadota > Gammaproteobacteria > Pasteurellales > Pasteurellaceae > Actinobacillus > Actinobacillus genomosp. 1. The sequence continues at coordinate 1,179,280 of NZ_CP103834.1, read as the reverse complement.
ATTGAAAAATCCGCATAATTTAATTTAGATGATATAGAAGCCGTTTATATGTTAATAAACGGCTTTTTTTCGGTACAAATTAGTGTTTTTTACTAAATACTTTCATTAACGGTAAAATAATGAGACAGCAAATTGAACCGATAATAATACCTACCACGAAATCAACGAGGCTTGAGAATTGTGCAGGGATCCCCAAATGTTCGACGAAATGATGAATTTCGGCAATGTTGTGAGAGAAAATGCCGCCACCGACTAAGAACATCGCAATTGTACCGATAATCGAAAGTGATTTCATAAACCACGGCATAATTACAAGTAATGTTTTGCCGATAGATTGGGATAGACCGCTTTTCTTTTGCATTAGCCATAAGCCGATGTCGTCCAGTTTGACAATTAACCCGACCAAACCGTAAACAAAAACGGTAATCCCGATTCCGATACTCGAAAGAGAGAGAATCTTAATCATCGTTGAAGATTCTTGTAACACGCCTAAAGCGATAATAATGATTTCTGCCGATAAAATAAAATCGGTACGTACCGCACCTTTAATTTTATCTTTTTCTGAGATCGGTTCTTCTTCGGAAACTGCATTATGCTCGTCTTTTTTATGCAAGAATTTATGTAGTAGTTTTTCTACACCTTCAAAACACAAATAAGCACCGCCAATCATTAATAACGGAAGAATTGCTTGGGGCAGATAAATTGAAAGCAATAATGCAAGCGGAATTAAAATGACTTTATTGATTAGTGAACCTTTAGCCACACTCCAAACAATCGGTAATTCTCGATCCGGTGAGATGTGTTTACCGCTTACTTGATTTGCATTTAATGCTAAGTCATCACCGATTACACCGGCGGTTTTCTTTGCCGCTACTTTTGTCATGACCGAAACGTCATCAAGTACGGAGGCAATATCATCTAATAATGTAAATAATGAGCTGAATGCCATTGAGATACTTTCCTTAAAAATAAATGTATATAAAAAAACCGAGCTAAATAGCTCGGCTCTTCTGTTGCAATTCGAAATTAGCGACGTAAACCTAAACGTGCGATAGTTTCTGAATATTTAGCAAGATCAGTACGTTTTAAGTAGTCTAATAATTTACGACGACGTGAAACCATACGTAATAAACCGCGGCGACCGTGGTGATCTTTTTTGTGCTCAGCAAAGTGTGCTTGTAAGTGGTTGATTTGAGCTGTTAATAATGCGATTTGAACTTCTGATGAACCAGTGTCTTTTGCATCACGACCAAATTCAGCAACGATTTTTGCTTTTGCTTCTACGCTTAGAGACATTTTAATATCCTTTTTTGTTAAGGGTTGATAATACATCCGTAGCCGATCTCTAACTCAGCTAGGACAGGAATTACGGATTCTAAAGATAAAGCGGCTAAATTTCAACTAAAATTTGCAAAATTAATGGGAAGAATGACCGCTTGGTTTTAAATATTCCTCTCGATTAGGATCGACGGTTTTAGCTTTGCGAATCATCGGTTCAATTGTTGAACCTTGTACTAAAATTGAAAACATTACCACCGCATAGGTCATCACCAAAATAAGATCTTTAATATCAATATTTTCAACGAATGCGACTTTACTCGGAATGGATAAAGCCATTGCTAAAGCCAATCCGCCGCGTAATCCGCCCCAGCTCATAATTTTCAGCGTATAAGGATTATAAGTACGGAATTGTTGCATCAATTTGAACGGAATCCACAAACTGAAATAACGAGCGGCTAAACAAACCGGAATTGCCGCAATCATTAAAATCACGCCGTAAATATTGAAATCGACCAATAATAAAGCAAATCCGATCAGGAAAAATAACAAAGAATTTAAGAAATGATCAATCATTTCCCAGAAATGGTCGAGATAGCGTTGGCTTTGTTCGGAGAAACCGGAGTGACGAGTCCAGTTACCGATCATGATACCTGCAACGACCATGGCTAGCGCACCTGATACATGTAAAATATTACTTGCGAACATAAAGCCGGCAGTCGGGATGGTAAGCGTAATCAAAATTTCCATCGAACCGTCATCAGTGGATGAAATTAAAATATGCGCGATAAAACCTAACACGAAACCGAATAGGATACCGCCGATTGCTTCATGTATAAAAAGCCCCATAATACCGGAGAAATTCGTTTCCTGTCCGCCGAATGCGACGGCAAATACCGTGATAAAGATAACCAAACCGACACCATCATTAAATAATGATTCGCCTTCCACTTGCATGGATAAACGTTTCGGTGCCCGTAAGTTTTTGATAATCGCCAAGACGGCAATAGGGTCGGTAGGAGAAATCAGTGCGCCAAATACGACACAGTAAATAAAATCAATCGGTAAACCGATAAACTGGCTGACGGCATAAATTAAACCGGCGATAAAGAAAGTGGAAGCAAGCGTTGAGAATAAAGCAAAGACGGTAATTTCCCATTTCTGATCTTTTAGAATCGGTAGTTTTACACCTAAGGAACCGGCAAATAATAGGAAACCTAGAATCCCGTTAAGAAGAAAACTTTTGAAATCGATTTGTTCCATCACTTCTTTAGCAATGGTGTCAATATGAAATAATCCTAAAGAACCAAAAATCCAAACCAGTAGTGAACAAACCATTGCTACTGCACTAATTGCAATAGTTGATTGTACTTTGGCACTAATTTTACTTGTAATGAAGCCGAGTAAAATAGACAGAGCCGAGAGGAAACAAAGATATGCGTAAATTCCCATGGGTAATCCTGTCGAAACGAATAATAAAGTGAAAAGAGACCGCTTGAATACAAGTCTAAAGCACAAATTAAAACAAGTTTCCCTATTAATGTAAAGCAAAGTCTCTTAATTTCGTTAAACCGAATAAGGCATATCGGAGGAATGTTTCATGCAAATTACACATTTGAGAATTACTTCGTTTACAGTATAATCATCAAAATTTTTTGTAATAAACTTCTAGGAATTTATCCATGATTGAAAATATGCATGAGAGGGCAAACGGTCCCGTTTTTAAAATTATTTTTGCACTGGTATCTTTGTCTTTCGTTATTACCGGTATCGGCGCCGGTTTAGTAGCCGGAGATACGGCGGCGGTTAAAGTAAATGGCACGGAAATTACTCAGCAAGCGTTTAATGCGGCTAAAAACCGTCAGCAAAGTGTGTTAAATGCGCAAATGGGAGAAAGTTTTTGGGATCTGCTTGATACGCCGGAATACGCAAAACAGTTTAATCAATCGGTATTAAACGGCTTAGTAGATGAAGAGTTATTACGCCAATATGCGAAAGAGCTGAAATTAGGAATTAGTGCCGAGCAAATTAAAGCGGAAATCGTAAATAGTCCGGTATTCCAGCAAGATGGCAAATTTAGCAATGATTTGTATCAACAAACTTTAAGAAGTAACGGCTTAAGTGCGGACGGCTATGCGGCGATTGTGAATGAAGGTATGCTTTTCTCTCAGATACAGGAAGGGATTATCGGAAGTAGTTTTAACGTACCGGAACAAGAAGCGCTTTTAGCAAAACTCTTACTGCAAAAACGTCAAATTCGTTTAGCAAATTATTCGATTGCAGCAGAAGCGGCGAATCAAACAGCTTCAGCGGAAGAATTACAAAAATATTACGACGCACATAAATCCGAATTAATCGAGCCGGAGAAATTAACGGTCGAATACGTAACATTAACACCGTCCGACGTGGCTAAAAACGTGCAGGTTAATGATGAACAAGTTAAAACGTATTACGAAAAAAATAAAGCGGATTATGCGACTAAAGGTGAAGTTCATTTCGCACATATTCAATTAGCGAATGAAGCGGATGCCAAAGGTGTAGCGCAAGAGCTACAAGCGGGAGCGGATTTCGCTACGCTTGCTAAAGCTAAATCAACCGATAAATTGTCTGCGGCACAAGGCGGTGATTTAGGTTGGGCAAAAGCGGGTACTTTCCCTAAAGCGTTTGAAGAGGCAGCTGCAATGCTACAAGACGGTCAAGTTAGTTCGGTCGTTAATGTAGACGGTGCATACCACCTTATTAAAGTTTTAGAACGTAAAGGTGAAAAAGTTATTCCGCTTGAGCAAGTAAAAGAGCAAATTACGAAAACTATTCGTCAAGAATTACTCTTAACCGAATATTCTAATATTGCGCGTGAAATGGCGAATAAAGCATTTGAAAATAACGGTAGTTTAGAAACCGTCGCACAAGCCGGTGGAGTAAAAGTACAGAAATCCGTACAATTTACACACCAAAACGTACCGGTAGAGCTTAATAATGAAAAAGTTGTAAAAGCATTATTTAGCGGTGAGTTGCGTCAAAGTGGGCAAAATTCCGATGCACTCGATATCGGTGATGAGCATAACCCGAAAACAATGTTTGTACGTGTAAGTGATTATCAAACTGAACGCGTTAAAACTTTAGAAGAAGCGAAAGCTGAAATTGAAGATGCGATAAAACAACAAAAGGCGGAACAAATTCTGTTAGCGAAAGCGGAAGAACAAGTTAAAGCACTTAATGAAGGAAAAATAGCGAATGTTTCTTTCGGTAAGTCACAAACGTTAGTTTTTGCACAAGCGGAAAGTGAAAATCCTCTTTTAGCTCAAACGGTTTTTGCGATGGCTAAGCCTGCGGATAAATCCGTTTATCAAGTTGCGCGTAATCAACAAGGTGATGTGATCGTTGTTGCTTTAGATAAAGTTATCGACGGTAATCCGGATGAATTCAAACCGCTTTCGGTACAATTTACTCAAGCAGAACAAACGTTATTACGTGATGATTTACTCAAAGACTTACGTGCTAGAGCTTCGATTGAAGTGAATCAAGACTTTATGGGGCAAATAGACTCTCCGGCTCATTAATCGGTTCGAAGAGAAATGTATAAAAACGCCTAAAACGATTATGTTCTAGGCGTTTTTATTTTATCTTATTCGGCTTACTCTATATAATAACTCGTAATTCCTTATTTGAAGGCTGGTGGGCTGTGGAAATAGATATTAATCTTGCTATTTATCTTCAATTTTTTATTGGATTATTCGCTATTGTGAATCCGTTCGGTTCACTTCCTATTTTTTTCAGTATGACGGCGCATCAATATGAGTCGGAAAGAAATCATACGAGCCTAGTTACTTCGGTATCTATCGGTGTGATTCTATTGGTTAGTTTATTTTTCGGTAAGTTTATCTTAGATGCTTTTAGTATTTCGCTGGATTCTTTCCGAGTTGCCGGCGGTTTTCTGATTGTCAGTATCGCAATGACGATGATTAGCGGTAAACTTGGTGAGCATAAGCAAAATAAAGAAGAAAAAAATGCGGATGTCAGCGAATACGAAAATATCGGCGTTGTGCCGTTGGCTATGCCGATTATGGCGGGACCGGGCGCAATCGGTTCGACTATCGTTTGGGGCACTCGTTATCATCAAGTCACGGATTATATCGGCTTTAGTGTTTCGATTATATTATTCTCAGTCGTGTGTTATATCTTGTTTCGTTTTTCCGCACCGTTAGTTAAAAAATTAGGTAAAACGGGGTCAAACGTCGTCACACGTATTATGGGGTTAATTCTTATGGCTTTAGGGATAGAAATTACGGTTGCCGGACTCAGTAATTTATTTCCGGGATTAACTTCGATTCATTAGAAGGGTAGAATGAAATGCAGTCTGCTAAACAAGCGGTTAAATTTTTCCAAAATCTTGTCAGTTTGTTCGCTTGCTTGATTGTATTGTCCGCTTGTGATCAAGATTTACCCGTCACGCAAGTTGAATCGGCTAAACCGGAAATCTTACCGACAATCGATCATTCGGTTTTAAAGCGTGCGATTTATACCAACAAATTCCAGCTAGATCCGCATTTTGTGGATTCATCGGCGGATGCCGCTCCGTTACGAGATTTGTTTGTCGGCTTATTAGCTTATAATGAGAAAGGTATCGTTCAACCGGCATTAGCGAAAACATGGTTTACCGAAAATAATAAAGACTGGCTGTTTATTTTAGATGAAAACGCAAAATGGTCTAACGGTGAACCAGTTACCGCAGAAGATATAGTGCTGAGCTGGCAACGTTTAGCAAATCCTAAGAATGCTTCACCGTTAGCCGCTTATTTAGCTTATATGCATTTACATCAAGCAAGAGATATACTTGCCGGGGAGAAGGCGGTTAGTGAATTGGGTGTTAAAGCGCTGAATGCGACTACATTACAAATTCGGCTGGAAAAGCCGAATTTGGTTTTCCCCAAAATGTTGGCACACGTTGCCTTACTGCCGAGTTATCGGGGTGAAATACCGAATCCGAATATGCTGATTAGCAACGGAGACTATACGCTAGCGGCCAAAACGGAAAAAAATTTATTACTGAAAGCGGTTAAAAACACTCCGAATTTTACTAAGGTGGAATATCATCGTATTTCCGTTTTACAATCGATTAAACCGTTTGATGTAGTGGAAAATCCGTTAGAGGGGCAACAGCATAATATTTGGGAATTTCCCCGTTTATGCAATTACTATTATGAGTTTAATTTTGCCGATCCTCAGTTGAAACATAAAGAAATCAGACAAGCAATAAAAGCAATGATTTTATCCGCCCGTATTCCGCATCAATATGGAATTGCGAATTTTTCGGTGTTGCCGAAAAGTATGTTAAATACGGAGAAGCATCAATGGAATCCGGTCATTATCGAAACCCTATTGACACAAGCGGGAATCAGTTCGAATAATCCGTTGCAGCTTTCTTTAAGTTATGACGAGCAAGGGAAACATATTGAAATTGCCCAGCAAATGATTAGAACGTTAGGGCAATCGGACTTAATTAAAGTTACTCCTCAAGCACTCGGTTGGACACAACTTTTAGCCGTAAGAGAACAAAAAAATTATCAGTTAAGCAGAGCGGGTTGGTGTGCGGAGTATGCAGATCCGTTACCGTTTTTATTACATTTTCATTCTAAAAGCGCCGATAACAAAAGTAATTATCATAATCCGCAAGTAGATGAAAAACTGGAAAAGTTACAAGAGCAAAACTTAACGGAAGAAGTAAGAGAACAGCTTATTCAAAGTGTCGTAAAGCACCTTGACGATGATGTTGCCGTACTTCCGATGTTTCAATACTATCGCCGTGTTGCATTAGATCCAACCATTTTGGGTATTGATTTAAATAACGATAGTGAAGTAATTTATAGTAAACACTTATATCGACTGAAACCTAAGGATTAATCGATGAATCAACTTAACGAACAGCAATTAAGTGAAATTAAATTTGTTTTACAAAATTTCACACACCCTACATTGCAAAAAGATTTAATCGCATTGAATGCGTTTAAAAAAGCCGAACTCGGTGCAGGCATTTTGCGCTTAGAATTTACTATGCCGTTTGCTTGGAACAGCGGTTTTGAAGCATTAAAAGCGGATACGGAAGCGAAGCTTAAGCAAATTACCGGCGCAAATGAAGTAAAATGGATCTTAAATTATCAAATTGCCACCTTAAAACGTGCAAATAGCCATCCTGCGGTAAACGGCGTAAAAAATATTATTGCGGTAACATCGGGTAAAGGTGGGGTAGGTAAATCGACTACCTCGGTAAATCTTGCGTTGGCGTTAAAAGCACAAGGCGCAAAAGTCGGGATTTTAGATGCGGATATTTACGGCCCGTCCATTCCGCATATGTTAGGTGCTCAAGATCAGCGTCCGACCTCTCCGGATAACAAACATATTACACCGATCGAAGTCTATGGTATTCAATCGAACTCAATCGGCTATTTAATGGCGGATGATAATGCCACTATTTGGCGTGGACCGATGGCGAGTTCGGCGTTAAGCCAATTATTGAATGAAACATGGTGGACGGAACTAGATTACCTTGTAATCGATATGCCGCCGGGTACAGGCGATATCCAACTTACCCTTTCGCAACAAATTCCGGTTACCGGTGCGGTGGTGGTAACCACTCCGCAAGATATTGCGTTATTAGATGCGGTGAAAGGTATTTCAATGTTCCAAAAAGTGTCGGTACCGGTATTAGGTATCATCGAAAATATGAGCGTGCATATCTGCCAAAATTGCGGTCATCACGAAGATATTTTCGGCACCGGCGGAGCGGAGAAAGTGGCGAAGAAATACGGCACCAAAGTATTAGGACAAATGCCGTTGCATATTCGTTTACGTCAAGATTTGGATGCCGGCACACCGACCGTCATTGCGGCACCGGAACACGAAACCAGCCAAGCCTATATCGAATTAGCGGCAAAAGTTGCTTCGGAATTATACTGGCAAGGTTCGGTTATTCCGTCTGAAATTATGATTCGTGAAGTGAAATAAGCCTCGTTTAATCACAATCACATAAAATAAAACAAGCGGTAGGATTTGCAGAAAAATTTGCAAATCCTACCGCTTTTTTTATCAATATTATTCAATATTGGGCGGATATAATTTTGTTTGTCAAGATATTATGTTATTGTAAGGATATCTATCTGTTTGGTTATTTTTATTAATTTGAAAGGAGGTAATAATGAAAATAAAAATATGCCATGTTGTGCTGTTAGCATTAAGCGGCTTTATCGGTTACAAATGGTATCAACATGAACAATGGCAACAGCTGATGGTCAGCGGTTATTGTGAGAAAGACGGCACTTATTTTGATGATAGACATACCAAACAGGAACTAATCGATAGAGCAATTAACTATGTGCTAGAGCACCAACCCGAAGGAATGATTGGAGAAAAAGGAGAAAGTTGGGATATAAAACGATATACCAGCATGGCGGAGTTTAAGAAGCTAAATCCAAATTGTTGCGAGGTTCAACCGTTAGTTGTTGATTTTCCTCCCGAATACTATGATTTTACCTTAGAAGGAAAGGCTTATAGGTATGTAATTGTAAATTATATGCGCTATTATGTCGCTAATGCTAAGAGAGAACCCGATTATTGGACGAAATATATCGCATTTGATAATTGTGGTGATTTGAAAACGCTACATGAGTTAGAAAAAACAAGATAAGGAAATTTGAAAGGGAGATATTATTTAAAATATAAATAAAGGCACTCAACGGAGTCGAGCGCCAGTTAAGAGAGTAATTCAGAACTGTTATTGACGAGGTCATCTTCAGTCTATTTTCGTCGTTAAACTAACCCACCACCAAATCAAATCTCACACTAAACTTGTTTTCCATTAAACGGTATTGATCTTTTAAGTTCGGGCCACAAGAGTTGGAGCCGATGCCACTCATTTTGTAATCAATACATAACACGCTGTAATCGGATTCTTGTAGCTCGTAGCAATGTTTTTTCGCGGTTAATTCCTCTTGCGTATATGGCGAGAGATTAAAGCTGAACGGTTGGCTTGCAGTCACAAACAGATTTTCCGATTTGAGATATTCGCAACCATAATGGCTGCCGTTCTCTTGCGGTTTCACATAATCGGTATGATTTTGTTTTGCCGTTGTACGGTAGATACCTAACTTCGCTAAATGGTGTTTATCCACGTAGCTTTCTTGCTCGCCGTAACCGAAGTATTCCACCGTATTTTCCGCCTTAGAAAGCCAGAAACGTAAGCCGAAACGAGGTAAATACGGTAATTCGGCTGGACGGATTGCGTTGATTTCCATCGAAATTTGCCCGTCATTGAAAATACGATAACAAATATCCAGCGTTAAAATGCGACCGCGAGAAATCGACACAATCGCAGATTTTACTGAAAATTCGACCGCTTGTTCGCTTTGCTGCCACTGAATTTCATAAGCTCTGGTATAGGCTTTATCGTAGCCGGCATTTTGCCATGCTTCACGAATAAGACGATCATTATCGGTCGGCGCACGCCAAATATTAAAATCTAACGGTTGCTGAATAATCGCTTTACCGGCTTTTTCAATACGGCTGAAACCCCCTTTCTGCTTGTCTAATTGATAACTAAATTGACCGTTGTGTACGTTAATGTGGAAGCGATCTTCCTGTACTTCAAATGTACTGTTCTCAATTGTGAATTTTGGTAATACTAATTTATTTTCGCTAAATAAATTGAGCTGCTCGAAGCCAAGTGAATGTGCTTCCTCTAATAATTCAACTGCAGTATTTAAGCGATAATTTAAATTCAATAGCCATAAATGCCCGTTATTTTGCGGTAGTTCAATCGGCAATACTGCGCTGCCGTGCGGTTTGCAAGAAACGGATAAATTTCCACCGCTTGTCACCACGCTGTTTTCGACAAATTCGTAATCAATCGTTAAATAATCGGCGAGATCGGTGAAATCTAAATAGTTGTGAATCACAATTTGGTTATCGATTAATTCAGCACGTGCAGGGCGATTCACATTTTTAAGCTCTAATAAATTACTGTGCGGAATACGATCCGGTGAAACTAAACCGTCCATACAGAAATTACCGTCGTGCGGACTTTCGCCGAAATCACCGCCGTAACCGAATTGACCGTTAGCACGGTAAGGGGCGTGATCACACCATTCCCACACAAAACCGCCGCATGATTGCGGATGACGATGAAACGCTTGCCAATAATCTTCCGCATCGCCGTTTGAGTTACCCATTGCATGGCTGTATTCACACAACACGAAAGGTTTGGCTTGCGCAGTGGCACAATAGCGGTCAATATCTTCGGTTGAGCCGTACATTTCACTATAGAAATCAATATTGGATAAATCATTATTATCGGCTGAGTGCTGATAAATTGAGCTTTCGTAATGCACTAAACGAGATTTATCACGTTGCTTAATCCACGCTGCCGCCGCTTCAAAATTGGCACCATAGCCGGCTTCATTCCCCAACGACCAAATAATAATCGAAGTACGATTTTTATCTCGTTCCACATTGGCTTGCTGGCGATCTAAAATCGCTTTTTTGAACAACGGATCACGGGCGAAGTAACAGTAATTATCAATCATATCTTGACGGATACGCTCAGTTTGCAAATCATTTTGGTGATTTAAGAGAATACTCGGCTCAGGCATTTTGACGGTCAGCATTGATGCGCCATGTGACTCGACATCGCTTTCGCCAATCAGATAAAAACCGTATTGATCGCATAACTCGCTAAACCAAGGCGCATTCGGATAATGGGCGGTACGGATTGCGTTGATATTATGCTGTTTCATCAGCTGTAAATCTTTATGCGCTTGTGCGTAGCTAATCACATAACCAGTTTTCGGATCGCTATCGTGGCGGTTTACCCCTTTAAATTTAATCGGTTGCTGATTAAATAATAAAATACCGTCTTTGATTTCCACTTTTCTAAAACCGATTTTTTGCACAATGACTTCTTCCGCAGTACGCAAAATTAAGGTGTAAAGTTGTGGGTTTTCGGCATTCCATAACTGAATATCTTCTACCTCAATATTAAGTTGCGTATCGGTTTGATTAAAAACGGTAAAGCCTTTCGGATCGAGTAATTGATATTCAATCGCTTGCGGTTGGCGGCTAAACAGCGTTTCCACTTTCAGATTGGCGTGACGTAATTCATCATCCAATTCATATTGAATAAAGAAATCTTGCAGATGATTTTGTTCACGCTCAAGCAAATAGACATCACGGAAAATGCCCGACATTCTGAATTTGTCTTGGTCTTCTAAATAGCTGCCGTCACACCATTTCAATACCACTACGGTTAAATGGTTGGTACCGACTTGTAAATAATCGCTAACATCAAATTCGGAGGTGCTGTGGCTGATTTGGCTATAGCCGACAAACTGTTTATTCACGTAAACAAATAAGCAAGAGTCCACGCCTTCAAAATTGAGCAAATAACGCTTATTACTTTTCGGGGTAAGTTGCAGAGTGCGATGATACACGCCGCATGGGTTTTGATGCGGTACAAACGGCGGATCAAACGGGAACGGATAGTTAATATTAGTATAGTGATGATGATCGAAGCCGTGATTTTGCCAATTTGCCGGCACCGGAATTTTATGTTCAAACGCAACATCAAGGAAATTATTCGGCAAGTCATGATAGCTTTGGAAGTAATTAAAATCCCATTGTCCGTTAAGCAAAGTAAAGTAATCGGATTGTTCACGCTTGCCGCTTAAAGCGGTTTCATTTTGTTTATGCGGAATAAAATAAGCGTGATGCTCAATAGTATTAACGTGAAGCGTATTGGGATCTTGGAAGTAATTCGGCAGTATCATGATAATTTCCTCGATGTTTACAAATTAAAAGTGAAAGGTGTAACGAATATCGTGTTTATAGCGTTCGCCCGCTTTGGTGATGCCACCGAATTGTGCCAACTCGGCTTGGTTCGGCGAATCGGGGAAAAATTCCGGTTCTAGAGCAATGCCAGCGTAATCTTGATAAGTAGAACCGCTTAGATTCGGTTGCCCGCCAAGCCAATTCCCTGAATAGCATTGCAATGCCGGCATTGAGGTATTGAGTTCAAGTGTAAGATCTTCAACCGTTAAACAAGCGGTCGGTTTTGCAGAGTTTTTTACCAATTTGAAAGCGTGATCGTAGCCTTTTACCAGCTGTTGATCGGTATCTTTCAGCAAGTCTTGCCCGATAAGTTTAGGCGTTGAAAAATCAAAACCGGTGTGAGCAACCGCTTTAAACGGTAAAATCGGGATACCGTCTGCGCCGACCGGTAAATATTCGTCTGCGTTAATCATCAGTTGATGTGAAAGCACATTATCACTACCAAGTAGATTAAAATAAGCGTGATTGGTAAAGCAGAGCGGAGTGTCTTGATTTGTGGTTGCGTCAAATTCAATTTCGACTTCTTTTCCATTCAAACGATAAGTCACAACGGCATTCACTTCACCGCCGAAACCTTGTTCGCCGTCTGCAAAAATTCGGCTGAATTTGACCGCTTGAGGATCAATTTGCTCCGCTTGCCAAACTTGTTTATCCGCCCCTTTTTCACCACCGTGTAAGGTGTTTTCGTCGTTATTTTTTACCAGCGTGTAGGTTTTGCCGTTAAGTTGATAAGTGGCATTGGCAATACGATTGGCGTAGCGTCCGCAGGTGGCGCCGAAATAAGCGGTCTGATTTTGCCAATTTTCTGCAGAGGTTGTAACTAACACTTCACGTTCGCCTTTCGGGTGTTTCACTACACAAGAAAGCCAAGAGGCTCCAAAGTCAGACAACGTGATTTTAATGAATGAATTTTCGAGGATAAAAGTTTTCATAACTTGCTCCGAAAGCAAGAAACCACGGAAATTTCCGTGATTTCTGCAGATGAACGATTAAATGAGATGAACGCCGTCACAAGCGGTACAAAGGTGGAAAGTTTCTTTAATACCGGTTTGTTTTTCGTAATTTTCCGCAATGACTTGGCGTAAATGTTCCACTTTCTCATCCGGAACTAAGCAAACGATACAACCGCCGAAGCCGCCGCCGGTCATACGTGCGCCGCCGTTTTTACCGATTGCCACTTGTGCCAATTCGACTAAGTAATCAATTTCCGGAATGGTAATTTCAAAATCATCGCGCATAGAGTCATGCGAACCCGCCATTAATTGACCGAGTTTGACCATATCCTTCGCTTGTAACGCTTCAACCGCTTCTAATACACGCTGATTTTCGCTAATGATATGTTTTGCACGTTTATAAGCTAACTCATTTTGGGCTTGTAATTCAGCCGCTCGCTCAATAAATTGCTCCGGCGTAACATCACGCAATGCTTTCGCCCCAAAGAATTTGGCGGCAAATTCACATTCTTGACGGCGACTGTTATATTCGCCGGTCACTAAGTCGTGTTTTACGTTAGAGTTGATAATCGCAATTGAATAACCGTGCGGAACCGGTGTAGGGGTAATTTCTAACGAACGGCAATCAATCATAATCACTTGATCTTTTTGTCCGAGCGCCGAGGTAAGTTGATCCATATTACCGCAATTAGCACCAACGAAGTTATTCTCCGCTTGTTGTCCGATTAAGGCGATTTCAGCTAAACCGAGCGGTAAATCACCTAACACTTGTGCGGTTTTACCGATTGAAACTTCTAATGCGGCGGACGAGCTTAAACCGGAAGACATCGGTACGTCGCTGGTCATCGCTAAATCCGCCCCTTGTTTAAACTGCGGACATTTCTCCTGAATATATTTCACGACTCCACGTACGTAATTCGCCCATTTATGTTCGGACGGTTCAATCGGTTGGCTAAGGTCGAACTCATCTTGTTCATCAATATCAATCGCATAGACTCGCCAAACCGAATCGTCACGTTTACTAAAGCTGACCGCCATACCGTAGTTAATTGCACAAGGCATTACAAAGCCGTCATTGTAATCGGTGTGTTCACCGATAATATTGACTCGTCCCGGAGCGAATACGGTTTGAGCAGCCGAATAGCCGTAATGCTCGGCAAATTTTTGTATCGCAAGTTGTTGTGGTTTCATTGTCTCTTTCTCTTCTTTTTATTGATCTTTATAGTGAACGCTGTCGCTCACCGCATTTAATCTTTCTGCCGCTTGTTCCGGTGTCAGGTCTCGCTGGCTTTCCGCCATCATCTCATAGCCGACCATAAATTTACGTACGGTGGCAGAACGTAACAACGGTGGATAGAAATGGGCGTGTAGCTGCCAATGTGGATTATCACTTTCGTTAAACGGGGCGAAATGGAAGCCCATCGAATACGGGAAACTGATATTAAATAAATTATCGTAACGAGTGGTTAGCTTTTTAAGTGCGAGAGCTAAATCCGCTCGTTCGGCTTCGTTTAAATTGGTAATGCGTTTAAAGTGTTTATGTTTTGGCAGCAACAAAGTTTCAAACGGCCAGCCTGCCCAGTAAGGCACAACCGCAATCCAGTCTTCAGTTTCAACTACAATACGTTCTTTTTTGGTTAGTTCACGCTCGGCATAATCGAGTAGCAATGGACGACCGTATTGAGCGAAGTAATTCGCCTGACATTCGTCTTCAATTGCTATTTCATTCGGTAAGAAATTACTTGCCCAAATCTGACCGTGTGGGTGTGGATTAGAACAGCCCATCATTGCGCCTTTATTTTCAAAAATTTGTACCCATTGATAACGGCTTTTTAATTCGTTGGCTTGCTCTTGCCAAACCTGTACCACTTGTTCAATTTCAGACACAGAAAGTTGCGGTAAGGTTTTGCTGTGATCAGGCGAGAAACAAATTACACGGCTTTCGCCTTGGGTATGTGAAATTTGGAATAATGGATCGGTACCGGCTTCCGGGGCGGGCGTATCCGGTAGTAAAGCGGAGAAATCGTTTTTAAATACGAAAGGTTTACTATAAACGGGATTTTGCTCGCCGGTAATACGTTTATTACCTGGGCAAAGATAGCAAGTCGGATCATAACTTGGTTTATTATCAGCAATCGTGTCTTCTTGTTGACCTTGCCACGGACGTTTTGCACGATGCGGTGAAACTAGAATCCATTGGTTTTTTAATGGATTAAAACGACGATGAGGGTGATCGTTTAGGATAAATTGTTGGCTCATTGTAGAACTTCTCCATTTGGCGTTTTAGGGTTGGAGTATAGCCGACATTGTTTTTTTTGTGTGTGATAATGATCACAGAAGTGAGCGTAGTCCGATGGTTTTGCCGTAATTTTAGCTAATTTACCGATATAAATCAGAGGTAAAAGAAGAGATTAATAAGGATAAGTCAATAAAATTTTTATGGGTTTTGGTTTGAGTAAGCGGTCGAATTCCCTCTATTTTTTGCGAAAAATTTTGAAAAAACGACCGCTTATTTTTATTTAGAGTTCAAAATTATCGAAATCGTCGGTATCTACCTTAGCATCGATTTGCCCGACTAGATAGGAACTGACTTCGACTTCTTGCGGTGCAACTTGTACGTTATCGGACACCAACCAAGCGTTAATCCAAGGAATCGGATTTGAAGAAGTTGCAAAAGGGCGGGGTAATCCGACCGCTTGCATTCGAATATTGGTAATGTATTCGACATATTTCACCAAAATATCTTCATTCAAACCAATCATTGAACCGTCTTTAAATAAATACGCCGCCCATTCTTTTTCTTGTTCTGCCGCCGCTACAAAAAGCTCATAAGCTTCTTGTTTACATTCTTCGGCAATTTGTGCCATTTCCGGATCATCTTGTCCGGATGCCATAATGTTCAACATATTTTGTGTGCCGGTTAAATGTAGATATTCATCACGTGCGATAAATTTAATAATTTTAGCGTTACCTTCCATTAACTGACGCTCGGCAAACGCAAAAGAACAAGCGAACGATACGTAAAAACGAATCGCTTCCAGCACGTTCACACTCATTAAGCATAAATAAAGTTGGCGTTTTAGGTTGCGTAACGTCACTTGGTATTGCTTGCCGTCCACCGTATAGCAACCTTCTCCGTAGAGTGTATAAAGTTGCGAATCTCGAATTAAATCATCGTAGTAGCAAGAAATATCTTTCGCGCGTTTAATAATTTCTTCGTTAGTCACGATATCGTCAAACACAATCGACGGATCATTGACGATATTACGGATAATATGCGTATAAGAACGTGAGTGGATCGTTTCGGAAAACGTCCAAGTTTCGATCCAAGTTTCCAGCTCAGGAATCGAGACTAACGGCAAAAATGCTACGTTCGGGCTGCGACCTTGAATGGAATCAAGTAATGTTTGATATTTTAAGTTACTGATAAAAATATGTTTTTCATGTTCTGGCAATGATTGGTAGTCGATACGATCTTGCGAAACATCGACTTCTTCCGGACGCCAGAAAAATGAGAGCTGTTTTTCGATTAACTTTTCAAATAATTCATATTTTTGTTGGTCATAACGGGCGACATTGACATTTTGCCCGAAAAACATCGGTTCTTTTAATTGATCATTTTTATTTTGTGAGAAAGTGGTGTATGCCATATTATCTCCTTTTGATTTTCCCACGCACGGTAAGCCGTACGTGGTTATGATCAGCCTTCGGCTGAGTGAGCCACGCTGTGGCTCTTAAATCTATCTCATTATTTTCCGTGTATTTCGTGTATTCCGTGGTTATTTAAATTTAACCACTTATTTATTCATCAGATTTTGCAAGCACCGCCGGCACAACCGTCATTTAAATCTTGTTGGGCATCTTCCGCTCCATCTCTGGTATTTTGGTAATAGAGCGTTTTTAATCCGTATTTATAAGCGGTCAGTAAATCGGCAAGTAAGCGTTTCATCGGTACTTTTCCGTCTTCAAATTTTTGCGGGTCATAATTGGTATTTGCCGAAATCGCCTGATCAATGAATTTCTGCATAATGCCGACCAGCTGTAAGTAACCGCTCATATCGGGGATATCCCACAATAACTCGTATTGTGAGCGGAGCTTTTCATATTCCGGCACAACTTGTTTTAAGATGCCGTCTTTTGAGGCTTTGATACTCACGTAGCCACGCGGCGGCTCAATGCCGTTGGTCGCATTGGAAATTTGCGAGGAAGTTTCTGACGGCATTAGCGAGCTTAAGGTTGAGTTACGTAAGCCGAATTGTTGAATCTCCGCACGCAAACTTTCCCAATCATAATGTAGCGGTTCTGTTGTCAGGTTATCCAATTCTTTTTTATAGCTATCAATCGGTAAAATACCTTGAGCATAGCTCGTCTCATTAAATAACTTACAAGCACCTTGTTCTTTGGCTAAATTGAGCGAAGCTTTCAGTAAATAATATTGCATCGCTTCAAAAGTTCTGTGCGTAAGCGCATTGGCAGAACCGTCTGAATAACGCACGCCGTTTTTCGCTAAGTAATAAGCATAGTTGATGACCCCGATGCCAAGTGAACGGCGAGCTAATGCGGCGTGTTTTGCCGCTTTCACCGGATAGTCTTGATAATCTAACAAGGCATCTAGCGCTCGTACCACTAAGTCGGCAAGCGGTTCAAATTCATCTAAATTTTGCAAAGTACCTAAGTTAAATGCTGAAAGGGTACAGAGTGCGATTTCCCCGTTTTCATCGTTAATATCATTCAGCGGTTTGGTCGGCAATGCGATTTCTAAACATAAATTTGATTGTTTGATCGGTGCAACTTGCGGATTGAACGGTGAATGCGTATTGCAATGATCGACATTCTGAATATAAATCCGACCGGTTGAAGCACGTTCTTGCATGAGCAGTGAAAATAACTCAACCGCTTTCACACTGCGTTTACGAATGCGCGGGTCTTGTTCATATTGCAGATAAAGCTGTTCGAACTTTTCTTGATCGGCAAAAAACGCTTCATACAAGCCATCGACATCAGACGGGCTGAATAAGGTGATTTCGCCACCCTTAATTAAGCGTTGATACATCAGCTTGTTGAGCTGTACGCCGTAGTCCATATGACGGCAGCGGTTGTCTTCTACACCTCGATTGTTTTTTAACACCAATAAACTTTCTACTTCTAAGTGCCATAGTGGGTAGTAAACCGTTGCCGCACCGCCACGCACACCGCCTTGCGAGCAAGATTTCACCGCAGTTTGGAAATGTTTATAAAACGGAATACACCCGGTGTGGAAAGCTTCCCCTTGACGAATCGGACTGCCTAATGCACGGATTGCACCGGCGTTAATGCCGATTCCCGCACGTTGCGAGACGTATTTAATAATTGCAGCAGAAGTGGCATTGATTGAATCCAAACTATCGCCACATTCAATCAGTACGCAAGAACTAAACTGACGAGTCGGTGTTCTTACCCCCGACATAATCGGGGTCGGTAATGAAATTTTAAAAGTTGAAGTCGCATCGTAAAAACGTTTTACATAATCCAAACGAGTGGCTTTCGGATATTTAGAAAACAAGCAGGCAGCAACTAGCAAATATAAGAATTGTGCCGACTCATAGATCTCACCGGTCACTCGGTTTTGGACTAAATATTTTCCTTCGAGCTGTTTGACCGCCGCATAAGAAAAATCCATATCTCGGCTATGTTCGAGGAACTCATTCATTAACTGCCATTCTTGTTCGCTATAGTCGATTAACAGCGCTTGATCGTATTTGCCGAGTGCAACCAGCTTTTTAATATGCGTGAATAAATGAGGCGGGGTGAAATCGCCGTAGGCTTTTTTACGCAGATGAAACATTGCCAAACGTGCGGCAAGATATTGATAATCCGGCGTTTCGGTACTGATTAAATCAGCTGCGGCTTTGATGATGGTCTCGTGAATATCGGCGGTACGAATACCTTGATAAAACTGAATATGTGCGCTTAGTTCCACTTGCGATACCGATACATTCTGTAAACCCTCGGCAGCCCAAGTGATGACACGATGAATTTTATCCAAATCAAACGGCTCTTGCTTGCCGTTGCGTTTGGTTACCATCAATGTTTTCTGCATAAAATCTGTCTCCTTTTATCTTTATTGTTCAACCACTATATGTTGTGATTTTTAAGTGCTTATATACAAGATATTGTTTTGTTAAGATGGGTGCAAGCGGAAAGTTTTGTAAAGAGATATTGACAAAAGATAAGTAATTGAAGATAGGACGATTCGAGAAATGTAAAAAAATAAACCCCTGAAAATCAATTCAGGGGGTTGCATAAAAAAACTAAGGCTCTTTGCCTTTCACATCAATGATAACTACTTCGGATTGTGAACCAAGCCGCATCGGTATGCCCCAGAAGCCATAACCGGAGGTAACAAAATAATGTCCTAAGCCGATTTTTTCATAGCCGTAGTGCAGTCGATAAATCACGTTAGTCATTAAATTTGCCGGAAAAATTTGCCCTTTATGCGTGTGTCCGGACACCTGTAAATCAATCGGTAATTGCGAATGTTGTTCGATTTGTGTCGGACGATGGTCAAGTAAAAACACCGGTGAATCCGAATTGACCGCCGTTAATAATTGAGCGGCGCTCGGTCGATTTTTTACTAAGTCGTCATTACGTCCGATAACGGTAAATTTTCCGTTAATTTCGACCGCTTGATCCCATAGTACTTGGATACCTGCTTTTTGAATTTCGGTGGCAATCGCTTGTTGCTTTCCGAAGAAATCGTGATTACCCAAAGTGGCATAAACCCCTAAAGGCGCTTTAAGCTTAGCAAAATGCGGTTGCATATTTTCAGCTACATAAGCATCGGTATTGTCGTCCATAATATCGCCGGGTAATAAAATCAGATCGACGTTTTGCTGATTAAAGATCTCTGCCAATTTATCTAATTGCTTTGCACCAAACCATTGTCCTAAGTGCAGATCACTCGCCACTCCGATACGCAGCGGTTGATCAAGTTGTTTATCCAATTGTACGGAATAATGCACCACTTTCGGCGTATAAGCGTTATATAAGGCAAGCCCTACAATGCCGAAAAAGGCAAAAGGATAGGCAATTTTTAAGGCAAAATTGACCGCTTGTTTGCCTTTAAATAGGCGGTAAATTGCCGCACAAGCAAGGCTAACGAATAATGCAAACAGCAGTAAAGCGAGCATTAGCGCGGTGATTCTAAAGCCGTTAAACGTGCGAGTAACGGTAAGAATCGCTAAGCTGTTTGCAGCTAAATAGCTAATAAATGTCACGATCTTGCGTGACTTGGCGGATAAGTTGAATAACCAACCTACGGTACGAGAAAAGTTGAAAACAAGGCATTGTAAAACAAGAACGGCAATACCTGTAGTAATATAATAACGATATTCCAACGGCTTTCCTTATGTGAGCAATAAAATGAAAAGTGATTGTAGCTTAGATTGATGTGTCGTACAAAGGAAAAGCCCTATCGTAAAGATAGGGCTTTAATAGAGCAAATGCCATTATGTAGGAGGACTATTTTACGATTTCTCGTGTTGGTTTTTGAAACAGCCGCATTTGCTAATTCAGTGACTTCCGATTAGAAGTTAGGTTTGATTAAACCCGGCTGACCCATTGCCGGATCTGTATTGTATGCTTCCATTGCATCGGCAACCGTCATTCCTAACGCTTTCGCTACGCCTTTACCGTATGCAGGGTCACAGAAGTAGCAGTTACGAATATGACGATATTTGATGAAATCTAATGCATCACCCATACCTTCGGCAGTATTTTTAAAGAGAGATTGTTTTTCTTTCTCTGTCATTAAGTTAAATAACGCACGCGGTTGGCTGAAGTAATCAGAATCGTCTTGACGATAATCCCAGAATGCCGCATCGCCGTTAATTTTGAGTGGCGGCTCAGCAAATTGCGCTTGTTCTTGCCATTGACCGAAGCTGTTCGGTTCATAATGTAAAGTTGAACCGTAGTTACCGTCCACACGACCTTGACCGTCACGGGCATTACTGTGAACCGGGCAGCGAGGTGCGTTTACCGGAATTTGGTGGTGGTTCACACCTAAACGGTAACGTTGTGCGTCCGCATAGTTGAATAAACGTGCTTGTAACATACGGTCCGGCGATACGCTGATACCCGGTACTAAGTTGCTTGGAGCAAATGCGGATTGTTCAACGTCTGCAAAGAAGTTTGCCGGGTTACGGTTTAATTCCATCACGCCTACTTCGATTAGCGGATAATCTTTTTTCGACCAGATTTTGGTTAAATCGAACGGGTGGAAATCCACTTGTTCCGCTTCCGCTTCAGGCATTACTTGAATGTAAAGTTTCCATTTCGGGAAATCGCCTTTTTCGATTGACTCGTATAAATCACGTTGGTGTGATTCACGATCGTTTGCGATGATTGCCGCCGCTTCTTCGTTGGTTAAGTTTTTAATACCTTGTTCGGTACGGAAGTGGAATTTCACCCAGAAACGTTCGTTATTTGCATTGATTAAGCTATATGTGTGTGAACCGTAACCGTGCATATGACGATATGAAGCAGGGATACCGCGCTCAGACATTACGATCGTTACTTGGTGGAACGCTTCAGGTAATAATGTCCAGAAGTCCCAGTTGTTTGTCGCACTACGCATATTTGTACGAGGGTCACGTTTAACCGCTTTGTTTAAATCCGGGAATTTACGCGGATCACGTAAGAAGAATACCGGAGTATTGTTACCTACGAAGTCCCAGTTACCTTGTTCGGTATAGAATTTAACTGCGAAACCACGAATATCACGCTCAGCATCCGCCGCACCACGTTCACCGGCTACGGTAGTAAAACGTGCGAATAATTCGGTTTCTTTACCCACTTCACTAAAGATTGCCGCTTTAGTATATTGAGTAATATCGTGCGTTACGGTAAATTTACCGAATGCACCGGAGCCTTTAGCGTGCATACGACGCTCAGGGATAACTTCACGTACGAAGTTGGCTAATTTTTCGTTTAACCATAAGTCTTGAGCAAGTAACGGACCGCGAGGACCCGCAGTCATGCTGTTTTGGTTATCAACAACAGGCGCACCGTTGTTCATCGTTAATGAGGTATGATGAAATGGACATTTTGACATAGTAATTTACCTTTAATGGTTAATAGGTTTTGTTTATGGAATTATTATTATTGATTGGAGTTTATTTGTAAAACTATCAGTTTGATACAAATTAACGATTGAATTAGATTTTTTAATAGGAATTAACTTTATTTTGTGACTTGAAAAGTAAAACGCTTTTCCCCATTTACTAACACATTTGCAAGCGGTGAAATTCCGCTTATTTTTTGTAAATTAAAGAGGATAAAATGAGTACTAATCAAGAAACAAGAGGCTTTCAATCGGAAGTTAAGCAACTGCTTCAATTAATGATCCATTCACTTTATTCAAATAAAGAAATTTTCTTACGTGAATTAATCTCTAATGCGTCTGATGCGGCGGATAAACTACGCTTTAAAGCACTTTCCAATCCTGCGTTATATGAGGGGGATGGCGAATTACGCGTACGAGTGAGCTTTGATGAAACTTTAGGTACACTGACTATCAGCGATAACGGTATCGGTATGAACCGTGAGCAAGTGATCGATCATTTAGGCACTATTGCTAAATCAGGCACCAAAGAGTTTTTAAATTCGTTAGGTACGGATCAAGCAAAAGACAGCCAATTAATCGGCCAATTCGGGGTTGGTTTTTATTCGGCATTTATTGTGGCGGACAAAGTGACGGTGAAAACCCGTGCGGCAGGTGAAGCACAGGGTGTTATGTGGGAATCTGCTGGTGAAGGCGATTACACGGTAGCGGATATTGAGAAAGCAACACGTGGTACGGATGTTATTTTACATCTGCGTGAGGATGAAAAAGAATTTTTAAGCGAATGGCGTTTACGTGAAATTATCGGTAAATATTCGGATCATATCGGCTTACCGGTTGAAATCCAAACCACAGAATATGATGACGAAGGCAAAGCAAGCGGTCAAAAATGGGAAAAAATTAACAAAGCGCAAGCACTTTGGACTCGCTCAAAAACTGAGATTTCAGACGAGGAATACCAAGAGTTTTATAAACATTTAAGCCACGATTATAATGACTCGCTCATTTGGGCGCATAATAAAGTAGAGGGTAAACAAGACTATACCAGCTTGCTTTATGTACCGGCGAAAGCACCATGGGATTTGTTCAATCGTGATCAAAAACACGGCTTAAAACTTTATGTACAGCGTGTATTTATTATGGACGATGCCGAAGTGTTTATGCCGAATTACCTACGTTTTATGCGAGGTTTATTAGACACGAATGACTTGCCGCTCAACGTTTCACGTGAGATTTTACAAGAGAATAAAGTTACTGCTTCACTACGTGCGGCATTAACTAAACGCGCATTGCAATTATTGGAAAAATTAGCCAAAGACGATCAAGCTAAATACCAAACCTTCTGGAATGAATTCGGTTTAGTGTTAAAAGAAGGCGTTGGCGAAGATTTTGCCAATAAACAACAAATTGCATCATTATTCCGCTTTGCTTCAACCCAAACTGATTCTAGCGAACAAACGGTAAGTTTGGCGGATTATATCGGCAGAATGAAAGAAGGTCAGAAAGCAATTTATTTCTTAACTGCTGATAGCTATGTAGCAGCGAAAAATAGTCCGCACCTTGAACTGTTCAATAAGAAAGGCATTGAAGTGCTGCTATTATCTGATCGTATTGACGAGTGGGTGGTGGGGCATTTAACTGAATTTGACGGCAAACCGTTGCAAAGTATCACAAAATCGGATCTGGATTTAGGCGATCTCGCCGATAAGGAACAAGAAGAGAGCCAAAAAGCACAACAAGCGGAATTCGGATCTTTCCTTGAACGTGCGCAAAACTATTTTGGTGACCGTGTGAAAAAAGTGATATTAACGCATCGCTTAACCGATACACCGGCAGTGGTTTCAACCGATAGTGATGAAATGACTACGCAAATGGCAAAACTGTTTGCCGCAATGGGTCAAAAAGCACCGGAAGTGAAATATACGTTTGAGTTAAATCCGGATCATCAAATGGTTAAGAAAATCGCAGATCTTACAGATGAAACCGAATTTAATGACTGGATTGAATTATTGTTTGAACAAGCATTGCTTGCAGAACGCGGTTCATTGGAAAATCCGGCAGCATTTATTAAGCGTATGAATAAATTGCTTGCTTAATCTAAATATGTAACAAAAAAAGCTATCGAAAGATAGCTTTTTTGTTTTACTAAGCGGTCTGATTTTAGTGCTTTCTTACAAAAATTAAAAAGGCGAGAAATCTTCTCGCCTTAATGTCTAACCGAAATTATAAAATTTCTTTCGCTTTCGCTACTACATTCTCAACAGTGAAACCGAATAGTTTGAAAAGTTGATCCGCTGGCGCAGACTCACCGAAGCTATTCATACCCACGATACGGCCTTCAAAGCCAACGTATTTGTACCAGAAATCAGATAATTGTGCTTCGATTGCTACACGTTTGGTTACTGAGCTTGGTAATACGCTTTCACGATATGCGGCATCTTGTTTGTCGAATACATTGGTACTTGGCATGGAAACAACACGTACTTTCGTACCTTCCGCATCTAATACTTCAGCCGCTTTCATCGCTAAATCCACTTCAGAGCCGGTTGCGATGAGAATTAAATCCGGATAGCCGCCTTTTTCACAGCATTCACGTAAGATATAACCGCCGCGAGCAACGTTTGCCAATTGTTCCGGCGTACGTGTTTGTTGCGCAAGATTTTGGCGAGTGAAAATTAATGCACTTGGGCCGTCTTTACGTTCAACCGCTGCTTTCCATGCAACCGCAGATTCCACTTGGTCAGCCGGACGCCATGTTTCTAAGTTCGGAATGAAACGTAATGATGCGGTTTGTTCTACCGGTTGGTGAGTCGGACCGTCTTCGCCTAAGCCGATAGAATCGTGTGTATAAACGAATAATGAGCGTTGTTTCATTAATGCCGCCATACGCACCGCATTGTGGGCATATTCATAGAACATTAAGAACGTTGCACCGTAAGGAATAAAACCGCCGTGTAATGCAATACCGTTCATAATTGCAGACATACCGAATTCACGTACACCGTAGTTGATGTAGTTACCATCGACGTTATGATCCGCACGGATTGGTTTTGAACCTGACCATAAGGTTAAGTTAGAACTTGCTAAGTCGGCAGAACCGCCTAAGAATTCCGGTAAGATATGCGCATAAGCTTCAATCGCATTTTGTGATGCTTTACGGCTTGCGATCGCTGCCGGATTTGCTTGTAATTTCTCAATAAACGCTTTGCTTTCCGCTTCCCAGTTCGCCGGTAAATCACCCGCCATACGACGTTTAAATTCCGCCGCTAATTCAGGATATGCCGCTTCATAAGCCGCAAATTTAGCATTCCATTCTTTTTCTACAACCGCACCTTGCGCTTTGGCATCCCATTCCGCATAGATTTCAGCCGGAATTTCAAACGGCGCATATTCCCAGTTGAGTGCTTTACGGGTTAATGCGATTTCATCATTACCTAACGGCGCACCGTGGCAGTCATGCGATGCCGATTTATTTGGCGAACCGTAACCGATGATGGTTTTACAGATAATTAATGTCGGACGTTCGGTTTCCGCTTTTGCATTTTCAATGGCAAATTTGATTTGTTCCGCATCGTGACCGTCCACGTTACGGATAACTTGCCAACCGTATGCTTCAAAGCGTTGTGCGGTATCGTCAGAGAACCAACCGTCCACATGACCGTCGATTGAAATGTTATTATCATCGTAGAAAGCGATTAATTTACCTAAGCCTAAAGTACCGGCTAATGAACAGGCTTCGTGTGAAATACCTTCCATTAAGCAGCCGTCGCCTAAAAATGCGTAAGTATAGTGATCAACGATTTTATGACCTTCACGGTTAAATTGTCCGGCTAAGGTTTTTTCCGCAATCGCCATACCGACCGCATTGGTAATACCTTGGCCTAACGGACCGGTTGTGGTTTCAACGCCTGGTGCGTAACCGTATTCTGGATGGCCCGGTGTTTTAGAATGTAATTGACGGAATTGTTTTAAATCTTCAATTGAAAGATCATAACCCGTTAAGTGTAATAAGCTATAAATTAACATTGAACCATGGCCGTTTGAAAGTACGAAACGGTCGCGATCAGCCCACTTAGGATTGGTTGGATTATGTTTTAAAAAGTCGCGCCATAATACCTCTGCGATATCCGCCATACCCATTGGGGCACCCGGGTGACCGGAATTAGCTTTTTGTACCGCATCCATACTTAGAAAGCGAATTGCATTCGCTAATACTTTACGTTCTGCCATGTGTTTACTCCTAGACAAGAAAATGACAAATACTCTAATAAACTAGATTAGTTGATAAATGGATTCTACACTATTTTTGAAGTAATACTCAAAAAATCTCGAGTAAAAATTGTGATCTTCTTCACAAAAAAGATGAGAAAACTTTGATGTTAAATGATTGTTTTTGATTAAATAAAAGTGGTGTGGATATTTTGTGGAAAATAATATGAATGGCATAGATTAATTATTGATCTTTGTTGCCAAATGCCATAGAATACGCACTCTTTTTTGGCGTCGAGTAAATACTCGGCATATTATTTATTCACATATGGTACTTATCAGCGGATATGCGAAAGTATAACAAGATAAGCGGCGATATGGCTTCATTAGAGGTTTTCCAATGAAACAAGGTATTCACCCAGAATATACAGAAATTACTGCAACATGTTCATGCGGTAACGTAATTAAAACTCGCTCAACAGTGGGTAAAAACTTAAATCTTGATGTGTGCGGCAACTGCCACCCATTCTATACCGGTAAACAACGTGTTGTTGATACCGGTGGTCGTGTTGAACGTTTCAACAAACGTTTCTCAATTCCAGGCACAAAATAATTTCCGAATTATTGCTAAAACCCCGCAACTGCGGGGTTTTTTGTTTTCTTAATCGGCTATTTGCCTTAGCGGTTTAATTTTCAGTTCTTTTTGCAAATTGATTATTTAACCATTGAGTTGCATTTTTTAGATTAAACCCTTTTGTGTCATTGTTATCATTAGTTATCTTGTCGGATATAACCATAAAAGAATCAATTTGTAGCTTTGGACGAGGATGCCAGCGGGCCAAGTTTGCTAAATGATTCGCATAAAAGGATAGTAACGGTTTTCCATAGGCGCATGCCATATGTACACCGCCACCATCTACTGCAATTACAATATCTGCAGCATTGACTAACGCACAATAATTTAGCGTATCGGTTTGCGGCGATATAGTGATTTGTACTTTAGTTGCTGTATTCAGAGATTGAAGATATTGTTCGCTTGATTTTGTATGTGTAAGTAAAAAACTGATCTGATCTAAATATTTAGGGTTGATATGATTCAATAAATTAGCCAATTCATCGGTCGGAATTTCTCTCATACTCCCTTGAGGGTTCAGCAATACTCGAATTTTTTTTGTACTATGCCAATAGCTCTCGGCAAGCTGAGCGTATTCAGACGGTATAGTTAAAACATAATCGCTAGATTTGCCAATTAAATACGGTGCGAGTACAGAACAGTGCAAGTAATCTGCAATATGTGTATTATTCGGAATTAGCGTAGTAAAATCATAATTTTTTACGGTTTCTAATGAATAGTATTTTTTATCTTCTTTACCAAAATTGATAATAATTTTAGGGTTGAGTAATGCATCTAAAATGATTGATTTAGAAGTAAAAGTAGGCTGAAAATCAAGATATAAATCCCATTTGCCTCGTTGTGTTAAATAATTACTAGTGTTGTTATCAATTAATTGATCGACTGAATCGGCCTGTGCAAAGAGTTGTTTATTGCGTTCTGTAACTAATACGGCTGTTTTTACGTTAGGAAAGGCTTGTTTGATTTGCGCTAAATGCGCAATATGTACGATAGCATCACCAATCGCATCTCCGATCGGTTTTAAAAGTACGGTTTTAATATGTTTTAATTCGCTCTCATGTGAACGAGAACGCTTTCCAAATAAGGCTATAATTAATCTCTTCATTTACTTCAATTCTCCCTTATATTACCAATATAACATATTTCAACGCTTGAATAATTGGCTTTTTTCCGTAAAATCCATACGTATATTAGTTTTAGTATATATAGAAAACACCATGATAGATGACCATTATTCCATTCCACCGATTTTTGTTATTAGTTTGGCTAATTCTGCTAGGCGTAAAATTATTTCAGCTCGTCTTAATAGTTTAGGGTTAGCGTTTGAGTTTATTGATGCCGTAAACGGTAGAGATTTAACAGAGGAACAGCTTGCTCAAATAGATTATGATTTTTACCCTCAGCGATTTGGTGGAAAACACAAATTGAAACTTGGTGAAATTGGCTGTGCAATGAGCCATATCAAGGCTTACCAGTATCTAGTAGATAATCATATTGAAGAAGCGATTATTTTAGAAGATGATGCAATCGTTTCACATTATTTCAGACGTATTGTGGCGGATGCGCTTAAGAAAGTACCGAGCAGAAAACAAATAATATTTTTTGATCATGGTAAAGCTAAATATTGGCCAATAACACGTTCTCTTAAAGAAGGTTACAAATTAGTACGTTATCGTTCGCCTTCTAAAAATTCTAAACGTACAATTATGATTACTACCGGCTATTATCTTACTTTAGACGGTGCGAAATTATTATTAAAACATGCATACCCAGTAAGAATGCCGTCCGATTCTTTAACTGGTGCACTCCAAATGACAGGGATTAAAGCCTATGGTGTGGAGCCTCCTTGTATTTTTATTAGTCCCGGTTCGGAAATCGATGAAATAGAAAAACGTGGTTAAAATGAAAAAACTAACACTAAAACAAAAGCTTCGAAGAATCCGAATTAAATTGGGAAAGTTTTTTCTAGATAAAAAGAGTGTAACTAATACTTTAGACGGTTTACCTAAAAAAATCCTATTTCTCCGTCAAGACGGAAAAATTGGGGATTATATTGTCAGTTCATTTGTATTTCGAGAAATAAAAAAGCAATCTCCCGAAACGCATATCGGGGTGGTTTGTTCTCGTAATAATGCTTATTTATTTGAGCATAGTCCTTATATTGACCAATTGTATTTTGTACGCACCAAAAATATTGGTGATTATTTAGCCTGTGGTAAGCAACTGGCAAAAGAACAATATGATGTTGTTATTGACCCGACTGTAACGCTACGTAATCGAGATTTACTTTTCTTACGTACGATTAATGCGAAAGCTTATATCGGATATGACAAATCGGACTATAAGATTTTTACTGCGAGCGTACAGAATGAACGACAACATTTCGCTCAAATATATAAACAGGCACTGGAGCTTGCCGGTTTTACAGAGATTGATACGCAATATGATGTGCCGAAAGATGAAAACAGTGCGAGAGCGATAAAAAACTATTTATCGGAAAACCGGATTAGACATTTTATTGCGCTAAATTTATTTGGAGCAGGATCGGCACGACGTTTTTGCGACGAGAAAGTAACGGAGTTACTCACATATTTAAATAAGATAAGTGTGAAGCCTATCCTATTACTCACATTTCCGGAGGTTACACCAAAGTTAAAGCAAATCGCTAGTCGGTTTGAGAATGTCTTTGTATATGAAAATACGCAAACCGTATTTGATACGATTGAGCTTATTCGTCATTCGGATGTATTAATTTCGCCGGATACTTCAACGGTGCATATTGCTTCAGGCTTATCCAAGAATATCATTGGATTTTATAGCTCGGATGAGCAGAACTTTATTCATTGGCATCCGAATAATAAGGCGAAAACCTATATTTTACGTTTTAAACAAAGTGTGAATGATCTTGATTTTAATCAGATCAAACCGGAATGGTTAAACTAAATGGAATTCCAATCCCTTAAACTGTTTTTAGATATTGTGCAAACTCGTAGCTTTATCCGTTCGGCTGAAAATAATTATATGAGTGCATCTACGCTTACACGTCATATTCAGCGAATTGAAGAAGAATTGGGACAACCGTTATTTATCCGAGATAATCGACAAGTTCATTTAACCGAAGCGGGTGAAAAATTCTTAATTTTTGCCAAGCAAAGTTGGTCTGATTGGCGACAACTGCAGCATCAGCTTTCACCGGTACAAGGTCAGTTAGAGGGGGAATTGAAAGTGTTCTGTTCGGTAACGGCGGCTTATAGTCATTTACCACAAATTCTGGAGCAGTTTCGTCAGGCGCATCCGAAAGTTGAGATCAAGCTCAGTACTGGCGATCCGGCGCAAGCGGTGCATACGGTACATTCTTTCGAAGCGGATATTTCTTTAACCGGCAAACCGGAACATCTGCCGAATAGCATTGTGTTTCATTATATTGATGATATTCATCTTTCGATTATTGCACCTCGAGTAGCTTGTGTTGCAACACAATATTTACAGCAACAACCGATTGATTGGCAGAATATTCCTTTTATTTTGCCGGTGGACGGTCCGGTACGAAAGCGAATTGATCGCTGGTTTAAAGAGCTGAAGATTAAAGAACCTAAAATTTATGCTACGGTTGCCGGACACGAAGCGATTGTACCGATGGTTGCTTTAGGATTCGGAGTAGCATTGTTACCTGATGTCGTGATTAAGCATAGTCCGATGAATAATCAAGTTTCTTATTTGAAATTAGCGGATCCTATATCGCCGTTTGAATTGGGGATTTGTGTGCAGGAAAAGAGGTTACAAGAACCGATTATTAAGGCATTTTGGGAATTGTTGCCGAAAGATTAAAGACAAGCGGTCAAATTTAAAGAATTTTTTGTAAATTTTTTGCTAAATTTGACCGCTTGTTTGCTATTTGAATACCGCCCAAACCGGAGAATGATCCGAAGGTTTTTCCATCGCGCGAATTTCAAGATCAATGCCGGTTTCTACACAACGTTCCGCTAATCCTTTTGAAGCGAGTACCAAATCAATACGTAGTCCTCGATTATCATCAAATCCTTTCGAACGGTAATCAAACCACGAGAATTTATCATTAGCTTGCGGGTTCATTGCACGGAATGTATCGATTAAACCGTAACTATATAAACGATCTAACCACTCACGTTCTTCCGGTAGGAATGAACATTTACCGTCACGTAGCCAACGTTTGCGATTCGGCTCACCGATACCGATATCTAAATCGGTCGGACTGATGTTCATATCGCCCATAATCACAATCGGATTTTCCGGAGAGAGTTCGGTTTCTAGATAATGCTGTAAATCCGCATAGAATTTTTCTTTTGCCGGAAATTTGGTTTCGTGCGAGCGATTTTCACCTTGTGGGAAATAACCGTTTAACACGGTCAGTACGCCGAATTCCGTTTCAATATCCGCCATAATCATACGTTTTTGCGCATCAGCATTATCGGTTGGGAAACCTTTACGCACGGCAAGCGGTTCTTTTTTGGTTAAAAGTGCTACGCCGTAATGTCCTTTTTGCCCGTGATGAAAAACGTGATAACCCAAATGATTGACTAAATCCCAAGGAAAATCTTCGTCGGCAACTTTGATTTCTTGTAAGCCGATAACATCCGGCTGATGTTTATCAATAATCGCTTCTAATTGATGCGGACGAGCACGTAATCCATTGATATTAAAAGAAATAAATTTCATATATAAAATCCAAATAGAAACCACGGATAAGGCAAACAAGCGGTCATTTTTCCGCAAAAATTTGCATTATCCGTGGTACAAGTAAAAATTAAAGCGTCATTGCCGCAATCCAACCGAACACTAATAACGGGATATTAAAGTGTAAGAAGGTTGGTACGACCGAATCCCAAATATGATCGTGTTTACCGTCAGCATTTAAACCGGATGTCGGGCCTAAAGTTGAGTCGGATGCCGGTGAACCCGCATCACCTAAAGCAGCCGCCACACCGACGATTGACATAGTGGCTAACGGAGAAAAGCCGAACGATACGCAAAGCGGTACATAAATAGAAGTAATAATCGGCACGGTTGAGAATGACGAACCGATACCCATTGTGATAAATAAACCGACAACTAACATTAATAATGCCGCCATTTCTTTCGTCTGAATCGAACCGCGTAAGGCTTCTACTAATTCAGGTACACCGCCGGTGGCGTTTACTACGCTGGCAAAACCGGATGCGGCAATCATCACGAAACCAATCATCGCCATTAAACGTAAACCGTCTTGGAAGAGATCATTCGTTTGTTTTAATTTAAATACGCCGCCTAAAGCAAAAATAATTAAACCGGCTAAACCACCGATAACGGTTGAGTTAGTCGCTAATTGCACGGAACAGGTAGCGATAATCGCCACAATACTTACACCGATATGGAACGGTTTAACTTTTGCAACACGTAAGGCAATTTCGTCTGCGGTCGCTTCTTTTACGTTTTCTACATAAGTTCTCGGTTTACGATAAGAAACGAAGAAAGCAAACAGTAAGCCTAAGATCATACCGGCAACCGGTACTGCCATCGCTTTGGTCATTTCAGCCGTTGTTGCGACAAGATTAAAAGGTTGCCCCGCTTGGTTGATATTCTTAACCAAAATACTTTCAATAAAGATTTGTCCGAAACCTGCAGGGATTAGCATATACGTTGCGGTTAAACCGAACGTTAAAGCACAAGCTACCGCACGACGGTCAATTTTTAACTGATTCATTACGCTTAATAATGGCGGAACGACAATCGGAATAAAGGCAATATGAATCGGAATAAGGTTTTGTGATGAAATTGCAAATGCGGTTAATACGAATAATACAAGATACTTAAACCAAAAGACCGAACGACCTGAAGGACGTTTACCGAATGCAGAAATGACTTTATAAGCAAGTAAATCGGTTACTCCCGATTTAGATAAAGCAACGGCAAATGCGCCGAGTACGGCATAGTTCATTGCGGTTTCCGCTCCACCGCCTAAACCGCCTGTAAATTTTTCTATGGTTTTAGTAAGAGCTTCAAATAAACTCATATCATCAACACCATAGAAGCCGATTACACCGCAGGTTAAAGCTGCGATAATTAACGCAATTACCACATTAATTCTGAGCAAGCTCAAAGCAAGTAATACGATAATTGAGATAACAACTTCATTAGACAACATTGTGTTTTACCTTTTTTGTAAGAAATAAAATAATTCTCTAATGTAACGCAAAAAATATTGTTGTCGAGTATTTTTTGTAGATATAGGCTAATTTATAAAATGATGATACAAAATCGCTGTGCTTTAGCATATTTTACGCCTTTATTCTCATACTTTTACTTTTCTCAATAAGGAGGATTTACCTCCACTTAATTTTTACATAAGATAAAAATCGGAATATTTTTATACTCGGAGGTTTTATGTCTTTCTCTAAAAATGTGTTGTGGTTGGCTTTATGTTCGCCTCTTGCAATAGCAAATAACTGGCAGAGTACGTTATTCCCGAATTTTAAAGAATCGGAAAAATTAATTTTAAAATCGGAGCAACCATTAAAAAAAGGAACTTATCCGCTCACTTTTCAAAGCGGGCAGCAATGTTTTCAGCCTCAATTACCGATTAAATTAAATCAGACACTCTCCCTTTCCTCTTGTACTTCAGATGTTCCGACATTTCGTGTTTTCCGTGATGGTAATTATTCCGCTCAAATTGATTTAAGAAGCGGTACGCCGACATTACGTTTAAGTGTCGAACAAAAAGAAGATAAACCGAAAATTTGTCCAGTTTGGAATGGGCAAGCGGTAGAAATTGATGTAAAAGATACTTTTCAAGAAAATGAGCAAGTAAGAGATGCTTATTCAGGACAAACGGATATTGTGAAAAATGGTAAGGTACACTTTTTACCTTCATCAGACTCTAACGGTTTGTTACTGTTAGAAAAAGTAGAGCAGAAAACAGGATCTAAATTCGATTGGCATAATGCAACGGTTTATTTTGTTTTAACTGATCGTTTTTATAATGGTGATAAAACGAATGACCACAGCTATGGCAGACAATATGATGGACTTCAAGAAATCGGTACGTTTCATGGTGGAGATTTAAAGGGATTAACTCAAAAACTCGATTATTTACACAAACTGGGTGTTAATGTGTTATGGATTAGCTCACCGTTAGAGCAAATTCATGGTTGGGTTGGTGGTGGAGAAAAAGGCGATTTTCCACATTATGCTTACCATGGTTATTATCATCAAGATTGGACTAAAATTGATGCCAATATGGGAACTGAGCAAGATTTGCAACAATTAATTGAGCAAGCTCATCAACGTGGTATGAGAGTTATTTTTGATATTGTGATGAATCATACTGGGTATGCGACATTGGCGGATATGCAAGAATTCGGTTTCGGTTCACTTTATTTAAAAGAACAAGAAGTTAGTCAAATATTAGGCGAAAAATGGACTGATTGGAAACCTCAAACCGGTCAAAATTGGCATTCATTCAATAATTTTATTAATTTTTCCGATAAAGCTGCTTGGGCAAAATGGTGGGGGAAAGATTGGACGAGATCCGATTTAGGCGATTATGATAGCCCTAAATTTGATGATTTAAAAATGTCGCTCGCCTCATTACCGGATTTAAAAACAGAAGCAAAACAAGCGGTTAAATTACCAATATTCTTGGCAAATAAGTCAGACACTAATGCGATTGAACGAGACAATGCCAATGTTTCTGATTACTTAATGGGATGGCTTTCCGATTGGGTAAGAAAATATGGTGTGGATGGTTTCCGTGTCGATACGGCAAAACATGTTGAAAAAAGTACATGGGCAGCGTTGAAACAGTCAGCAGAAAAAGCATTACATGAATGGCAAGAAAAAAATCCAACGAAGAAATTTGATGATAAATTTTGGATGGTGGGAGAAGCATGGGGACATACGATTGTTAAAAGTGATTATTTCCAAAACGGTTTTGATGCAATGATAAATTTTGATTTTCAAGATCAAGCTAAAGAAAGTTTAAACTGTTTTGCGAATATTGAACCCACATATCAAAAAATGAGTGAAAAATTAGCTGATTTTAATATGTTGAGTTACTTGTCTTCACATGATACTCGTCTGTTTTTCCATTCTGATAGTGAACGATATTTTGATAGACAAAAAATTGCAGCGAATTTATTAATGCTGGCTCCCGGAGCCGTGCAAATTTATTATGGTGATGAAAGTGGAAGAGAATTTGGTGCAACCGGTTCGGATCCGATTCAAGGAACACGTTCGGATATGAATTGGGATGATTTAAAAAATAAATTCCAAAACCAAGCATTAAAATCACATTGGCAAAAATTAGCGAATTTTAGGAAAAATCATATCGCTGTAGGTAAAGGACAGCAAATTGTTGAACAAAATAAGTCTTATTTTGCATTTAGCCGCCGTTACCAAGATGACAAAGTGATGGTCGTTTGGGTTGGTAATCGGCCATAGAAAAAAAGAGCAAACTTTAGCGTAATTTGCACTTAAAAGTTTGCTCTTTGTTTTTATTGGACTTCTTTAAATTGAATCATTCCATTTTCGCTGTAATCAGCTTGTTCGTCTTCATCTTGGATTAGCGGCTGATTTGGCATTTCCGCTTTATCAAAGGCAATATCGCCTTCCACACCTTCCAATACCTGACCGCGTTTTAACCCTTTAAAATCGAACAGGCTAGGGTCACAAAGATGCGAGAGGGTAATGTTCTGCATTGCACTAAACATCGTTTCGATTCGTCCCGGATATTGGCGATCCCACGTTTGCAGCATTTCTTTAACCACTTGGCGCTGTAGATTCGGCTGAGAACCGCATAAGTTACACGGAATAATCGGGAATTGTTTTGCCTGCGAATATTTTTCGATATCTTTTTCTTTACAATAAGCCAACGGACGAATCACGATTTGTTTGCCATCATCGGAAATCAATTTAGGCGGCATAGATTTTAATTTACCGCCGTAAAACATATTTAAGAATAACGTTTCCAACATATCGTCACGGTGGTGGCCAAGTGCAATTTTTGTTGCACCGAGTTCGGTAGCGGTGCGGTATAAAATGCCGCGACGTAAACGCGAGCAAAGCGAGCAAGTGGTTTTCCCTTCCGGAATTTTCTCTTTTACGATGCCGTAGGTATTTTCTTCGACGATTTTATATTCAACGCCGATAGATTCCAGATATTCAGGCAAAATATGCTCCGGAAAGCCCGGTTGTTTTTGGTCTAAATTAACCGCTACGATATCGAAGTGAATCGGTGCGCTGAGTTTGAGATTAAGTAGAATATCTAATAATGTGTAGCTGTCTTTACCGCCGGACAAGCACACCATCACTTTATCGCCGTCTTCAATCATATTGAAATCGGCAATCGCATTACCGACATTACGGCGTAAACGTTTTTGTAATTTGTTGAAATTATAGGCAATCTTTTTTTCTTGTTGAGTATTCGCTGATTGAGTATCTTGATTCATAATCGTGAATTTTTAAATAAATGTTCGGTTCGGTATATGAGATAAAAAATGAAGTCCGTCATACTAAAGACTTCCGTATTTTTTGCAAGCGTTTCATTGGATGTTTTGTCGCTAGATAAGCGTTTATCGGCAAACAAGCGGTCTAATTTTAGCATTTTTTTGCAATTTTAAAGTTTATCAAAATACTCATTACCCCAAGTTTGTTCGGCAAGTTGCAATAAGTTGGCGAAATCCTGATAAGAAGGCATTGCCTGATCTTCAACTTTTTTATTCTCATTAATCAGTTTTTGTTTTAATTCTTGATACCAGCCTAACAACGAAAGCGGTAAAGGCGAGGCGGCTCGTTTACCTAACCAATATAAGCCTTGATACGGCAAACTTAATGCAAATAATGAAGTGATAATCGCATTGGCTAAAATGGATTGGCTCGGGTCGGCAAAGAAGTACTGCCATAAAATCGCAAAGCAAGCGAAAGCGGGCATAAAGCGGGAAGCTAATTTTACTAAGCGAATCAATCGATAATCGGGCATAAACAGCCCTAACTTTTTTTGGTTCGGATAGGTGGCGAGATAACGTTGTCCGGCTTGAAGAGTCGCATTCATAACGATAATGTTTTATAAGATTTATAAGAAAAATAATAAAAATAGCATAACATAAGTTTTATCCGCCGAAAATGCGCAGATTTTAATGCAGTAATGATCAACAATTGCTATACTTTGCAACAATTTTGTTACACGATTAGATATAGAAGGATAGATTAATGCCAATTAAATTTCCAGATTTGTTACAAGATAGTTGGAACTTTATACGTAATCAACATACATTTTCGTTATTGGCAATTATTTTGCTAAGCGCGTTGCAGTTTGTGAATTTATTTTTAGTACCTCGTATCGGGAATATGAATGCCGAAAATGTCGAGATGACATTATCCGACTTATTTCCGTTGTTAGTGATGGGCGTAGCCAATATTTTTATTACGACCTTATTAATCTTGAATATTAAAGAAATTAACCGAGGAAGTTTCAAACATTTTTTCCAAAACCTTTCCATTGCTATCGCGAATCTGTTTGCGGTCGTTTTGCTTAATATCATTATGGTATTACCGCTGTCGATCGGAATGGCTTCTCAAGTGTTCGGGGCAAAGGCGGGTAACGGCTTGTCGATGATCGCTTTTCCATTGATTATCGGCGGTGCGTTTTTGTTTATTAAATTATGCTTATCCGTTTATGCCTATTTAATTGAAGAACTTAATGGCGTAAATGAGGCAATTCGTTTTACTTGGCAATTAAGTCGCGGTCGAGGTATCGCATTAGTCTTGTTCTGCGTAATTTCTTATTTTGTACCGCAGATTTTAATGTCTTTTTTAAGCGGTTTAAGCGGCAATACGCTCGGTCTTGTGGCGAACGTGTTAGTCAGTTCGTTTTTCTCATTATTTATTACCGTATTTAGTTTCCGTTTTTATCAGGCATATAGCCAAAATAACGTTGTAAGAGGGTAGGATGAAACAGTTACTTGAATTTATTCCGCTCATTCTATTTTTTACCGTATATAAATTATATGGTGTGCAACAAGCGGCAATTACTTTAGTTATCGCAACCGTTATCCAATTAGTTGTGTTAAAAACGCTTTATAAGAAGATTGAGAAATCCCAATGGATTATGGGTGTTTTTGTGATTTTCTTCGGGATTTTGACCGCTTATTTTAATGATTTAAATTTCTTAAAATGGAAAGTGACTATCATTAACGGTTTATTTGCCGCCGTATTATTGGTCAGCCAATTTGTTTTCAAAAAGCCAATTATTCAAATGTTGTTAGGTAAGGAACTACAATTGCCGAGCAAAGTTTGGAACAACCTCAATCTAGGTTGGGCAGGATTTTTTATTATCTGTATGTTACTCAATATCGTGATTAGTTATTACTTCTCGGACGACGTATGGGCAACATTTAAAACTTTCGGATTTACCGGATTGAGTTTAATCGCTGCGATTGCAACCGGCGCTTATCTTTATCCGCATCTTAAAAACGTGGAGAATACCAATGAGCAAGCATAAACCTTATGACAGAAATCCTAATGGTAAATTATTATTAAGAACGCTCGCAATGCCGTCGGATACGAATGCCAACGGCGATATTTTCGGTGGGTGGATTATGTCGCAAATGGATTTAGGCGGTGCGATTCTTGCCAAAGAATTGGCAAAAGGCAGAGTAGTGACGGTCACTGTAGATAAAATGGTGTTCCATATGCCGATTTCGGTTGGGGATGTGGTTTGCTGTTACGGAACTTTAGTAAAAGTGGGGCGTTCGTCATTACAGGTTAAAGTCGAAGTGTTTATCAAGCAAGTTTATGAAGGCTCAAGAGAGCGTTTCCGAGTTACCGAGGCTCTCTTTACTTATGTGGCAGTTGATAAAGAGGGGAAATCACGTGCGGTTCCTCGTGAAAATAATCCGGAACTTGATGAAGCATTGGCATTAATGGAGCAGGCTTTAGCGTTTGAAGCGGAGCTTGCAAATCAACAACAAACTGCGTAGAGGTAAAAATGTATTACGTTATTTTTGCACAAGATAATCCGAATATGCTTGAGAAGCGTTTGGAAGTTCGTCCCGCTCACTTAGCACGTTTAGAAAAACTGCAAGCTGAGGGGCGTTTATTAACTGCAGGGCCAAATCCAACGGAAGATGGTAGCGGTGTAACCGGTTCGACTGTGATTGCTGAATTCGATTCGTTAGCCGATGCACAAGTATGGGCTTCCGAAGATCCTTATACCGAAGCCGGTGTTTACGGTGATGTGATTATCAAGCCGTTTAAAAAAGTGTTCTAATCTTTTTTTCTTAAAACAGGCACAAGCGGTTTCGCTTGTGCCTTTTTCTCGTCCAATTTTTGAAAGAGGCATATATGTTCGCTCAAACCGATCTTTCCGAATTCGTGTCGGAATCCGATTTACAAAATGCTGATAAAATCCGACCGCTTGCTATTGCGGTAGGAATGTCGAATTTTGTGAAACAGACGCTACATAAGCAACCGCAGTTATTACAGGCGTGGTTAGCGGAATATCCGTCTATCGCAAAGGTCGGTAATTATGCCGAACATTTAGCCGCCGTTTTAGCGCAGGTGCAAGATGAAACTCAATTAGCGCGAGAATTACGTCTGTTTCGTCATCGTGAAATGGCAACATTAAGTTTTCTGCAATCGAATAAACTTGCTAGCGTAGAGTTTGTATTCGAGCATTTATCCGATTTGGCGGAAACGCTGATTATCGGCGCAAGAGATTGGCTGTTCAAGCGTTGCTGTGAAGAATACGGCACGCCGATGAACTCGCTGGGTGAACAGCAAGAGTTACTGATTTTAGGGATGGGCAAATTAGGCGGACGAGAACTGAATTTTTCCTCGGATATTGATCTAATTTTTACCTATCCAGATGCTGGTGAAACGGTCGGCGGTCGTAAACCGATTGAAAATAGCAAATTCTTTATTCGCTTAGGACAGCGTTTAATTAAAGCATTAGATGAAATCACGTTAGACGGCTTTGTATATCGTACCGATATGCGTTTACGTCCGTTCGGCGACAGCGGTGCTTTGGTACTTAGCTTTGCCGCAATGGAAGACTATTATCAAGAGCAAGGGCGAGATTGGGAACGCTATGCGATGATTAAAGCCAAAATTTTGGGTGGAGAACCGCATAATCTTAACCATCGTTATTTACGCCAAATGTTACGCCCGTTTATGTATCGCCGTTATTTGGATTTCAGTGCGATTCAATCGTTACGTGAGATGAAACAGAAAATCAGTCGAGAAGTGGTTCGCCGCAATTTAACCGATAATATTAAATTAGGTGCCGGCGGGATTCGAGAAATTGAATTTATTGTGCAAACGTTCCAAATGGTACGAGGTGGTCGAGATAAAATCCTCCAAGAACGGAGTTTATTGCGTGTTCTGCCTCGCCTTGCCGAATTACAATTACTTACCGAACAGCAAGTTAAGCAATTATATAATGCCTATATTTTCCATCGTCAGGTCGAAAATGTGCTGCAAGCGATTGATGATAAGCAAACACAAACGTTACCGACCGATGAGCAAGACCGAGCAAGAATCATTTTTGCTTGCCAATCTTATTTGCAAAAAAATGCGGAAAACCAACCGCTTGTAGTAGATCACAACATTCATAATTGGCAAGACTTTTTACAGGTACTGGAACAACATCAGCAAAATGTGCGAGCGGTATTTAGTCAAATTATCGGCGAAGAAGAGGAAGATGAGGCTTCATCGCTTAATGAGAAATTAGCGGTTTGGCAAGATATTTTACATTATCAAGTCAGCGAAGAAGATTTGGCGGCGGTTTTGGCAGATTACCCGATTAGCCAGAATGATTACAACGAAATTTTTAGACAGCTTTCCAGTACGTTTCAGGATTGGGTAAAACGCCCGATTGGTGTGCGTGGGCGTAATGTTTTACTCAAATTGATGCCGAAAATTTTAGATATGGTGTGTAGCCGAGCAGATTATTTGGTGGTATTGCCGCGTATGCTGAATATCATCGATAAAATTACTATGCGAACTACCTATCTGGAGCTTTTGCAAGAAAGGGAGCAAATTCTACCGCTTCTGATTACCTTGTGCAGCCAATCGATAATGATTGCCGAGCAAATCGCTCGTTATCCGATGTTATTGGACGAACTCATTATTCAAAACAGTCTTACGCAAGTTTTGGCATTGGAGCAGTATAAAACGGCGTTAAATGATTATTTGATTCGGATTCCGGAAGAAGATGAAGAAGCATTAATTGATGCGTTACGCCAATTTAAACAGAGCCAAATTTTGCATATTGCGGCGGCGGATATTTTAGGCGTATTGCCGGTAATGAAAATTAGCGATCATCTTACTTATTTGGCGGAAGCAATTATCGGTGCGGTGGTCAATATGGCATGGAAATCATTGTCGCAGCGTTTTGGCGTGCCGGATCATTTAACCGATACTGAACAAGGCTTTGCAGTGATTGCTTATGGAAAATTGGGCGGTATTGAGCTGGGTTATAACTCGGATTTAGATTTGGTTTTTCTGCATAACGCACCGCAGGATAGTGAAACGACCGGTGCGAGAAAATCGATTTCAAGTCATCAGTTCTATTTAAAATTAGCGCAAAAGATTAACTCGATTTTTAACTTAAATACCAGTGCCGGTGTGCTTTACGAAGTGGATATGCGCTTGCGACCGTCAGGCGAAGCCGGTTTATTAGTCAGCACGGTGAGTGCTTACGAGACTTATCAACAAAATGAGGCGTGGACATGGGAATCACAAGCGTTAGTTCGTACTCGTTGCGTTTATGGTTCGCCCGATCTGGCGCAAGCCTTTGAGAAAATTCGCCGAACAACTTTGGCAATGTCCCGAGCAAGCGGTCAGTTACGCCGAGAAATTTGCGAAATGCGTTACAAAATGTATCAACATTTAAGCCATACCGATCAAACTCAGTTTGATTTGAAAAAAGATAAAGGCGGTATTACCGACATCGAATTTATCGCACAATGTTTGGTTTTGGAATACGCTCATCAGTATCCGCAAATGGCGGTTTGGTCGGATAACGTTCGTATTTTTGATTCGGCAGTGGAGTGCGGTATTTTATCTTGTGATGACGGCGAAAAGTTAAAACATTGCTATACGGTGATCCGTAATCGTATTCATCATTTGAATTTGTTGCGCAGCCCGAGTGTAGTGAGCGCAGACGAATTTGTCGAAGAACGAGCGTTTGTAGCGCAAATTTGGCAACGAATTTTTGGATAAAATCAGAGAGCGGTTGAATTTGCAAAAAATTTTGTCAATTTAACCGCTTGTTTTCCGTTATAATAAGGCAAATTTACCCATTCAAGGAGTTTGCAATGGAATATCAATTTACGCATTCAATTCACGGCGTAGTCGCAAAATGTTCAATGGACCACGAAGCCTTTGCCCGTTGGCTAAATACGGAAATAACGGAAAATCCTAAAGAGTTGATCAATATCTTTACCGAAATTGAGAAATGCCGCGCGGCTTATCCTAATCATTATGAGTGTGTATTCGAAGGAAAAGAGTACAGTTTATTTTTTGATTGCGATGAGGTCATGGTAAAAGCGAATAACTTAGATGACGCTTTTGATGAAGAACAAATGGAAGACGGCTTTCAGTTCTATGACCAAGAAAGCATTGCATTTTGTGGCTTAGAAGATTTCGAAAACTTTTTAAAAGCCTATCAGAAATTCAGTAAAACTTATCACTAATATTAATGAAGAAAAAAGAAGGGGCAACTTTAATAAGTTGCCCTTTTGCATTTATAGATTTGGACGATTAACGTAAGAACTCAACAAACCAAGTGATTACACCTAAGTTTAATAGATCCACGAAGAATGCACCGACTAACGGCACGATTAAGAATGCTTTGTGTGACGGACCGAAAGTTTCTGTGACCGATTGCATATTCGCTACCGCAGTTGGGGTTGCACCTAAACCGAAACCGCAGTGACCGGCGGTTAAAATCGCCGCATCATAATCTTTGCCCATTACACGGAAAGTAATAAAGTAACCGTATAGAATCATCACGATAGTTTGAACGATTAAAATAATTAACATCGGGCCAGCTAAACCGGCTAATTCCCATAATTTAATACTCATTAACGCCATCGCAAGGAATAAGCTTAATGATGCGTTACCGAATACGTCGATCGCACGGTCGAACATATCGAATTTAAATACTTTCGTTAATACGTTACGTAAGATAACCCCAAAACCTAAAGCCCATACGAATTGCGGTAAGCCTAAATCCGGGAAAGCGTTAGCCATAACGGATGAGAACGCTAAACATGCGGCAAATAACGCCATGGTTTCAATCGTAGAACTTGCCGTAATAAAACGAATACTGTCCGCCGATTCAAAAGTGCTGTCATCATATTGTTCGGCAGAAGTATCTACTTTTTTGCCGACACTTTGTTTACGATCTTTTTTCATTTTATTGACTAAGCGACGAGCAACCGGACCACCGATTAAACCGCCGGCCACTAAACCGAAGGTTGCAGACGCCATCGCCATTTCCATTACACCGGAAATACCGTATTGCTCGGAGAATATTTTCGCCCATGCCGCACCGGTGCCGTGACCACCGGTTAAGGTAATAGAACCGGTAATTAAGCCTACAAGCGGATCTAAACCTAATACTGTCGCAAGACCGACACCTACGCCGTTTTGGATAATAATAAGTACGCCAACAACCGCGAGGAAGATTACTAAAGGCATACCGCCTTGTTTTAAGCGCGAGAAATCGGCGGATAAACCGACCGATGAGAAGAACGCCAACATAAAGGCATTTTGTAAACTTTTCTCAAATTGGAAAGAAAGCCCCATCCAGTGATATAAGCAGAGAATCACGATTGCTGCCACTAAACCGCCGGCAACGGCCTCGGGAATATTAAAATCCTGCAGGAATTTGATTTTGTTTACAAAAAAACGACCGATTAAAAGAACGAGTGTCGCAGCAATTAATGTGTGGTAACCGTTAAGAATTATTGGTTCCATAGGTGCTCCTCTAAAATGAAATGTTAAATGAATGTTTAAAAATAGGTATTGCTCGATACTAGACCAATAAAAATCATTTGTCAAAGGTATCTATAAATTAATTTATTACTAGAATTAAAAAAACTTATCATATAAGTTAAAAATTTTTTGAGAGAG
The DNA here is from genome assembly GCF_029774175.1 of Actinobacillus genomosp. 1. Lineage (NCBI taxonomy): Bacteria > Pseudomonadati > Pseudomonadota > Gammaproteobacteria > Pasteurellales > Pasteurellaceae > Actinobacillus > Actinobacillus genomosp. 1. The sequence continues at coordinate 1,135,080 of NZ_CP103834.1, read as the reverse complement.
ATCATATTTTGATGCTCGTAATTGCAAATTTCTTGAATTAGCTCTCATTTTTTTAAATTCGCATTTGTTAAAATTTAAAAAGTAATTTTTTTATTGGAGGCGAAAATGAGCGATATAGCCATTATTGTGAGCCTATTATCATTAGTTGCGGTATTAGGTTTATGGATTGGTCATATAAAAGTAAAAGGGGTTGGTCTCGGCATCGGCGGGGTACTGTTCGGCGGGATCATTATTTCCCATTGTACCCATTTGTACGGTATCGAATTAGATGCGCATACGTTACATTTTATTCAAGAGTTCGGATTAATCCTATTTGTTTATTCAATTGGTATTCAGGTTGGCCCGGGATTTTTTGCATCATTGCGTCAATCCGGCTTAAAGCTAAATGGCTTCGCCGTTATGATTGTTGGGCTAAGCGGAATACTTGTTGCTTTGATTCATAAGTTATTCGACGTACCGCTACCGGTTATTTTAGGGATTTTTTCCGGTGCGGTGACCAACACTCCGTCTTTAGGTGCCGGACAGCAGGTATTAACGGAGCTTGGCGGTGAAAATATTACTGCCGTAATGGGAATGAGTTATGCGATAGCTTATCCGTTCGGAATTATCGGTATTTTACTTTCTATGTGGTTAATTCGTATTATCTTTAAAGTGAATATTGATAAAGAAGCGCAGGAATTTGACGATAACCAAAATCAGCAAAAAGAAGGATTGGATACGCTTAACGTACGTTTGACCAATCCTAATTTAGGCGGTTTAAAATTAAAGGAAGTACCTGATTTCGAATCGCATACGGTTATCTATTCACGATTAAAACGTAATGACGAACTGATTGTGCCGAATGTCGATACGGTCTTAAATGTCGGAGATGTACTTCACTTAGTCGGAGAAAAAGCGACTCTACATAAAATGCAACTGATTCTAGGAGAGGAGGCTGACGTATCGGTTTCAACCCGAGGTACGATTTTCCGTTCCGAACGAGCGGTCGTTACCAATGAAAACGTATTTGGTAAAAAAATCCGTCATTTAATGCTTAAAGGGAAATATGAAGTGGTAATTTCTCGTCTGAATCGTGCAGGGGTTGAATTAATTCCGAACGGTGAGATGGCATTACAATTTGGGGACGTACTGAACTTAGTCGGACGTCAGGAAGATATTGAAACGGTGCGAGCGATTATTGGCGATGCGCATCAAAAACTACAGCAAGTTCAAATGTTGCCGATTTTTGTCGGAATTGGATTAGGTGTCTTGCTCGGTTCATTGCCTCTTTATATTCCGGGATTCCCCGTGGCGTTAAAATTAGGTTTAGCCGGCGGTCCGTTGGTGGTTGCTTTGATTCTTGCCAGAATCGGCAGTATCGGTAAACTTTATTGGTTTATGCCGCCAAGTGCCAACTTAGCATTGCGTGAAATCGGTATCGTACTCTTTCTTTCTGTGGTCGGTTTAAAAGCGGGAGCTAATTTCCTTGATACGTTATTAAGTAATGAAGGGCTTGCTTGGATGGGGTACGGCGCAGTCATTACTTTTATCCCATTAATCGTGACCGGATTAGTGGCGCGTGTTTACGGGAAAATGAATTACCTATCATTGTGCGGTTTATTATCCGGTGCGATGACTGATCCGCCGGCATTAGCTTTTGCAAATGAAATCAAAGACGGACACGGTGCTGCGGCTCTTTCGTATGCAACGGTGTATCCGCTGGTGATGTTCTTACGCATTATTTTACCGCAATTGCTTGCGATTTTACTTTGGGCGGCGAGTTAAGCGAATTAATCCTGATAAATAGCGGTCGGATTTAATAGAATTTTTGCAAAATTCTCACTGAATCCGACCGCTATTTTCATTTATTCTCTGTTCAGCAGATCGGATTCCTTGTAGAATAATCGTTTAATTTTTTATAGAAAAGAATAGATATTATGAGTCGCTCTAAAAAAACACGTCGAATTACCGACATTATGCCTGCCAGAAAAGCAGATAAAAAACCGGAACAACCTAAATTAAGCGGCGGTAAAAACCGTAAACCTACCCGTTATGAACTTGATGCTAAAGCGCGTGAAGAAAAGAAAAAGCGTAAACACAAAGGTTTACCTACAGGCTCGCGTAATGTTGATCCGACGGAACAGAAAAAGGCTGCGGTAAAAGAGGTGAAAGATCCTCGTATCGGTAGCCGCAAAAAAATCCCTCTGATGGTAGAATTTGTGAACAAGCCTGAAAAAGGTCAGCTTATCAAGCCTGTTGCAGTGGAAGAATATAAATCTCATTTATCGCCGGAATTAGAACTGGAGCAATTAGAGAACAATGAGATCTTAAATCAATTATTAGATGAAATTGAAGCGGGTAAAACCTTATCGGCGAAAGATCAACAATTTGTCGATGAATGTTTAGATCGTATTGATGAATTAATGACCGAACTAGGTATCCAAGATGAAGACGAAGATAACGGGGATGTGTTACTTCGCCAATTTGAAACGATGGACATTAATCAATTTAGATAAGATGATTAAAAACCTATGATTCGATTTTTTCTCATTATTCTTGCGATATTAATTGTGCTTTCAATGACTGGTTATGCAGCCTATTTATTGTTTAAATTGCGTAAACAAAACGCTCAAAATAAAGCGTTGTTAGAACAAGCGGAACAGGCAAAGAAAGCACGTTTCGAGCGTATTATTGATAGTATTGATGTAATTGCACGGGCGATGCTTTCCGAACAATGTGATTTTTCGGAAGGTGTACTTCGTTTAAAACCGTTGCTTGATGTGTTGGGGAAACCGTTAAGTCAATATTCGGCAATGTGGGAATTGTATTTAGTTGTAGAAAATATGCCGATTTTAGACGAGCGTAAAGCTTTAAAACGTAATGAACGTATGAAGCAAGATTTACATCGACAATCAAAAGAAGTTGAATTGGAACAACAGATTAAAGCGGAATGTCATCAATTACTGATCGATATAGAACAATTAAAACTTACATATAGTGAGTGATGCCTATCTTGAAGGAAAGCCAATGTCAGAAATTATTTGGGATTTAGCCCTTATCCAAAAATATAATCAATCCGGTCCTCGTTATACTTCTTATCCGACCGCATTAGAATTTAACCAAAGCTACAATGATGACGATTTTAAAGCCGCGGCGGCACGTTATCCGAATCGTCCTTTATCTCTTTATGTACATATCCCGTTTTGTCATAAGTTATGCTATTTCTGTGCGTGTAATAAAATCATTACTCGCCATCGCCATAAAGTAGATATTTATTTGGATTATCTTGAAAAAGAAATTAAAACGCGATCTTCACTTTTCACAAATCGTACCGTCACGCAAATTCATTGGGGTGGCGGTACGCCGACTTATTTGGATGAAGCGCAATCGGCTCGTTTAATGACTATGTTACGTCAGCATTTTAACGTCAGTAAAGATGCCGAAATCAGTATTGAAATGGATCCGCGTGAAATTGAACTGAATATGTTGGATCACCTCAAGTCAATCGGCTTTAACCGTATCAGTATGGGGATTCAAGATTTCAACAAAGAAGTGCAGAAATTAGTTAATCGTGAACAAGACGAAGAGTTTATTTTTGCCTTAATGAAGCGTGCGAAAGAGCTTGGCTTTACATCAACTAATATTGATTTGATTTACGGTTTACCGAAACAAAACGTAGAAAGTTTTATGTACACGCTCGAACGTGTGATCGAACTAAATCCGGATCGTATGAGCGTGTTTAATTATGCGCATTTACCGAGTCGTTTTGCCGCACAAATTAAAATCAAAGATGATATGTTACCGGCACCGGAAACGAAATTAACCATTCTACAAAAAACCATCGAGTTTTTAGGCGATAACGGTTATAAATTTATCGGTATGGATCATTTTGCCAAACCAGACGATGAGCTGGCGATTGCGCAGCAACAAGGCGTATTACATCGTAATTTCCAAGGTTATACCACTCAAGAAGAATGTGATTTATTAGGTATGGGCGTGTCGGCAATCAGTTTACTTGGCGATACTTACGCACAAAACCATAAAGAATTACAGCAATATTACGCAAATGTCGAAGAACGAGGTATCGCATTACACAAAGGCTTGGCATTAACTAAAGACGATTGTATTCGTCGTGACGTGATTAAAGCGTTAATTTGCAACTTTAAGTTGGAATTTGACCGCTTACAAGCCGAATATCAGATTGATTTTAAACAGTATTTTGCTGAAGATTTGGCTTTACTTGAGCCATTGGCGAAAGACGGTTTATTAGATATTAACGGAAATAGTATTGTGGTGTCACCGCGAGGTCGTTTATTAATACGTAATATTTGTTTATGTTTTGACGTATATTCAAGACAACTTGCAAAAAGACAACAATTTTCGAGAATTATTTAAGCTCAAACGGTCATACTTTCGAGTAAGTTATGGCTTTCTATTGACAAGGAATCATTATGAAAACACGTTATAGTGTTCTTTCTGTTGCAATGACGGCGGCATTTTGTGCTCAATATGCGCAAGCGGATCTGAAAGAACAATGCCTATTAGGTGTGCCTCATTTTCAAGGCGAAGAGGTAACGGGCGATCAAACTATGATGCCGATTGAAATTGAAGCGGATAAGGCGGTTATCAACCAACCTAAAGATGCGACCTATACCGGTGATGTAGCGATTAAACAAGGAAATCGTTCTATTCTTGCCGATGAAGTGCGAGTAGAACAGAACGGCGAGCAAGCTCGTCGAGCTTTTTTGAAAGGTGACTACCGTTATCAAGATAATCTGATTCAAGCAAAAGGACGAGATGCGGCAATGGATCTCAGTTCTGAAACCGCCGAGTTACAAAATACCGAATTCCAATTAGTCGGTCGTCAAGGACGAGGTACGGCGGAAAGCGGTTCGTTTAGTAACAATAAACGCATTTTAAAAAATGCGAGTTTTACTGCGTGCTTGCCGAATGATAATGCTTGGTCGATTGAAGGAAATGAAATGATTCAGCATATTGATGAAGAATATGCTGAAATTTGGCATGCACGTTTTAAAGTATTGGGTATGCCGATATTTTATTCGCCTTATTTACAATTCCCAATCGGTGATCGTCGTCGTTCCGGTTTATTGATTCCGAATTTCCACCGTTCAAGTAAAGACGGATTTGTGTATTCTCAACCGTTTTATTGGAATATTGCACCGAATATGGATGCAACCGTCACACCGACTTATTATTCTCGTCGTGGCTGGCAAATTAGCCCTGAATACCGCTATTTAACCAAATTAGGAGAAGGTATAGTCGCCGGCGAATATATGAGTAAAGATCGTTTAGACGAATATAAATCGGATGATAATGATCGCAAGCGTTATTTAATGCACTGGCGTCATAATATGAGCTTCTTAACCGATTGGCGTTTATATGTCGATTATACTAAAGTCAGTGATAAACGTTATTTCTCCGATTTTGATTCGGAGTACGGTAACAGTACCGACGGTTATGCTACTCAACAATTTAAGTTAGGCTATTACCAACCTAATTATAATTTATCGATTTCCGGTAAAAAATTCCAAACTTTTGATGAGATGGATGTCGGACCATACCGAGTATTACCGCAAATTGATTTTAATTATTACAATGACGGTTTAGTAAAAGCAGGAAATTTCAAACTTTTCTCCCAAGCCGCTCGTTTTGAGAATGACAGTACTCTAATGCCGAAAGCATGGCGTTTTCATGTAGAGCCGACACTTAATTTCCCTCTGGCGAATCGCTACGGCAGCTTAAATTTTGAAACTAAGCTTTATGCGACTCACTATATTCAGCAAAAAGGCAGTAGTAAGCAGGCGGGTGAGATTGATAAAAATATTACCCGAGTGATTCCCCAAGTAAAACTTGATTTACAAACCGTGTTAGAATCGGATAAACAATTATTTAAAGGCTTTAATCAGACCTTTGAACCTCGTGTGCAATATGTTTATCGTCCGTATAAAGATCAAAGTAATATCGGTTCGGGCTTAAATCAGAGCGTAAGTTTCGGCTACGATTCAACATTATTGCAACAAGACTTCTATAGTTTCTTTAATGATCGTTCATTTAGCGGTTTGGATCGTATTGCATCGGCAAATCGCTTGACCGCCGGCGGAACTACTCGTTTTTATAGTGATCAAACAGGCGCAGAAGTATTTAATTTTAGTGCGGGACAAATGTATTATTTAAGTCCGTCTAAAATTTCCGATGATTTCCGTACCACGGGACGTTCATCTTCTTGGGCGTTGGAATCTAACTGGAAATTCCACCGTAAATGGAATTGGCACGGTGCTTACCAATATGATACGCGTTTAAATCAAACTTCATTGGCAAATACTTCGTTACAATATAAACCGAGCCAAGATAAACTTGTCCAATTAAGTTATCGTTTTGCAAGTAAAGATTATATTAATCAAAACTTACGTAGTAATGTGTATGGGCAGGATATTAAACAAGTAGGGGCGGTTGTAGGCTGGGAATTGACCGATCGAGTCGCATTTATGGCAAGTCATTACCATGATATCGCACTTAAAAAACCGGTAGAAAGTCAATTTTCAGTAAACTATAACACCTGTTGTTGGAGTGCGAATGTATATGTCGCGCGTAAACTAACCGCAACTCCAATCGGCTCGCCGGATACTATCAATGATTTATACTATGATAATAAATTCGGTGTGAATTTTGAATTACGCTTCGGTACGAATTACAGTAGCGGCGTACGTAAAATGCTGAAAAAAGGTTTGATTCCTTATACGGAGCAATACGGTATTAATTAATAGTTCGTTATTATAGAAATAACCTATTTTATATTTAGAGCTGATGGTGATTTTATATCATCATCAGCTCTTTTAATTTATATGTCTTAATATATAAATATAGTGCTTTATGTAAATTTGCTTTACTTAGTTGAATATCTTTACTAATTTAAGTGGCTTTTTAAATTTATTGATTCTAATTATTTATGCGCTACTTACATTACGGCCTACTCGCTACATTATTAATTTATTCAAATACGGGGAATACAATGCCGATTCCTCCCCTCAATGATTCGCAATTAAAGCAATATACCCAGCGTGATGCTGAAGTTCAACAACGTCAGAAGCAACTGGATAATCACCGAGAAAGTCAATTTAAACCGCAAGTTGATATCCGTATAGATACTTATCAAGAAAACCGACTACAAATTCCGACCGCTGAATCTCCTTGTTATCCTATCCGCCGTATCTCCTTAATTGATTATTCTAATGAATCATTAAATCAAACCAGCCAATTTCAATGGGCATTTAATCAAGCGATTTCTGATTTGAAACTGACTTTACCGCACTGTTTAGGTGGAGAAGGTTTAGGTATTTTAATGAAGCAAACGCAAAATAATATTATTGAAAAAGGCTATATAACTACTCGGGTGGTCGCACCGGAACAAGATTTACGTTCCGGAAATTTAGTACTAACCGTAATTGCGGGAAAGGTTCGCAATACTTTAGTTGAGGATAGCGGGCGAGTTGCTCGTTTTACTCCGTTACATGCGCTTACCGCTCTAACTTTTAAAAAGGGCGATCTCTTAAATGTGCGTGATATAGAACAGTCATTAGAGAATTTAAAACGAGTACCGACAGCTGAAGCTAATATTGAGATTCTTCCGAGCGAAGAGGAAGATAGTCAGGCGGGCGAAAGCGATTTAAAAATCAATTATGCTCAAGCGATTCCGTTTAGGCTTAATTTTGGTTTAGATGACTCGGGTTCAACCTCAACCGGTAAATGGCAGGCATCAGCGACTTTCTCTTGGGATAATCTCTTTTCAGCAAATGATCTTTTCTATACCAGTTTTACCCACAGTATTAAACGCCATTCGGATGACAAGGGTAAACGAGCCAGCCGTAACTTTTCTTTCTATTACTCGATTCCTTCCGGTTATTGGCAACTGACGGCAAATCATTCAATTTACCGTTATCGCCAACAGGTATTCGGTGCTTTTCAAAATTATCTTTATGCTGGCGAAAGTGAAACGGATAAGTTAAGCCTGTCACGTGTGTTATATCGTGATGCGCTAAGAAAGACTACGATTTCCGCCGGCTTTTGGTCACGCCATTCTAAAAACTTTGTCGATAATACGGAAGTTGAAGTTCAGCGTCGTCGTATGGCGGGTTGGGAGGTCGGTATCGCACATAAAGAATATTTCAGTAACGCCACTTTAGAACTTGAGATGAACTTTAAACGGGGGACAGGCGTAAGAGGCGCAATCGGCGCACCGGAAGAAGCGTATAACGAAGGAACATCTCGCCCGAAAATTCTTACAACATCGATAGATTATAAAAAACCGTTCGCATTGGAAGGACAAGCTTGGCAATTTCATTCAAAGGTTAATGCACAATGGAATAAAACGCCGCTGATTCCCCAAGACCGCATCAGTATCGGTGGTCGTTATACGGTTCGGGGATTTGACGGTGAACTTTCTCTTGCCGGAGAACGAGGTTGGTATTGGCGTAATGAATTTAGTTGGAATGTCGGTAATCGAGGTCATTGGTTTTATTGGGGATTAGATGGCGGGAGAGTATCAGGTTTAGGCGGTAATGAACGATTCGGTCATCATTTAATGGGAACGGTAATTGGATTACGGGGCGGTTGGAAAGGCTTTTATTATGACTATTTTGTCGGAAGACCGATGCGCTATCCGAAGGGATTTAAGGTAGCAAAGCATGTGACGGGGTTTAATCTGAGCTATAGTTTTTAACGTATAGCTATTATTAAAGGAATTAATTAAGTAAAAGGAATTACATTATGAATAAGAAATCTTTCCGAGTTATTTTCAGTAAAACATTACAACGTCTTGTTGTGGTATCCGAATTAGCCAGAACAACAGGAAAAACAAATGAATCCGGTATGACAAGCGGTAATTTTTTGCAGAAAATTTGCAAAATTAGACCGCTTACTTTTTACTTATTTTGTGCGTGGGGTGTTGTCGGAATCTCACAAAATGCGTTGGCGGAACTTATGATTCAAGCGGATAAAAGCGCACAGAAAAATGAGCAGCCTATCGTATTAAAAACACCTAACGGCTTACCGCAAGTGAATATTCAAACACCGAATGATAAAGGGCTTTCACATAACAAATACAGTAAATTTGACGTAGATACTAAAGGAGCGATTTTAAATAACAGTCGTACTCAAACCCAAACGCAGTTGGAAGGCACTATCCAAGCTAATCCTTATTTGGCACGCGGTGAAGCAAAGGTGATTTTAAATGAAGTCAATTCAAACGACCCGAGTATCTTAAAAGGCTATATTGAAGTTGCCGGTAAAAAAGCGGACGTTATCATTGCCAATCCCAGCGGTTTGCATTGCGAGGGTTGCGGTATTATCAATGCGAGCGGTGCGACATTAACTACGGCTAAACCACAAATTGAAAGCGGTAGTCTGGAAAGTTTTATCGTTGAAAAAGGCAGAGTGAAAGTCAGTGGTACAGGCCTAGACAACAGCCGGGTGGATTATACCGATATTATTGCTAAAGAAGCCGAAATTAATGCCGGTGTATGGAGTAAGAAAAAACTCATGGCAATTACCGGTAAAAATACCGTGAAAGTCCGTAGTACATCCAATAAGGAAAATGATTTACAAATCATTAATACGGTCACGACCAAAACGTTAGAAGAACACGATGTTCCGAAGTATGCGCTCGATGTCAGTGCGCTTGGCGGAATGTATGCCGGAAAGGTTCATCTTATCGGTACGGAACAAGGTTTAGGCGTACGTAACACCGGACATATCGGTGCAAGTAGCGACAATGTTAAAATCGATTCGCAAGGACGAATTGTGAATAAGGGTATTATTAACGGTAATGACCATCTTGAGCTAAATGCTAAACAAGGCATTGAGAATCAAGGAAGAATTGAAACTAAATACGGTAATATCATCCTAAACAGCCGTGCGGATATCAAACAAGACGGATCAATCGTTACCCGCCAAGGAGATATTCGACAACGAGCAGAACAAGGCATTCGCCAAACCGGTGAAACGGTTGCCGGAGGGAACATCAACTTTAATGCCGATGATGTTACAGCCGCAGAATCTTCGCTTATTGCCGCCGGAATTAATATTCAAAATACGAAACAAGGTGAAACTCGCCAACTCTCACCACAAGCGGATAACGGTAAAGACATTCACATTGTCACACGACAACAAGCGGTGTTAAACGGTAAAAATATTGCAAGCGGTACATTACAAATCAAGGCGAGCAAAGCAAATTTGGATAAAAGCCAAACCAGCGCAAATCGTATCAATATCAATGTTAAACAGGGTGATATTCAAGCGAATCAAGCCAATATCAGTGCAAAAGATACGCTACGTTTAAGTACGCCTAAAATTTTATCTACCGCAAATAGTCATTTAAGTGCGAAACATATTCAAACGGCACAAACCGACTTAAACACTCGAAATGCGGTTTGGGAACAGACCGGTGAACAAGATTTTACATTAAAAGCTAAATCAATTAATAACCAAGGCGGTGTTATAAAAACACAAGGTCGTTTTAAGATTGAGACGGAACAAGTTAATAATAACAAGGGGATTCTTTTTTCAGAACGGTGGTTAAACATTACTGCGGATAAGATCAACAATCAGCAAGGAATAATAGAAAGTACGGAAGACATGAGATTATCGGCAACTCGGTTGGATAATCAAGCCGGTGTTGTTCGTAGTAAAAACGCCAAATTAGACATTGCCGAAATAAATAATAATGCGGTTTCCGATAAAGGTTCTTTAATTTTAGCTACTGATTCATTGGTGTTAAATAGTAAACAGCTCAATAACCAAGCTACCAAAGCAAAAGATATAAAGCCTGTTCAGGGAATTCTGGCGAATACAATGACGCTGGATGTTGATAATTTGGATAATCGCCAAGGCGGTGTGTATAGCGGTAAGATTGTGACTGTAATCGGTAAAACCCGCTTGGATAATCATCAAGGAGAACTGCTAACATTAGAATCGCTCGATATAAAAGATAAAAGCGGAAAGTTAGTTGTAAATAACCGAGAAGGTTTATTTCAAGCCGGTAAGCGTATAATGCTTCAGGCAAAAAATCTTGCTTCCGAAGAAGGTTCAATAAAAACTGCCGGAGATCTTTTCATTTCCTTGAAAGACAGCTTCGTTCTAAATAAAGCTTTTGAAGTCGGTAATAACTTCAGCTTTAAAACGGAAGGAAATTTTGAAAACAATACGAAACTGATCGTGAATAACCAAGCAAGTATATCTGCACAAACAATCCAAAATAATAAAAATGCAGAAGTATCATCGAAGGAAACCACATTAGTTTCAAAAAATTTGATAAATAGAGGATTAATTGACGGTCATAACACTTTAATTAAAAGTGATGAAGTGACCAATATAGGTACGGGTAGAATTTATGCCGATTATCTCGCTTTTAAATCGAATATTATTAAAAATTTGAGCGAAAAGGCGGACGGAGAAATAAAATCAGGTACGATCGCCACCAGAAACCGCTTAGATTTAGAGGTAAATAAGTTTATCAATAGCGATAAATCATTACTTCTTTCTTTGGGGGAAGCTTATATCAGTAATGATCTTGATAAGAATAATCAGGCAATCGGTAAAGCGGCATTGATTGAAAATAATAGTGCGACAATTGAGTTTTTAGGTAATGCGAGAGTTAGTACTAAAAAGTTTATTAACCGAGATACCCATGTAAAAACCAGAATACGTGAAGAAAAAGAAGAATTTGACCTTTACGGAAAAGAAGATCCTATTACTAAAAAAGTAGAAAGATGGTATCGAGTCGGTGTCGATGGTTTAATTGATCATGCAAACGGACAACGTCATAAGAGTGCGACCTTTGACTTCTATGATCCTAATAAACAAGATATTGTCGCTCAGAAAGGCGAACTCTGGCAACGTAAGAAATTCACTCAAATAAAAGAAATCGCAGAAAGTTATGATGAGTCACCGGCAGAGTTTTTAGTAGGTGGAAATTTGGCACTTAATAGCCAACACGTATTAAATCAATATAGTAAGCTGCTGATTGGAGATAAGTTATATTTTAATGAACAAGAAATTAACCATAGTAAGGAGACTATTCAGACCGAAAACGGTATTTTAGAAAATAAAGATCTTACCGTGTCGCTTACCGAGCGTAAATCAGGCGATTTCTATCGTTATCAACAAGATCGACGTAGATCGGGTAAGCGCAGACATCATAAAAACTTTTTCGATGAGAAAGTTAGACATCCTCTTGATGAATATACTTCAAATACAAGCAGATTAACGCTTGCACTCAATACTATCGGTACAAAGCTATCGCCGATACCTCATTCGGATATTGCCGCACAATCTCCAGCGGATAATATTCGGTTAAATACTATGCCTAAGATTGCGCTTGGTGAAGATAAATCTAATCAGACAAATCCTCCGGCTTCAATTAAAACACATTTAGCGGATATTACTTTGCCTAATGCTAGCCTTTATACAATTAACCCGAAAGCTAAACAAGGTTACATTGTTGAAACGGATCCGCGATTTATTAATAGAACCGGACAACTAAGTAGCAATTATTTGTTTGAACGATTAGGTAATAACGGAGAGCATTTACTTAAACGATTAGGTGATGGCTTTTATGAGCAGCGTTTAGTGAATGAACAGATTTATCAATTAACCGGACGCCGTTATCTTGACGGATATGAGAATGACATCGAACAATATAAAGCACTTATGGCAAACGGTGCGAAGTACGCTAAAAAGTTTAATTTAAAAGTCGGGATAGGTTTAACCGCAGCACAAATGTCAAAATTAACTACGGATATGGTTTGGCTGGTAAATAAAGATATCACGCTTGCTGATGGACATAGGGTCTCCGCACTTGTTCCTCAAGTCTATTTATTAGCTAAAGATAGCGATATTACTGCTCATGGCACAGTTATTTCGGCGAAAGAAATTAGAGGAAATACGGCTTCATTACATAATAATGGGGTAATAGCGGGAAGAGATTTAACATATTTTAATACCGAAAGTCTTAAAAATAGCGGGACAATCTTAGGTAATAGGATTGATTTATCTGCAAAACAAAGCTTAGTGAATTTAGCAGGGAAAATTGAAGCGGTCGATTTTTTACGATTATCTGCCAATAAAAAATTAGAAATTACCGGTACGCTTTCGGATACGAAAAGTAAATATGGGAACATTGAACGTACCTCATTGGATAAAACTGCAACGGTTAGCGTAACAGGTGAAAACGGACGATTAATATTACAGAGTGACGGTGATATAACCTTAAAAGCCGCAGATATTACCAGTAAAGGTACCATTGCTGCAGAAGCAAAAGAACTAAATATCACGACCGCCAATATAAAAAATAAGGAACATTACAACGGAAATGCGGATAACTATTACCGTTTAGATCAAAAATCCGAAATAGGTAGCCGCCTTAAAGGCAATAACGGTGTTACGTTGATTGCGGAAAATGAGGTGATATTAAGACAGGCGGAGATAACGAGCCCAAACGGAAATGTAACCGTAGCCGCTAAGCAAGGCGATATTAAAGTGGAAGCCGGCAGAACGGAAGAACGGCTGGCTAGTGCAGTTAAATCAACTCGACGAGGTTTTTTAAACAAAACAACGGAAAAACAGCGTTATGTACATAATATTAGCGAAGCCGTAGGAAGTAATCTTGACGGTAAAAACGTCTCTCTGATTGCAGAACAAGGAAATATAAGTATAAAAGGTTCGGCTGCAGTTGCCGAGAATGATTTAACGATAGCGGCAAAACAGGATATTTCGATTTTAGCGGATAAAAATACGTACTTCCGAGATGAAAAAACGGAACGTAAAAAATCAGGCTTAATGGGAACAGGCGGTATCGGTTTTACGCTCGGTGCAAAGAAAGAACAAGTAGAACAAGACAGAACCCAACAAAGTGCGGTACGTAGCCAAGTCGGTAGTTTAAACGGAGATAGCAAGATTCTTGCTGGCAATCATTACCAACAAACGGGAAGTGTTGTGATCTCACGTGACGGTAACATTGATATTCAGGCAAAAAGTGCGCGAATAGAAGCGGCCCGTTCTGATTATGAAAGTCATTATAAACGTACCGCCGAACAGAAAGGGGTAACGGTTGCAATAAATCTCCCGGTAGTACAAGCGGTTCAATCTGCGCTAAATCTTGCAAATACGGTTCAAAAAGTGGGAGAGAGTAAAAATAATCGCATTAACGCTATGGCTACAGCAAATGTTGCATTTGATGCAATGAACTCGGCCGAACAAATTATCGACGTAATGCAAAATATTGACGGTGCAAAAAATCTTGCAAAAGGTGTTTCTGAAGGAGCAAGTATTTCCGTTGCCTATGCGAATCAAAAACAGGCTCAAACTCAGCAATCGGAAGGGAGCAAAGGAGAATCAAGCCGAATAAATGCCGGTAGTAAAATTAGTATTACCGCTATTGGAGATAATGATAATTCAACTATAACGGTAGTTGGTTCCGAGATTAGTGGTAAAAAAGGTACATCTTTTAAGGCGGATGGAGATGTAAATTTACTGGCGTTCAAACAAGGACATAAAGAAAGAAGTACAAATAAATCAAGCGGTTTTAATGCGGGTATAGCGGCAAGTTATGGAAATGGAGACTTTGCATTTGGGATCACTGCAGGTGCAAATTATGGGAAAGGTTATGGTAACCGTAATGAAGCTACTTGGCTACATAGTCATATCGGTAATAAAGAAAGCCTGACTAAGATAGAAAGCGGTCATGATACGAATCTAAAAGGGGCGCAAGTTCTCGGTAATAGAGTAGAAGTATCCGCTGAAAATCTTAATATTGAAAGTCTGCAAGATCTAATGACATACCGTAGCAAGCAAATGACCGCAGAGGGTAGGATAACAGCCGGTTACGGTTTCTCTGCAAATGGTAGTTATAATCAATCAAAAATGAATGCGGATTTTTCTAATATCAATGAACAATCAGGACTTTTTGCGGGCGATAACGGTTATGACATCAATATTCGTAAACACACCGATTTAAAAGGTGCAGTAATAACTTCGACTGAAAAAGCTGAAGCAGCAGGATATAACCGATTTAGTACGGGGGTATTGACTCATCAGGAGATTCAAAATCAATCAAGTTATTTTGCAAAAGGCTTTGGTTTAAATGGAGGCTTTAGTATAGGTGGTGGAGATACATCGAAGGAAGTTGGAGGTATGAAGTTGCAACAAATCGGTCAAAATCATACGGACGGTTCATCTAAAGTAGAGTTTGGTGGTATCGCAGGAATCGGTTCACAAGGTAACTGGGGAATGGCTAAAGGATTAGCAACGGCGTTTTTAGGACAAGTACGTGATAGTGGTCACCAAAGTGGAATAACGACCAGTTTTATTAATACGGCAAATATTCAAATCCGGGATTCGGAAGTACAAAAAGCTCTTACCGGTAAAACAACGGAAGAAACGGTTAAATTAATAAAGAAAGCCAATATTCATCAAGCTGTTACTAAAACTGATATTGAACAAGTGAAATCCGATTTGGTAAGAGACTTAACAATCGCTACGGATTTTGTGAAAAATCTAAGTGATCGAGGTGATCGTATGTATTATCAAATGGAAAGAAATGAAGATTCTCTGTTTTCTATTCAGGATGAAGTTAAAAATAAAAACTGTAACCATATATCCTGTTTAGGATTTGATGATGGAAGTTTTAAAGATAATTCTCAGACTTTAAAAGGAATTATTTATAGCGATCAAATTTTAACGGACGAACAAGCTAAATTATTAAGTAATGTCGCTACTGCCGGAATGCTAAATTTAGAACGAAAAGAGAAAGTATCCAGTGCTATTTTATATAGTAAGACGCTTTCTTCTCTTGAGGAAACTCCTGTCATTTTAAATCGAGGAAGTGCAGGCATAGTCAATGAGTTTTTATTTACGGGTTTTGAACGTTTTAGAGCATGGGCAAATATACCGGAGGTTTTTGGGGCATCCAATGCAACAAGAGATCATGCGCAAATCAATAAAAAATTAGATGAATACAATGCTTATCAAATGGCTCAAGGTAAAAGAACAATAGATGTGAATAATGTTGCGCATAGTTTAGGTGTTTCAGAAAATAAAAATATGTTGAACTGGTCGGAATATTTAGATAATAAATATGATCATACACATATTAATTTCTCACATTTAGGAGGTTCATATCCTTCATCTGAAATACATAAACAAGCGAAAGGCGTATTTAAAGGTGTTAGTACCGAATACCATGGTGCAAAAGGGGATTTTGTTTATTCTGGATTAAGAGGCTTATTTATTGGTAATAATCCTAATGCAAGACAAGCGGAGGGATTAGGATTCGGTGAAGCTCATTCAGAGGCTAATCAAAATATTAATAATTTGAAGTATATTTATAAATTTAAAGAGGATGGAGAAAAAGAGAAAAAATGGATAAAAACAGAAAAAATTATACAAGGTATTTACCCTACTGATTTTAATAGAAAATTTAATAAATCAGAAGAGAAGTAATTATGAAATACATAACTATTTTATTTTTTTTCTTTATTTCATCATGTGCATTTGTTCCTTTATATTCAATACCGAATAGTGATGCTAAATGGATTCATAAAGTAACAGGAGAAGAGGTTCCTGATAGTTTATATTCTCAATGTGCAAGAGATGCTACATTTAGTATACTTGGAAGGTATGCATATCTGGATCGTTTGGATACAGAATATCTTGATGAGTTGGTAAATATACGGAAAAAGGAAGGGAAATGTTTATATGAGAAAGGTTTTATTTTTAAAACTAAATTATTTAGTGCCTATTGTTATAGGCTAGAAGATGTTTGTAATGCTTACAAAGAGTTCTCTAGATAATATGCTATCGGTACATTGTCTGTTATAAATTAGTCTGTATCGGGTATAGCCAAACTATGTAAAATAACTTTATTTCCAAGCGGTCAAATTCCTAAAATCTTTTGCAATGTGCAAACTTTTATTAGGATTTGACCGCTTGTTTTAATAGCAATTAGTGGCGGAAATGACGCATACCGGTTAAGACCATTGCCATGCCATGTTCGTTAGCCGCATCAATCACTTCTTGATCTCGCATTGAGCCGCCCGGGTGGATTACGCAAGTGATGCCGACTTTAGCTGCAGCATCAATACCGTCACGGAATGGGAAGAACGCATCTGAAGCCATTACACAACCTGCAACTTGTAAGCCTTCGTCTTCTGCTTTAATACCGGCAATTTTCGCTGAATATACTCGGCTCATTTGTCCTGCGCCGATACCGATTGTTTGGCCGTTTTTCGCATAGACAATCGCATTTGATTTCACATATTTTGCCACTTTCCAGCAGAATAATAAGTCTTCAAGCTCTTCTTTGCTTGGTTTACGTTCGGATACTACTTGTAAATCGTCAATTGAAACCGAACCTTGATCCGCATCTTGCACTAATAAACCGCCGTTTACACGTTTGAAATCTAAACGTTTTTGTGCTTGAGTAAATTCACCACATTCTAATACACGTACATTTTTCTTTTTCGCAAGCGCTGCTTTTGCCGCTTCTGAAACGGTTGGCGCGATAATCACTTCCACAAATTGGCGATCTGCGATCGTTTGTGCCGTTTCACCGTCTAACCCACGGTTAAAAGCAATAATACCGCCGAATGCAGATGTCGGGTCGGTTTGGTAAGCACGGTTATAAGCTTCTAAAATGTCTTTACCTAATGCAACACCGCAAGGGTTAGCGTGTTTTACAATCACGCAAGCCGGTTCTGCAAATTCTTTTACACACTCAAGTGCCGCATCGGTATCCGCAATATTGTTATAAGAAAGTGCTTTACCTTGTAATTGTTTTGCAGTTGAAACAGAAGCTTCTTTCACTTCGTTTTCAACATAGAAAGCTGCATTTTGATGTGAGTTTTCACCGTAACGCATGGTTTGTTTGCGTACGAAATTTAGGTTTAAGGTACGGGGGAATTGACCGCAGACTTGCGTTAAATCTTCTTCCTCTGCACCTTGGTATGGCGGAACAAGTTTACCGAAGTAGTTCGCAATCATTGAATCATATTGTGCAGTATGTTCGAATGCTTTAATTGCAAGGTTGAAACGCGTTTCAAGGGTTAATTCGTTTTGGTTTTGATCCATTTCGGCAAGAATTGCATCAAAATCGTTATTATTTACCACGATCGCCACATCTTTATGGTTTTTCGCTGCAGAACGCACCATGGTCGGGCCGCCGATATCAATATTTTCAATTGCATCCGCTAAGGTGCAATTTGGATTCGCAACGGTTGCCGCAAACGGGTATAAGTTCACCACTACCATATCAATACGTTCGATACCGTGTTGGTTCATCACTTCATCATCCGTACCGCGGCGACCAAGAATACCGCCGTGTACTTTCGGATGCAGGGTTTTTACGCGACCGTCCATCATTTCAGGGAAGCCGGTGTAATCTGATACTTCCGTGACCGGTAAGCTAGCTTCAGCTAACAGCTTTGCCGTACCGCCTGTCGAAAGTAATTTCACACCGCGAGCTACTAGCCCTTGTGCAAATTCTACAATACCTTTTTTGTCAGACACACTTAATAACGCCTGTTGAATCGCCATTTTTCTAAGTTCCTTAAAATGAATGTTAAATAAAATACTTTTTTATTATAACGCAAACGTTTGCTTTTTTCATTAGTAAGCGGTCTAATTTGCAAAGTTTTTCACAAAAATGACCGCTTGCAGGAGGTGGAAAGAAGTGTAGAATGCAAAAATATAGGAGGCGTTATGATCAAACATGATTTAGATAATTTTGAGTTTAGCTATCTAAACGAGGAAGGAATTAAAGCCGGAAAATTACGTTATCGTTATATTAAAGATAATGTGATTGACGCTTATACCACCAAAGTGGATGAAGCTTTTCAAGGAAAGGGGATTGCCGGCGAGCTTTATGCCGCATTGATTACATTTGCTCAAGAAAAAGGGCTAAAAATCAAGCCGAGTTGTAGTTATGTAGAAGTCAAAATGCGAAGAAATCATCAGGATTTAATTGCTTAAAGAAAAGGCACTCATGAGGAGTGCCTTTTTGTTATTATTCATTATAGAGTGCCATATAAAATTTATTTTCAAAATTCACTAACGGCGCTCGTTTAGTTTTGCTTTCAAGTTCTCCGGTTGAATAGCCGTTTACAAATTGCACAAAAGCAATGCGCTCGCCTCGAGCGTTTTTCATAAAGCCCGCCAGATTATATACACCTTTCAGAGAACCGGTTTTAGCGATTAGATTTTTCGCTAACGGTTCAACGGAAATTGATCCCCTACCGGAAATCGTACCGTCTACACCTGCAATCGGAAACGTTTCGAATAACTGTAGCTGTGGCTCATTTTTCGCAATATATTCCAATGCTTGTAACATGGTTGCCGCACTGACTTGATTATGACGAGATAAACCTGAACCATCTACAACCACACTGTTATCGAATTTTATTCCTGCTTTGCTTTTTAACAAATTTCGAACTACATGGCTTGCTAGTGGAAAAGAAGCCGGGCGGTTATGTTGTTTATTGGCAATGCTTCTAAATAGACTGTCCGCAATTTGATTATCGGATTTCTTCATCATTTTTTTCAATAGTTCCGGTAACGGAACAGACCAATGTTCGGCTAATAAAGTACCGTTTTGCGCATTGAGCGGTTCTTGAATTTTCCCTTCAAAGGTAATACCAAGACGTTTCAAATTCGCCTTGATTAAATTAGCGCCATAAGTAGCTGGATCTTGTACCGAAAAACTGAGCCCGAAAGGCTCTGCTTGGCGAGCCATACAACCTTTGATTTGATAGCGGTTGTTGTCATTAACAACAACATCTAGCTGGCAATAAGGGGCTTCCGCTTTATCGACGATATAAGCCGAACTAAATACTTGTACCGGATAGGCGGCGGGAACATTAACTTTTGCAAAATCACCGACTTTTTGATTGGCGTCTAAATTGACATAAAAGCAGTTATTATCCACATTGACGGCAGCAGGCGGAGCGTTAAAGCACATAGTTAAATCATTCCAAATCCACCCCGCCGCTTTATCGTGGCTGGCAAAAACAGAGGTATCTAAAATTAAATTACCTTCTATTTTTTCAATACCTTGTTTTTTTAATTGTCCGATAAGCTGATAAAGCTGACCGCTAGTGAGATCCGGATCACCTGTGAATTTGGCGATTAAATCACCTTTTATTATTCCGTTTTCCACTTTCCCGTTCGTTAATAAAGCCGTTTGAAAGCGAAAATCATTCGGTAAAACCAATTTAGCGGCAAGTGCAGTAAATACTTTTTGTGTACTTGCCGGCAACATAAAAACATCACTTTGATATTGTGTAATAATTTGATTGGTTTCGAGGTTTTTCGCAATAAAACTGGCGGAGGCACCTGCCGGTAAATTGGTGAGAAGCTCCGAGGTGTTTATTTCGGCAAAAGAAATACTCGGAATAAAGATACTCGTCAGTAAAAGATTTTGAATGTATGAACGAACGGATTTTAACAACATATAAATTCGGGAGTTGATATTTTTAACAAGACGTTGAATAATAGTCCTTTAAACTATTTTAGTAAACTTGAAAAGGATAAATAATGAAACAAATTCCTATGACGGTGCGTGGAGCAGAATTGCTTCGTGAAGAATTAGAATTTCTAAAAAATGTTCGCCGCCCACAAATTATTGATGCGATTGCAGAAGCGCGTGAACACGGCGATTTAAAAGAAAATGCCGAATACCACGCGGCACGTGAACAGCAAGGTTTCTGTGAAGGTCGTATTCAAGAAATCGAAGGTAAGCTAGGTAATGCGCAAATCATTGACGTAACTAAAATGGCGAATAATGGTAAAGTGATTTTCGGTGCGACAGTCAGTTTAGTGAATGCGGATACCGATGAAGAAGTGACTTACCGTATTGTCGGTGACGATGAAGCGAATATTAAAGAAGGCTTAATCTCGGTCAATTCTCCGATTGCCCGCGGCTTAGTCGGCAAAGAAGTGGACGATTCGGTCAGCATCGTAACACCGGGCGGTAAAGTAGAATTTGATATTATTAATGTGGAATATATTTAATTCGAATTCCGTATAAAGTTAAGCGGTCATATTTCTTCAAAATTTTGCAAAAAATGGAAGAAATATGACCGCTTTTTTATATTTATTGGAATAAATGATGATGTTTCACTAATTCCTCTCTGGTGAGGGTAAATACACCGAGTCCGCCATTTTTTAGTTCAACCCAATGGAACGGTACGCTTGGGAATTGTTCGATTAAATGCACCATACTGTTGCCGACTTCACACACTAACACTCCGTTATCCGCCAGATAATTCGGTGCTTCGGCAAGAATACGTTTGGTAATATCTAAACCGTCCGCACCGGACCCTAATGCTAATTCCGGTTCGTGGTGGAATTCTTGCGGCATATCGTCCAAATCTTCTTGATCCACATACGGCGGATTAGTTACGATTAGATCATATTTATCTTGCGGAATATCGGTAAATAAGTCTGAGCTAATTGGGAATACGCGATGCGCAACTTGATGACGCTCGATATTAATTTGTGCGACGTCTAACGCATCAAGCGATAAATCGACCGCATCAACTTCTGCGTGCGGGAAGCGTTCTGCACAGGCAATCGCAATACAGCCGCTACCGGTACACATATCTAAAATACGTTTCGGTTCGGCGCGTAAAATGCCGGTAAATCCTTGTTGAATTAATTCGCCTATTGGTGAACGAGGCACAATCACACGTTCGTCCACATAGTATTCTGCACCGCAGAACCAAGCGGAATTAGTTAAATATGCCACCGGTTTACGCATACCTAGGCGTTGAATCACCATCTCGATAATACGTTCTTTTTCAATGCGGGTCAGGTTAGAGGAATACATCGCTTCCGGCACGTCAATCGGTAAATTTAACGCACTTAATACCAATTGATGAGATTCGTCCCAAGGATTATCTAATCCGTGACCATAATAAAGATCCGAAGCGTTGAAATAGCTATATGCCCAACGCATCATATCTTGAATTGTCTTTAAATCATCTGCGGCGGATGACTCGCTAATTTCTTCTAATAATTCTAAGTTATGTTCAAACATAGTTGTCCCTTTTATATAAGTTAAAGCAGGCTTATTCTATACCGATATGCTTTTTTGCGCTAGAATTCCGCAAAATTAAAGGAAATAAAAATGAGAACGACCGAGCTTATCGAACTAGACCAAAAGCATATTTGGCATCCTTATTCTTCCATTACTCATCCTATTCCCACTTATCCGGTAGAACGTGCTGACGGTGTAATAATTACACTTAAAGACGGTAAAAAATTGATTGACGGAATGTCTTCATGGTGGGCTGCATTACACGGCTATAACCATCCTCGATTAAATCAGGCGGCAACCGAACAATTAAGCAAAATGAGCCATATCATGTTTGGTGGCTTGACTCACGAGCCGGCGGCTAAACTTTCGCAAACATTATTGGAAATCTTACCGCCTGAGCTGAATAAAATTTTCTTTGCTGATAGCGGCTCGGTAGCAGTTGAAGTCGCTATGAAGATGGCATTGCAATATGCGCAAGCAAGCGGTCAAAAAAATGCTAAAAAACGCACTAAATTTGCCACTATTCGTTCCGGTTATTATGGTGATACTTGGCATGCGATGTCGGTTTGTGATCCCGTTACTGGGATGCACGGTTTATTCAATTCCAGTTTACCGGTGCAATATTTTCTGCCGCAACCGAGTGTGAAATTTGGTGAAGCATGGCGAGATGAAGCGATTTTGCCACTACAAGATTTATTTGAACAACATGGCGATGAGATTGTCGCATTAATTCTCGAACCTGTTGTACAGGGCGCAGGTGGGATGTATTTCTATTCGCCGGTGTATTTACAAAAAGCAAGAGAGTTATGCGACCGTTTCGGGATTCTGTTAATTTTCGATGAAATTGCAACCGGTTTCGGACGTACGGGGAAATTATTTGCGTTGCAACACGCTGAGGTGGTACCGGATATTATTTGTTTGGGCAAAGCGCTAACCGGCGGTTATTTGACTTTATCGGCAACCGTCACGACAGAAAAAGTTGCAACGGTCATTTGTGAGGGAGAAGCAAAATGTTTTATGCACGGCCCGACATTTATGGCGAATCCGCTTGCCTGTGCGATTGCTTATGAATCGATTAATTTATTATTAGAAAGTGATTGGCAAGCCAATATTCAACGTATTGAACGGCAATTAATAGATGAGTTGGCACCGGCAAAACACTTTAAATCGGTAGCGGAAGTACGAGTATTAGGCGCAATCGGTGTATTAGAAATGCAACAGCCGGTTGATTTGGTATCACTACAAAAATTATTTGTAGAACACGGCATTTGGGTTCGCCCTTTTGGCAAACTGGTTTACATTATGCCGCCGTTTATTATTAGTCAGGCGGAATTAACCCAACTCACTACCGCCTTATTGCAAGTATTAAAAATAGCTTATAACGAATAAAACGTCATATATTTCACGGAGGTTTTATGAATGTATTCGAACAAAAGTTAGCGGAATTAACGCAAGCCGGTTTAAAGCGAGTGTTACCACCGATTCAACACGATGGAAAGTGGATTATTGCCGATAATCGTCGAATGCTAAATTTTTCTTCAAATGATTATTTGGGATTGGCTTCAGATCAGTATTTACAAAAACAATTTTTGCAAAAAATCAGTGAAAATGAACCGCTTGTTACTCCGCTTACCTCATCTTCTTCGCGTCTACTGACCGGTAATTTCCCGATTTACCAAGATTTTGAGCAGCTGATTGCCAACCGTTTTCAGCGAGAAGCGGCTTTGTTATTTAACAGTGGTTATCATGCCAATATCGGTATTTTGCCCGCGTTAGCGGATAAAAATACCCTAATTCTTGCCGATAAGTTAGTACACGCCAGTTTGATTGACGGGATCCGTTTAGCCGGTGTGTCTTTTTATCGCTATCAACATAATAACCTCGAACATTTAACTCAATTACTCAGTAAATATGCTGCACAGTTTGAGCGGATTATCATTGTTACCGAAAGTATTTTTAGTATGGACGGCGATATTGCGCCTTTGGCTGAACTCGTGGCATTAAAAAAAGCCTTTGCCAGCCAGTGTCATATTATGCTGTATGTTGATGAAGCGCATGCAATCGGGGCATACGGAGAACAGGGCTTAGGCATGGCGGAAGTATTAGACTGTATCGAAGAGATCGATTTTTTAGTCGGCACTTTCGGTAAAGCATTGGCTTCGATGGGGGCTTATTTGGTGTGCGATCAAGTGATTAAAGATTACTTAATCAACACGATGCGTCCGCTGATTTTTTCGACTGCATTACCGCCGCTAAATGTCGCATGGACGGCATTTCTATTTGAGCGGTTAGCCGAATTTCAACCTAAACGACAGCATTTAGCGCAGCTCAGTGAGAAGCTAAAACAAGCGGTACAGCAGAAAAATAGTTATCCGTTACAAACGCAAAGTTGCATTATTCCGTTTGTAGTGGGTGAAAACGAACAAGCGGTGCAAAAAGCCAAAACATTGCAACAACAAGGTTTTTATTGCTTGCCGATTCGCCCGCCGACAGTGCCGAAAGGTACGGCTCGTATCCGCCTATCATTAACCGCTGATTTAACCACCGAAGAATTAGATCGCTTAATTGCTTGTTTATAAGGAGAAAAAGTGAAAACAAAATTAATTTCAACTCAACAAGCCAATTTGATTATTTATTTTGCCGGTTGGGGCACACCGGCATCGGTTGTCTCACATTTAGCGTTGCCGAACGGTTATGACTTATTGATTTGTTATGATTACCAAGATTTAAACTTTCCTGCT
The DNA here is from genome assembly GCF_029774175.1 of Actinobacillus genomosp. 1. Classification (NCBI taxonomy): domain Bacteria; kingdom Pseudomonadati; phylum Pseudomonadota; class Gammaproteobacteria; order Pasteurellales; family Pasteurellaceae; genus Actinobacillus; species Actinobacillus genomosp. 1. The sequence goes on along the minus strand of NZ_CP103834.1, from coordinate 1,110,258 downwards.
TTTGATTTTAGCCGTTACCAAACCCTCCGCTTAGTGGCGTGGTCGATGGGCGTTTGGGTGGCGGAAAATGTATTACCGGAGATTAATTTGACTTCTGCGATAGCGATTAACGGTACGCCTTTTCCTAAACACGATGAATGGGGGATTCCGCTACAGATATTTAACGGCACATTACAAACATTAAATACAGAAAATCGCTTGAAGTTTGAACGCCGAATTTGTGGTGATAAACAGTTGTTAAATGCTTACCTCGCATTACCCGAACAGCGTTCGCTTGCTGAAATTCATCATGAACTTGAGGTATTGAATACGGCAATCGAGGCAAATCTTGTTACGCCGAAGCTACATTGGACGAATGTCATTATTGGCGAGAAAGATCGTATTTTTTCAGCACAAAATCAGCTAGCTTTTTGGCAAGATAAAAATGTGCGTATGACACAAATGCCTAAAGGTGAGCATTATCTCTGGCAACATTTTTCTGAGTGGGAGCAATTATGGCAAAGTTAGATAAGCCATTGATTGCACAACGTTTTGCAACCCATATCACGGAATATGACGAGCATGCGATCGCTCAACAACAGATTAATCGACAATTGGTAAATTTGCTCGCCAAAACGAACAAACAATGTTTTCGGCGAGTGTTGGAAATCGGTTGTGGCACGGGTGATTTAACTCAGCATTTAGTGCGTGAATATCAAGTGGAACATTTGGTTATTAACGATCTGAGTGATGTCTATCAAGATTGCGTCTTGCAAAAAATTGGCGAAAATCGACCGCTTGTTTCCTTTAAATTTATAGCCGGCGATGCGGAACATTTAGCCTTTGATGGGCAATTTGATTTGATCAGTTCTGCGTCCGCAGTACAGTGGTTTGAACAACCGCAAACTTTTGTTTCGCAAGCTGCGAATCTGTTACAGTCGAATGGTATTTTGCTATTTAATAGTTTTACAACGGAAAATTTAGCGGAAATTCGTCAACTAACGGGTGTTGGGCTGACTTATCCAAGCCAAGAAGATTGGCATTTTTGGTTAAGTAAAGACTTTACCCAGTTACAGATTATGCAACGGCAGATTCGTTTAACCTTTGCTTCACCGCTTGCCGTGTTGCAACACCTGCGGAAAACCGGGGTAACGGCAATTAGTACACAAACGTGGACACGCAAAAAGTTGATGGCATTTAGTGAACAATATCAAGCTCAATTTAGCTGTGAACAAGGTGTTTATTTGACTTATGAGCCGATTTTTATTTTGGGAGTGAAAAAATAATGGGCAAAATCATTTTTGTATCGGGCATTGATACCGACATAGGCAAAACGGTCGCCACCGGGTTTTATGCTAAACATTTGATGAAACAGGGTTATTCGGTGATTACGCAAAAAATGATTCAAACCGGCTGTGAAGGCGTTTCCAGTGATATTCTGCACCATCGCCAGATGCAAAATATGCCGTTAACCCAAGAGGATAAAGACGGTATTACTTGTCCTTATCTTTTTCGCTATCCTTGTTCGCCCCATTTAGCGGCGGAAATGGAAAATATCATTATTGATACACACAAAATTGCCGAAGCCGGCCAATTATTAGCCGAAAAATATGATTACGTTTTGTTAGAAGGGGCTGGCGGTTTGGCTGTGCCTTATGATAATCGACATACAACACTGGATTATATTGCGGAGCAGCAATTGCCGCTGATTTTAGTGACTTCCGGCAGATTAGGTTCGATTAATCACACCTTGCTCAGTTTAATGGCATGCCAACAAAAACAGATTCCGTTAGTCAGTTTGATCTATAATAGTTATCCGCCAACAGACGAAATTATTCAGCAAAGTACGCTAAATTATTTAAGAGAATATATTGAACGCAATTTCCCGGAAGCGGAATTTTTAGTAATGGACAAACAAGCATGTTAGATAACGAAGATTTTGCACTTTTCCAAGAAGCGGTAAAAGGCACGAAAAAAATTAAACAAGACACTTTTGTACCGAAAACTGCGCCTCGTAAAAAAGTTAATGAGTTACGAGAGCTACAAGAACAAAAAGACACCGAATTTTTCTTCTCTGATGAATATGAGCCGTTATTACGAGAAGAAAATGAGAAAATCAAATATTTACGTGCGGATATTGACCCGTATATTTTAAAGCAATTACGCCGTGGCGATTTTCAGCCGGAGCTTTTTTTAGATTTACACGGTTTAACTCGTGAACAAGCAAAAAAAGAGTTGGCGGCACTGATTTTGGCGTGCGAGAGAGAACAAGTTTATTGTGCCAGCATTATGACCGGTTTTGGTACGCGCACTTTGAAAGATCAAATTCCCCGTTGGTTGGTGCAACACCCTAAAATCATCGCTTTACACCAAGCGCCAAGAGAGTGGGGCGGTGATGCGGCAATTTTGATTTTGGTAGAACAAATCGAAAGTCCGGAAAGACGTTTATTCGAACGTAAATAACTCATGACAAGCGGTCGTATTTTTGCAAAATTTTGCACAGATCCGACCGCTTGATCTATCTATCTCATAAGGAAGTTTGTAGAATGCCTGCCTTTATTTATACAGGAGATTTCCATGTTAGAACTTGTGATCGCTATTTTATGTAGCGTCTCTGTCGGGGTGTTGATTAAAGTCGCGCGTCAAAAGCAAATTGCCATTGATCAAAGTATCGCAGTGAACTATATCGTCACGACTTCGATGACCTATTTTTTACTGAATCCGGATTTTAAAGGGCAAACCGTGGTTGATATTGTAGCGAATAACCCTTCGTCTTATCTATTTTTTGCATTAGGTTTCTTATTACCAACCATTTTCCTGATTCAAGCCAAATCACTTGAATTTGCCGGTATTATTCGTACCGATGCGGCCCAACGTCTTTCGCTGTTTTTACCGATTTTGGCGGCATTTACCATTTTCGGTGAACAAATTACCCAAAATAAATTAATCGCTTTAGTATTAGCCTTTGTTGCGCTCGGTTGTTTGCTGTGGAAAACCCATCACGGTATGGGTAAAGGCGGTAAAATTGCGATTATTAGCTTGGCTTGTGTGTGGCTAGGTTATGGCATGACCGATACGCTATTTAAGCAAATTGCTAAATCAGGTTCGGCTTTTCCGGTAACATTGTTTATCGCCTTTGTTTTTGCCGGCTGTTTAATGTTTGTTTATTTATTACTGAAGCGTACGCAATGGCAGGTGCCGAGTGTGGTGGTCGGCTTAGTGTTAGGGGTATTGAATTTCTGTAATATTTTATTTTACATTAAAGCACACCAAGTGATGAAAGATGACCCGACTTTAGTGTTTACCGGTATGAACCTCGGTGTGATTTGTTTAGGGACATTTATCGGTGCATTAGTCTTTAAAGAAAAAATTAATAAAATTAACTACTTAGGCGTATTTATGGCGATTATTGCAATTATCTGCTTATTTTATTGGAAATAATCCGATTTGAATCAATAATCGAAATAACGTAAGAATACGGTTTGAGCTATAATAAATCCTTTCTATGCTAAGCAATGGAAAGGATTTTCTTTTTAGGGGGAAAAATGAAGGTAATAAAGCAATGTAGTCAAAGCTATGTAAATTGGGTACTTCGTTTAGGGAGAGGAAAGGCAGCATTATTAGGATTCTTTGTGTTAGCGAGTTTTGCAATAGCGGCGCAAAGTATTCTCACTTATCTTTTTACCGGCAGTATTTTAGCGCAAGATATTTTACGTTCGATTTCTTTCGGATTGATTTCCGCACCTTTTGTCATTTATTTCTTCAATCTGATTGTCGAGAAATTGGAAAAGTCTAGAATCCAGCTTGAGCAGAGCGTTTATGATCTCGGTATTTTGCGGGAACAAGACGCTTTTTTAAATGCAACTTTAGAAAAGAATAACCGTGATAAAAGCGTGTTAATGGCAACGATTAGCCATGAATTACGCACCCCGTTAAACGGTATTATCGGGCTAAGTCGCATTTTGTTGGAAGGTGAATTGACCGAACAACAACGTGAATATTTGAAAACGATCAATATTAGTGCGGTTTCGTTAGGACATATCTTTAGCGATATTATTGATTTGGAAAAAATTGACAGTCGTCGGGTGGAATTGTTTAGAAAGGAAATAGAGTTTTCTCAACTAATTAGCGATATTAGCAATTTCGGCAATCTGATGGCGGAACAGAATAAAATTAAATTCCATATCGATTATTCGGATGATTTACCGAATTTTATCTATGTGGATAACGCCCGTTTAAGCCAAATATTGTGGAATTTAGTCAGTAATGCGGTCAAATTTACTCCGGCAGGCGGTGATATTTATTTAAGTGTAAAACGAATTGATAACGATCATTTTAGCTTTAGTTTGAGAGATACCGGAATCGGTATTCCGAAACACGAACAACGCAAAGTGTTTGCAATGTTTTATCAAGCGGAAAACTCTCAAGAAAGAAAAGCGCAAGGAAGCGGTATCGGTTTGGCGATTTCCAAACGTATCGCTAAATTAATGGGCGGCGATTTAACCCTACACAGTGAAATGGGCAAAGGTTCTACTTTTACGCTGACTATTCAAGCTGATCCGGTCGAAGCGGAAAAATCGGTAAAAATTAATGCGCACGCACTAAAAGTATTACTGGTGGAAGATATTGAAGTGAATGTGGTTGTCGCTCGCGCTATGTTAGAAAAATTCGGTTGTGATGTGGATGTCGCAATGACCGGCGCACAAGCATTTGAATTATTTGCACAACACAGTTATGACCTGATTTTACTGGATATTCAATTGCCGGATATGACCGGTTTTGATATTGCCAAACAATTGCGTGAACGTTACGAAAATGAAGAGGTGGATTATCTACCGTTGTTAGTCGCATTGACGGCGAATATTATGCAAACCAAGGAAGAATATCAGCAACAGGGTATGGATGACGTATTGCGTAAACCGCTTTCGTTAGAGGCGTTATCCGAATGTTTAAATCACTATTTTAATAGTGATTTTGTGGAAAAAACCGCTGAAATTGCACCGCTTGTCGAAACCGAAGAAACGTTGAATTTGCCTTATGATCGTAAAATTTTATCGGAATTTATTGAAGTAATGGGAGCTAAAGCCGTATTAGCCAACTTTGCATTATTTGCTAAATTAATGCCGGAGTATTTAGCTAATTTACAGCATTATTTAACCGAATGGCAGGCGACCGATTCGCCGGAAATGCGTAAATCTACAGCGGATGAAGCGCATAAAATCAAAGGGGCATTAGCTTCTGTCAGCTTAAAACGTTTACAAGAAATTGCGCAACTCGCCCAGACGGATAACGGAGAGGTCTGGGAACAGCATATCGCACAATGGGTATTCCAAATCGCGCAGCAATGGCAAACGGATTTAGCTTTAGCGGAAAATTGGGTAAAAGAAAATTACTAAGCAAATAGGGATAAAGAATCTATGCTTTATCCCATTTTTTATGTTTAGGATTGACAAATTCAATCCCTTTATCTTTAAAATCAATTCCTTCGAGAGCCAGCAGATAGCGTTTAGCCGGTAATCCTCCGCCGAAGCCGGTAAGCGTTTGGCTTTTGCCTAATACACGATGACAAGGCACGATAATTGAAATAGGGTTACGTCCGACTGCACCGCCTACCGCTCGCATTGCATTCGGTTTACCAAGTTGTTGAGCGATTTCACCGTAACTGGTGGTTTTGCCGTAAGGAATGGTTAATAAAATCTGCCAGACGGATTTTTGAAACTCGGTACCTTGCGGTGCTAGAAAATCCAAATGCTGGAACTCTAATTTCTCACCGGAAAAATAGCGGTCTAAAATATTGCGTGTTTTGCAAAAAATGTCAAAAATTTGACCGCTTTCTTCTGTAGCTATTTGCCATTTTTGAGCATCTGTAGTGAGTTGCTCTTGTTCAAATTCAATACCAATCAGTCCCTTATCATTAGCAATCAATAACAACTTTCCGACCGGTGAATGGTAATATTGATAGTAAATTGTAGATTTCATTGTTTCTCCTTAAAGTAAATAAAAAGGGTGTAATCAGTTTACACGCCTTTTGCATATTCGTAATTTCCTATTTTGAGTTAGGAATTAGAATTTGTAGTTAACATTTAAACCATAGAGGTGACCGCGCGCTTTAGTTTTAAATGCCGCACCGTCTTCTTTGAAACTGAAGCTTGTACCACGTAAATGTGCATAAGCTGCGTCAATAGAAGTATTTGGTGTAATTTGATAAGTCGCCCCCACTGAATACCATACACGGTTAGTATCAGGAATTGAAATTGATGGGTGATTTACACTTGCATTACGGTCATACGCAATACCTGTACGTAATGTTAGATCAGGCGTTGCAATAAATGAGAAACCTAATGAGTATCGGTTAGAATCACGGAAGTTCTCTGTTTTATGGAACAAATGTTTACCATCAAGATCATGGTATGCATCTAAGGCTTTTAAGCGTGACCATTCAGTACGTTTCCAACTATATTGCATTGCTACACGCTCACTTAGTTTATGCCAACCTGAAAGTTCCCAATAAGCAGGCAGATTTAAAGTTAAGCGTCCATCCCATTCTTGGTTATTTGTCGCATAAGTTGTGCCTTTGCTTGTTCTCATATCTTGAGTTAAGCCGTTACGATATTTACCTTTGAATTTTACATCAACAGCAGAATGATATGCTAAACCCCAACGATGATTTTCGTTAAGATCATAAGTTAAACCTGCATTCCAACCGAATGACCATTCATCACCTTTAATACTCGCAACCTCAGTTGATTTATTCATTGCTGATAAACTATTCGCTGTTGCTGCTAATGCAGCAGCTGCTTGTGATACGGTTGTGTTTGGTGAACTTTTCGCCAATGATTGTAGTGTCGCCGCCGCTTCAGGATTTGCAGCTGCCAATGCTTGTAATCTTGGATTATTAGGAATGGATGCAGCTAAAGTAGATAACGTCATTGAAGCTGGCAGGCTGCTTAATAAGGCTGCCCCTTTTCTTGCGGTTTCAATTGATTTACTTTGATCACCTAAAGTACGACGAACTTCTGCTTTTGAATAAATCGCATTCACGCCCGCACCAAAGCTAAATCCATGACCTAAATCATAGGCACCACTTACGTTAAAGTTATGTGCTTGTAGTTCTGTTTTACCGCCTATTGAACCTGCGTTGTAATCATCCGGATATTCTGAACTTAAGCCAAAGTTTACGTTATAACCTAAACCTAATGAAAATTTGTCATTAATTGGCGTAACAAAATAAACATTTGGAATAACTGATGTCGGTACGACATTACTTGCATAAGCATTGCTACCTGAAGCACTAGTTCCTGAAATAATAATATCAGTATCGACTAATACGCCGCCTGCTGATATTTGTGCTTGGCGTAATTTAGTCATTAATGCCGGGTTATTTGCCACTACGGACGCATTGTCCGCAACCGCCGCATTACCTGCGTACGCCATACCGAGTCCTGACGTTGAAACTTCTGCAAGTTGGAATAAAGAAGCCGATACGCCGCCGGCAGCTAAGCTAAGAAGTGAAGCAATAAGAGTTTTATTAAATGTGTGATTCATTAGGTGTCCTTTTAAATAAAAAAATAGCCGTATAAATGGCCATTTTTGTGAACTTTCGTTCATATTTTTATAATTGCTAAAAAGCAAAACGCGGGCGATTCTACGTAGGGATAACAAGGTGAGCAAGTGTATTTACTTAAAAAAGTAGGAGTTCCGACCAGTAAGGTATAACGTATTTATATTTATATGAATTTTAAATTGAAAAGTCGATTAAAACGGCAATAGATCGTAGGTTATATTAATTTCTTATAGATTGGTCGGGATTGTTATTTTATGCCTTTTAAAAATCATTTATAATTGTAAGGTTATTGATTTAAAAAGATGCAAATTATTCTTTTATGTTATCACTAAGGATTATTAATAATCTTTATCATTTATAAAACCTTTCAGTGTGATAAGTGTAAAATTCTTGACTGTAACAGTCAGGTATATCAAAATTCACACCGTAAATCGATTACTATTTCCTTATTAAAAGAGGGACAAAAATTATGAAATTAACGTCAAGAGGGCGTTATGCGGTAACTGCGATTCTAGATATTGCGTTACACGGAAAGTCTTTGCCGGTAAGCCTTGCCGATATTTCGGAACGTCAAGCGATTTCATTGTCGTATTTGGAACAATTATTTGCTCAATTACGTCGCGAAGGAATCGTGCATAGCGTGAGAGGTCCGGGCGGCGGTTATCAACTCGGTAAGCAACCTGAAGAGATTAGTGTGGGGATGATTATTGCGGCGGTGAATGAAAATCTTGACGTAACCAAATGTAAAGGGAGCGGTAACTGTAGTAAAAACTCACAGTGCTTAACTCATCATTTATGGGAACGTTTAGAAGAACAAATCGGTGTATTTTTAAATACGATTACCTTGGCGGAGCTGGTTGAAGAACATTCGGATCACGATTGTGAAAAAGAGCATTGCCACGATCATTCACACAAACATTAATTGCAACAATTTCAATAAAAACGACCGCTTATTTAAAGCGAGTTAGGAGTAACAATGTCAGTTAAATTACCTATCTATTTAGATTATGCAGCAACTACGCCGATGGACGAGCGTGTTGCGCAAAAAATGATGCAATACATGACCAAAGACGGCATCTTTGGTAACCCGGCTTCACGTTCACATAAATTCGGTTGGGAAGCGGAAGAAGCGGTAGACGTTGCACGTAACCATATTGCGGATTTAATCGGTGCGGACAGCCGTGAAATCGTATTTACTTCCGGTGCGACAGAGTCGGACAACCTTGCGATTAAAGGTGCTGCGCATTTCTATCAAACTAAAGGTAAACATATCATTACCGTTAAAACCGAGCATAAAGCGGTATTAGATACTTGCCGTCAATTAGAGCGTGAAGGTTTCGAAGTAACTTACTTAGATCCGGAACAAGACGGTTTATTAGATTTAGCTAAATTAGAAGCGGCGATTCGTCCGGATACCATTTTAGTTTCCGTAATGCACGTAAATAATGAAATGGGCGTTATCCAAGACATTAAAGCAATCGGTGAAATTTGCCGTTCACGTAAAATTATTTTCCACGTGGACGCAACGCAATCGGTCGGTAAAGTACCGGTAAACGTACAAGAGTTAAAAGTAGACTTAATGTCTTTCTCAAGCCACAAATTATACGGACCGAAAGGTATCGGCGGCTTATATGTATGCCGTAAACCGCGTGTTCGTATCGAAGCGATTATTCACGGCGGCGGTCATGAACGTGGTATGCGTTCAGGTACATTACCTGTACACCAAATCGTAGGTATGGGCGAAGCGTATCGTATCGCTAAAGAAGAAATGGCAACAGAAATGCCTCGCTTACGTGCTTTACGTGACCGTTTATACAATGGCTTCAAAGATATCGAAGAAGTGTATGTAAACGGTTCAATGGAAGAAGGCAAACGTGTAGATTCAAACTTAAATATCAGCTTCAACTTTGTTGAAGGTGAGTCATTAATGATGGCATTACGCGATATTGCGGTTTCATCAGGTTCTGCATGTACTTCGGCAAGTTTAGAGCCTTCATACGTATTACGTGCCATCGGCCGTGACGATGAATTAGCGCACAGCTCAATTCGTTTCACTTTAGGTCGTTGGACAACAGAAGAAGAAATCGACTACACCATCGAGCTTGTGAAAAAAGCAATCGTAAAACTTCGTGAACTTTCTCCGCTTTGGGAAATGTTTAAAGAAGGTGTGGATCTATCAAAAATCGAGTGGAATCACCACTAATCAGTAGCAATATTGCAAGGCATTTGCGTTGTTGAACCGCCTTGCCGTACTGATTGTACTGTCTGTGGCGGTTCGCCTAGCAACTGCAAGCAATATTTTACTGATAACAGAATTTAACAGAAGGAATGCAAAATGGCATACAGCGAAAAAGTAATCGACCACTACGAAAACCCACGTAACGTAGGAACATTTGACAAAGAAGCGGCGGATATCGGTACCGGTATGGTAGGTGCGCCGGCTTGTGGCGATATTTTACGTTTACAAATTAAAGTGAACGATCAAGGTATTATCGAAGACGCACGTTTTAAAGCGTACGGTTGCGGTTCTGCAATCGCATCAAGTTCTTTAATTACCGAATGGGTGAAAGGTAAATCGTTAGAAGAAGCGGGCGCAATTAAAAACAGCGACATCGCGGAAGAATTGGAATTACCACCGGTAAAAGTTCACTGTTCAATTCTTGCGGAAGACGCAATCAAAGCAGCGATTGCCGATTATAAAGAAAAACAAGCTAAATAATAATTAACTTCGAATAACACGGAAAGCACGAAAACAAGCGGTTGTTTTTTCGCAAAATTTTGCAAAATCAACTTTTTCGTGTATTTCCGTGTTTTCTGTGGTAAAGATCGCTTTCATTTAACAGATTAAAAAGGATAACTTATGGCAATTACATTAACCGAAACAGCAGCAAATCGAGTTCGTACATTCTTAGAAAACCGTGGTAAAGGCATTGGTTTACGTTTAGGGGTGAAAACGTCGGGCTGTTCGGGACTGGCTTATGTGCTTGAGTTTGTTGATGTGTTAAATGAGGATGATCATGTCTTTGAACAACACGGCGTAAAAGTGATTGTAGATGAAAAAAGCCTAACTTATTTAGACGGTACCGAATTGGATTTCGTCAAAGAAGGTTTAAACGAAGGTTTTAAATATAACAATCCGAATGTGAAAGATTCTTGCGGCTGTGGTGAAAGTTTTAACGTATAGAGATAAACAATGAATAATCCTTTTGTTCTATTTGATTTACCGGTTCAATTTGAATTGGATAACGCGCTACTTTCCGAACGTTATTTGGCATTGCAAAGACAACTGCATCCGGATAATTTTGCGAACGGTTCTTCAACGGAACAGTTAGCGGCGGTACAAAAATCGGCAGATATAAATTCAGCGTTACAAACGCTTAAAGATCCGATTCTACGTGCGGAAGCAATAATTGAAATTCATACCGGCGAAGCAAAAAATCTCGAAGAAAAAAGTATGCGAGATATCGAGTTCTTAATGCAACAGATGGAGTGGCATGAGAAACTGGAAACAATCGAACATCGTCGTGATGAAGACGAATTAACCTCATTCTTAAAGCAAATTAAAGCCGAACAGAAAGCCGTTTTAGAGCAACTGCAACAAACGCTGGAAGCGCAACAATGGCAACAAGCTAATGGGCTGACAGATCGCCTACGCTATTTTAAAAAGCTGATTATTCAAATCGAAAAAGTCGAAGAAAAATTCTTCGAGATGTAGTGGTATCAGCCGGATACAAGCGGTCGGATTTTAAGAGAATTTTGCAAATGTCTTTACCCTATATTTTGTTGGCATTAGTCGCCGGTTCCGCTTTGGCAAGTCAAGCGGCAATCAATAGCCGCTTAGCGCAAGCAATGCTCGGGCAACCGTTGGTGGCGGCGACCATTTCGTTTGCAACCGGTACGATTGCATTATTGTTATTCTGTTTTTGGAAAACCGATTTAAGCGGTGCGTTACAACAGCTTCCGTCACAGCCGTTTTGGAAATTACTCGGCGGGATTTTAGGCGCCGGTTTCGTCTTTACTACGGTATTTTTAGCACCTAAAATCGGCATTACCAATATGCTGTTTTTTATTATTGTCGGACAGTTGGTCACAGGCGCGATTATCGATCATTTTGGTTTGTTTGGAATGGCGGTTCGTCCTTTCCAATTAAATCAATTAATCGGCTTATTAACGGTTGCTTGCGGTTTGGGGATTTATTTCTTAGCCCGAAAATAAGCGGTCGAATTTAAAGGAAATTTTGCAATGAAAGCATTAGAAGAATTATTAGATAAGCAATCGGCGTGGCTTATTTTAAGAGATTGGTTTACGCAAGCAAAAAATCATTATGAAATTTTAGCGAGCTATCCGGAAGACGCCGGTGCGGCGTTAGTCGGAATGCAGCTTTCGACGCGTTCGCCGATGGGCGCAATCGTGTATGAGACCGGCGGTATTTTTATTGATCACGGCTGGTTACGTATTTTAGGCTCCGGTAACGAAAAATTACCGAGAGGATTATTCGACTGGAATTTCGGTAAAACCTTTAAACAATCGGGCGAACAACCGAGCCATTTATTAGTGGCGGACGATGCAATCGGCGGTTATTTTGCGATTAATGCCGGCGGCTTAGGCGATAAAGTCGGGCAAGTTTATTATCACAACCCGAAAACCAAAAAATGGGAACCGTTAAATTTAGGTTATTCGGAATTTCTCGGCTGGGCGTTAGCCGGCGATTTAGCCGATTTTTATAAAGACTTACGCTGGGAAAACTGGCAAACGGATATTGCGAATTTACAAGGTCATCAAGTATTAGAATTAGAAAGTAAAATCGCCGTCCCGATCGAACGCCACTACCAAGGCGTATTCGTACCGGAAAATATGGGCTATTCGGTAGCATAGCTTTACAACTCTCTCCCCTTGTGGGAGAGAGACAGCTAAAAATAGCGTAAGGCTATTTTTAGCAGAGAGAGGGGAAAAGTCCCTTTTCTCGATTGAGATCGCAAAAATATTTGAAAAATTATTTTCTACTTTCGCTAAATTATTTAGCGAGGTGGAATATGAAAGAAAAATTACTGCAACGGGCAAAGAAACTTCGCTCTTCAATGACAGAGGAAGAGCAGATGCTTTGGCAAGAATTACGAGCAAAGCGTTTTATTGGAACAAAATTTCGACGTCAGCAAGTAATAGGATTTTATATTGTTGATTTCATTTGTTTTTCAAAAAAATTAATTATTGAATTAGATGGTATTCAACATATAGATCGGCAATCTTATGATGAACAACGGACTAGATATTTAAATCAACAAGGGTTTAAAGTATTACGTTTTTGGAATAGTGAGATTCATAATGATCTAGATCGTGTATTAGATACGATTTTTTATGCGATTGATATGGATTGCCCCTCTCTCTGATATTTGCTTCTGGACGAAGCAAATATCGGTCTCTCTCCCACAAGGGGAGAGAGTTAAGGAATACATCATTTTGACCGTAATTTATCACCTCGTTCACAAAGGTGAAAGAGCAATAAAAAAGAGAGATAAAACATAATGGCATTACTTCAAATTGCTGAGCCGGGGCAGACGGCTGCACCGCATCAGCATCGTTTAGCGGTGGGTATTGACCTCGGCACAACCAATTCATTGGTGGCAAGTGTACGTAGCGGGCAAACGCAGGTGTTGTTAGATGATCAGGAACGAGCGTTAGTTCCATCCGTCGTCCACTACGGTGAACAACAAAAAATCGTTGGGGTTGAAGCATTTGCGCAAGCAAGTATTGACCCTCAGAATACGGTAATTTCGGCGAAACGTTTAATCGGTCGCTCACTAGCAGACGTACAAACACGTTATCCGGAGTTACCTTATCAATTTATTGCCAGCGATAACGGTTTACCGTTAATTCAAACTAAACAAGGTAATAAAAGTCCGGTTGAAGTGTCGGCAGATATTTTAAGCCATTTAAATCGCTTTGCCGAACAACGTTTAGGCGGAGAATTATCCGGTGTAGTTATCACTGTACCGGCGTATTTTGATGACGCACAACGTCAAAGCACCAAAGATGCGGCGCGTCTCGCCGGTTTAAATGTATTACGTTTATTAAACGAACCGACGGCGGCGGCGATTGCTTACGGTTTGGATAGCGGGCAAGAAGGCATTATTGCGGTATATGATTTGGGCGGCGGTACTTTCGATATTTCGATTTTGCGTTTAAGTCGCGGTGTGTTTGAAGTGTTGGCGACCGGCGGCGATACCGCACTTGGCGGCGATGATTTTGACCATTTACTCGCCGATTGGATTGCGGAACAAGCAAATTACAAACCGCAAAATGCCAATGAACAACGTGAATTATTAACGCTAGCCACCCAAACTAAAGTGGCGCTTTCACAAGCGGTCGAAACCGAAGTGGAATTTGCAAATTGGCAAGGCACGGTAAGCCGCGAACAATTTAACGAGTTAATTCAACCGTTAGTTAAACGTTCATTGATGACCTGTCGCCGTGCGTTAAAAGATGCCGGCGTGGAAGGCGAAGAAATCCGTGAAGTAGTGATGGTGGGCGGTTCGACTCGAGTTCCGTTTGTGCATGAACAAGTCGGCGAATTTTTCGGAAAACAGCCTTTAACTTCGATTGATCCGGATAAAGTGGTGGCATTGGGGGCGGCAATTCAGGCGGATATTTTGGTCGGTAATAAACCGGATAGCGAAATGTTGTTGCTGGATGTCGTACCGCTTTCACTCGGCATTGAAACAATGGGTGGTTTAGTGGAGAAAATTATTCCGCGTAATACCACGATTCCGGTTGCACGAGCGCAAGAATTTACTACCGCTAAAGACGGACAAACCGCAATGAGCGTACACGTGTTACAAGGCGAACGTGAGTTAGTCGAAGATTGTCGTTCACTTGGTCGCTTTACGTTACGAGGCATTCCGCCGATGGTTGCCGGTGCGGCGACAATTCGTGTTACTTATCAAGTGGATGCGGACGGTTTACTCAGTGTTACGGCAATGGAAAAATCGACCAAAGTGCAGGCTTCGATTCAAATTAAACCGTCTTACGGTTTAACCGATGAAGAAGTAACGCAAATGATTAAATCTTCAATGGCAAACGCCAAAGAAGATATGGAAGCTCGCCAACTTGCCGAACAACGTGTTGAAGCGGATAGAACGATTGATACGGTCGTTTCGGCATTACAACAAGACGGAGCGGAAGTATTAAGCGTTGAAGAGTTTAAATTAATTGAAGCGGAAATCGCAAAACTGATTCAATTAAAACAAGGTACGGATCGACAAGCGATTGCCCAAGGGGTAAAAGATTTAGATCTCGCAACACAAACATTTGCTGCGAAGCGAATGAATTTATCAATCCAAAAAGCATTGGCGGGTAAAGCCGTTGATGAGATTGTTTAATGAGTTCCCTTTTGAAAAAAAGGGATTGGAGAGATTTTAAGATCGTGATTTTACAGAAAGTCAGTAAAATCTGGCCGCTTGTAGAATCGGTTTCAGCATCTTTCCGAGGTAAATAAAAGAGAGGATATTATGCCAAAAGTTGTTTTTCTTCCGCATGAAGAGTTCTGCCCGGAAGGTATGGTGATTGAAGCGCAAACCGGCGACAATTTATTAGAGTTAGCGCACAATGCGGGGGTTGAAATTCACCATGCTTGTGACGGTTCTTGTGCTTGTACTACCTGCCATGTAGTGATTCGTGAAGGATTCGATTCATTAAATGAAACGACCGATCAAGAAGAAGATATGTTAGATAAAGCATGGGGTCTTGAAATGGATAGCCGTTTAAGTTGCCAATGTGTAGTAGGCGAAGAAGACTTAGTGGTGGAGATTCCGAAATATAACTTAAATCACGCAAATGAGGCGGCACACTAATGAAATGGTCTGATACCCGTATGATTGCGGAAAATCTCTATGATATGAATCCGGATTTAGATCCGACAACGGTTCGTTTTACCGATATGCATAAATGGATCTGTGAAATGGAAGATTTTGATGATGATCCGGAAGCGTCAAACGAGCATATTTTAGAAGCGATTTTAACCATTTGGTTAGAAGAATACGAATAAATTGCTTGGTTAAAAAACTTAAAAGGGCTGTGTAAGATAATTACACAGCCCTTTTTACTTATTCTAATAGATTAGAATTTTACATTGACGGCAAAGGTAAAGTTACGCCCGATTTGCGGCACATAAGGTAAGAATGAGTTATGAATATAAATTTGCTCATTCAATACGTTATTTGCTCGTAACGAGAAGGTGTAATCGACATTTTTGATAATGCGATTGTAATCAATACCTAAGTTAAGCAAGTTGTAGCCTTGCGTTTTATTTTCCGTCACTTTACGAGCGACCATCGGTAGATTGTTGTTCACGTAGTTTTTAATTTCGCAGTCACCGTCACTTCGAGAACAACCTTTCGGAGTGTGTAATCTCGGTTTAATCGCAATGGTAGATGTTGATACGCGTTTTTGAGTAAAGACACGAATATATTCTACGTTTGCCGACCAATTCTGATTGAAATATCCCTGCCAACGGAAACCTAAACGAATCGGTGGAACTCGTGGTGCGTTAGTCGCAGGACGTTCAAGTTTGTCCGTGCCAAGTTTGCCCGGGTAAGTAATTACACAAAATTCAGGAGAATTTTCGATTTCTTCCTTAGTACAAGAAGGTTCTAAATCAACAACCGGTGGGACGGTAAGTTCATGCTGATTAAGAAATTTCACACATTGGCTTAAATCTCCGCCTCTTTGCAAGCAGTCGGTATTAATATTTTCTTCATCTAAGATCGGATCTTTATCATAGAAATTCTTACCGATAACCGGTGATAATTTGCCGATGCGTCCGCGTACAATATCGCCGAATAAAGTGATACTGTGATCCGGATGGAATTGATAAGTGACTTCCGCTTCTAAACCATAAAATTTTGCAGTGGTTTGGTTATAACGACGTAAGTAAAGATTGCCTTCTTTCTCTACGTTTTCATTGAAAATATAGTTGTCGAAATCACTGTAATAGCCGCTGGTTTTATAGAAAACTTTATCTCCTGTGTGTCGGAAAGCTAATTCATAGTTATCCGATTTTTCTTTGGTTAAGTTTTTATTACCATGTTCAAAAGAGCTGGTGGCAAGATGTCTTCCTTGATAATACAACTCCATCGGTGACGGAATACGCTCGTTATGCGAATAACTGAATGATAAACGGTTTTCCGGCGTAAAGTCCCAAGACGTGGTTGCCGCATAAGAAAGCGCATTTTGCTTATATGGAGTTAAATCGGGATGAATCGGCGAATATACCTTAGGTCTTGACGGATCTTTTTGCAAACTGTTCAGTGCATGATTTAACAATTTTTGTTCGTAGTGAACCGGCGTTTTTTGTTTTTCGTAGCGAACAGCGGTATCTAAGCTAAATTTCCCTAGATTAAATTGCTCCAAGCCGAATAAACTTAAACTTTTATTCGTATGCGGTACCAATAAATAAGGACGATAACTGTTTACGTTATTTTGTAAGGCTTTGTTATAGGCTTCCGCCGATTCGAAATAACTTGGCAGTAACACTTCCCCCGCACTGGCTTTTTGCGTTTGATACTGTACTCCAACAAGTCCTTTAAAATGCTTAGTCGGTGCGTGATAAAGTTCTAAGCGACTATTAAATCCTTTATTTTTGAAAATGGCATTTTCACTATTTTTATCTACAGTCGGGCTACGTTCACTACTTTTCGGATTGCTTTGAGTCTGCGGATTACCAGGATCTCGTTCGTCATGATAATAATCGGCGAAAGTTAGACTGAGTTTTACTTTATCCAACCATTTAAACGGCTGTAACAATTCTCCGCGCACGTCATAACGTTTGGTATTCATTAAAATATAAGGGCTGTCGTGTAAATGATTTACCGGCGTACCGATCGGATTACTTTCGCTCGGATCGTTATGATTATGTCTGCAATGGGTGTGCGGATTATCGTAAATATCCTCATCGCCCATTAAATGCGGATAGATAGACAGATAATAACGTCCCGAACCGTACCATTGCGTGAAATGTTCTCTGTCGCTGTTACAGTGAATATGTCCCGGAATACTATAGCGGTCTTTGCGATAGCTGTAAGAGGCACCTAAATAGCCTTTATCATGAATATAAGAAAGCCCGATAGTGCCGACTCTAGATTTATTATCACTACCCGGTAAGTAATTTAATTGTTTGGTTTCCGCTTGGAATTTCGGTACACGATAGTTATCCGCATTACGTTTCAACCCTTCTAAACGTAGAGCGAAATGATTACCTAGCCCCAATGTAATACCGGCGGTATTGACGATTTCTTTGCTGGCGGTGTTATAACGGGATAAAACTTCCCCTTCAACATTTGAGAGAATTGATCCGGCAGGCATTCGACTCGGAATACGCCCGTCCACCACATTGACCACACCGGCCGGCGAAGCGGTGCTATATAAAAGCGTATTCGCACCTCGGACGATTTCCACTTGGCTGGCAAGTAAAGTATCGGCGGCGACTACATGGTCGGGCGAGAGTGAAGACATATCGATCACGTCCGTGCCGTTTTGTAGGATTTTTACACGTACGCCGTCTTGCCCTCGAATAATCGGTTTGCTGGCACCGCCGCCAAACGGATTCGAGTGAACGCCGAGTTCGCCCGCCAATGCGTTACCTAAGGTTGCGGAACGGTGTTTTAATTGTGATCTATCGACCACTTGATCGCTGATATTATTTGAATTATTGAGAATCGAATCGGCTAATTCACCTTGCGCATTAACTTTTACTTCCCCCAATTCAACGGCTTCTTCGGCTTGAACGGACAAGCTTAAAAATGTAAATAGAGCCAACGTAATGGCGTTCTTTTTCATTGTTTCCCCTTTTATATAATAAGAATAATCTAAAAAGAGGAAAATTATATACGCAAAAGCCATAAAAAAATAATGGATTTACAAAATTCCATTAAATTTTTATGGTTTATTGGTATAAAGGGAAGAAATATACGGCTTAACTCATCGTTTTCTTTATAGCGGCGATCGAATCGGCTCGACGTTTGTTCAACTCATCTCTAATCGCTTGTTTTTCAAAACCATCCGCAATCACTTGCTGTACGTCCACTTTATTCGCCGCTTCGAAATAACGCTTGGCGAGTTCAGCCTGTGGATATTCTCTACTTTCAAAACCTAATCTACCTCGTGCATCCGCCTCACAAGCGAGTAAAAAATCAAAGAAACGTTGCGGTTTACGCCATACATCAAGTACGTTAAATACTTTCAATACGGTTTCCGGACGTAGCTCCGCCATTTTATGGCAGTGGGTATGATATTCTGTAACTAGAATGGCGAAGTCTTTGATATCTGTCGGTACTTTTAAGCGATTGGATAGCTCACGAGCCGGCTTGATGCCTTTCACTTCATGTCCGTAATGATGCGGGAGAATCTCTTTTTCGGTTAGACCTTTGCCTAAATCGTGGCAAAGCGAAGCCCATAGTAAAGCGGTCGGATTTTCCGCGTTTTTTACAAGTCGTTTAGCTTGCGCAATAACAAGTAAAGTGTGAATCCCACAATCAATTTCAGGGTGGTGTTGTGGAGGCTGAGGCACGCCGAATAAGCGACCGAATTCCGGAAATAATACGGCTAGTGCACCGATTTCTCGTAATACTTCAAAATAGATTTGCGGATTATCCGTTGTAAAGGCTTTTTGAGTTTCCAACCAAACACGCTCCGCAGTTAAGTGAGCCAATTCACCACAAGCGGTCATTTCTTGCATTAATTTTACCGTTTCAGGCGCGATTTTAAAGCCAAGCGAATGGAAACGGGCGGCAAAGCGAGCGACTCTTAAAACTCGCAGCGGATCTTCACTAAATGCCGGTGAAATATGACGAAGCAGACGATTTGCTAAATCTTGTTTACCGCCGTATGGGTCAAAAATTTGACCGCTTGCATCTTGGGCAATCGCATTAATGGTTAAATCCCGACGGATTAAATCTTGTTCGAGCGTGACATCCGGCGAAAAATCGCAGAGAAAGCCGTTATAGCCGACCCCGTTTTTACGTTCTTGGCGAGCTAGTGCATATTCTTCTTTGGTTTTTGGATGTAAAAAAACGGGGAAGTCATTGCCGACTTGCTGATAGCCTTGTGCTAGCAGTTGTTCGGGCGTTGCACCAACCACCAGATAATCCCGATCTTTTACCGGTAAGTTTAATAACTGATCACGGACTGCACCGCCAACGAGATAAATTTGCATAGTTTTGTTACTTTTATGAAAGATGATTCCATTTTGCAGAATTATAAAAAAATTTGACCGCTTGTGTTGAGTGCAAGCGGTCAAATTTCTAACTTATTTTGCGATTATGCAACGGTTACCGATTCAATTACTACATCTTCAACCGGTACGTCTTGGTGGAAGCCTTTGTTGCCGGTTTTCACGCCTTTGATTTTATCAACCACGTCCATACCTTCAACCACTTCACCGAATACCGCATAGCCCCATTCTTGCACCACTTCACGACCAAACATTTCTTTTGAACGGTAATCTAAGAAAGTATTGTCCGCTACGTTGATAAAGAATTGTGAGCTTGCTGAATGCGGATCAGAAGTACGCGCCATGGCAAGTGTGCCGCGTTTGTTGCTTAAACGGTTGTTCGCTTCGTTTTGAATCGGCGCTTTGGTTGCTTTTTCAATTAAGCCTGAAGTCATACCGCCGCCTTGAATCATAAAACCATCGATAACACGGTGGAAAATCGTACCGTTATAAAAGCCTTCTTTGCAGTAATCTTCAAAGTTTTTAGCGGTTACCGGTGCTTTTTCAAAGTTAAGTTCGATTTTAATGTCACCGAAATTCGTATGTAATGTAATCATTTGGATTCCTTATAAAAGAGAAAGGGAAGTTTAGTGTGCTATTATTAAAAAGTTTACGGGAAATTGCAAAAAAATCTCAAAATTAGACCGCTTATTCGCTATACTTCTCAACATTGCGATAACAAATCAGTACAGAGGATACTATGCTCAAAATTTATAACACTTTAAAACGTGAAAAAGAAGAATTTAAACCGATTAACCCGAACCAAGTTGGTATGTATGTCTGCGGCGTTACGGTTTACGATCTCTGTCACTTTGGGCACGGACGTACCTTTGTTTCATTTGACGTGATTGCACGTTATTTACGTTATTTAGGCTATAACTTGCGTTATGTGCGTAACATTACCGATGTGGACGATAAAATCATCAAACGAGCGTTAGAAAATAACGAAACTTGCGATCAATTAGTCGAGCGTATGATTGCTGAAATGCATAAAGATTTTGATGATCTGAATATTCTTCGCCCGGACGTTGAGCCTCGTGCGACCAAACATATCCCGGAAATTGTGGCGATGGTGGAAAAACTGATCGCAAACGGTCACGCTTATGTCGCAGCAGATGGCGACGTGATGTTTGATGTGGAAAGTTTCAAAAAATACGGTGCGTTATCTCGCCAAAATTTAGAACAATTACAAGCCGGCGCACGTGTTGAAATTAAATCGGTGAAGAAAAATCCGATGGACTTCGTGTTATGGAAAATGTCGAAAGAAGGTGAGCCGAGCTGGCAAAGCCCGTGGGGCAACGGTCGCCCGGGTTGGCATATCGAATGTTCGGCAATGAACAGCAAAGAGTTAGGCGAACATTTTGATATTCACGGCGGCGGTTCGGATTTAATGTTCCCACACCACGAAAACGAAATTGCGCAATCTTGCTGCGCACACGGTGGCGATTATGTGAATTACTGGTTACACACCGGTATGTTGACGATTGACGATGAGAAAATGTCAAAATCACTCGGTAATTTCTTCACGATTCGTACCATGTTAGAAAAATATGAGTCGGAAACGTTACGTTATTTCTTCTTAACCGCGCACTATCGTAGCTTACTAAATTACAGCCTAGATAATTTAGATTTAGCACGCTCGGCGTTAGAACGTTTATACACTTCATTACGTGGTTGCGATTTATCGGTTGAGATTGCCGGCGGCGAACAATACGTCGAAGCGTTTAAAGCGGCAATGGACGATGATTTCAACACACCGGGCGCATTAGCGGTATTATTTGAAATCGCACGTGAAGTGAATAAACTCAAAACCGAAGATATGGCGAAAGCGAACGGGTTAGCGGTGCGTTTAAAAGAATTAGCCGGTGTATTAGGATTACTTTATCAAGATCCGGAAGCGTTTTTACAAGGTGATACGAACAATGATGAAGTTGCGGAAATTGAAGCGTTAATCAAACAGCGCAACGAAGCAAAAGTAGCGAAAAACTGGGCTGTTGCCGATGAAGTGCGTGATAAGCTAAAAGCAATGAATATCGTATTGGAAGACACGCCAAACGGCACAACGTGGCGTAAGGCGTAAGCACTAAGTGATAAAACAACAAGCGGTTGAATTTGTAAAAAATTCTGCAAATTCAACCGCTTTTTTCGTTCTTAGAATGATTAGTTGCTTTTTTATTCTTTTTTGATATAAAAAAACCGGTTTAGTGAATTGACATAGCAATCTAGACGTCTAAAATAACCAACTAGTTTAATTAATAGATAATGTGGATATAAAGTTATGATTCAGCTGAAAAATATCAGCAAACAGTTTGAGGTAAAAGGTAAAAAGATTACCGCCTTAGACAATGTAAACCTTGAGGTGCCGAAGGGGACGATTTACGGCGTAATCGGGGCGAGTGGTGCGGGCAAAAGCACGCTTATTCGCTGTGTGAATTTACTTGAACGTCCGACAATCGGTAGTGTTATTGTGGACGGGCAGGATTTGACCGCAATGTCGGAAAAAGAGCTGATTTTAGCTCGCCGTAATATTGCGATGATTTTCCAACATTTTAATTTGTTGGCTTCACATACGGTATATGAAAATATTGCATTACCATTAACTTTAAGCAATACGCCGAAAGATCAGATTGAGAAGAAAGTAAACGAATTGATTGAATTGGTCGGCTTAACCGAGCGTAAAGACGTTTATCCGAGCAATTTATCCGGTGGTCAGAAGCAACGTGTCGCAATCGCACGTGCTTTGGCAAGCGATCCGCACGTTTTATTATGTGATGAAGCGACAAGTGCGTTAGATCCGGCGACTACACAATCGATTTTACAATTATTAAAAGACATTAATAAGCGTTTAGGCTTAACCATTTTATTGATTACCCATGAAATGGAAGTGGTAAAACGTATTTGTGATCGAGTGGCGGTGATTGATAAGGGGCAACTAATTGAAAGCGGTTCGGTCAGTGAAATTTTCTCTAATCCGAAAACGGAATTAGCGCAGAAATTTATTCAATCGACATTCCATTACGAATTACCGGCGGAATATACCGAGCAGCTTTCCGAACATCCGACGCCAAATGGTAAGCCGATTATTAAATTTGAATTTACCGGTCGTTCGGTGGATGCGCCGTTACTTTCTATTGCCTCGAAAAAATTCGGTATTGATTTCAGTATTTTAATGTCGCAAATCGATTATGCGGGCGGTGTTAAATTCGGTTTTGTCATTGCGGAAGTTACCGGTAATAACGATTCGATTGCGGAAGCTAAATTCTATTTAATTGATAATAAGGTAAAAGTGGAGGTGCTTGGTTATGTGGGATAGTTTTATGCAGGAACTCACACCTCAAATGTGGGGCTTAGTCGGTACTTCAACGCTTGAAACGCTCTATATGGGCTTTGCTTCGACTTTATTGGCGGTGGTAGTCGGTTTGCCAATTGGCTTTTTAGCGTTCTTAACCGGTAAAGGGGAGATTTTAGAGAATCCGCGTTTACATCAGGTATTAGATGTCATTATTAATATCGGTCGTTCTGTTCCGTTTATTATTTTGTTAGTGGTATTGTTACCTTTTACCCGTTTATTGGTCGGGACAACGCTCGGTACTACGGCGGCGATTGTGCCGTTAAGCGTTTCGGCAATTCCGTTTTTTGCGCGTTTAACTTCAAATGCGTTATTAGAAATCCCGGCAGGTTTAACCGAAGCGGCTAAATCAATGGGAGCAACCAATTGGCAAGTAGTCAGTAAATTCTATTTACCGGAATCATTGCCGATTTTAATTAACGGTATCACATTAACTTTAGTTGCCTTAATCGGTTATTCTGCAATGGCGGGAGCGGTTGGCGGCGGTGGTTTGGGTAACCTTGCCATCAGTTACGGTGAACACCGTAATATGGTCTATGTAAAATGGATCTCAACAATTATTATTGTCGCAATTGTAATGGGCAGCCAAAAAATCGGCGATAACCTTGCAAAACGTTACGATCATCGTTAAACACAACATTAAAAAGGGGTCTTCCTATGAATTTTAAGAAAGTATTAGGTGTAGCGTTAGTGTCGGCTTTGGCATTAACCGGTTGTAAAGAAGAGAAGAAAGCGGATGCTCCGGCAGCGCAAGCCACTTCAAAAATTAAAGTAGGCGTAATGTCCGGTCCGGAACACACGGTGGCGGAAAAAGCGGCGCAAGTGGCGAAACAAAAATACGGTTTAGAAGTTGAGTTCGTATTATTCAATGACTATGCGTTACCAAATACGGCGGTAAGTAAAGGAGATTTAGATGCGAACGCATTCCAACACAAACCGTATTTAGACAAAGACAGCCAATCAAAAGGCTTAACTAACCTTGAAATCGTCGGTAATACTTTCGTATTCCCGCTTGCCGGTTATTCTAAAAAAATTAAAAACGTTGCTGAGTTAGCGGAAGGCGCGGTAGTTGCAGTACCTAACGACCCTTCAAACCTTGCGCGTGCATTAATCCTTTTAGAGAAACAAGGCTTAATTAAGTTAAAAGACAATACCAACTTGTTCTCAACCACACTAGATATTGTTGAAAATCCGAAAAAATTAAATATCAAAGAAGTGGATACTTCGGTAGCGGCAAAAGCATTAGATGATGTGGATTTAGCGGTAGTAAACAATACTTATGCAGGTCAAGTCGGTTTAAGTGCGAATGACGGTATTTTTGTAGAAGATAAAGATTCTCCGTATGTAAATATCATTGTGGCGCGTAAAGACAACAAAGACAGCGAAGCGGTGAAAAACTTTGTGAAATCATTCCAAACCGAAGAAGTGTTCGGCGAAGCGCAAAAACACTTTAAAGATGGTGTCGTGAAAGGTTGGTAATCATTAACTGATGCCAAAAATCGTTAAACAAGCGGTAAAATTTATCTAAAATTTTGTAAAAGTAGAAGAAAATTTTACCGCTTCTTTTTTATCTATATTGAGAGGTTTATCCTATGAATTTAAAGAAATTATTTGGTTTTGCCGTTGTTTCTGCGTTAGCATTAACCGGTTGTAAAGAAGAGAAAGCGGCAGATACGGCGAAAGCAGAAGCAAGAACATTAACCGTTGGCGTGATGCAAGGCCCTGAAGCACAAGTAAACGAAGTGGCGGCACGTATCGCTAAAGAAAAATATAACTTAGATGTGAAGTTGGTTGAATTTAGTGAATATACTCAACCTAACTATGCATTAAGCCACGGCGATTTAGATGTGAATGCGTTCCAATCCGTGCCGTTCTTTGAACGCGAAATGAAAGAGAAAGGTTATAAATTTGTTGCGCAAGCAAATACTTTTGTGTTCCCAATCGCAGGCTATTCTAAAACGGTTAAAGCGATTGCCGATTTAAAAGAAGGTGCAAAAATTGCAATTTCAAATGAGTTAAGTACGGCGGGTCGTTCCTTACTCTTGTTACAAGCAAACGGCGTGATCAAATTAAAAGATCCGACAAATCTTTATGCAACGGAAGTGGATATTGTTGAAAATCCTAAAAACGTCAAAATTAGCCAAATTGATACGGCATTATTAACTCGTGCGTTAGACGACGTAGATCTTGCCATTATTAATAATAACTATGCGGGTCAAGCGGGTTTAACGCCGGAAAAAGACGGTGTGATTGTGGAAGCGAAAGATTCTCCGTATGTGAATTTAATTGTTTCTCGTGAAGACAACAAAGACAATCCGGCAATTAAAGACTTTGTTAAGGCCTTCCAAACCGAAGAAGTGTATCAAGAAGCACTTAAACACTTCCCGGGCGGGATTGTAAAAGGCTGGTAATCTAAAAAATAAACTACGAATTTGCGTTCGTGGTTTATTTTTTTACTGATGATAGCCGCTTAATAACGCTTGCCAATTTTGCTCGTTAAATCGAATATTTAAACGTGTTTGTTCTTTTTTAAACGAACGTAGCAAACGGGCTAAATTCTCTGATTTCCAATCATTGGCTAGCGAGATACCGCATTTATCGAAATCAATTAAGAAAAATTGACCGCTTGCTGGATCAAGCAAAATATTATGGATATTCAAATCCGAATGATGTACTTGATGATCGTGTAACCGGCGAATCAATTTACCGATTTGTTGATATTGCATATCGGAAAGTTCGTGAGTTTGGAGATATTTACTCAAATCTTGCGTTCCTTCAATTTTCTCCAACATAATATCCGCTTTATACCAACAGCAAGTTTTTTCCACTTTTAGTGCAATCGGGCGGGGAACGGGTAAATTCCATTCGTGCAATTTTTCCAATAAGGAAAATTCTTGAAAAGCTCGGGTGTTTTCCAAGCGGTTAAACAGATATTGATCTTTGACTAATTTGCCGAACAGTCCGCCTCGATAATAATGACGCACCACCACATTTAAGCCTAATTCTGTTTGGGTGTTTAGAAACCAAGTAATGCCTCTGCCTTTGGATAAACCTAACAAGCGGTCGGAATCGGCAAAATTTTTGCAATTAAGTAATGCTTTTAGCGTTTCTATTTGTGAATGTGGTACAAGCTTATTATTAAAGTGGTAAAAAATCATACGGACTATTGGGATTAGTTATCATTGAGATAAATTTTAGTGCTATTTTTTTTGATGTCAATTTGTTAAAATTCTCGCCTTAATTTTTAGAGGAAACCCAATGAGCATTATCTCCGCAGAAGCCCAAAAAGTGCGTGAAGCCTTAATTGCGAAAGGCATTGAAACCCCAACTATTCAACTGACTAAAGACAAAGATTCCCGCCGTGCAGAAATTCAGCAACATATGCGTTCCGTATTGGAATTGCTCGGTTTGGATTTACAAGATGATAGTTTGGAAGAAACCCCGCACCGTTTAGCGAAAATGTATGTGGATGAAATTTTTAGCGGTTTGGATTATGCGACTTTCCCCAAAATTACCAATATTGAAAATCGTATGAAAGTCAGTGAAATGGTGTTAGTGGACGATATAACCCTGACATCGACTTGCGAACACCATTTTGTGACGATTGATGGTAAAGTTGCCGTAGCTTATTACCCGAAAAAATGGGTGATCGGTTTATCTAAAATTAATCGTGTAGTGCAATTCTTTGCGCAACGTCCGCAGGTACAAGAACGTTTTACCGAGCAGATTCTGACCGCATTTCAAACCATTTTAGAAACCGACGATGTGGCGGTTTATGTGAAAGCGACGCATTTCTGTGTGAAATGTCGCGGTGTGAAAGACACCAATAGTTATACGGTAACATCGGCATTCGGCGGCGTATTTTTAGAAGACAGGGATACACGCAAAGAATTTTTAAGTTTAATCAATAAGTAAGTAAACGGATAAGCGGTCTGATTTTGGCAAATGTTTGCAAAAATTTAACCGCTTATCTTTTTTGAGAAATAGATCGAAATGATGAAAATTGCATTAGGCATTGAATATGACGGCAGTCGCTATTTCGGTTGGCAACGTCAAGACGAAGTGGAAAGCGTGCAACAGAAGCTGGAAGAAGCATTGTCGATTGTCGCCAACGCGCCGATAGAGGTTTTTTGTGCCGGACGAACCGATTCCGGTGTGCACGGAACAGGGCAAGTGGTGCATTTTGAAACGCAGGCGATACGCCCGTTACAAAGTTGGTGTTTCGGTACCAATGCGAATTTACCGGACGATATTGCAGTAAAATGGGCGGTTGAGGTGAGTGAAGATTTTCACGCCCGTTTTAGTGCCACGGCAAGACGTTATCGTTACATTATTTTTAATAACAAACTGCGTTCGGCAATTTTGCCGAAAGGTGTCTCACATTATCATTATGAACTCGATCATCAGAAAATGCACGAAGCCGGTCAGTTTTTGTTAGGCGAAAATGACTTTAGCTCATTCCGTGCCGCTAAATGTCAATCGCATACCCCTTGGCGTAACGTTCATTATCTGAATGTCAGCCGCTTGGGTAATTATATTGTGGTGGATATTCAAGCGAATGCTTTTGTGCATCATATGGTGCGCAATATTGTCGGAAGCCTAATTGAAGTCGGGCAGGGCAGACAACCGGTCGAATGGATTCAATGGTTATTGGCACAACGAGATCGTACCTTAGCGGCGCCGACCGCAAAGGCGGAAGGTTTATATTTGGTGGATGTGCATTATCCGGAGCGTTTCGGTATCCCTAAAACCGCATTAGGTCCGTTATTTCTGGCGGATAATTAAATTAAAAAAGCCAAACCGAAATTCGATTTGGCTTTATCTTCAATTGTTATTTAATTTTTTAAACGTTTTTTAAAGTACTGTCCGTACGACGCGCTTCATTTTTATGTACTAATTTATTTAATTGCGTTTCGAGTTTGGTTTCAACTTCATTAATTGCTAGGTATAAATCTTCGTTATTTGCCTTCGCAAAAAGTTCCCCAACCGGCGTACCGATAGACGCTTCAACTTCATAACTATTTGGCAATTTATGAATCATGAAATGCGGGTTAATTAATTGGGTTTGCCATTTTTCGAGTTTCGCTAAGCGTTCTTCAATATGAGTACGAATTGCAGGGGTAACTTCCATTTGTTTGCTTGAAATATTGATTGTCATAGCATTTTCCTCTTTGTGAAGGGGTTATTATTAAGTTGATTTCAAAATATGACTTTTACTCCAAAATATCAAGTCAAAAACCGAAGCAAAATTTAAAAATTTGATCTACTTAACACTTTTTTAGTGTTTTTGATTATAATCTATCCGAAAAATTAGGATGGTAACAAATGACTGAAAATAAAAACATTCCACCGTTTGAACGACGATTCTTACACCCTAAATATTGGGGACTTTGGCTCGGCTTAGGGGTATTTAAATTAATTTTGTGTTTACCTTATCCTGTTCTGGTTGTATTAGGTAAACGGATTGGTAAACTTTTCGCACATCTCGGTTTCGGCAAACGCAGAATGCGTATTGCACGTCGAAATTTAGAACTTTGCTTTCCGAATTATTCCGCCGAACATATTCAAACTATTTTGGATAAAAATGTGGAATCGGTCGGTATGGCGATTATTGAAACCGGTATGGCATGGTTTTGGTCGGATAAACGCATTCTCAAATGGTCTAAGATCGAAGGGCTGGAATATCTAAAAAATCAGCCTGAAGGAAGCGGAATTTTATTAGTCGGCGTGCATTTCCTTACTTTAGAAATGGGAGCGCGAGTTATAGGTTTACACCATCAAGGGGTGGGGGTTTATCGCCCGAACGATAATCCGTTATTAGATTGGATTCAGTTCCGTGGTAGAGTACGCTCAAATAAGGCTATGCTTGATCGTAAAGACTTACGCGGTATGATTCGTGCGTTAAAAGCGGGCGATACGATTTGGTATGCGCCGGATCATGATTACGGTCGTAAAAATAGTGTGTTTGTCCCGTTTTTTGCCGTAAATGAGGCGTGTACTACGGCAGGTACTCGTATGTTATTACGTTCCGCACCGAATACGGTTGTCGTGCCGTTTAGCCCGATTAGAAATAGTGATTTCTCCGGTTATACAATAAAAGTCAGTCCGGCGGTTGATTTCAGCGAATGTGAAAACGAATTGGATACCGCAGCAAAAATGAATAAGGTCGTGGAAGCTGAAATTCTTAAAGAGATAAGCCAATATATGTGGTTGCACAGACGTTTTAAAACTCGTCCTCAAGAAGCGGATAAAAGCTTATACGATTAAAATAAACCCGACATTATTGATATAGTGTCGGGTTTATTTTTTTCTTTATAGGTTTTCTTCAATTTTTTAGTTGTTATTCGCAAAAAATACTTGCATATTTAAAGCGAATTTTGCAATCTAACAAAATATTGTACATAACAAAAAAATACAGGAGATGATTATGGCAACCCCACTATTTCACGGCAGCATTGTTGCACTTGTCACGCCGATGACTCACGGTGAAGTAAATTACGAAGAGTTAAAAAAATTGGTTGAATACCATGTTCAAGCCGGTACTCACGGTATTGTATCGGTCGGTACGACAGGCGAATCGACCACATTAAGTATTGATGAAAATGTGAAAGTGATCAAGAAAACCGTGGAATTTGCAGATGGTCGTATTCCGATTATTGCCGGTACGGGGTCGAATGCAACCAGCGAAGCGATTATTTTAACCAAATTATTAACCAATAGTGGCGTTGCAGGTTGTTTAAGTGTGGTTCCTTATTACAATAAACCGACTCAAGAGGGAATGTATTTACACTATAAAGCGATTGCCGAAAGTACCGACTTACCGCAAATTTTATATAACGTACCGAGCCGTACCGGCAGTGATTTAAAACCGGAAACCATCGGACGTTTAGCCGAGATCCCGAATATTGTCGGTGTAAAAGAAGCAACGGGTGATTTAACTCGTTTGCCGTTAATTAAAAAATTAGCCGGTGAAGATTTTATTTTCTTAAGCGGTGACGATGCGACAGGCTTAGAATCAATGAAACTTGGCGGTCAAGGCGTAATTTCGGTAACCAATAACGTTGCGGCGGCGGATATGGCAAAAATGTGCGAGCTTGCATTAGCCGGTAAATTTGATGAAGCGGAAGCGATTAATCAGCGTTTAATGGCATTGCACCACGACTTATTTATTGAAGCGAATCCGATTCCGGTCAAATGGGCTGCTTATAAATTAGGTTTAATTAGTGAACCGAATTTACGCTTACCATTAACGACTTTATCGGAATCCGCTCAACCTACCGTGTTAGCGGCATTGCAAAAAGCCGGTTTAATTTAACCGCTTGTTATTAGCTATAGATAAAAACCCCGTACTTGAATACGGGGTTTTATATTAGACAAGCGGTCAAATTTACTAAAAAATTTGCAATACTACTTTAGAACAGCTCAACCACTTTAGCAAATACCATAATAACACCGTAAGCGAGCGGAACAGTTACGATAATCCAACGTAACCATACCATACAACCGCCGTGAGCGACTTCTTCGGCAACCAGATAAGTATCCGAAATTACGGTTTCGTCGCTTGGCTCGGCACTGTGAGCCGCTTCTTTAAGCGGTAATTCGTGATGTTTTTCATGTACCGCTTTCACGCTTAAATTACAGATAAGTCCGACAATCAATAATGCCGCCATAATGTACATGGTAATACTGTACGCCTGTGCTGCCGGTACGCCGTTATCAATTTGCATTTGGCGAATATAATTCACTAGAACCGGTCCGACGACTGCAGCGGTGGACCACGCAAGTAGAACTCGTCCGTGAATTGCACCGACTTGATAAGTACCGAATAAATCACGTAGATAAGCGGGAATGGCTGCGAAACCACCGCCGTACATCGAGATAATGACACAGAAACCGATTACAAATAATGCTTTGTTGCCGCTTTCGCCTAATGACGGAATCGCAAAATAAAGTACCGAGCCGAGTAAGAAGAAAATAGAGTATAAGTTTTTACGCCCGATTTTGTCCGAAATGCTTGACCAGAAGAAACGCCCGCCCATATTAAATAAGCTGAGTAAGCCGACAAATCCGGCTGCCGCTAAGGTACTGATTGCCGCTTGTTTGCCGACGGAGACTTCCGAGAATAATTCTTGAATCATCACGGATGCTTGGCCAAGTACGCCGATGCCTGCCGTTACATTTAGGCACAAGATCCAAAACAAGAGCCAGAATTGCGGGGTTTTCATCGCTTTATTCACACCGACATTGTGTGAGCTGATTAATTTATTCTTCGGTTTACTCTCGACAAATCCTTTCGGTTTCCATGCCGGATGCGGTAGGCGAATGGTAAATACGCCAAACATCATAAAGATAAAATAGAAAATACCTAAGACGATAAAGGTTTCGACAATTCCGACAGAAGTTGGGCTGCTAAAGAAATTCATTAACGCCACAGAAATTGGAGATGCGAGCATTGCACCGCCTCCGAAGCCCATAATCGCTAAACCGGTTGCCATTCCCGGTTTATCCGGGAACCATTTCATTAAGGTTGAAACCGGTCCGATATAACCTAAACCTAAGCCGATACCGCCAAGTACCCCGTTTCCTAAATATAACAGCCATAAATTATGCGTATGTACGCCAAATGCCGCTACGAGAAAGCCTAAGCTAAAGCAGATGGAAGCTACAAACATCGCTTTACGAGGACCGACACGCTCCATCCATGTACCGAATAATGCGGCTGATGCCCCTAATACGGCAAGGGCGATACTAAAAACCCAACCGACCGTTGTGAGTTTCCAGTCATCGGCTGTAGATTGCGTGATACCGATAACTTTAGTTAATGGCGCATTAAAAACCGAATAAGCGTAAATCTGCCCGATAGATAAATGTACCGCAAGTGCGGCGGGAGGAATCAGCCAACGATTAAATTGCAAAGGTGCAATGGTTTTTTCACGATCTAGGAATGACATGAGGAAGCTCCGATGAAAGGTAATTAACAATAATTTAACTGAATTATAACAGTAAAATTCATTTGCGCAAACGTTTGCGCAAAGAAAAACACAATAAAAAAGCCTCTTTTTGTGAAAAGAGGCTTTGATAAAATAAGTTAAAAATTAGACCGCTTGCAAATGAGCTTGGTAAGCTTGCAGCGTATTTTGCATTAACATAGCTACCGTCATAGGGCCGACGCCGCCGGGTACTGGTGTAATAAAACTTGCTTTAGCTTCCGCAGAAGCGTATTCCACATCACCAATTAGCTTGCCTTCCACTCGGTTAATACCGACATCAATCACAATTGCACCCGGTTTAATCCATTCGCCTTTTACGAAGTTTGGTTTCCCAACACCGGCAATGACAATATCCGCTTGTGAAACATGATAAGCCAAATCTTTAGTACGGCTATGCGTGACGGTAACGGTACAGCCGGCAAGTAGTAATTCCATTGCCATCGGGCGACCGACAATATTTGAAGCACCGACGACAACAGCATGTAAACCGGCAAGATTCACTCCGGTACTTTCTAATAATTTCATTACGCCGTATGGGGTGCAAGAACGTAAAGTAGGAATTTTTTGGCATAAACGCCCAACATTGTAAGGGTGAAAACCGTCCACATCTTTATGCGGTACAATCGCTTCGGTCACTTTAGTCGCATCGATTTGTTTCGGTAACGGTAATTGCACCAAAATACCGTCCACCGTATCGTCGTGGTTTAATTGTTCGATAATGGCAAGTAATTCGGTTTCGCTTGTGTCTGCCGGCAGATCATAGGATTTGGATTCGATACCGATTTCGGCACAACTTTTACGTTTACTATTCACATATACCTGAGAAGCCGGATCCATTCCTACCAAAATAACCGCTAATCCCGGCTTACGTTTACCTTGTGCGGTATAGGTTTGAATTTGTTCAGCTATACTTGCTTTAACTTGCTTTGCCACCGTGGTACCTGAAATGATGTGTGCCGTCATTGTTTCTCCTATAATTTGATGTAGTTTGCAAACGTTTGCTATTTTGTCAGAAAACGGTCGATTTGCAAGTGTGTAAATCAACTCGTATTAGGAATAAATACGATTAAAGTTCAAACAGTTAAACGGCAATACTTAAAAAAGAGATTGACGAAATTTAAGATAAGTCTATAATAAATATCACTTTTCATCGGCGAGTAGCGCAGCTTGGTAGCGCAACTGGTTTGGGACCAGTGGGTCGTAGGTTCAAATCCTATCTCGCCGACCACTTTACTCTTTCATAAATATTTCTTCCCTATATTTATCTTATTGCGCCCTTAGCTCAGCTGGATAGAGCAACGCCCTTCTAAGGCGTGGGTCAAAGGTTCGAATCCTTTAGGGCGTGCCATTTAATCCTTTTAAAATCAATCACTTATAGACTAAGCAACAAGTTTTAATTTTGGTTCATTTGGCGAATGTTCCGTAAATGTACCGTAGATTTCAACCTTGTTTTCGAGTTCCAGTAGGTGATCTGTATTGAAAGAATGCCTTATAATTTCTTAGGGTTTAGCCTGTTTAGATGAAAATAAGCGGTCAAATTCGACCGCTTATTTGTAAAAGAGAGGATTATTCTACTTGAAATAAGAACGGATTTAAGCCGCTGCGCGCAAAGCCCTTCTGTTCCATTTCCGCATCTAAGAATAGCGTGCCTAAATCGTCCGCAACAGGCTCTACATGCGGATCTTTTTCTTGGTAAAGCACTTTTAAATAACTTTCGCAATCACCGCAACTTTCGGCTTTTACCGCCGCATCCACACTATCGATACTCCAGTAATCCAATTTACCGCTTTGATCGCAAACGGAACATTGTGAGCGAACCATATTCCATTCACTCTCGCACAGCGAGCAATGCAAATAGCGTAAACCTTGAGTGTCACCGAAATGTACCACACTGACGATAGGTGCAGAGTCACAAACCGGGCAGGTATGACGTTCGCCGACTTCCGTTTGCGTATTACGCGGTAGCTGTTGGGCTAATTGCGTCCAATAAAGCGATAACGCCGCCCATAAGAATACCGCTTTATCCGCACCGACCGCTTCATAACGTTCATTAAGTAAATCGTCGGCTAACGCTTCCAGTTCGGAAGTGGATGATTTCTCTAATAACTCAATCGTTGCCAACATCGTGTCGTTAGCATAGGGTTTAAATTTCTCAGTTAATAACAAAAGCAATTCGCGCCATTCGCTTGAACGCTTAAAGGTTTTGGCATTCAGCGGTTTTTGTCCGTTTGATTCTTCAATGCAAGCGGTTAATTTTTCCGCATAATTTGCAATGGGATGATTTTCCAATAAATCTAACTGTACTTCGGAAAGATTCGCCGCAAATTCCAAGTAATCGCCGAACGGATTATTTTCAGCCAATTGGCGTAATCGTTTGGCGCGACGAAAATATAGGTTCTTCGGATTAGCGAATAATAAAGGCGGATTTTGAAACGAGCTTGCAGCTTGTTTAATTTCGTTTTCGGGTAAAATTCGGATACTCATATTATGTTCTCTGGTTAAATCTTGCTAAATTCCCTTAGTCAAAAGAAATTTAGCAAGTATTTAAAAATAAAGTGCGGTAAGTTTACCGCACTTGTATCTTTAAAAAGAATTAGTTATTTCTGTTCGCTTGTTTTTCAAGCTCGGGTAATACTTCTTCTTTAAGCCATTTCGGATGGTGTTTTTTCGCCCAACGGACGGTTACCCAACCTTCAACCATTCCAGTAATCGAGCCTTTCACCCAGAATGCCATATACATATGTACCAAAATACCGGTAAACAATGCGAAGGCACTTGCAGAGTGAAGCAAGATTGCGATACGTAAGGTTTGAATTGAGAAATTATCGGAGAAATATTTTCTCCACATGATAATGCCCGTAATTAAAAGGGTAAACATCGCTAAAATCAATGTCCAGAACAGCATTTTCTGACCGAGATTATATTTACCGTTATAAGCAACGGCATGTTCGTTACCTTTTAATACTTCAACAATCCCTTTTGCCCAACGAATATCGTTTTTTTCCGGGATATTATGATGCCAGTAAATAATCGCCATAATAATAAAGGCGATAAACATCACAATACCGGTAAACGGGTGGATCGCTCGAGCAAGTTGCGGCGTACCTAAGATCTCGGTTAGCCATGCGAAATCCGGGAAGAAAAACGCTACACCGGTAAACATGGTTAAGAAGAAAGAGATAACCAAGAACCAATGGCTGACACGGGCAAGCGGTTTATGACGAACGATTTTGGTATCATTCGTAATTTCAAATTTCTTACTCATGCTTTTCTCCTTCCTCATGGTGATCTTCGACATCTTCTTCAATGTTCGGACCAACGGTTACATAGTGTGCAACTTCAGCGAGTGCAAGACCACCCATTGCGATAGCCGCAACCGGTTTTAATACGTCTTTCCAAAGTGTGACTGTCGGGTCGATACCCGGATCTTTCGGTAAACCGGAATATAATTCAGGTTTGTCCGCATGATGCAATACATACATTACGTGCGTACCGCCCACACCTTCCGGGTTATAAATACCGGCATTTTCGTAGCCGCGACTTTTCAGATCCGCAACACGTTGTTCGCCGTAGTGAAGCATTTCTTCTTTCGAACCGAAACGAATCGCACCTGTCGGACAAGTTTTCACACATGCCGGTTCTTGGCCTACGTTCACACGATCCACACAAAGGGTACATTTGTACACACGGTTATCTTGGTCATTCATACGAGGAATATTGAACGGACAACCTGCGATACAATAACCGCAACCGATACATTTATCGGATTGGAAGTCCACAATACCGTTCGCATATTGAATGATTGCACCCGGTGCCGGGCACGCTTTTAAGCAGCCCGGCTCGGCACAGTGCATACAACCGTCTTTACGGATTAACCATTCCAAGCGGTCGTTTTCTTCCACTTCGTTGAACTTCATCACCGTCCATTGCTCGGCATTTAGATCACGAGGATTATCGTAAACTCCTACGCATTCTTCTTGCGGAGCACGGAGATCGTTCCATTCCGAACACGCCACTTGACAGGCTTTACAACCGATACAAGTCGAAACATCGATAAGTTTTGCAACCTCAATCACATTATCACGCGCCTGTGGCGGTGGCGTGACGAAGGAAGTTGCTGAGATTTTAATAATGTTTTGGTCTTGAACTGCTGACATTATGCCACCTCCGAAACTTTCTCAATGTTCACAAGGAATGTTTTATATTCAGGCGTTAAAGTATTACCGTCACCTACACGACCTGTAAGTTTATTGGCAAGATGACCTTTATTACCTACCGATTTAAATCCGCCGTGAATCGGAATACCGACCGTATGGATTTCTTTACCGTCCGCCATAAGCGGTTTAATACGTTTCGTTACTACCGCTTTGGTTTTAATATAACCGCGTTTTGAAGTAATTTTTACCGTATCGCCATGGCTGATACCTTTCAGTGCGGCAAGTTGTTCGCTGATTTCCACAAACGGCTCAGGCTGCGCAATCATATTTAGTTGCGAATGCTTAGTCCACCAGTGGAAATGCTCGGTTAAACGATATGTCGTTCCTACGAATGGGAACTCGTCCGCCGTACCGAAGCGATCTTTATCTCGCGGTAAAATACGCGCAACCGGGTTTGAAACCACGTTCGGATGTAACGGGTTCGTACCAATCGGCGTTTCAATCGGTTCATAGTGTTCCGGGAACGGTCCTTCAGCCAATTGCGGTGCAAATAAATGCGATACACCGTCGTTTGTCATGATAAACGGCATCACAGGGCTATTTGGTGCCGCAGTACCGAAGTCCGCTACATCAATGTAGTTCCAGTTCTTACCATTCCACTTAATTAGCTGACGTTTAGGGTTCCACGGTTTACCCGTTAAGTCCGCCGAAGCTCGGTTATATACGATACGACGGTTGAGCGGCCATGCAAACGACCAACCTAACGTATTACCTAAACCTGACGGGTCGGAGTTATCACGGTTTGCCATTTGGTTACCTTTTGGCGTCCACTGACCGGTATAGATCCAGCAAACGGAAGAGGTTGAACCGTCAGCACGAAGTAATGCGAAACTTGAGAGTAAATCGCCTTTTTTCGCTACTAAGTTACCGTTGGTATCGTACAGATCTTCTAATGCGTAACCGTTATTTTCTTTCGCAATTTCATCCGCTTTCGGCTCGAGCGGATTTGCATAATCCCAGCTCATCGCTTCAAAGCTTTCTAAGCCTTTACCGCCTTCTTTGTGATACATTTCCATCATCACTTCACGGATTTCTGCAAGAATGTCCACGTCCGGTTTTGCTTCTTTCGGTGGTTCTGAGGCTTTCCAGTGCCATTGTAACCAACGACCTGAGTTTGCAATCGAACCGTCTTCTTCTGCGAAACAAATACTCGGTAAACGGAATACTTCGGTTTGAATTTCCGCCGGATTCACATCATTCAATTCACCATGGTTTTTCCAGAATTCCGACGTATCGGTCGCTAATGGATCCATAATGACTAAGAATTTTAATTTACGTAACGCACTTGAAATTTTGTTCGAGTCAGGGTAAGACGCTAACGGGTTATAACCTTGGCAGAGATAACCGGTCACTTTACCTTCATCCATCATGTCAATAAAACGAAGATGGTCTAAACGGTATTTCAACTGTTTCGGTAAATAGTGATAACCGAATTCATTGTCTTTAGTCGCTTTATCGCCATAGAACGATTTCAACATACTCACCATAAATTTCGGTGTGTTTTGCCAGTAGTTTACTTGACCTTCCACCACTGTTTTCGGTGTAATACGATTTAAGAACGACTCAAGCGTTGTATCCGATTCCGTCGGTAATGGAATATAACCCGGTAACATATGAGGGAATAAGCCCATATCTGTCGTACCTTGTACATTCGAGTGACCGCGTAATGCGTTTACGCCGCCGCCTGCCATACCGATATTACCTAATAGCAATTGGATAATTGCCATTGTACGAATATTTTGCGAACCAATCGTATGTTGTGTCCAACCTAACGCATATAAGAATGTTGTCGTTCTTTCCGGCGTAGCCGTTGATGCGATAGTTTGCGCAAATTCTAAGAATTTGTCTTGTTTAGTACCACAAATACGCTCCACCATTTCCGGTGTATAACGTTCAACGTGTTTTTTCAATAAATTGATAACGCAACGCGGATCTTGTAACGTCATATCACGTTTCGGCTGACCGTTTTCATCAAGCTGATAAGTCCAAGTCGATTTATCGTAGCTACGTTTTACTTCGTCGTAACCGGTGAATAAACCGTCTTCAAAACCAAAACCTTCGTTGATTAAGAAACTTGCGTTCGTGTAATGTTTAACGTATTCGTGTTGAATTTTATCGTTATCGAGTAGGTATTTGATTACGCCTGATAAGAACGTAATATCCGTACCGGAACGAATCGGAGAATAGAAATCCGCAACGGATGCCGTACGGTTAAAGCGTGGATCAACCACCATTAACTTCGCACCGTTTTGTTTTTTCGCTTCGATTGCCCAGCGGAAACCGACAGGGTGAGCTTCAGCGGCATTACCGCCCATTACTACCACTACGTCCGCATTTTTGATATCCACCCAGTGGTTTGTCATGGCACCGCGACCAAATGTTGGAGCAAGACTTGCTACCGTTGGTCCGTGTCAGGTACTCGCTACTTGGTCAATAACAACTAAACCGAGTGCACGAGCCCATTTCTGGGAGATAAGAGAGGTTTCGTTACTTGTTGCGGAACCGCAAAGTAAACCGGTAGTCGTCCAACGATTGACGACTGTGCCTTCTTCATTGACATCTTGCCAGTTCGCATCACGGTCTTCTTTCATTAATTTTGCAATACGATGGATAGCGTCATGCCAAGAAATACGTTCCCATTTATCCGAACCCGGCGCGCGGTATTCAGGATATTGTAAACGATTCGGGCTGTTTACATAGTCTAATACGCCTGCGCCTTTAGGGCAGAGTGCGCCGCGACTTACCGGATGGTCAGGATCGCCTTCCACATGGAAAAGTTTTCCTCTTGAATTCATTGCTCCGTCACCCATGCTGTACATTAACATGCCACAGCCGACAGAACAGTATGTACAGGTTTGACGAGTTTCTTTTGCGCGCAAAAGTTTGTACTCTCGCGGAGCCGCCAATGCGGTTGCCGGGGCAAAGCCCAACATAGCCGCAGAAGTACCCGCCATACCACCTGCACAGACCTTAAAGAACTTACGTCTTGAGATCTGCATAATCACTCCTAAAAATAGAACATTAACCACAAATTAATGTAAATAACCCACACTTTAATTGCATCGCAATACATTTAAAGTAAAGGCTATTATTTGCCTTTACAGATAATAAGCCATACCCCATCGTAAGTAAAAACAGCATTATTTACAGCGGATTTGATATAGCTTAAATATTCGGTGTAATAGTAGCAGAATCAAAAAAATTTATAAGGTTTTTTTTCAATTTTTTAACAATTTTTCCCCGCTAAATGCTAGAAAATTAGTCAAAATGTTAAAAAAATGTTAATTGATGAGAATGATTTTTATTGTGCTGAAAAGAAGACGAATATAGACTGTAATAAAACCTATATATTTCTCGGCATAAAAAAATTGTAGAATAAATAGCACTATATTAGTGGAGTTAAATAGGATAAGTGATGAATATAATCACAAAAAAACAAGCGGTTAAATTACAACAATTTCTTAAAACCGAATTTCAAGAAAATCTTATTACCGAAGTACCGGTTGCGTTAGTCTATAACGGGATTTCTCATGCGGTAATGATGACGACACCGCAAGATTTGGAAGATTTCGCATTAGGTTTTTCGTTGGCGGAAGGCATTTTAACCGATAAACAAGAATTATACGGCTTGGATGTGATTGAACAGTGCAACGGTATCGAAGTACAAATGGAGATCGCCACTCGCCAATTTGTGGCGCTGAAAGAAAAACGCCGTTCGATGACCGGCAGAACCGGTTGTGGAATTTGCGGGGTAGAGCAGTTGGAACAAGTCAGTCAAAGTTGCAAATTTTTGCAAAAAAATGACCGCTTGCAAGCCGTAAATCCACAGATATTTAATGATTGTTTACAGCAACTCGAGCAAGCGCAACAGTTGGCGCAACAAACCGGCGCAAGCCATGCGGCGGCATTCTTTTCTCCGCAAGGGGAGTTGCTTGCGATTCGAGAAGATGTCGGCAGACACGTGGCGTTGGATAAACTGATCGGTTGGCATGCGAAAGCCGGTAAGCCGCTTGGTTTTGTGTTTGTAACCAGTCGTGCCAGTTTTGAAATGGTGCAGAAATGTTTGGCGGTCGGTATCGAAATGTTATGTGCCATTTCCGCAACAACCGCCTTGGCGGTTGAGATTGCTCAAGCGCATGATTTCACTTTGAGTGCTTTTACCCGCCAAGGCAAAGCGACCGTATATTCCGGTAAAAAACGCTTGTTATTGGAGAACGCATAATATGGAAATCGCTTTATTATTAGCGGAGAAAATTACCCAATTAACCATCATTGTCTTGCTTGGTTATTTATTGGTAAAACTGAAGTTATTGAGTTCGGAACAAAGTTATCCGATTTCGGTTATCGGGCTGTATATTATTAGCCCGTCTATGCTGATTACCGCTTTTCAAATCGAATATTCGGACGCTATTTTGCACGGCTTATATTTGTCTTTCGGTATGGCGATTTTGCTAAGCGGTCTGTTGATTGTGATCGGTAAAATATTAAAGCCGATTTTTAAATTAAGTAATTTGGAACACGCCACCGCCATTTATTCCAATTCGGGCAATTTGATTATTCCGTTGGTCGCTTCGTTATTTGGTAATGAATGGGTAATTTATGCCACCGGTTTTATGGTGGTACAGAATTTCTTGTTTTGGTCGCATTTACGTATGCTATTGTGCGGTAAAGGCGAGGTGTCGCTGAAAAAAATTGTTACCAATATCAATATTATTGCGATTGTAATTGGTATGCTGTTGTTCCTGTTACAAATTAAATTACCTAACGTAATTGCGGGAACATTAGCTTGGCTTGGCGATATGATTGGGCCGATGGCGATGTTAGTGGCGGGGATGTTAATTGCGTCGATTCCAGTTAAAGAGATTATGTCGGATAAACGTATTTATTTGGTTTCGTTTCTTCGCTTGATTTTTATCCCACTGATTTTATTGGTGATTGTCAAAGCGTTTGACTTTGGCAGTTGGGTGGCGGAAAACGGCGCAACTATTGCAATGATTAGCTTTTTGGCGACAACCAGCCCTTCGGCGGCAACCGTCACACAAATGGCGGTGGTGTATAACCAAGACGCCAGAAAAGCCAGTGCGATTTATGGTGTCACCACTTTGCTCTGTGTGTTCACTATGCCATTGATTATTGCCTTATATCAATGGTTATAAACTAAAAAATAAGCGGTCTGTTTTGTAAAAGTTTTTGCAAATTCTTTTCTAAACCAGACCGCTTGTTTATGGTTTTTAGTCGTTATTGACCTAAATTACCGGCTCCAAACATAATGGCAAACAGTGCCAGTTGTAATTCCGATTCCGAAACCTCTCTACCGTTTAAAGTCACTTTACCGTTTTCAATGCTCAGTGCGGTTTTGATACTTTCGGCATCAACGGTTGCCAATGTAGATTGTTGTGCGCTATTCGTTAATTCCTGAACAAGCAGTTTGGCATTTTCTTCCGGTGTGCCGACGTAATCTTCCGGCGAAACGGATAGCCATTGGGTGGCAAATTCTTCACTTGCCGCAAGATTTAGATTGAGATTTAGATAGGACGGCTTAAAGATTTTAAGCATATCCTCGATAGATTTAGCTTGTGACAGTTTCGCAATATCGAATTTATCCAAATTTAAGTCAAGGTTAAAAGTATTTTTACCTTTAGCGTTTTCAAGCGAAAGCTCACTTATTTTTAATTTGGGTGCTTGGCTCACTAATGCCATCACGACCGTTTGAATTTGCTGTTGGATTTCAGGCGATTCATTTTCCAGCTTATCTGACAGTAACATTAATTCATTAAACGATTTAGCATCTACATCCAGAGCCATATCCGCTTGAAACTTGCCTAAATCGGCAGTTTTGTTACCTTCGGTCCAATCCGTTTTGATCGAGAAGTTACCGGCACTTACTAGGCGATTGTTTTCAATTTTACTGTTGCCTTTAGATATAAGGTCATTGAGGTTCACAATACGATTTTTATCGGTAATAAAGGCGAGCTTTTTAAATGAAACTTGGTAATCACCAATGCCTTTTAACTCCGGATATTGGTTGTCTTTAATGTAATTGGCATCGTAATTTAAATCGGTAATCTCAATCTTTTCATTACTTTCCTGACTTTTGACTTTAATAAAATCCGCATTGAGTTTCTGTTTCCCGAAACCGGTATAGTCGCCTTCAAAATGAATTTTTGACGTTTCAATAGTTTCGGATTTGACCGGATTTAACGTAGCGTTACCGGCGACTTCGCCAGCGTAATTGACATCCGTGGTCGCAACCAAAATTTCGTGATTGGCAAAATAGGTTTTGATATGTTCATCAACGGCGGAAAGACGAGATTCGCCGCTTAACAACATTGGGACTAAATTACCTTTCAGTAAGCGATTTAACGGAATCGGACCGTGGTAAACCTTATCGTTACCTTTAAAAGTAAAGGTTTTTTCTCCGTCTTTAATATTGACATTATATTGAACCTCGGAACTAAAAACGCCTTTAGCAAGTTTTACTTCATTAATCTCGGCATTTACACCATAAAGGTTTAAACTTTTTAAATTATGATTAAGTTGCTCAAGTAAGGCTGGATAGCGTTGTTCGATTTGATTGCCGGTGTACCATGCACCGCCGGTTGTCACGGCGGCTAAAACGGCAATAACGGATAATGCAATTTTTGATTTCTTCATTATAAAAATCCTTAAAGAAAGAGAAGGAACGATAGCTAAATTCTAATTAAAAACCGAGAGATTGTAAAAGTTCGGTTTTTTAGTCAAGTATTCTATGCTTCGGTTTGTCGAATCAACCATTCGCAAGGTTCGAAGCGTTTGCCGTATTGTTTAGCGTGTAAGCGTAGCTGATGCACAATTTCCGTTACGCCGATTTTCTCGATATACGCATAGATTCCGCCTCGAAATTCGGGAAATCCCATACCGAGAACGGAAGCTACATTACCCTCATCGGTAGAGGCGATAACCTGATCTTGTAAACACCAAGCGGCTTCATTGATCATTCGTAACACGCAGCGACGAACAATCTGTTCTGACTCTAAATCATTACGAGCAATTGTTTCCATCACGTGATAAATACTTTTATCTTCCTGTAAACGCTCCCCGAAGCGATCGTACATATAAAAACCGCGTTTATTTTTACAGCCTTTACGCTCATTTCTGATTAATAAATCAACGTTTTCAGGTAAAGTAAAACGGCCGCCTAATTCACGCACTAAAGCCGGATTCGATTTAACCAATACATCCAACCCCATTTCATCGATCATCGCAAGCGGACCTAATTTAAAACCGAATTCTTGTAGCGAGCGATCAATAAATTCAATCGACTCGCCGTCAATTAAGCATTGGATAGCCTCAAGTAGTAACGGTGTTAAGACACGATTAATAAAAAAGCCTTGTTTATCGGCAACTAATAACGGAATCTTGCCTTGCTGAATGGCAAAATGAATCGCAGTCGCAATCGTATGTTCGCTTGTCGTGCCATGCGGTATGATTTCCACCATTTTTTGCGTGGTGACCGGGCTGAAATAATGTAACCCGATCACGTTTTCCGGACGTATCGCATGGGCGGCAATATCTTTAATCGCAAAGGTTGAAGTATTACTTGCAAAAATGGTCTTTTCACTATAATAGTTTTCACTTTCGGCTAACATACGTTGTTTGAGCTTCAGATCTTCATATACCGCCTCAATCACAAAATCGGTCGATTTTGCCGCAACTAAGCGTTCTCCGCCGGTAATTAAGTTCATACGTTGAATCATTTCACCGTGATTAAGCTGTTTTTTATCCATCGCTTTTTGCATTAATTCAAAACCGGTACGTAAGGCTTTACGAATTTCAGACGGATGAATGTCTTTAATACGAACCGGAACTTTCGCATTATTTGCAGTTAAATAAGCAATGCCTGCGCCCATATAACCTGAACCTAAAATACTGACATGAGCCACATCGCGTACGTTACCTCTAATACGATATTTATCTCTCATAGCTCGCTCGGTTTTCTTTAACTCGATTAATACTTGCGAGGCTTCACTATTAAACAGTTCGACAAAGGCTTGTTGTTCGAGAGCTAAACCTTGTTTAAAGTGCGGTTCTTTGAGTAATTCTATCAGTTTGGCAGTTGCAGGATAATTGCCGAATGTTTTCAGCCAAATCGAATTTTCCGAACGTTCGAGAAATTTATTGCGTAAGAACGGATTGCCTTCCAGCTGCTTACGCCATTTTTTAAATAAGGTAAGAGGTTGTTTATGATTGGCTTTTGGGATTTTCTTTTCCAGTAACAGTTGATAAGCACCGGTTAAAAGGCGAGCTTTAGGAACCAATTGATCAACTAACCCTAATCCTTTCGCCGTTTCGGCAGTTATTTTTTCACCAAAGAGCATAAGCGGTAGGGCGGAACGTAAGCCGATTAAACGTGGTAAACGTTGTGTTCCTCCGGCAAAGGGTAATAAGCCGGAACGTACTTGCGGCATGGAAAATAGAGTATGTGATTCGTCACTGGCGATGCGATAATCGCAAGCCAATGCAAGCTCTAAACCGATACTAAAACAATTACCGTCAATTGCGGCGATAATCGGCATTTTAAGCGTATTCAATTCTCGCATAATCGCTTGCGCATCTTGAGAAAACGCAAATAACTGTTCGT
This sequence comes from Actinobacillus genomosp. 1, assembly GCF_029774175.1. Classification (NCBI taxonomy): domain Bacteria; kingdom Pseudomonadati; phylum Pseudomonadota; class Gammaproteobacteria; order Pasteurellales; family Pasteurellaceae; genus Actinobacillus; species Actinobacillus genomosp. 1. The sequence goes on along the minus strand of NZ_CP103834.1, from coordinate 1,065,277 downwards.
CTGTTTTTCCTTTGAAAAGACTCGGCTTTAAGCCTTGGATAAAATTATTTTCACGGGTTGAAATAAAAATTGCACCTTGCACCTGACGATAAATCAGTGTACCGATTACATCTCTTAATTCATCGGTAAAATTTTCGGGTAACCAATTTGCATCGTTATCTACGGAATGAATACGAATAATCGCAATCTGATTATCATCTACTTCTACTTGAAACATCGGTTGCTGAGTGGGTTGTTCGATTTGCTCTGTCATGGATTATCCTTATTCGCTCTCTAATACCATTGCCGCTCCTAAGCCGCCTAAACCGCTGGATGCAACTAACGAGATTCCGCCGCCTTTACGTTTAAGGGCGTAAAGCGATTGGATTACGGTGCGTAGGCTGGTTACCGCACGAGGATTGCCGAATGCGATGGAACCGCCCAAATGATTGAGTTTATCCATATCAATTTTGCCTAAACAAGCGGTTCGATTCAGTTGTTTTTTTGCAAAATCGTTCGATTCGAAAAAGCGTATATTCGCTAACATTTGGCTGGCGGACGATTCGTGAATATCAATGTAATCCATATCCTGTAAACCTAATTCGGCTCGTTCCAACGCTTGAGCGGCAGCAATGGTTGCGCCGGCGAACATATCTTGCCAAATGTCATTACCGGTAATCGCATAACTGCGAATATAGCCTAACGGTATTAAGCCGAGGGCTTTTACTTTAGCTTCATTCATTAACATCACCGCAGCGGCTCCATCCATCGGTTGAGGCATATTCGCTTCAGTGACGGTGGCGTAGTCCTTATTAACAATCGGTGAGAAGCGTTGGTAATAACTTTCTCGGGTCGCCGCGGAGATTAACGTATCGGAAACGACAAAATCTTTATAAGGACGCGGGAAAGACGGCATCACTTCTTCTTTTAATAAACCGATTTTCCAAGCGTCGGAGGCTCTTTGATTGGATAAGCGAGCGTATTCGTCTTGTTCCGCTCGGCTTATGTGATTATTTTGCGCCATTTGTTCGGATACTTCCGCTACGGACATTTGTGTGGTGAAATCACGTAAATTAACGCCGTGCGGTTTGAGATCTCGCCAAGAAAAATGACGAAAACGGCGATATTTTTCCTCGAGCGTTTCCGCACTAAAAATAGATTTTAATTTATAAATAACCCGAGGACTGATACTTAACGGCGCATTTGAAATTGAATCGGCTCCTCCGGCAATACCTGCACTAATCGAACCGCTGACAATACTGCCGGCAACATTTGCGATCGCTTGTAAACCGGATAAACAAGAACTACTGATACTGTAAGATTGTAATTTAGGCATATTCAATGCCAATGCGATTTCTCTTGCCGGATTCGGAATGTCGGGTTGCTGAATCACTTGCCCGAATACCAGTTGTTCGATTTCATGATGTTCAATTGCCGTACGGCTGAGTAATTCGTTGGTTACCATCGTACCAAGACTGGTCGCATAAGCATCTTTAAAGCCCGTGTCTTTACGCGCAAACGGTGTTCTCAGTCCGGATACAATTGCAACACGCTCACCTTTAGTTGTCAGTAAGTGCTGATTCGGCATGATTTGTCCTTAATAGGGAGGAAGTCGAAGTTGGAAAACAACATTGTAGCATTGTTAATTTGAAAATAAATAAAGCATAAGAAAAGAACTGCGGACGAATACTAAAGTTATGCAGCATGAAAATAGCATACGACAAGCGGTTATATTTTCAGGATATTTTGCAAATTATCGCGAAAATATAACCGCTTGCTACGATAGAAGAATGATTACTCGCTTTTATCTTTGTATTCACATAAGTCTTCAATAATACAAGAACCGCAACGAGGCTTGCGAGCAATGCAAGTGTAGCGTCCGTGTAGAATCAACCAATGATGTACATCCACTTTAAATTCGGCGGGTACTACTTTTAGCAGTTTTTCTTCCACTTTAACGACATCTTTACCGGGGGCGAATCCGGTACGGTTGGCTACGCGAAAAATATGCGTATCGACCGCAATGGTCGGATGACCGAAAGCGGTATTAAGTACGACATTTGCGGTTTTACGACCGACACCGGCAAGTGCTTCCAATGCTTCACGATTTTCCGGTACTTGGCCGTTATGTTTTTCAATCAAATCTCGGCAAGTTTTGATAATATTTTCGGCTTTACTGTTAAACAGTCCGATAGTTTTAATATATTCTTTTAAGCCGTCCACGCCTAAGTCCAAGATAGCTTGCGGCGTATTCGCAACCGGAAATAATTTATCCGTTGCTTTATTTACTCCTTTATCCGTCGCTTGAGCGGAAAGAATAACCGCAATCAGTAATTCAAACGGATTACTGTAATTCAGTTCGGTAGTAGGGTGAGGGTTTTCGTTACGTAAACGGGTTAAAATTTCAATTCGTTTTGCTTGATTCATTTATATTCCCAGAAAAGATAACAATCCTTGTTCGTATAACATTTTGATTACCATAAGAAATGACATAGTGACCAACATCGGGCGTACCAGTTTTTTACCTTTGGTCACCACCATTCTCGCACCTAAAGTACCGCCGATAAATTGACCAATCATCATAATAAAACCGATTTTCCATAAAACTGCACCGCCTAATATAAAAAAGATAAGTGCAGCAAAGTTAGAGGTAAAATTTAGCACTTTGGCATGAGCAACGGCTTTCGGTAAATTAAAGCCGAGTAATAAGATAAAGGCCAAGGTAAAAAACGAACCGGTTGCCGGCCCGAACATACCGTCATAAAAACCGATACCGGCGGCGGCACTAAAGGCGAATAATGGAAAGCTGATACGTTGTTTTCGGTCTTCATCGCCGACAGTCGGGCTAAATAAAAAATAAATACCGATGATTAACACTAAAAACGGTAATAACATTTTGAGCGAATTGACGTCGATCATCTGCACGAAGATTGTACCGCAAGCCGCACCGATAAAGGTCAATAGAATCAATAGGGAAATTTGTCTGAGATTAACCGCTTTTTGACGAACAAAATAAAGCGAAGCGGAAAACGAACCGCCGCAGGCTTGTAATTTATTCGTACCAAGTGCCATCGTCGGCGGTATGCCGGCGGAAAGCAAGGCGGGGATCGTCAGTAACCCGCCGCCGCCTGCGATAGCATCAATAAAGCCGGCAATCGTTGCAATGCCAAATAACATTGCTAAAACATCAAACGAAAGTTCCATAAAAATCCTTTTATTTTAGTAAATAACCATTTCATCAATATGCACGGCAACCGAGCCGAATTCATAACCGAGTAGCGATTCGATCTCTGCGGATTTTTTGCCTTTAATACGAATCAGCGCATCGCTATTATAGCGAGCAAGCCCTAATGCGAGCGCTTTACCTTCCTGATTGAATATTTTAACGACTTCGCCACGGCTAAATACGCCATTAATTTCAGAAACACCGACAGGCAGTAGTGATTTATGTTGTAACAATGCGGCTTCCGCCCCTTTATCTACCACAAGTGAACCGACTTGCGGTGCGGCGAATAGCCACTGTTTACGCCCTTCCAAGCGGTCGGATTGCACTAAAAATTTACTACCGATAGATTCGCCGTTGGCTAAATCGACTAAAACATTCTCACGAGAACCGCAGGCGATAATGGTTTCAACCCCCGAACGGGTAGCAATATCGGCTGCGGTAATTTTAGTACTCATACCGCCGGTACCAAGACCGGTTACGCTACCTCCCGCCATTTGGCGAATTTCAGGCGTGATTTTCTCTACGACGGATAATAATTTCGCTTGAGGATTTGAACGGGGATCCGCATCAAATAAGCCTTCTTGATCCGTGAGTAAATAAAGCTGATCCGCATGAGCTAAAATTGCGACAAGGGCGGAAAGATTGTCGTTATCGCCAACTTTAAATTCTTCGGTAGCGACCGTATCGTTTTCATTGATAACGGGAATGATTTTTTGCTCTAACAACGCATTTAACGTGTCACGTGCATTTAAAAAACGTTCGCGATCATCAATATCGGCACGGGTTAATAAAATTTGCCCGATATGAATCCCGTAAATATCGAATAAATTTTCCCAGGTACGGATCAATTGGCTTTGTCCGACGGCGGCAAGCATTTGTTTATAAGCAAGTGTTTTGGGAAGCTCGGGATGACCTAAATAATCTCTGCCGGCTGCAGCGGCTCCGGAAGTGACGACAATCACTCGATGATGTTGATGAAGTTGAGCAATTTGTTTAACTAATTCCAGCATATAAGGACGGCTTAAACTTTTTCCGCCGTGCGTGAGAGTACTGGTACCAAATTTAATTACAATCGTCTTTTGCATAGTCTTATCCCGATAAAAAATTTAACACCAAAGTATCACTTTTATTTGTTAAAATCACGCCCAATTTTATTGAAAAGGAAGAAAAAATGAAGATAAGTTTGATTGTTGCCAGAACCTTAAATCACGTTATCGGCAAAGATAACCAAATGCCGTGGAATTTGCCGGTGGATTTGGCTTGGTTTCGCCAAAATACGCTAGGTAAGCCGGTGATTATGGGGCGTAAAACTTATGAATCTATCGGACGACTTTTGCCGAAACGACCGAATATTATTTTGTCGCGTTCAGGGTTTTGTGTGGAAGGGGCTTATATGGCGGAAAACTTTGCGCAAGCGGTCGAATTAGCCAACACTTTTGCAAATACGGATGAGATTATGGTGCTCGGCGGCGGCGAGTTGTTTAAACAAACAATTCCGCAAGCGGACAGACTTTATTTAACGGAAATTCAGGCTGAAATTGAGGGCGATACGTTGTTTGAGTTTGACGAATCAAATTGGCGGTTATCCGAAGAAAAATGGTCGGAAATTGACGAACAAAACGCCTATCGTTGTCATTTTATGATTTTAGAAAGAAAATAATTTGTTTGTTTTGTGAGCAGTTAATTCATCTTTACAAAACGCAAACCTTTGCATTTTTATTGCTTAAACACAAAGTAAAAAAGAAAGCGTACAATCGGTTCGACAATTTTATTATTTAAAGGAGTAAATATGGATTACGTTGAACTGTTAGGTTATGTCGCAATGGCGTTTGTCGGTTTATCTTTTGTACTAAAAGATGTGATTAAGCTTCGTTTGATTAATGCGATTGGTTGCGTACTGTTCGTAATTTACGGCTTTTTTATCGGATCTATTCCGGTAATGGTAATGAACCTATTTGTTGCGTTATTGAATTTCTATTTTGTCTTTAAAAATTGGCATAGACCGGTTGAAATAAATTCGTAAGATTTTAACTAAAACAGACCGCTTGCCACGGTCTGTTTTTGTATTAGAGATTGCCGAGGATATCCAGTGCGTCGCTTAATTTTTTAACGGTAAACACTTCCATGCCTTTAATCGGTTTTTTGGGGGCGTTGCCATGCGGAATGATCGCGCGTTTAAAGCCGTGTTTCGCCGCTTCGCTAATACGTTCCTGACCGCTCGGTACCGGGCGAATTTCACCGGCTAACCCGACTTCGCCGAATACCACTAAATCTTGTGGTAACGAGCGATTTCTAAAACTGGAAATTAAAGCCAAAATTAACGCAAGATCGGCACTGGTTTCAGTCACTTTTACCCCACCGACTACATTGACGAACACATCTTGATCCGACATTTGCAAACCGCCATGCCGATGTAATACTGCAAGTAATAAGGATAAACGGTTGTGATCCAATCCGACCGCAACACGACGAGGGTTGGCTAACATAGAGTGATCGACTAACGCTTGAATTTCAACTAATAACGGACGGGTTCCTTCCCAAAGTACCATTACGGAACTGCCCGGTGTTTGCTCATCACTACGGCTAAGGAAAATCGCAGAAGGATTTTTTACTTCTCGTAAACCTTGTTCGGTCATAGCAAATACGCCCAATTCATTGACCGCACCGAAACGGTTTTTCTGGCTGCGTAAGGTACGGAATCGAGAATCCGATTCGCCTTCCAGTAAAATTGACGCATCGATACAATGCTCTAATACTTTAGGGCCGGCGAGCGTACCGTCTTTGGTTACGTGTCCGACCATAATAATCGCTACTTGCCGTGTTTTCGCATAGCGAGTTAAAAACGAAGCACACTCCCGCACTTGAGAAACACTGCCGGGAGAAGATTGAATATCGGCAAGGTGCATCACTTGGATAGAGTCTATCACCATAATTTTCGGTTTTTCTTGGTCGGCGATATTACAAATATGCTCAACGGAGGTTTCGGAAAGCATTTTTAAATTTTCGGTCGGTAAGCCTAAACGGTTAGCCCTCATCGCCACCTGTTGTAAGGATTCTTCACCGGTGACATAAAGCGTTGGTAAATCTTTAGCTAAGCCGCACATTACTTGCAGAAGCAAGGTGGATTTACCGGCACCGGGATGACCGCCGATTAAAATCGCCGAACCCGGTACAACACCTCCGCCCAGTACGCGATCAAGTTCATTAAAACCGCTGCTGAAACGAGGGACTTCTTGTAAGCTGATTTCAGATAAAGTTTGTACTTTGCCGGAGGTCTCCCCGGCATAACCGCTGAAGCGGTCGTTTTTATTTGATTCTTTAGCTGAGATTAAGCGAACTTCGCTAATCGTATTCCATGCCTTGCACTCTTTACATTGTCCCATCCAGCGAGAATATTCCGCGCCGCAATCATTACATACATAAGCTGTTTTGGGTGCCTTTGCCATTTTGACCTCTGAATTGATTAAAACGTTGTCATCATAACAAAAGATACTGACTAAATAAACAGTTATAAATTTACTGTTTTTGCGATACGGATCGCAGAAGTACATTATGCCGCTAGTGAGAACATACAAAATATTGCACACTTTTTAAAGGCATCTGTTGGAAATAAAAGGAGTACGGTATGCAAAAACTAAATCTTATTCGACCGCTAACTAAAGCATTTACTTTAATTGAATTGATGATCGTGATTGCGATTATCGCCATTCTTGCTACGGTTGCGATTCCGTCATACAACAGTTATACCCAAAAAGCGGCACTTTCCGAATTGTTATCGGCGTCGGCTTCCTATAAAACGGATGTTGAAATTTGTATGTATAACACGGGAGAGGCGAAAAATTGTAGTAGCGGTCAGAACGGCGTTAGCAAAATTACGGAGCTTAAAAGAGCTAAATATCTAAATACGATTACGGTTGAAAGCGGCACGATTACAGTGACGGGGAAGGGGAATCTACAGGAATACGGCTATACAATGACACCGAACTATAACGGGAATACGATTTCTTGGGAAACGAAATGTAACGGGGCAGATTTGAGTTTATTTCCGGCAAATTTCTGTGCCGCAAATTAAATCCTTCGGAGCACGATATGCAGTATTCGGTATGTGACATAAACAGTAGGCAAGTATTGCGGATCTCCGATGAACGATGGCAAAAAAATGCTGAGGAAGGTCATATTCTATTACGTTATCTTGCCGTACCGATTCAGGAAGATGAGCAAATCTTGTGGCTTGCAATCGACGATATGAATAATCTCAGTGCTTGCGAAATTTTTGCTTTTATTGCTCATAAGCGAATTGAACCGGTATTGGTTTCCTCCGAAGAATTGAAATATCTACTTGGACAATTAATGCCGGAACAACAGTCCGTATATGAAGAAACCGAACTGCATTATCAGTCTTTAGAACAAACGGAACATTTGGATTTTAATGATCCTATTATTCAAGTGTTAGATAGCCTGTTTAAATACAGTTTAAAGCACAATGTCTCGGATATTCATTTAGAACCGCAGAAAGACAATATGCTGATTCGATTACGTATTGACGGTGTGTTACATCACTATAAATCACTTTCTCTTCAGCTTGCCAACCGTATTCTTTCTCGAATTAAATTATTAGCGAAACTCGATATTAGCGAATCTCGTCTTCCGCAAGACGGGCAATTTAGTTTTAAAACCGCATTATCAGAAACATTGGATTTTCGCGTTTCAAGTTTACCGACTAATTGGGGAGAGAAAGTAGTTTTACGTTTACAAAAAAATAAGCCTACGCATTTCGATTTTATTTCCTTAGGCTTTTTAGCGGAACAGCAAGAAAAACTATTACAGGCACTGCGACAACCCCAAGGGCTAATACTGGTAACAGGGCCGACGGGCAGCGGTAAGAGCATTACGTTATACAGCGCATTAGATTATTTAAATGACAGTAAAAGGCATATTTTGACCGCGGAAGATCCTATTGAAATCGAGCTTGATGGAATTATTCAAACGCAAGTAAATCCTGCGATAAATTTGGGTTTTAGTCGGTTATTGAGGACGTTTTTACGTCAAGATCCGGATGTGATTATGTTAGGGGAGATTCGTGATCAAGAAAGTGCCGAAATAGCGTTGAGTGCGGCGCAAACCGGGCATTTGGTTCTCTCTACTTTGCACACTAATGATGCGCCTTCGGCTATTGAACGTTTATTACAACTCGGTATAAAAGAATATGAAATCAATAATTCGTTATTACTTGTTATAGCGCAACGTTTAGTACGTAAATTATGTACTCAATGCGGCGGGACAGGATGTAAACATTGTTATCACGGTTACAACGGGAGAATCGGCGTTTATCAGATGTTTTCAAAAAATGGCAAAATTTTTGAAAAATCGACCGCTTGTCTGGATTTTGAAAATTTGTATCAAAGTGCGCAACAGAAACTAAACGCCGGCGTGACTTCATTGGAAGAAATTAACAGAGTATTAGGTAATGTTGAAAGTATATGAATTTCATTGGCAAGCTAAAAATCGTTTTCGGCAACCTCAAAAAGGGAAAGCTTTAGCTCGTAATAGTATGGAGCTGGAGCATCGCTTATTGTCAAAAGGCTATTCTCATATTCAAATTCAACGCAATTTTAGTTTTGCGACAAAAGTTTCTTCAACATCTATTACTCAAGTAATTAAGCAGTTAGCGATTTTACTTAATGCCGCCGTTCCTTTAAAGCAGGCACTGAATATAGTGTTAGAAAATACGCAGCATATTCGGCTCTACTTATGGCTTAATGATATAAGCCGTTTAATTGAATCAGGCTATACGTTTTCGGCAAGTCTGACCAAACTTAACCTGTATTTAGCAAGAGCGGAAATACAGTTGGTGAGGATTGGAGAACAAAGCGGACGATTGGCTGAAATTCTGGAAAATATCGCAGAAAACCGTAGTCAAACGGAAAAATTGCATACAAGAATTAAAAAGATAATGTTTTATCCTGCCGTTACCTTGAGTATTTCACTGGTACTTTCTCTCGGAATGTTACTGTTTATCGTACCTCAGTTTGTTGAGCTTTATGCCGAGAATGAAAAAACGCTTCCTTTTATTACGCAGATACTCTTTATATTATCAAACTTTTTACGGCAGTATTTATTATTGATTCTTATGGTAAGCGTAGTAGCGGTCGGTTTTTTCTGCTTTTTTGCAAAAAAATATCGGCTTTTAACCTCTGTTAAATTAGGAATTTTAAATTTGTTACCACTTTTTAATAAAGTGGCAGAAAATGCCCGTATTGTATTTTTTAGCGAAAATTTGGCTTTAATGTTAAAAGCGCATATTCGACTTGAAGTTGCGCTAAATACCTTTCTGGCTACGCAATCACAAGATTTGATTTTACAAAAAGAAGTCAAAAATATTCTAGCACTTTTAAAACAAGGTTATCGTTTTTCTGAAAGTATAAATCCGAGTATTTTTACTGTGCAAGTCGTGCAAATGCTTGCTATCGGGGAGAAAAGCGGCAATTTAGCGCAAATGTGCGGTTATATCGGGGAACAATTTCGGCAACAATTAAATGATCAAATTGATCTGCTATCACAACTTCTTGAACCGATGTTAATGCTGGTTATCGGACTAATTATCGGTACGATTTTTATTGGCTTGTATTTACCGATTTTTGACTTAGGCGGACTAGTCGGAGGGGCTTAGTGATATTTCAACAATTGCTGATGTTGCTCGGTTCTGTTATTTTTGCATGGTGGTGTAAGAGACAAATTCCACAGTTTGCAGAATATATTAATCAACAGATTTATAATGAATATTCCGCTTTATTCCCTGTTTCTGGCAGTTACCGAGATTTTCGTCATACTTCGAGTTTACAACCGCAATATAACGGATGGGCGAATCTATTTTATCTTGCATTTCCTGCACTCTCTTTCGGAATAGTTGATCCTGTCATTGCATTACTATTGATGATTTTATGCTTTCTATCGGTTTTGGATTATTGTTATTACTTAACCGATATTCGTTATGTTGCCGTTATATTCGTCTTAGCGTTATTAGCTTCGGTAACCGAAGCATACCGAGAAAGTCTTCTGTTTTGCTGCCTTTGCTTTGGTATGCTAGGTTTATGTTCTCGTTTGATTTTAAAAAAGGAAGTATTAGGCAGCGGAGACAGTTTATTGTTGATTGCGTTATCGCCGCTATTTTCATTAGAAGAAATATGTTTCTTATTATTGATCGCATCCTTTTCTGGGATTGTATTTTATCTACTTTATTATGTGATGAAGAAAGAAAAGCTCACAAAATTACCCTTTATTCCTTTTATTAGCTTTTCGACTTTCGTACTAATTATTGATAGAATTTGTGGCTAATTATTCGTATGGGAACACAAATGAGCTATGTAGTAGGCCTAACCGGCGGTATCGGAAGTGGTAAAACGACAGTCGCAAACTTATTTGCCGAACTCGGCGTACCGTTAATTGATGCGGATATTGTTGCACGCCAAGTGGTTGAAAAAGGTACTCCGTTATTAAGTAAAATTGCATCGCATTTCGGCGATGAGATTTTAACCTCACAAGGTGAACTGGATCGAGCCAAGTTACGCCAAATTATTTTTCATCAAGAACAAGAAAAAATATGGTTAAATAACCTACTGCATCCTGCCATTCGTCAAGAGATGTTGCGCCAAATTCAAGCCTGTTCCGCACCATATTTATTATTTGTGGTGCCGCTACTGATTGAAAATAACCTTACTGAATTTTGTGATCGAGTAATCGTGATTGATGTAGAACCAGCCATTCAGCTCGAACGAGCTACGAAACGAGATCAAAGTAAGGTTGAAACGATTAAAGGTATCATGGCATCACAAGTGAGCAGAGCAGAACGCTTACGTTATGCGGACGATGTGATTGAAAATAATTTACCGCTGGAACAAGGTCTCGAAGTTATAAAAACACGAGTCGCAACATTACACCAATCCTATTTAGATTTAGCTCAACAGAAGGACAGCAAATGTCAGAAACTATCGTAAATTGCCCGACTTGTCATCAAGAAGTGGTTTGGAAGCCGGAAAATAAATATCGCCCGTTTTGTAGCGAACGTTGCCAACTGATTGATTTAGGTGAATGGGCGAATGAAGAAAAGCGTATCGCTGCTGTTGAAAATGATGTGATGACTTCGGATTTAGAAGGGCATTACTAACTAATAACTATGACGGAAGCTATTGCAAATTTATCATAAAATTTAACCGCTTGTAGTAGCTTCCGTATTCACTTTTTATTCAAAATAGGCTGAAAAGCGTTCTAACTCCAACCAAACTTCATCACTAAATTCTTGTTTTACTTTCTTTTCCAGCTCAGCTAAACGCTGAATAAGTTGATATAACTTTTTATAAGTTAAGCGTTGCACTGCCGCTTGATAAAAAGGACGGCGATTTTGCCAGACTTTCAAGCGGTCAAATTCTGCACGTAAATTACCCATATATAACGGCTGATTGCTATTTTGCACCGGTTGCGGAGAACGTGTTATTTCCAATAGTACCAGTAATTCTTTTTGAATAATACGTAGTAAAACAACCGGCTGAACTTCCTCGTTTTGTAGGTGTTTTAAAATGCGTTCTGCACGGGCAATTTTACCTTCTAATAGTGCATCAATCCATTGAAACGGTGAAAATTGTGCGGATTGTTCCACCACTTCTTTAGAGCGAGCCAGTGAAATTCTTCCGTCGGTAAAACGGAGTTGCAGCATTTGTAACGCTTGTTTTAGTGCCAATAAATTCCCTTCATAGCTATAACAGAGTAGTTGCACCGCTTCCTGCTCAATCTGCAATTCCATCGACTTGGCTCTATGTGAGAGCCAAGTAGGTAATTTAGTAATTTCCGGCGTTTGGCAATTAACTTGCACCGTTTGAGCTTCGATTTGTGTGAACCAAGCTTGTTTTTCCATTACTTTGCTGAATTTCGGTAAGCAGAGAATCAGCAATAAATCCGGATGGCTAAAATGACATAACTCGGCAACATTTTTCATTTGTGCCGCGGTTGGCGCTTCCGGTAGATTTAGAATGATAATTTGACGATTAAAAAACAAACCGTTTGATTGCGCGGCTCCAAAGAGATCTTCCCACTTAGTGTCATTGGCAACGCTAATTTCTTGCTTTTCATCGAAATCGGCTAAACGAGCGGCTTGCACGATATGATCTTTGCTTTCATTTAGTAATAGCAGATCACTCCCGGTCAAGAGATAAAAAGGAGAGAGGCTTTTAGATAAAACGTTAGGAAGTGCTTCAGGGAAAACTTTTTGCATATTGAAAACCACGGATTACATGGATAAACACGGATTGCAAAAAAGCAAAAGAATTTGACCGCTTGTTTGCTTAAAAATCCGTGTTATCGGTGGTTAATGAATTATTTAGCTTGATTTAATTCTTTATGTAAACCAGCCATTTTGATAATTAATTGGCGAGAAGCTTGTTCGTACATATCTTTAAAGATCATTTCTTGTTCTGCAGATTTTGCCAATGCAGCACGAGAGTCATCAAAGAAAGTACGGTGAACGGAAACTTCTAACGGATACGCACCTTTTTTCGGTACATCGACAATCGCTTGTACATTCAATGTCAGTAATTTCTCCGCTTCGCGCGCTTGTTTGAATACCGAAACGACTTTACTATCGCTTGATGCACCGACAAGACGTAATTTAGCGACGCCTTCCGTTGCAGAAACTAATTCGACATCGTTAAGTTGTAGTTGATGACGTAAAGTACGTGACATATCGCTATGCTGATCGGCACTTTCAAATGTCAGTGTACGCAAATCTTGCGGTAGAACTTCATTATTTTTGAAGTGCCAGCCACAAGCACTTAAGCCGAATATTGCTAAAAGCGTGAGTTTTTTTAACATTGGGAGCTCCCATTTGAATTGGTTTGTATGAGCGTACTACAAACGCCCTTTTCCATCATAATCTACAAATAAAGGGCGAACACAGTTCGCCCCTACTGTTATTACGCTTTTACCGCAAAACTTAACATTTTATACGGTACATAGATTTCTTTAACGATTTCTACGCCTTCTAAGAATTTCGCTACGTTTGCATCCGCTTTCGCAATCGCTTTGACTTCATCTTCGGTTGCTGTTGCCGAAACGGTGACTTTACCACGTACTTTACCGTTTACCTGTACCACAACTAATTTTTCGTCTTCAACCATTGCCGATTCGTCCGCAACTACCCATGGTGCGAAGTCAATCGTATCGTTATTGCCTAACGCTTGCCATAATTCGAAACAGATATGTGGTGTGATTGGGTAAAGCATACGGACTACCGCACTTAATGCTTCCGCCATTACCGCTTTATCTTGTTCGTTTTCCAGCGGTGCTCTAGTTAGCTTGTTCATCAATTCCATAATCGCAGCAATTGCGGTATTGAATGTTTGGCGGCGACCGATATCGTCAGACACTTTCGCAATCGTTTTGTGTACGTCACGGCGAAGTTCTTTTTGTGCTTTGCTTAATGCTGCCACATTTAATGCCGTTGTCGCAGGATTTTGGCTGTATTCATACACCAAGTTCCATACACGACCTAAGAAGCGTTTTGCACCTTCCACACCGGATTCTTGCCATTCAAGCGTCATTTCTGCCGGTGAAGCGAACATCATAAATAAACGTACTGTATCCGCACCGTATTTTTCCACCATTTCTTGTGGGTCGATACCGTTGTTTTTCGATTTCGACATTTTGGTCATACCGCTGTGAACTAACTCACGACCTTCCGGATCAGTCGCTTTGATGATACGACCTTTCTCATCACGCTCAAGAGTTACTTGTGTCGGGCTAACCCAAATACGCTCGTTAGTCGGGCTGGTATAGTAGAACGCATCGGCAAGCACCATACCTTGGCATAAAAGTTTGGTTGCCGGTTCGTCAGAATTTAAAATGCCCGCATCACGTAATAATTTGTGGAAGAAACGGAAGTAGAGTAAGTGCATTGTTGCGTGTTCGATACCGCCGATATATTGATCCACCGGTAACCAGTAATTCGCTTCATCCGAATCTAACATACCTTCGTGATATTGTGGGCAAGTGTAACGTGCGTAGTACCAAGACGATTCCATAAAGGTATCGAACGTATCGGTTTCTTTTAACGCAGGTTTGCCGTTATAAGTGGTTTTCGCCCATTCAGGATCCGCTTTGATCGGGCTTTGTACGCCGTTCATCACTACATCTTCAGGCAGAATTACCGGTAAATCTTGCATCGGCACTGTCACTACTTCGCCGTCTTCGGTAGTCATCATTGGGATTGGCGCACCCCAGTAACGCTGACGAGATACACCCCAGTCACGTAAACGGAAGTTCACTTGGCGTTTACCTACACCCATTGCTTCTAATTTATCCGCAATCGCATTGAATGAACCATTGAAGTCCAAACCGTCAAATTCCATTGAATTGATGAGCTTGCCGTGTTCGGTATAAGCCGCCTTTGAGAAATCCCATTCAGAACCGTCAAGCGGTTGAATTACTTGATTAATTGGTAAACTGTATTTTTGAGCAAATTCAAAGTCACGTTCATCGTGAGCCGGCACAGCCATTACCGCCCCCGTACCGTAGTGCATTAATACGAAGTTCGCAACCCAAACCGGTACTTCTTTACCTGTTAGCGGGTGGATAGCGAACAAGCCGGTTGCCATCCCTTTTTTCTCCATGGTCGCTAATTCGGCTTCCGCAACTTTGGTGTTTTTCGCTTCACGAATAAATTCCGCAAGTGCCGGATTATTTTCTGCCGCCATTTCCGCTAACGGGTGCGCTGCAGCAACCGCTACATAGCTCACACCGAAGAATGTATCCGGACGAGTAGTGTAAACCGGTAATTCCGCATTTGAACCAACGATTTTGAAGGTGATTTCAACCCCTTCGGAACGACCGATCCAGTTACGTTGCATAGTTTTTACTTGATCAGGCCATTGAGGAAGATTATCTAAATGATTTAATAATTCTTCTGCGTAGTCGGTAATTTTAATAAACCATTGTGGGATTTCACGCTGTTCCACAGGCGTATCACAACGCCAGCAGCAACCTTCGTGAACTTGCTCGTTCGCAAGCACGGTTGCATCGTTCGGACACCAGTTTACCGTTGAGGTTTTTTTATACACTAAACCTTTTTTGTAAAGTTCGGTGAAGAACCATTGTTCCCATTTGTAGTATTCCGGACGGCAAGTGGTTACTTCGCGATCCCAATCGTAAGAAAAGCCCAACATTTTGAGCTGACCTTTCATATACTCAATGTTTTCATAAGTCCATTTTGCCGGAGCGGTATTATTTTTTACTGCCGCACCTTCCGCCGGTAAGCCAAATGCGTCCCAACCCATTGGTTGTAACACATTTTTACCGATCATACGTTGATAACGAGAAACCACATCACCGATGGTGTAGTTACGCACATGACCCATATGTAATTTACCTGATGGATACGGCAACATTGAAAGGCAATAGTATTTCTCTTTTGTGACATCTTTGACGGCTTTAAAAACTTTATTTTCTGCCCAGAATTGCTGAACTTTAGGTTCAATTGCACTTGGGTTATATTGTTGTTGCATAAATTTTAACCTTTGAATCTTATCGAAAAAAATTACTGTTAGCATACCTTAAAAACGACTTTTTTTGAATGGCAAGCGGTCGGATTTTAGGGATTTTTTGCAAGTGAAAGAATTTATCCGAAAGTAAAGAAGTAATTTGTAGGAAACGTATTTTATTTTGTGACAACTGTCAAAAAATAGAAGTTTTGTTTTTGCTTTTTATTTATCTAACGGGATAATGTGAATCTATAAAATTATAGAGGAGAGTCAATATGAAAAATATGTTGTTAATGAGTGGTTCCAAATATAAGGATACGGCTTATTTAGTACATACTTTACCGTGGTTAGCACAATTCTTAGCAGATTATAAAGGTAAGAAAGTCGCTTTCGTACCGTATGCGGGAGTACGCCGTTCATTTGATGAATATGAAACGACCGTACAAAACGCATTACAATCTTTAGAGGTTGAAATCGTCTCGGTACATCGAGGCAAACAACATCGCGATATTATCGAACAAGCGGATGTGATTGCGATTGGCGGCGGTAACACGTTCTGTTTATTGAAACAGATGTATGAACATGACTTATTGGATGCCATTCGAGCCAAAGTAAATAGCGGGACGCCTTATTTCGGCTGGAGTGCCGGTGCGAATGTCGCAGGCAGCTCGATTATGACTACCAATGATATGCCGATTACCTATCCGCCGTCTTTTAATGCGTTAAATCTTTTCCCTCATCAAATCAATCCGCATTTTATTTCCGGCAAAATGCAAGGGCATAACGGCGAAAGTCGAGAAGAACGTTTAGAAGAATTTTTAATCGTGAATCCTCAATCTTTGGTTTATGCAATGCCGGAAGGTACCGCATTACATATTCAAGGCGAACAAGCGACCGTACTCGGTGCGCAAGATATTCTTTGTTTTAGTGAAAAAATGCAGCTTGATACTAAAGCGGTAAATTCAACATTTAACTACTAAGGAATTTATTATGGATGAACTCAAACCTTTTGTTGCCATTATCGGCATTGTGGTCACGGTTTACCTGTTGATTAAAAAATATGACACCCGAACGGTATTAATCGGTATCGGTTTAATTATGTCGGTCGTAACACTTAATCCGATGGGGGCATTAGACGCCTTTGCCAAATCAATGACCTCAAGCGGTCTGATTATGGCGATTTGTTCCAGTATGGGTTTTGCTTATGTAATGAAATACACCCAATGCGATACGCATTTGGTGCATTTGCTTACTAAGCCGTTAAGCGGTCTTAAATTCTTTTTAATCCCGATTGCGACCATTATTACCTTCTTTATTAATATTGCGATTCCTTCTGCGGCAGGTTGTGCGGCTGCGGTGGGTGCAACTTTAATTCCGGTATTAAAAAGTGCGGGCGTACGTCCTGCAACCGCTGGTGCGGCAATTTTGGCGGGAACATTCGGTTCGATGATGAGCCCGGGATCTTCTCACTCGGCAATGATTAGTGAAATGTCGAATTTAACCATTACCGAAGTGAACCTTTCTCATGCACCTTATACTATGATCGCTGGTGCTATCGGTGCAGTTGCTTTAACTTTGATGGCAATTATTTTTAAAGATTACGGCGAAGAACATCGTAAAGCTTATTTAGCTGAAAACCAAAATGCGGAAACCAAGTTTAGCGGTGTTAATCCGTTATATGCGCTTGCTCCGTTATTACCGTTAATTATCCTTGTTATCGGTGGTACCGAATTACAAAAAACACCGGGCTTAGAATGGACAAAAATGGGCGTACCGCAAGCGATGTTAATCGGTGCGATTTATGCGATTATCGTCACTCGTATTTCACCGGTGAAAATTACCGAAGAATTCTTCAACGGTATGGGTAATTCGTATGCTAATGTTCTCGGTATTATTATTGCCGCAAGCGTATTTGTATCCGGCTTAAAAGCAACCGGTGCAGTGGATTCGGCAATTGAATTCCTTAAACACTCAAATGAATTTGTGCGTTGGGGAGCAACTATCGGACCATTCTTAATGGGGATTGTGACCGGTTCGGGCGATGCGGCGGCAATTGCGTTTAATACCGCAGTAACACCGCATGCGGTTGAGTTAGGTTATACCCATGTGAATTTAGGTATGGCGGCAGCAATTGCCGGTGCTATCGGTCGTACCATGTCACCGATTGCCGGGGTAACGATTGTTTGCGCAGGTTTGGCAATGGTCAGTCCGGTCGAGATGGTAAAACGTACTGCACCGGGTATGATTTTAGCCACCCTGTTCTTGGCGTTGTTTATGTTGTAAAAATTAAAGAGAAGCCGCACCAAAATGTGTGGCTTATTTTTTATCTGATTAAATTAGGATGATAGGTGGTTATTATGTCGATCAGTTTAGAAAAACTTATAGCTTGGCGCAGAGAGTTCCATCGTTTCCCGGAAACGGGCTGGTCTGAGTTTTGGACAACCAGCCGTATTGCTGACTATTTAGATGAAATGGGAGCGGAACTATTATTAGGCAAACAGATTATCAATGAAGAATTTGTTCGCGGTCGTAATAAAAATGTGGTTGAGAAAGGTATTGCTAATGCGATTGCGTATGGAGCAAAACAAAAATGGCTCGACAGAATGGATGGATATACGGGATGCGTTGCGATTTTTGATTCGGGAAAATCAGGTAAAACGGTTGCGTTACGTTTCGATATAGATTGTGTTAATGTTTCGGAAACAAAATCGGATACACATATTCCCAATCAATTGGGGTTTGCTTCATTAAATGACGGTTTTATGCATGCGTGTGGTCATGACGGACATATTGCGATGGGATTAGCCACGGCATTATGGTTATCGCAGAATAAAGACAAATATAGCGGTAAAGTAAAAATAGTATTCCAACCGGCTGAAGAAGGAGTTAGAGGTGCTGCGGCAATCGCTGCAAGCGGTGTGATTGACGATGCGGATTATTTTGCCAGTTCACATATCAGTTTCTGCGCAAATAGCGGAACGGTATTGGCAAATCCTCGCAATTTTCTCTCCACCACTAAAATTGATATTCGATACTTTGGACAACCGGCTCATGCCGGAGCAGCTCCGCAAGTCGGTAAAAACGCATTACTGGCGGCGGCACATGCAGTGACTCAATTACATGGTATCGCTCGCCATGGGCAAGGTATGACGAGAATTAATGTCGGGGTATTGAAAGCGGGAGAAGGACGTAATGTTATTCCTTCAAAAGCAGAACTTCAATTGGAAGTTCGAGGTGAGAATAAAGAGATTAATCAGTATATGGTTGATCAAGTCATGCAGATAGCGCAAGGTATCGCGATCAGTTTCGGGGTAAGCTATGAAACGGAAATTATGGGTGAAGCCGTTGATATGGTTAATGATCCGGAATTAATTAGATTGATTGAGGAAATTGCGATTGTTCAACCGGAAGTGCATGATTCGACCTCGGACTATGCTTTTAATGCGAGTGAAGATGCAACGATTCTAGGCAGAAGAGTACAAGAGCGAGGCGGTAAAGCAATCTATTTTATTGTCGGTGCGGATCGTACTGCAGGTCATCACGAAGCTGAGTTCGATTTTGATGAAAAACAATTACTGACCGGTGCAAATATCTATACTACATTAATTCAGAGATTATTAAATTAAGGTGTTTTTGAAAAATAAAAGCCAACTCGGCAGATTTGAGTTGGCTTTTTTACTGGATAGAGAATATTTTTTTAAGCGGTAATCACTTCCACGCCGCCCATATATGGACGTAATACTTCAGGCACGGTGATTGAGCCGTCAGCATTTTGATAGTTTTCAATTACTGCCACTAACGTACGACCCACCGCTAAACCTGAGCCGTTTAAGGTATGGACTAAGCGAGTTTTCTTATCGCCTTTCGCTTTGCAACGTGCAGACATACGGCGAGCTTGGAAATCCCACATATTTGAGCAAGAGGAAATTTCACGGTAAGTGTTTTGTGCCGGTAACCAAACTTCTAAATCATAAGTTTTTGCTGAACCGAAGCCCATATCACCGGTACATAGTAAAACTTTACGGTATGGTAAGCCTAAAAGTTGTAATACTTTTTCAGCGTGACCGGTTAATTCTTCTAATGCTTCCATTGATTTTTCCGGAGCAACGATTTGTACCATTTCCACTTTTTCAAATTGGTGCATACGGATTAAACCGCGTGTATCACGCCCATAAGAACCGGCTTCAGAACGGAAACACGGCGTATGTGCGGTATAACGTAACGGTAAGCTGTCTTCATCGATAATTTCGTCACGCACTAAGTTAGTTACCGGTACTTCCGCCGTTGGAATTAAACTGAACGGGCGTTGTGTTTCGTTCGGATCTTGACCGGTTAATGGTTGTGTATGGAATAAATCTTCGCCGAATTTTGGCAATTGACCGGTACCGAATAATGTGTCGTGATTTACTAAGAATGGCACGTTTGTTTCCACATAGCCGTGTTGTTCGGTATGAAGATCTAACATAAATTGCGATAAAGCACGGTGTAAACGAGCAAGTTTTCCTTTCATCACGACAAAACGGCTAGCGGTTAATTTTACACCGGCAGCAAAATCTAAACCGTTTAACGCTTCGCCTAACGCCACGTGATCTTTGATTTCAAAGTCAAATTGACGAGGTTCGCCCCAACGTGACACTTCTAAGTTTTCCGTGTCGTCTTTACCTAACGGTACTTCGTCAGCCGGTAAGTTAGGCACAGATAAGAGTAACTCACGAATTTCCGCTTGTACTTGGTCTAAAGCGACTTTCGCTTCATTTAATTCGTTACCCATATTATCTACTTCCGCTAATAACGCAGAAATATCTTCGCCGCGCGCTTTTGCCGCACCGATATTTTTTGAACGGGCATTACGTTCCGCTTGTAAAGTTTCGGTTTTTACTTGAAGTGTTTTGCGTTGTTCTTCCAATGCTTTCACACGTTCTACATCAAGGGTAAAACCACGTTTAACTTTAAGTGCATTTGCAACATCGTCTAAATTAGTACGAAGAAGATTTTGGTCGATCATTTTTTATTCCTTAATTTTTAATTGTGACCACGGACGGCACAGATGGCTCGGAGATGTAAAAAACGGGTCAAATTTAACCGCTTGTTCCGTGCTTGCTGTTATCCGTAGTTTTTGAAATTAGCCACGATTTGCGTTTTTCATAATACGCTGTTTCGCTACTTGCCATTCACGGGCTTTAATGTCTTCACGTTTATCGTGGAGTTTTTTACCTTTTGCCACGCCGACTTTCACTTTCGCCCACGCATTTTTCCAGTAGAGCGATAATGCCACAACCGTCATGCCGTCTCGATTTACTTTGCCGAATAGCGAATCCAATTCACGTTTATTCAATAATAATTTACGGGTGCGAGTCGGATCACAAACAATGTGAGTGGAAGCCATATTTAATGGGGTGATGGTTGCACCGAATAGAAACGCTTCGCCGTTACGAAATGTCACGTAACTGTCGCCGATATTCGCCTTACCGGCACGCAGCGATTTTACTTCCCAGCCTTGTAATTCTAAGCCGGCTTCAATTTCTTCTTCGATAAAATATTCATGACGAGCACGTTTATTTAGTGCAATCGTATTCGAAGCTACTTTTGGTTTTTTTGCCATAATTTAAAAAGATTGAGAAAAATTTATAAGATTCTACCGCAAAGCCGCCTAACAGTGAACAGTAACCGTTTAAAATCAAGCGACAAGCGGTTAAATTTGCGAAAAATTTTGCAAAAATAACCGCTTGCCATTGTTACTCAAGCATATCCGCCAATAAGAATTGTAATACCGCATCCATACGTAAATGCGGAATCGGTTCGCCATAGGCGAGCGGTTTAGGTTCGAATTGGTCGAACTCAAAACGGTTAAATTGCCAATAATTTGCATCCGGTAAGCGGCTTGGTACCGTGCCGGGGTAAAGCGTCACTTGCTTTTTATCGGTTGAACGAATGCCTCGAATCGCTTTAATTTGCGTACCGTTTTGGGTAACCGCCACCGGATCGGTCGCTCGAATTGCCGAAATGGCGTGATAGCCGGTTTCAATACCGTCAAAAGCGGCGTGTCGTCCGCCTTCTTGCACTAATTGACGCATCAAACTTTCCAAATTCGGCAGTTGATCGCTGGTGATATGATCCGCTTTGGTTGCGACAAATAATAGCTTATCGATATTGGACGAAAACAGGCGGTGAAATAACGAACGATTACCATAATGAAAATGCTTAAACAATTGCTGCAAGCCGATTTTCATTTCTAAAAATGCCTCTAAGCCGTGGTTTAACGGCGTTAAACAATCGGCAAGAATCACTTGGCGGTCGAATTGTGAAAAATAGTCTTCATAAAACGGTTTAACAATCTTTTGTTGATACTGATTGTAACGTTTTTTAAGCATTTGGAACGTGCTGTTTGCCGGCGAGTTCTCGAGTTTTTCCCAATCGGCTTCAGTTAAATCCAGCAACGGGAAAAACTGAAAAACAGGTGCGCCTTTTGAATTTTCGCTTGGCAATACAAATCGCCCCGGCTGAATATATTGCATACCGGCTTGTTTACATTCCAACAAATAAGCGGTGTAAATTTCGCTTAATTCGGCAAGTTGGTTTTCGTCTGCTTTGGCAAAAAGATCTAATTTTTTGACCGCTTGTAACCAAGGCTGTGCTAGTTCCGCACGTTTTCCTTTATGCACTAATTGCTGTGCTTGCGACCATTGTTTGAAAGATTGCGAGAGCAGCGGTAAGTCTAACAGCCACTCGCCCGGATAATCGAAAATATCCAAGTAGAGTGTACCGGTTTCTTTTAAATGTTTGAGTAAACCGTCCTGACGTTGGTAGCGGATCGCTAAACGAATTTCGCTGATACCGGTGGTAGAAGGTGCCCATACCGGCGGATCATTTTCCAAACATTGGCGGTTTTTATCGTATTCAAAACGAGGAATGGTTAAATCGCCTTGTTCAACTCGCTTTACCGATATGATTTGCCCGTTGCGTGCCGCACCGAATAAATTGACGTGTGCATGGCTATCTTTATTGATATGCAATAGCTGATCGACAAAACTGGTAATAAAGGCGGTTTTGCCGCTACGGCTTAAACCGGTCACGGCAAGGCGAAGATGATTATCTAAACCGCGTTGCACAAATTTATGCAGTTTGTTTTGGATTTGGTTAAACATTTCTCGAATATGCTGTAAATTGCTAAAATAAAACGAATTATACAACTAAATAAACGGGATACCTTAATGGAAAATGAAATCGAGCTAAAAATCATGCTAAAAGCGGAGAATGTAGAAGCATTGGCAGATTGGTTTACGCAACAGAATGTTTTGTCGCAAGCGACCGATATATTAGGGAACACTTATTTTGATACGCCGGAACAGTTTTTTGCCCAAAACAAGATGGGGTTGCGGGTACGTAATCATAATCAAAAGTATGAGATGACTTTAAAAACCAAGGGTGAAATTGTCGATGGGTTGCATATTCGCCCCGAATATAACTTGTCGTTGGAAAGCTACCAGCCGGATTTCAAGCGGTTAAATTCGCACTTTAATTTGCAAATTCCGCAAGCGGAACAAATTGCGCAGCAACTTGCCCCGACCTTTAGTACCGATTTTACTCGTCGTAAATGGCTAATTGGGCTTAATCAATCGCAAATTGAAGTGGCGTTGGATCAAGGTATGATAAAAAACGGTTTTGGCGAAGAAGCGATTTGCGAATTAGAGCTGGAACTTAAAAGCGGCAGCTTAACTGATATATTGGCTTTACTAAAACAAATTCCACGCCAAGACGGTATGTGGTTTAGCAATTTAAGTAAAGCGCAACGAGGCTATTTGGTTGGACAAGCGGTTAAATTTAAGCAACAAATTAGCAAAGCGATCGAGAGTAGTTCTGGTGAAGCGTTACTGCAACAATTAGCGGATTATATTCGTACCGTTGAGCAAGATTTGGAAGTGCTAGATTGTTTTAATCAATTAGCCGGTTTGCAATTAAACAGTTGGGCGCAAGCGCAGCAATATTTAACAAGCAAAGCCTATTTTGAAGAGAATCTAGCAAAAATCGAACAACGTTTAGCGAAAAACTAAAATAAAAAAGAACGCCACTATCATCGTGCATAGTGGCGTTTGCTTTATTTGGTTACTTCAAATGTTTGAGGTGGGAAAATGATGTCATTAACTTGAATGGTTAAACTATATTTTCCTTTCGGGTCACTTTTCTCAAATCGCCAACAGTTATCTAGACGTTCATTATTGGAATTCGTCATACGAGTGGTAATTTTATGCGTTAAGCGATCAGCAGAAGTGCTTACGCTGCCGGCAGCAGAACCGAATTTTGAAGGGGCGGGAGATTGAAAGATTTCGATCACTTCGTTACTTGCTTTAAACGGCATATTAAATACAACCCAACAAAGCTGGTGTGTTTTACTTAACGAAAGCTGATTATTTTCAACCGCTCTACCGACTTTATTACTCATATCCAATACTTGTACTTTTAGCATAGGTTGCATATTGGTCGCCGGAGTTTCAGCGTAGCCGCAAATACTGGCACAACTTAACATTGCGATAGCGAATAATTTTTTCATGAATTGTTCTCCGATGTATTGTTTTGATGTGCTTCTCTTAAACGATTAGCAATAATTTGAATTGCTTCGCCGCTACTTACGCCTTGCGCCATCAATTCTTGAATTTGTTCAACCGCAGCTTGTTGCTGCTCGTGTGTTAAAGACAGTAATGCATTATCCATATTAGTTTATATCAGATTGAAAAAATATTGGGAAATTCCAGTTAAAGGTAAGAAATACATTTTGCCATTGTTCGTCAAGCGGTGCAAAAATTTCGATTTTTTGCGCCGTTTTCGGGTGCGTAAATTTCAAAAAATGCGAATGTAGCATTAATCGGTCACAACCGGTTTTTTCGGTTAAAGTACGATTTTGGTGCAAGTCACCGTATTTGGTATCGCCCATAATCGGATGAAATAAATGCTTCATATGGCGGCGCAATTGGTGTTTGCGTCCGGTTTTCGGTAATAATTCAACCAAACTGTAACGTGCCGTTTGGTATTTCCCCGCCGGATAGGGCATTTCGACACTTGCAAGATTTTGGTAAAAAGTGACCGCTTGTTGCGCTTCTTTCGGTTGCGAAAATTTATCGGCAATTTTGTCTAAAATGACTTTTAGCGGATAATCGATCTCGCCTTTGTCGAGTAGATAACCTCGTACCACCGCTAAATAGCCTTTCTCCAGTTGGTGTTGTTCAAATTGTTCGCTCATTAGGCGAGCCATCTCACTATTTAGCGCAAACAATAACACACCGGAAGTCGGGCGATCTAAGCGATGAATCGGGAAGACGTGCTGACCGATTTGATCACGTAATGTTTGCATCGCAAATTGCGTTTCGTGTTTATCTAGCCATGAACGGTGAACTAATATTCCAGCCGGTTTATTAATCGCAATCAGTTCATCATCACGGTATAAAATTTCCAGTTCCATTTAGTCCTTTAATAATAATTCAATTAATAACACCGGCTGATGAATCGCTTTTAAATAGCTTTCGTCTTTTAAGGCTTCTTCCAAGTAAGGCGTAATCGAAAAGTTGCGGGGTAAATCTGCACCAGCGTCTAAAAGTGCGTGCATACGGGGAATAAAAATCCATTGTAACCATTGAGTCGGGCTAAGCGTGCCGAGACAAAACGGCTGATCGTTTGCTAAATCTTCCAAGCTCGGCGCAACCGCATCCCATTGCTTATGCGTACGTAATGCAATTTCTAAATCGGTTAAGTGTTGTCTAACTTTGGTTTTCATATTTTATTTAATTAAGTTCGTTAATCCAGTTTGGGTAAATCAGGTTTAAGGTACGTTCCATAGTTTCATAAACGGCTTTCGCAATAAACTCAGTGATTGGTTGATAATTGCCTAAATCACCTAACGCCAATGCACGATAATAGTCAGCTCGATTCTCCGCTTTTAAAATAGTCACTTGGAAACCGGCTTTCATTAATTCTAAATTCATCAATAAACGTCCAGTACGTCCATTACCATCAATAAAAGGGTGAATTGCTACAAATTTGTTATGTAGCATAGCAATGCGTTCAATTGGTTCTAATGTATTGAGATTTTCTTGGTTCCAAAGCATTAATTCTTCCATTTGCGGATGAACTAAAAAAGGTTGTGGCGGTTGATGTTCCGCACCGTTAATGACTACCGGTACATTACGGTATTGCCCGGCTTCTCGTGCTTTATCGGTTTTTTGTAGTAACAAATAATGGAAATTTTTTATTGTTGCTTCTGTTAGCGGTACATTTCCTTTTACGAGATCGATTAAGTAACCAATCGCCTCTTGATGGTTAATAATATCTAAATGATCTTTAAATGGTTTACCATTGGCGGTAATTCCGTTTTCAAGTAGTACGCGTGTTTCAAATATATCTAATGTATTTCCCTCTATCGCATTGGATTGCTGATTATATTTCAGCATTAAATCCGCTTGAATGTTTTTCATTACAGCGATATTGAGAGGACGATGCTTATCAAGCAAAGTCCGCATTTTATGAAGTTTGGTAATAAGCATAGTGAATTTATTGATAAATAAAAATATGTGCCGTATTCTACCATTATCTATGGTATCCACCAATTCATAATAAAAAGAGAAAATATGCAAAACCAACCAACTATTCTGCAAAA
The DNA here is from genome assembly GCF_029774175.1 of Actinobacillus genomosp. 1. NCBI lineage: Bacteria > Pseudomonadati > Pseudomonadota > Gammaproteobacteria > Pasteurellales > Pasteurellaceae > Actinobacillus > Actinobacillus genomosp. 1. The sequence continues at coordinate 1,038,903 of NZ_CP103834.1, read as the reverse complement.
AATCGTCAAAGATAAAGCCGTTTGGGTAGAGAACAAACAAAAAGCATTTCCACTTTCACAATTCCAGCAGCAAATTGTTACCGCTGATCGGGATTTTTATGCGGCATTAGCGAAAGCTTCTCATCAAGTGCCTGCTTATATTTTGGAATGTAAAAAAGCCTCACCATCCAAGGGATTAATTCGTGCCGAGTTTGATTTGGATGCGATTGCGCAGGTATATAAACATTACGCTTCCGTGATTTCCGTACTGACCGACGAGCAATATTTTCAGGGCGATTTTCGTTATATTGATCAAGTTAAGCGTCAAACAACGCAACCTATTTTATGCAAAGATTTTATGATTTCGCCGTATCAGGTGTATTTGGCTCGTTATTCGAATGCGGATGCAATTTTGCTGATGTTATCGGTAGTTGATGACGAAACTTATCGCACATTGGCGGACTTAGCACATTCTTTAGGTATGGGGGTTTTAACCGAAACCAGCACAGATAAAGAATTTGAGCGAGCGTTAGCATTGGGCGCAAAAGTGATTGGCGTGAATAACCGTGATTTGCATACTCTGACGGTGGATATGAATCGCATTGTGCGTTTGGTAGAAAAATATCAGGAGCAAATTCCGGCAGATGTCCGTTTGATTTCAGAATCAGGCATTTATGATCATACGCAAGTGAAAGCGATTAAGCCGTTTGCGCATGCATTTTTAATCGGCAGCAGTTTAATGGGCAGTACTGATTTAAATAATGCGGTACGTTCTGTTATTTTCGGTGAAAATAAAGTATGTGGTTTGACCCGTACGCAAGATGTAAAATCGGTGTATGAAAACGGCTTTTTATATGGCGGATTAATTTTTGCTGAAAATTCGCCGCGCCAATTATCGTTACGACAAGCGCAGGAATTAGTGGTGAATGCGCCATTGCGTTATGTCGGCGTATTCCAAAATCAAGCGGTCGAATTTGTCGAAAAAATGGCAAAACAGCTTGAGTTATATGCGGTTCAGCTACACGGCTCAGAAGATGAATCCTATATTGCTGAGCTGTCAGTGAAATTAGCCGGAAAAACGCAAATTTGGCAGGCAATTTCGGTTGATGTTCAAGCGGAAACGGCTGTTTATCAAGATAATCCGTTAGTGGCACGTTATATTTTGGATAGCAAGCACGGTACACAGCAAGGCGGTACGGGCAAGGTATTCGACTGGAATATCATTCCAATTGAATTAAAACAAAAAGCAATGCTTGCCGGTGGGATTTCGGCTGAAAATATCGAACAGGCTCTAGCACAAGACTGTTTAGGCGTCGATCTGAATTCCGGTGTAGAACAGCATAAAGGCGTAAAAGATTTAGCAAAAATTACTGCTTGCGCAGAGAAAATTCTCAAAGCCTAAGAATTGTGATAGACTTCAACAAATAATACTTAACCAAGAGAGGAGAGAAAAAATGGGTACTTTAGGTTATTCGATGATGACTGTTGTAGCGGCATTAGGTATGATCGTAATTTTCGCTTACAATATCTTCTAGTCCGTTACTACGGAAAAGCACGGAAAGCACAGAATGTTATCAGTAACTTCCGTGCTTTTCCGTCTATTCCGTGGTAAATATTATGAACACACTCAGTTTTGCATCTCTTTCTTTCAATTCAAATAATACTCCCGTTTCCGAACAATTCGATGATATTTACTTCTCCACCCAAGACGGTCTTGAAGAAAGCTACTATGTTTTCCAGGAAGGTAATCAGCTTTTGCAAAAATGGCAAACTCATATGAGTGAATCTTTTGTGATTGCTGAAACCGGTTTTGGTACCGGACTGAATTTCTTAGCGGTTGTCGATAAGTTCCAGCAATTTTTAAGTGAGTTCCCTCATAGTAAACTTAAGCGTTTATATTTTATTTCGTTTGAAAAATTTCCTCTTACTTCCGAGCAATTAGCGACCGTTCATAAAAATTACCCGCAATTTGCCAAACTTTCCCAGAAAATGACCGCTTGTTGGCAACCGCGCCAAACAGGCTGTCAGCGTTATCATTTCGAACAAATCTATCTTGATGTATGGTTCGGCGATATGTTAGACAACTTACCGCAATTAGGTGATTTATATAATAATCGAATTGATGCGTGGTTTTTAGATGGTTTTTCACCGGATAAAAATCCGGAAATGTGGAATGAAACGCTTTATCGCCAAATGTTCAGTCTGACTAAAAACGGCGGCAGTTTTGCGACATTTACTGCCGCAAGTGCGGTGAGAAAAGGCTTACAAGCGGTCGGATTTGAAGTCAAAAAACGTAAAGGTTTTGGTAAAAAACGAGAAATGCTGTGGGGCGAAAAACCGCAACAAAGCGAAACTATACCGGTAAATTATCCGTATTTTTATAGCGAGCCACAAACAGAAGCAGAGGATATTGCGATTGTCGGTGGTGGTGTTGCCAGCCTGTTTGTCGCATTATCATTGCTTGAAAAAGGCAAAAAAGTTACGCTTTATTGCAAAGATAACGCTTTGGCACAAAATGCTTCCGGCAATTTGCAAGGTGCGATTTATCCGCAACTGAGTGACGATGACGAGCGTAATATCCGTTTTTATGTGCATTGTTTCGACTATGCATTGCAACGTTTGGCACAAATTGAACCGCTTGTTGAGTTTGAACACGCCTTAACCGGTGTAGCCTTATATGCCTATAACGATAAAACGGCGAAGAAATTAGAAAAAATGGCTCAGCAAACTGATGATGAAAGCTTATTTAAGCTATGTAATGCAGCTGAATTAAGTGAAAAAATCGGGTTGAACGTGCCGAATAGCGGTGCGTTTATGCCGCAAAGCGGTTGGTTATCACCGATACAATTTGTACAAGGTACGTTTGCTTATTTAGAAACGAAAGGGTTACAGATTGTGTTAAATCACGAAGTGAAAGATCCGCAATTTAGCGCAGGAAGGTGGCAGTGGCAACACGATGGCGAAATGTTTAGTCATCAGATTTTAGTGTTGGCGAACGGGCATACATTCACACAATTTCAACAAGCTCAGGGGATTCCTCTGTATCCAGTGCGTGGGCAAGTGAGTCAGATTCCGACCACACCGGCTTTACAGCAGCTAAAATGTGTGGTGTGCTATGACGGTTATTTGACACCGGTTTCTAAAGCGAATACCCATTGTATCGGTGCGAGCCATGTGCGTGATAATGCCGAAACGCATTTTTCGTTGGAAGAGCACCATGAGAATGTAGCAAAACTTCAGCAAAATTTGACCGCTTGTGATTGGACGGGCAATATCGATCTTTCGCAAAATTTAGCTAAACAAGGGGTGAGAGCAGCACTGCGAGATCGTGTACCGATGGTTGGGCAAATGCCGAATTTTATCGCTCAAAAAGCACAATATCAGAATTTGTATAATCAGCTTCGCCGCAAACAAGCGGTTGAAAATGCGGAAAATTTTGCAAATTTATATATGGTAAACGGTTTAGCTTCTCGAGGCTTAACCACCGCACCGCTGTTAGGCGAAATGTTGGCAAGTTTGATTTGTAATGAACCGCTACCAATCAGCGAAGATATTTGGCACGTACTTAGTCCAAATCGTACTTGGATACGAAAATTGTTGAAAGGCTCAAAAGTGGAATAGCTAAAAAACAAAACCTCGAATAGTGATATTCGAGGTTTTTTGTTAGTTGTAAAAACATACTGTCTTTACTATAATTTACAAGTTTTAGCAATAAAGCTAAAACGAGCTGGTGGCGACCTTTAATCCCACCAACTTTGAAGAGGATAACCAAATGTTTAAATACATTATCCTAGTTATTTTCTTGTTAGTCTTGAGCTCGCCAGCTTACTAATAAGAAATAACTCAACTGAGCGGTTATCCGCTCAGTTCTTCAAATCATAAGTCGTTAAGCACTCGTTGTCAAATACAATGCTTAATCACAAGGTAAAATTTTAATTGCTAAACCGCCGGTTGACGTTTCACGGTATTTGGCATTCATATCTTTACCGGTTTCGTACATCGTTTCGATCACTTTATCTAAAGTGACTCGAGGTTGTGAGGTTAAACGTAAAGCCATACGACTGGCATTGATTGCTTTAACTGAAGCGATCGCATTCCGTTCGATACAAGGTACTTGCACTTGTCCTCCAACAGGGTCACAGGTTAAACCGAGGTTGTGTTCCATTGCGATTTCTGCTGCGATACACACTTGATCGGGTGTTCCGCCCATGATCTCGGTTAAACCGGCCGCCGCCATTGAACAAGCCACACCGACTTCACCTTGACAACCCACTTCCGCACCGGAAATAGAAGCATTCATTTTGTACAGTGTGCCGACAACGCTACAAGCTAATAAATAACGCTCAATCGTTTCTTGATTAAGCGGTGCGATAAATTGCTGATAGTAAGCTAATACTGCCGGCACAATACCGCAAGCACCATTAGTTGGAGCTGTAACAACACGTCCGCCTGCCGCATTTTCTTCATTTACTGCTAATGCAAACATATTTACCCAGTCAATAATTTGCATTGGGTCAGTATTAAATTTACCAGTTGCCTCTAATGTTCTGCGTAAAGACGGTGCACGGCGTACCACTTTTAATGGGCCGGGTAATAAACCTTCCGTATGTAAACCGTGTTGGATACAGTCTTCCATCGTTTTCCAAATTTTTGCAAGATAATCCGAGATTTCTTGTTTTGGACGCAGAGCCGTTTCGTTCTTCCAAACTAAACTTGAAAGCGGTAAGCCTTGTTCTTTACAGTGTTTGAGTAAGTCTTCCGCATTTTTATAAGGGAACGGCACGGATACGGTATCGTCTGCTTGGCTGTCAAAGTTTTCATCATCAACGATAAAACCACCACCGATAGAATAGAACGTTTTTTCGAATAATAAAGAGTCACCTTCGAAGGCTTTTAAAATCATTCCGTTTTCATGACGAGGTAAGAAATCGTAATGAAAAGGCATATCTTTATAGAAATCGAATGTGATGGTTTTTGCCATTTCAGGTACAGCTTCGGCAACAACTAATTTGCTTTCTTGCTTCACTTGTTCGATAACACTATCAATTCGTTCAATATCCACATTATCGGGTAAATACCCCATTAAGCCCATTACCACCGCAATATCGGTGCTATGGCCTCGACCGGTTAGGGCCAGAGAACCGTAAATATCGGCTTGTAAGCGGTCGGTTTTAGCTAAAAGTTTACGAGCCAGTAATTCATCAATAAATTGTTTAGCCGCTTTCATCGGGCCGACAGTATGTGAACTCGAAGGGCCTATGCCCACTTTAAAAATATCAAATACACTAATCATAATATCTATAACACTCTATGTTAAAAAAGAGGCAACAAACACCAAAGATATATTAGGTTAGGTTTGTTGCCTAAAAATTCGGAAGGGCGGATTATACAGAGATTATAGTAATCCGTACACTATTGCTGAAATAGCGATTGTTCCCATCACAACCACAAAAGTATTACTCATGACACTGTTTCTATATTTTGCCAATGCAGGCACAGTATAAATCGCATATACAGGCATAATAAACAGAATCATTGCAATAATAGGCCCACCTAAACTTTCGATAAAACCCAGAATACTTGGGTTGATAGTGGCGACAATCCATAATGTGATAAAGAAGATAACTGCAGTGATTTTTTGGAATTTTGCCGATTCAATCGGTTTATCACGTAGTTGATTGACTAAACCTTCTAATCCTTCACGCGCACCTAAATAGTGACCGAAGAAGGAACTGCCAATTGCTAAGAATGCCACTAATGGACCAAAGTAAGAAATAACCGGGTTATCAAATTTATTTGCTAAATAAGATAAAATCGAAATATTTTGTGTTTTGGCTTGTGCTAATTCTTCCGGTGTTAGCGTCAATACACAGCTGAATACGAAGAACATTACGAATAACACTAAGATCGTTGCGGTTGAACGTAATACTTTGCTTGATTCAACTTCGGTTTTTTGCGGATCTTGATAATGTTTTTGCTGTGAAAGCGCAAATGATGAAATTGCCGGCGAATGGTTAAAAGCAAACACTAATACCGGAATCGTTAGCCATAAAGTAGTTAAGAAATCTCCTGTGCTTGGCATTTGTTGTAATGCCGCACCGTTCCATTCCGGAATCAGATAAATAGATAAACCGAACAGGATAAGCACTAACGGATAAACTAAGTAAGTTGTAATTTTCAGCATTACTTGCTCACCCATTAACATTACGCTAATCATGATCGCAATTAATACACCTGATAGTAACGCACGAGGCGGTACCGCCATATGCAATTGGTTTTCAATAAATGAACCGACAGTATTAGTGATACCCACGCCATAAATTAATAGAATCGGGAAGATGGCGAAGAAATAAAGTAAAGTAATAAATTTACCGGCATTTTCTCCGAAATGTTCACGTACAACGTTGGTGATATCGCTGCCCGGTTTACCTGAGGAAAGCACAAAACGTGCCAGTCCTCGGTGTGCGAGATAAGTCATCGGTCCGACTAATAAAGTCATTACAATCAACGGATAAAAACCGCTCATACCGGCGTTAATCGGTAAAAATAATACGCCTGCACCAACAGCCGTACCGAATAGATTAAGCACCCAAGTGAGGGAAAAACGATTAGATGGCGTAGCCATAAGATTCTCCTATTTAAAAGTTAGATTTATAAAATTTTTGGGTGGATCATAGTCTTTCGGTTATAGGAAACAAGTCAAAAATGTCAATTTTGTGATCTAGCTAAAAATTTATTTATCTTTAGCAGATTATTTGATTATTTTTTGTTTGTTTAGTGATTAAATCTAATTCTAGTGATTTATTTAGATTTTCAATAATCTTTCGATTTTTAATTAATCCTATAAGTTATCATTGATTTACAAAACTATAATATATATGGCTTATTGGTTATAAGGAGGTCAATTTTGTTATTTTAAATTCGTCTAAAAATGCTTTAAGTTCAAAAATTTATTCGATTGAGGATTTTTTTATGCGCCTTTCTAAGATTTTTATAGCCCTATCCGTAATTGGTTTTTCATCATTTCTAGCTGCCGCACCGGCAAATACGTTAGTAAATTGTGTTGCAACCGCACCTCAAAAGTTAAGCCCGGCAATTACTAATGATGCGAATGACTTTAATGCCAGTTCTCAACAAATTTATGACCGCTTATTAGCATTTAAAGCCGGTAAAATCGAAGTTGAACCAAGTTTAGCGGAGAAGTGGGAAGTAAGTGAAGACGGTTTAACTTATACTTTTCATTTACGCAAAGGCGTACAGTTTCACAGTAACAAACTATTTACGCCTAGCCGTAATTTCAATGCGGATGATGTAGTATTTTCCTTTCAACGTCAGGCGGATAAAAGTCACCCCTACTACAATGTTTCCGGTGGGACTTATTTCTATTATCAATGGATGAATCTACCGAAAATTTTAAAGTCGGTTGAGAAAGTTGATGATTATACGGTGAAAATAACCTTGAATCAGCCGAATAGTCCATTTCTTACCACAGTTGCAATGGATTTCTTATCGATTTATTCAAAAGAATATGCGGATAAATTATTAGCGGAGGGTAAGCCGGAATTATTGGATCAGCAGCCGATTGGTACGGGACCGTTTGAGTTTCAAGTTTATCAGACCGATCAAGCGGTACGTTATAAAGCCAATCCGAATTATTGGCAGGATAAAGCCAAATTAGAACGTTTAATTTTTGCGATTACCCCTGATGCGGGAACTCGCTATGCTAAATTGAAAGCCGGTGAATGTGATGTGATTGATTTTCCGAATATCGCCGATATTGCCCAAATGAAACAAGATCCGAAAGTGACGTTATTTGAGCGTGAAGGTTTAAATCTGGCATATCTCGGCTTAAACACCAAAAAAGCGGTATTAGATAACGTGAAGGTACGCCAAGCACTACAACACGCTACCGATAAAAAAGCGATTGTCGATGCGGTGTTCCAAGGCGGCGGTACGGTGGCAACGAATCCGTTCCCAAATTCGGTACTTGGTTACAATGAAAATTTAGCTCAGTATGAATTTGATTTGAATAAAGCGAAAAAATTGTTAGCTGAAGCCGGTTATCCGAATGGGTTTGAAACTGAAATTTGGGTACAACCGGTAGTACGTCCGTCAAATCCGAATCCAAGACGTACCGCAGAAATTATTCAAGCGGATTGGGCGAAAATCGGTGTTAAAGCGAAACTGGTTAGCCACGAATGGGCGGATTTTAATAAGCGGACTCGTGAAGGCGAATTTTCAGTCGGTACTTACGGCTGGACAAGCCGTAACGGTGATCCGGACAATTTCCTGTTTCCGTTATTAAGCAAAGAAAATATTCCGGGTACCAATTATTCCCGTTGGACGGATAACGAATTTGAAAGCTTATTACAAAAAGCGGTACAAACGCAAAATACCGCTGAACGTCAGCAGTTGTATCAACAAGCGGTCGAAATTTTCCAAAAAAATACACCGATAATTCCGATTGCCCATGCGATTAACTATGTTCCGGTCAGCAAACGTGTGCAAGGCTTTGTACAAAGCCCGTTCGGTTATACTTCTTTCTATAATGTGAGCCTAACGGAATAATATATCTTAAACTTTACAAAGTTTAATTGAAATTTAACCGCTTGTTGTTACTTAAAAACGCACTAAATTTTAGGATTTAGTGCGTTTTGTGCTATTAAGTCGGTCGTACGCCTAATGCGTGGCAAATCGCATAGGTTAATTCGGAACGGTTCAGCGTGTAGAAATGGAAATCTTTTACGCCTTCTTTTGAGAGAATTTTAACCATATCCATGGCAATACTGGCGGCAACCAAATTTCGAGTAGTCTGATCATCATCTAATCCTTCATACATTTTGTGCATCCAATGCGGTACTTTAACATTAGTAATTTTTGCCATTTTTTGTAATTGTTTAAAATTCGTGACCGGTAAAATGCCCGGTACGATTTCCACATCAATTCCAACGGTTACGCAACGATCACGGAATCGAAGATAACTGTCAATATCAAAAAAGAATTGGGTAATCGCACGATTAGCACCGGCTTCCACTTTTTGTTTTAAGTAAATCAGGTCGGATTGTGCCGATTTGGCATCCGGATGTACTTCGGGATAGGCGGCAACCGAAATATCAAAATCCGCCACTTCTTTTAATAATTTGACTAAATCGGTCGCAAAAAACGGTTGCTTAGTATAACCGGCAGGCTCGTCACCTCGTAATGCGACAATATGGCGAATACCGTTTTCCCAGTAATCCTTAGCGATTTCACGAAGTTGATCGGGCGTGGCGTCTATTCCGGTTAAATGCGGTGCGGCAAGTAAGCCGGTATCTTGTTGAATACGTTTTACAATCGAATGCGTACGTTCTCGCTCGCCTGAATTTGCCCCATAGGTAACGGAAACGAATTTAGGTTTAAGCGGAGCAAGTCGATGAATCGAATCCCAAAGCAACATTTCCATTTTTTCGTTTTTAGCGGGGAAAAATTCAAAAGAAGCGTTAATATTGCCGTTTAAATCGGCAAGGGTATGATTTAAATGATCAATTTCTTTTGCATAGCTCATAATAAGTGTCTCCGTTTTATTCTGATTGTGATGAGAACACTGTAAAATGCCGAGCTAATTAAATCAATTTCATTATTTTCATATTTTTTATTAATCAAATTCATTTATGGAAGTGAAGTAATTATGAATCAAATTCATGTAGAGATATAAAATTTTTCAAGAACCAAATAAACGGAAGTTTGTTAAAATAAACAAAACGTTATATTTATATATTAGGAATGATTACTATGTCTAAACTTTTCCCTAACGCAACACAACGTACTTCCGCACCTTATCGTTTTGATATCGTAGGGAGTTTCTTACGTACCGATCCGATTAAACAAGCTCGTCAGCAATGTTCATGCGGAGATATTTCTTGTGCGGATTTAACCCAAGTAGAAGATGCGGAAATTGCAAAATTAGTTGAACATCAAAAAGCAGTTGGTTTACATGCGGTAACTGACGGCGAATTTCGTCGTACCTTTTGGCATATGGATTTTTTAGCCGCATTAGACGGTATTCAGGAAGTGGACGCAGAGAAGTTCTCGGTACAATTTAAACATCACAGCGTACGTCCGAAAACGATTAAAATTGTCGATAAAGTGGATTTTTCGGAATCGCACCCGTTTGTAGAACATTTCCGTTCGCTACAAAAAATTGCCGGTGAAACGGAAGTGAAATTCACGATTCCTTCGCCGTCAATGTTACATTTAATTACTAATGTACGTGCGGAAGATTATCAGCCGATTGCACGTTATGAAAATAACAACCAGTTATTGTTAGACGATATTGCCGATGCGTATATCAAAGCGATGAACGTGTTCTATAAATTAGGTTGCCGTAATTTACAATTAGATGATACCAGCTGGGGCGAATTTTGTGCCGAGGACAAACGTGCAGCCTATAAAGCACGTGGTTTAGATTTAGACCAAATTGCCAAAGATTACGTGTATATGGTTAATAAAATCGTTGATGCAAAACCGGCGGATGATATTGCCATTACGATGCATATTTGCCGTGGTAACTTCCGTTCAACCTGGTTCTCGGCAGGTGGTTATGAGCCGGTGGCGGAAACCTTATTCGGCACGTGCCGCATTGACGGTTTCTTCTTAGAGTACGATTCTGATCGTTCGGGTGATTTCAAACCGTTACGTTTTATCAAAGATCAACAAGTAGTTTTAGGCTTAATCACCTCAAAAGACGGTGAATTAGAAAATCGTGATGAAGTAATTGCTCGTATTCAAGAAGCGGCACAATATGTGGACATCAACCAGCTTTGTTTAAGTCCGCAATGCGGCTTTGCGTCAACTGAAGAAGGTAATATTCTGACAGAAGAGCAACAATGGGCAAAACTGAACTTTATTCGTGAAATCAGCGAAGAAGTTTGGGGCAAATAATTATTAAACGGATGATCAAAAGGGCAAGATTTTATCTTGCCCTTTATTTTTGTATTTTGTTTTATTACTCATCGGCATAAGTAATGCGCGCCTAAACTATTCGGTTCGTTTAGCATTTGCAAAACCACAAGCTGTGCGGTTTTTAGCGCATAAAAGATTTCGATGCCTTGTTTCTGATGATGTGCAATCGGATTAAAACGTTTTTCGAACTGTCGCAGTTCGTTCTGCAATAAGCTCAAGTTTGCTTTGGTGCGATACACATTAGCAAAACGAGCCATTTGTTCACGAATTTGTTTGAGCAGCTCACTGGCAAACAGGGAATTATCGCCGTTTGGATTGTTTAACCGGTTAAGCACTTTTTCAGCCTGTAAACGATAAGTGTTAGTGTTTGCAAGCGGTTGAATTTTGGTGATTTTTTGCAAATTTTTGACCGCTTGTGCTACCGCTCGTTTGGCGAATACCAAGCCACCACCGACCGAATTGCCTCCTAAGCGGTTTGCTCCCTCAATACAATGGGCGATTTCACCAATCGCAAATAATCCGGTGACACAAGATTCGCCATTCTCGTTAATCTCAACTCCGCCGTTACAACTGTGGGCAAATGGTGCGATAGCAATTTTATCTTTAACCAAATCTATCCCTACTTCTTGGCGTAACCAATTAAGATAAACCGTATAAAATTCTTGTTCATCTTGATAAAGCTCAGGGCTATAGTGCAGGTAAATGCCTTTTTGCTGCGGGTTAGTCAATAAATGCTTCATCATCACCAAATCAAATTCGACACAAGGGAAATCCACACTAAACGGTGCATAATGGCTACGGGCTAACATCATTTGTTGAAATTGTGTTTGAGTCAGATGAGAAAATAGATCTTGCCCATTTTCATCAGTAATTTTAGTGACGTATTTCAGCGTATGTTCGCCAAATAACACTTTATATTTCGGTTCGACAAAAGAGGGAATAAATTGAATAAAGGCAAGATTGGTCAATTTTGCACCGGCTTGTTGAGCAATGAAATGCGTTGAGCCGATAATATCCGCCGGATAAAGATTGTCTTTATATAAGCCGGCAATACCGCCGCTGGCTAAAATAATTTGGCTGGTTTTGCAAAAAATATAGCAAATTTGACCGCTTATGTTCAGGCTAAATACCGCTCCTTGTACTTGATTTTGTTCGGTAACAATATGCAGTAAGGTCGCTTGTTCATAAACATTAGTGGATTGGCTATCAAGAATTTGTTTTGCCCGTTGAGCGGCTTCTCGCCAATTATTGATCAGATAAATAGGGCGTGAATACTCGGCAAAACAAGCTGGACGATTGTCGTTGCGTAGCCAAGGCTTAAAGCCGATTTGTTCGAGTAATTCAATCGCTTGGGGCGAATCTTCAATATAAGCTTTGACTACTTTCGGATTGGTTCTGCCTTTGCCGACACGTTCAATATCTTGTTGGAATTTTTCCGAGTCATTTTCACCGGTCACTTGAATACCTAATGTGGCTTTTAACGGAAAGAAGCTCGCGCCTGAACCAATGGGGGCTTTGCTGATTAATGTGGTTTTCAGCCCAAGTCGTTCCGCTTCAACCGCAGCAGCAAGCCCGGCAATACCGGAGCCAACGATAAGTAAGTCGCTATAAATCGTTTGAGTAATTTGAATTGATTGCATAATGGATATAGATAAAAGGGCAGGATAAACCTGCCCTGAATGTAGCATAAATTATAACAATGACGGTGCGGCATTAATCAGCGTACGAGTGTATTCCTCTTTTGGCGAATTAAATACTTCGCTTGAACTGCCGGTTTCCACCACTTTTCCGCCGTTCATTACGACAATGCGATCCGAAACTTGATGTACGGTTTGTAAATCGTGGGAGATAAACACCATAGCAAGATTCAGCTCTTTTTTAAGATCAGCAAGTAAATTTAATACTTGCGCCCGTACCGATACGTCAAGTGCAGAAGTCGGTTCATCGGCAACAATCAGTTTCGGATTGAGTGCTAATGCTCTGGCGATAGCTACCCGTTGTTTTTGACCACCGGATAAACGGGTCGGCTCGACTAAAGCAGCGGAACGAGGTAAACCGACTCGAGAGAGTAATTCGTACACTCGTTTTTCTCGTTCGTGCGGTTGCAATACGTTATGGATATCCATCGGATCTTTTAAAATATCCAATACACGCATACGAGGATTGAGCGCGGTTGCCGGATCCTGGAAAATGACCGAAACTTGACGACCAAACTGTTTACGGGCTTCGGTGCTGCCGTATTTCATTTGTAAGCCGTTAAATTTGACCGTGCCGGAAGTCGGCTTTTGCAAGCCGATCATAATACTGGCTAAAGTTGATTTACCGCAGCCGGATTGACCGACTAACCCGACCGTTTCCCCCGCATAGATTGATAAACTGACATTATCTACCGCCGTGAATTTTTTCGGATTAAATAAAGTACCGTCTCGAGAGGCAAATTGCATCACAATATCGGATAATTCAAGAATCGGTTGTTCTTTTAACACTTTCATACTCATGAGTTATCCCTCCACGCGTTTTTCTTGTGTTGCTAAATGTGACGCCCAAAAATGTTGTGGGTGATCATCGGTGGCAACCAGTTGTAAATGTTGTTCCGGATCCGCTTCCGGACGTAATGAACGACTGGCGAAGCGGTCACCTTTCGCAAAGTCGAATGGTGACGGTACGCTACCCGGAATTTGATATAAGCGTTCGGCTCGTAATTCGGTTGAGAGAACAGAGCCTAGTAAACCACGCGTATATTCGTGAGTCGGATTTGCTAAAAGCGGTGTAGTAGGTGCCGCTTCAACTACTTGGCCTGCATACATGACCGTGATGTGGTGTGCCATTTGTGCCACAAGTGCGAGATCGTGACTGACGAACACCATTGCAAAACCGAGTTTTTCACGTAATTCGTTTAAGAGTTTGATCACTTCGGCTTGTACCACAACATCGAGTGCAGTGGTCGGTTCATCGGCGATTAATAATTTAGGCTCACGAGCGAGTGCCATTGCAATCAATACACGCTGACGCTGTCCGCCTGAAAGCTCATGCGGATAACGATTAAGTGTTTTTTCCGGATCGAGTTTTACCCATTGCAATAAGGTTTCTGCGCTTTGTTTTCCACCTCGGCTAATCAGCTGTGCCATTTGATCTTTGATTCGCATAGACGGGTTAAGCGCACTTAACGCATCTTGGTAAATCATTGAAATTTCATGGCCTCTCAACGCATTGAGTTGTTCCGATTTAAGTAAATCGTGTTGTTTACCGCTACGATCGGTAAATAAGATTTCACCGGTGATCTGGGCGGTTTTCGGTAATAAACCCATAATAGAGAATGCGGTAATTGATTTACCGCAACCGGATTCACCGACTAAGCCCATGGTTTCGCCTTCATGTACGGTAAAGCTGATGTTATCAACCAGCGGAATTTCACCGTAACGATTCGGGAAGCGAATTGATAAATTTTTCACTTGTAAAATCGGTTTCGCATTGGCATTTAATTGCATACGGTCAGTACGAGCGGTTTCTTTTTCATGTAATTTTAATAAATAACGTTTTAATGCGAGCGTTTCCGCCATCGCTTCTTGTACATCGGTAGAAAGCGGTTTTGCGACATCTTCTTTGGTTTGTGGTGATGTTTTGAGTTTCGGATTCACTAACGCATCGGTTAAACCTTCCGCCAAGATATTTAATGCTAATACGGTAAGCAAAATCATAATCCCGGCAAAGGTTGTCGCCCACCAGAAACCACTAAGTACAAGGTTACGACCTTCAGATAAAATATTACCCCAAGACGGGAACGGCGGTTGTACGCCGGCACCTAAGAATGAAAGAGACGCTTCAAATACGATTGCATCCGCCACCATTACCGTAGCGAATACTAATACCGGTGCAGCCGTGTTACGCACAACGTGTTTTAGTAAAATATAAGTACGGCTGCCGCCTAACACTCGTTCGGCACGTACATAATCTTCTTCCCATTGGGATACGACATTCGCACGGACTACCCTTGCAAGTTGTGGAGTATAAACGACCGCTATCGTAATGATAATTACCGGCACTGAATTACCAAAGGTTGCGAGTAATACTGCGGCAAGTGCAATACCCGGAAATGCCATTAAAATATCCATTAAACGCATGATCACTTCGTTACCGAATTTATCGGCGGTGGCGGCGGTAGCACCTAGAATGCCACCAAACAAGATAGCAACCCCTACCGCACCTAAACCGATAAAGAGTGAAGTTCTTGCCCCCCAAACCATACGGGAAAAAATATCACGCCCTAAACGGTCGGTACCGAATAGATAGTCACCGCTCGGTGCTTGCACCGGTCGAAGGGTTTGTAAGGGATCATACGGGGCGACAATCGGGGCTAAAATTGCAATACAAGCCACAAATAAAATGAAAATCAATGCAATTTTTGAACTGGTTGATAATGCTCTAAATCTAGCGCCACCGTTAGCTAGTCGAGCGGCTAATCCTTGACGAAACATTATAGACTCCGAATTTTTGGATTGATGAGCAAATAGAGAATATCAACAATGATATTAACTAATACGAAGGTAAAGGCGATAGTAAGTACCACACCTTGCACTAAGTGTAAGTCGTGATTCACGATACCGTTAAAGATAAGTTTACCCATACCCGGTAGGTCAAAAATTTGTTCGATTACCACCGCACCGCCAAGTAAATAGCCGACGCGTAAACCAAGTACGGTCACCGGTGTGATTAAGGCATTTCGTAAGACATTATGGCGAATCACGGTTGAGTAAGGCACACCGTTACCAATTGCGGTACGCACGTAATCTTTATCCATTTCTTCCACCATTGTGGTACGCACGACACGAATTAATGAGGCACAAACAGGCACTGCAAGTGCAAGTGACGGTAAAATCATCGAACGGAAATATTCGTTCGGATCCTCACTGAACGGTACAAAACCACCGGACGGTAACCAATCCAGTTTTAAAGAAAAGTATTGAATCAGTAAGATACCAAGCCAGAAAGACGGTGTCGCAACCGCTGCGACCGATACTAAACGAATCACTTGATCGACCCAACGGTCACGATAAAGCGCGGCAAGAATACCTAACGAGAAAGAAACGATTGCCGCTAAAAATACCCCGATAAAAGTCAGTTGTAAGGTTAGCGGAAATGCTTTGGCAATCATATCGATAATCGGCTGTTCAGGCGGTGTAGTCATACCGAAATCCAGTACGAATAAATTACCGAGGAAGCGGAAATACTGTACAACCACAGGATCATTTAAGCCGTGTTGTTCTCGATAAATTTCTTTTGCCGCTTCACTGGCACTTTCCCCTAACGCAACCGTAGCAGGATCGCCCGGTGTAAATTGCAATACGATGAAGACTAAGGCTGTAACTCCGAGAATCATAATCGGTAAAGCCATTAGACGACGAAATAAAAGACGAAGGATGATTTCCATTGAGCCTCCCTCATTTTAGAAGGGTAAATATAAGATGTAATGAAGATAGTTATTAAGAATGCCCTTTGCCTTTGCATAACAAAGGGCATGTATTAGAGATTATTTACGACCCACACCTAAGAATGACAGGCCGGTTGTCGGTAGCGGTTGGAAATCGGTAAGTGATTTATCGCTCCATGCGGTCGGTAATTTACGATGAACGATCGGGTAAAGAGGCACTTGTTCGGCAATAATATTGATTGCTTTTGTCCATGCTGCTTTTGCACCTGCCGGATTTTTTGCGGCTTCATCCAATAATTTTTGCACTTCGGCGTATTCAGGCGTATTTGCCCAACGGAAACGGCGTTTCGGCCATACGTCACCGCGGTACCACCAGCTTAATAATAAGTCTAAGTCGTTACCGAATACGGACGGATCGCCCGGTGCGATAACCACTTCAAATGCACCTTTATCAACATGCGTGCCATATAACGCACCGGATTGTAAATGTTGAAGTGTGACTTTCACGCCTTTTAACGCATTCCAAGATTCGAGAATAAGCGGCGCACACTCTTTCACCCAAGCGTGGTCGGTTGCGAGTAATTCGAATTTTAATTCTTTGATACCGGCTTCCGCTAATAAACTTTCGGCTTTTGCTTTATCGAAGTCATATTGGCTGGCAGCTTTAACATAATCAGGGTGAGTGTCTTGTACATAAGAGCTTGCCGCTTTGGCATTACCTAAGAATACAATATCAATAAGTTTTTGCGTATCTAAACCGTAATGTAATGCTTGGCGTACTTTCGGGTTATCAAACGGTGCTTTTTCACAGTTAAACATTAAGAACAATAATCCGAAAGATTGTACCGATTCCACTTTTCCTTTGCGTTTTAAGCGTTCGGCATCGAGATACGGTACGGATTCAATCGCTTGTACACGACCGGATTCTTGTGCGGTTACACGAGCGGCATCATCTGATAATAAGAACCACGTCATTTTATCTACTTTAGCCGGATACATACCGTTATAAGCGGTATTGGCTTCAAAGACAATACGGTCATCTTTGGTTGCAGACACAAATTTATAAGGGCCGGAGCCGATAGGTTTGGCATCAAATGCGGATTGACCGGCTTCAACAATATGTTTAGGAACGATTTTCACGATGGTTAAACGTTCTTTAAATAGAGCAAACGGATATTTTAATTTAAATTCCACCACTTTATCGTCGAGTGCTTTCACTGAAGCAATAAACGGAATAAATTGCGCGAACAGTGAAGCTTTAGCCGGATCTAACACACGTTCAAACGAGTAAACCACATCTGCGGTGGTAACCGGTTTACCATCGTGGAAGGTTGCCCCTTCACGTAAGGTGATATGGTATGTCACCTCATCTTTTTGTTCCGGCTCTTTTGCCGCTAAAGCAAGATAAGGTTGGCGAGTTGCCGGGTGTAAATCCACTAAACCTTCAAAAATATGTAAGTTCGCCGCCATAGAAGATGCACCGCTTGAAGTAAGCGGGTCAAAACCGGTTGAGATCGGATAAGCAATCCCTGCTTCAATACTTTTACCTGCTGCGGCAAATGCATTATTAGAGAAAGTACCTAAGGTACCGGAGAATGCAAAGCCTGCTCCGACACCGGCAAGAAGCTTCATGAAGTGGCGACGTGAGTCGTTATGAGAAAAATGAGAAGTCATAGCACACCTCTTTATATTTAAATAGATTAGATATATTCAGCACAACCTTAATCTGAACAGCGATAAAGTTCTTTTCTAGATTTAAAAATGAAGTGATAAAATCAAAATTAACTCTAAAAATGGATTGAATCTATCATAACAAGTTATAAATAGGGGTAAAGCCGATAATGTTAGATTTGTGATCTCTCTCACAGAAAACTTTTCTTTCCTGTTTACGGACTTTTCGTTATCATCATTTTTATTTAATCATAGTAGTTAGAACGTGAATTTAACCCTTCCTCCCTTAAGTCTTTATATCCATATTCCGTGGTGCGTGCAAAAATGTCCGTACTGCGATTTTAATTCACATGCACAAAAAGGTGTGATTCCGGAAGCGGAATATATTCAACATTTACTTGCAGATTTATCACAAGATTTGACCGCTTATCAGGCGGCAATCGGTGAGCGCAAAATTCATTCGATTTTTATTGGCGGCGGCACACCAAGTCTGTTTTCGGCAGAGGGAATTGCTTATCTGTTGGCGGAAGTCGAAAAGCGTATTCCGTTTGAAGAGAATATTGAAATTACCCTAGAGGCGAATCCCGGTACGGCGGAAGCGGAACGTTTTCTTGGTTATGCACAGGGGGGAGTAACACGTATTTCGATGGGGATCCAAAGTTTCGAGCCGGAAAAACTGCTCAAACTTGGGCGTATTCACGACTCGAATGAGGCAAAACAAGCGGTCATTTTTGCGAAAAATTCTGCAAAATCGGGGCTGCAAAGTTTTAATATAGATTTAATGCACGGCTTACCCAATCAATCAGTGGCACAAGCGCTGGAGGATTTACGTCAAGGTATTGCACTCGCACCGCCGCATTTGTCGTGGTATCAATTAACTATTGAACCGAACACGATGTTTTATTATCGCCAGCCGACTTTACCGGACGATGATGAATTATGGGATATTTTCGAGCAAGGCCATCAGTTACTCACCGCTGCCGGTTATGAGCAGTATGAAACCTCGGCGTATGCGAAAAAAGGTTATCAATGTCGTCATAATCTCAATTATTGGCGTTTTGGCGACTATTTGGCGATTGGTTGCGGAGCGCACGGTAAGATTAGTTATCCGACCGGCGAAATTTACCGCTTCAGCAAAACCAAACATCCGAAAGGCTATATGCGAGGCGAATATCGCTACAGCCAAGATTTGATTGAGCTTGCTGATCGTCCGTTTGAATTTTTTATGAATCGTTTCCGTTTACTGGAAGCAACCCCGAAACAAGAATTTGAGTTCTACACCGGTCTTGATCGTGAAATCGTTAGACCAACGATGGATTGGGCATTAAGAAAAAATTACATCACGGAAACCGAAAAATATTGGCAGATCACCCAGCACGGTAAGCTATTTTTAAATGAATTATTGGAAGGTTTTTTAGAATAGCTTTTGCAAAAAAATTCAAAGATTTGACCGCTTGTAGTAGAATACAAGCGGTCTTTTTTTAGGAATTTTTTGCAATGAATACACTTAAAGCAGGTGAGCAAGCACCTCAATTTACTTTGTTAGATCAGCACGAACAACCGGTTTCACTTAGCCAATTTGCCGGTAAAAAAGTGCTGGTTTATTTTTATCCGAAAGCCTTAACCCCAGGCTGCACTACACAAGCTTGCGGCTTACGTGACAGTAAGTCGGAATTAGAGGAATTAAATGTGGTGGTGTTAGGCATTAGCCCGGATTTACCGAAAAAATTAGCGCAATTTGTCGAGAAAAAAGCACTGAATTTCACGCTATTGTCTGATGCGGATCACCAAGTTGCCGAAGCATTCGGTGTATGGGGCGAGAAAAAATTTATGGGCAGAACCTATGACGGCATTCACCGCATCAGTTTTTTAGTGAATGAACAGGGCGTGATCGAACAGGTATTCGATAAATTCAAAACCGGTGAGCATCATCAAATGGTGGTCGATTTTGTAAAAGGAACGAAATGATGGCGAATAAAGCGATATTTTTAGATCGTGACGGCACGATCAATATTGATCACGGTTATGTACATCAAATTGACGATTTTCAATTTATTGAGGGTGTCGGCAAGGCGTTAAAGCAGCTACAAGATAAAGGTTATCTATTGGTATTGGTCACCAATCAATCCGGTATTGCGCGCGGTTATTTTAGCGAAGAACAATTTAATCAATTAACAGAGTGGATGGATTGGTCGCTAGATGAAGATTACGGGGTTGTGTTAGACGGTATTTATTATTGTCCGCATCATCCGGAGGGCAAAGGCGAATATAAAGAAGATTGCGATTGCCGCAAACCGAAAGCCGGAATGTTCACGCAAGCGATTGCCGATTTAAATATTGATCCAACACAATCGTATATGGTCGGCGATAAATTAGAAGATCTATTAGCGGCTGAGGCTGCCGGCGTGAAAACAAAAGTGTTAGTGCGTACCGGTAAAGCGGTTACCGCAGAAGGCGAAGCGAAAGCCGATTTGGTATTAGACAGTTTAGTGGATTTAGTCCGTTATATTAAATAGTCTATTTACCACAGAATACACGGAAAACACAGAATATAAGTAATCATTTCAATGTGTTAATTATTTTATAGAATCAAAAGTTTGAAAAGATGAACTACAACGATAAATCATTATCTGCTCTGAAATTAGGGCAAAAAACTGAATATAAAAGCGAGTATGATCCTACGCTTTTACAGCCTGTTCCACGTAAATTAAACCGTGACGGTTTAGGGATTACCGAACAACAACCGTTTGATCGAGGTGCAGATGTTTGGACCTGTTATGAATTGTCTTGGTTAAACGAAAACGGTTTACCACAGGTAGCGATTGCGGATGTAGCGATTGATTTTCGCAGTGAAAATTTAATCGAATCAAAAAGTTTTAAGCTCTATCTAAACAGCTTTAACCAAACCAAATTTGCCTCATTGGAACAAGTGGAACAAACATTGGCTAAAGACCTAAGCCAATGTGCAAGCGGTCAAGTTTCGGTAAAAGTTTACAAGTTATCCGCTTACACCCAGCAACCGATTGTTGATTTTGCCGGTGAATGTATTGATGAACAAGATATTCAAATTGACAGTTACGAATTTTCTAACGAGCATTTAGCAAGAGTGGCAGAGGGGGAAGTGGTTAAGGAAACTTTAGTCAGCCATTTGCTGAAATCAAACTGTTTGATTACCTCGCAACCGGACTGGGGTAGTGTGCAAATTCACTATGTCGGCAAAAAATTAAATCGAGAGAAATTATTACGCTATTTAGTGTCATTCCGTGAACATAATGAGTTCCACGAACAATGCGTAGAGCGAATTTTTACCGACCTTATGCAATTTGCACAGCCGGAAAAACTGACGGTCTATGCACGTTATACCCGCCGAGGCGGTTTAGACATTAACCCATTCCGCTCAAATTTTGAGTCTGTTCCGCAAAATTTGAGAATGGCAAGGCAGTAAGAAAAATGCCCCAGAAAATCGAGAACGATATTTTGGGGCTTTTTTCTATTTATTTCCTATTTGCTTTTCAACCGAAGTTAGCATTCCTCTTAATAAATTCAACTCGTTGGTTTCAAGTTCGGCACGTTGGTATAAGCGGCGGAGCTTGAGCATTACCGCATCATTGCGAATAAAGCCTAATTGTTTATAAAGTCTCTCAGTGTGATTAAAGAAATGTTCCAAAGCTTCAGTATTCGGGTAATCCTTTTCTTCCACAAGCGGTCGAATTTGCGGATTTTTTTGCAAATCCAACCACGCCATACGCACTTCGTAACTTGCCAGCTGGACCGCCATCGCTAAATTTAACGAACCATAGTCAGGATTGGTCGGAAAGTTTAAATGATAATGGCATTTTAGTAATTCTTCGTTAGTTAATCCGACTCGTTCCCGACCAAATACAATCGCCACTTTGCCTTTTTCGGCACGTTCAACCGCCAATTTACCGCAATCCCTCGGCTCAATAAGAGTATTTTGTAGATGACGTAATCGAGCGCTGGTGCCTATTACTAATTGGCAATCTGCAACCGCTTGTTCAAATGAGTCAAAAATTTGAGCGTTATCCAGCACATCTTTTGCGCCGGCGGCAAGAGCTTGAGCTTGTTCGTCAATCGGATTAAGCGGAGTAACTAAACGTAAATTTGAAAGCCCCATAGTTTTCATTGCACGGGCAGCGGAGCCAATATTAGCGGGCAGGGAGGTTTCAACTAAGATAATCTGGATTTGGTCTAAAATATTCATTCTATTCTATAAATAAGAAATTTTGTAAGATTTTAGCAGATTTGAGTCAAACTGAAAATTCGCAAAATTCTGTCAAACAATTAAATTGATAAGTCGATTTTTTTACAAATTTTTCCGATTTAATGATACATTTAGGCGAGTTTTTTAAAACGAAGTGGGTTATCATCATAGCCCGATTATAAACATAACCATACAGGAGTCTTTATGCTTATTGGTGTACCAAGAGAGCTGTTAGACGGTGAAACACGTGTGGCGGCAACGCCAAAAACCGTTGAACAGATCAAAAAGCTCGGCTTTGATGTGCTCGTTGAACACAATGCAGGTTTTAAAGCGAGTTTTGAGGACAACGCATTTGTGAATGCAGGTGCGACTGTCGGCACGCAACAAGAGGTTTGGAATTCAGATATTATTTTTAAAGTGAATGCGCCGACCGATGCTGAAATCGCCCTTATTAAAGAAGGCGCAACGCTAGTGAGTTTTATTTGGCCTGCACAAAATCCGCAATTAATGGAAAAATTGCAAGCTAAGAAAATCAATGTATTAGCAATGGACGCTGTGCCTCGTATTTCGCGTGCGCAAGCGCTTGATGCATTGAGTTCAATGGCGAATATTTCCGGTTATCGTGCGGTTATCGAAGCGGCGAATGCGTTCGGTAGCTTCTTTACCGGTCAAATTACTGCGGCAGGTAAAGTACCGCCGGCGAAAGTGTTGGTTATCGGTGCGGGTGTTGCCGGTTTAGCGGCAATCGGTGCGGCAAACAGCTTAGGTGCGATTGTTCGTGCGTTTGACTCTCGTCCGGAAGTAAAAGAACAAGTTAAATCTATGGGGGCAGACTTCTTAGAAATCGATTTCGAAGAAGAAGGCGGCTCAGGCGACGGTTATGCAAAAGTAATGTCGGAAGAGTTTAACCGTCGTGCAATGGAACTTTACGCCGAACAAGCGAAAGAAGTGGATATTATTATCACCACGGCAGCGATTCCGGGTAAAGCGGCACCTCGTTTGATCACTAAAGAAATGGTCGATTCAATGAAACCGGGTTCGGTGGTTGTCGATTTAGCGGCGGCAACCGGCGGTAACTGTGAATATACTAAAGCAGGTAAAGTCTTTGTTACTAAAAATCAAGTAAAAGTTATCGGCTATACGGATTTCCCAGCACGTTTACCAACTCAATCTTCACAACTTTACGGTACAAACTTAGTTAATTTACTTAAATTACTTGCACCGAATAAAGACGGTCAAATCGATATTAACTTTGAAGACGTGGTATTACGCGGAGTAACCGTGGTACGCGACGGCGAATTAACTTGGCCGGCTCCACCGATTCAAGTTTCTGCTCAACCGCAAAAACAAGCGGCTGCGGCACCGATTGAGAAAAAAGAAGAAAAACCGACCGATCCACGTGTTAAATACGGTGTAATGGCAGGTGTCGGAGCATTATTCTTGTGGTTAGCCTCTGTAGCACCGGCGGCATTCTTATCACACTTTACCGTATTCGTATTGGCCTGTGTGGTGGGGTATTATGTGGTTTGGAACGTTAGTCACGCATTACATACGCCGTTAATGGCGGTAACCAATGCGATTTCCGGCATTATCATTGTCGGTGCGGTATTACAAATTTCACAACCGACCGGTAATTTCTTTGTGGATATTCTTGCGTTTATTGCGATCTTAGTCGCAAGCATTAATATCTTCGGCGGTTTCAAAGTCACGCAACGTATGCTTGCGATGTTTAGAAAAGGTTAAGGAGAAACTCATGTCTTTTGGATTTGTAACAGCTGCATATATTATTGCTGCGATTCTCTTTATTATGAGTTTAGCAGGGCTTTCTAAACACGAAACGGCAAAAGCGGGTTGTTGGTACGGTATCGTCGGTATGACAATTGCGTTAATCGCAACCATTTTCGGCCCGCAATCGCAAGGTACGCTTTGGATCTTAATCGCCATGGCAATCGGTGGCTTTATCGGTGTGAGAAAAGCCGTAAAAGTTGAAATGACGGAAATGCCGGAATTAGTGGCGATTCTACACAGCTTTGTAGGTTTAGCTGCGGTATTAGTCGGTTTTAACAGCTATGGTTTACACGTAGATGCGATTCCGCCAGCAAATTTAGATGAAGTGGCATTAGCGGCATTCCATGCAGAACAAGCAACACTGGCTAACATTCATAACGTTGAAGTGTTCCTTGGTATCTTTATCGGTGCGGTGACTTTCTCAGGCTCATTAGTCGCATTCGGTAAATTAAGCGGCAAATTATTCGGTCGCAAAGTGTCTTCAGCGGCATTAAATATTCCGCATAAACACAAATGGAACTTAGCGGCATTAATCGTTTCTGCGTTATTAATGATCGTATTCCTAAATCATCCTGAGAATATTTTCCCTGTGTTGATTATGACGGTAATTGCATTAGTGTTCGGTTGGCACTTAGTATCATCTATCGGTGGTGCGGATATGCCGGTAGTGGTTTCAATGTTGAACTCATATTCAGGTTGGGCGGCAGCGGCAGCCGGTTTTATGCTAAGCAATGACTTGTTAATTGTAACCGGTGCGTTAGTAGGTTCATCAGGTGCGATTCTTTCTTACATTATGTGTAAAGCGATGAACCGCTCATTTATCAGCGTGATTGCAGGTGGCTTCGGTACAGAAGTTAAAGCAAGCTCAGGTGATGAAGAACAAGGCGAACACCGTGAAACTACTGCGGAAGAAGTGGCGGAAATGTTGAAAAATGCAAGTTCTGTGATCATCACGCCGGGATACGGTATGGCTGTGGCACAAGCACAATATCCGGTAGCGGAAATCACCGCAAAATTACGTGAGAAAGGTGTTAATGTGCGTTTTGGTATTCACCCTGTTGCAGGACGTTTACCGGGTCATATGAACGTATTACTTGCAGAAGCGAAAGTACCTTACGATGTGGTACTTGAAATGGATGAAATCAATGATGATTTCGAAGAAACCGATGTAGTATTGGTTATCGGTGCAAACGACACGGTAAACCCGGCGGCATTAGATGATCCGTCAAGCCCAATCGCAGGTATGCCGGTATTAGAAGTGTGGAAAGCACAAAACGTTATCGTATTCAAACGTTCAATGGCGGTTGGTTACGCAGGTGTTCAAAACCCACTGTTCTTTAAAGAAAATACCCAAATGTTATTCGGTGATGCGAAAGAGCGTGTGGATGACATTTTAAGAGCATTAAATAGCTAATCCAGCGACAATAAAAAAAGAGATCTTCGGATCTCTTTTTTGTTTTGTATTTATTGTTCCGTTCGAAATGTATAGATTCTACCAACCACCCCCAATCGATTTATATAAACGAATCAAATTTTGTGCTTGTGAGAGTTGTGATTGAATCAACTTTTCTTGTGCGCTATATGCGGCAATTTTAGCACGAAGTGCCACATCTAACGTTTTATCGCCATATTTAAACAGTTTTTCCGAATCAATCGCTTGCTTATTGGCTTGTTGGTAATACTTTTGTAACAGGTGATTCTGATTATTTAACGCATATTGTTGTTGATAGGCGGAATCCACTTCGGCTAAAGCGGTTAAAAGCGTTTTGTCATATTGAATTAAAGCGGCTTTTAAACTTGCTTGCGCAGCTTCAATATTAGCGGCGATTCTACCATTGGTAAAAATAGGCAATTGTACTCCGAGACTTGCCAATCCGGCTAAAGACGAGATATTACCTAAGTCTTGATCCAGTTTTAAATAGCCGCCTTGACCTTGAAAAGTAATATCAAAACGAGGGTAAAGATCCGCTTGTTTAGCGGCTAAATTCGCTACTTGTGCTTGCACTTGTTGCTTTGCCGCTCGTAAATCGGGGCGATGATCGAGTAAGCTGCTAGGCTGCGTACCGCTTGGCGTATTCGGTATTTTAATTAAAGCATTACGGTTTTTTTGTAACCGGAAAGCTTGCGGAGCTTTACCGATTAAAATAGCGATATTTCGCTGAAATTCGTCCGCTTGTGCGGATAATGTCGCTTGTTTGGCTTGTATTGCGCTGATTTGTCCGTCAATTTCATTCAGTTCATAAGCAGTGGCTTGACCTGCGTTAAATCGTCCTTGGATATAACGTTTAAGCGCTTGCAGAGCAGTAAGTTGCTGCGTGAGATTATTATTCTGCTTGTCGGTAGCGATTATACGAAAATAGTTATTGGCAATTTCGCCGGTAATCAGCATTTGAGCGGCATAAATTTGTTCTTGTTGCGCCAATGCAAGTGAGGTCGCTTTATCCGCTTCACTTTGTTTTTTGCCGAAGAAATCAAGTTCCCAAGATAAATTAATACCGCCATAAATATCGGATATTTGTTTACGGTCGGGATTAACTCTATCTAAATTTACATCACTAACGCCGGCACCTGTTGAACCGCTCGCACCAATATTAATGCCTTGGTCGGCTTGTCTATAATCTGCATAGGCTTGCGTTTCGGCAAGGCGAGCTTGCGCGAGTTTAATATCTAAATTGTGTTGCAGCCCTTGCTCAATTAATGCGGTGAGTTGCGGATCTTGCCAGTTTTGCCACCATTGGCGGATATTTGTCACCTTATTAGCCGTATTGGCATATTCGAATTGTGCAGGTAATTCAATATCGGACTGCAATTTGGCAACGTCTTGGTTGTGACAAGCGGTTAAAATTAAGCAAAAAATTGCAAAGGAGGCATATTTCTCAATCTTCATAGTTGTTCCTATATCCTTATCCCTGTTTGGAGAGCATTGATTTAAATTGATAGAGGGCAAGGCTTAAAAACAGAGCTCCCACCATTGCCATTTTAGCTAAATAGTGCCATACCATATCAAGACCCGCACCACGAAATAGCACGTCTTGAGCGTAAGCGCCAAGCATGGTGACAGGAGAAAGTTGGGTTAGATTTTGTGCGAGCTGAGGCATATTTTCCAGTGGTGACATTGAACCGGACAATAAATAGAGAACGAGGTAAATCGGCATACAGAGTAGTCCGAATTGTGGCATTGTCGGCGCAAACACAGCGAGTAAAATACCTAATGAAGCAATGGAAAACAGAAAAATTGCTGCTCCTAAGATGAAAATAGCAATTTGCTGATTTGCCAGCGGCGTACCTAATATGCCTGCGACTACGATTTTTAAAGAAAAGCCGGCGGTTACTAATAATACCAAACCATTAGCAAGAATTTTAGCCGTCATAATTTCACTGGCACGTACGGGCATTACCAATAAATGTTCTAGTGTACCTCGTTCCCGTTCTCGAATCACTGCCGAACCCGCTAAAAGTAGAGTTAGAAGCGTTAAATTACCGACAATTTGTACCGTTCCCATAAACCATTCGCTTGAATGGTTAGGGTTATATAAAACATTAGCGACCACATTTATGGGAGCTTGTAACGCACTTATGCCAAGAAACTGCTGAATTTCTCGATTAAAAATTTGTGTAATATAAGAAGAACCGATATTCGCTTGTGTCATTGCGGTGGCATCGACTAAAAGTTGTAAATGCGGTGACTTACCGCTTGAGAGATCTCGTTGGAAATTAGCAGGGATTTCGACTACAAACGTAAATTTACCGTTATCCATTAGATATTCGACTTGGTCGGCTTTTACCTCTTCAACGGTTTTGAAGTAGGGAGGAATCAGAGCATCTTGCAAGCGATACGACAGTGTAGAGTGATCATAATCGACAATAGCAACGGAACCGTTTTTGACATCCGTCATACCTTGCTTAGCAATCGTCAATATGGCAGCGGAAAACATATAGATAATCATCGCCACCAATACTTTATCACTAAAGAGGCTTTTAAATTCTTTGGCTGAAAGAAATGCCACATTTTTGAACCAACGTAACATATTACTTTTCCTGTTTTTTTAATGCCAAAGTGGCAAGTGTGAGGTAAACAAAATAAATGAGAGCTAGAGCGAAATAACTCTGCTCAAATTGAGTAAAACTTAATCCTTTAGTAAAACCGCCTAAGCTGATTTGTTGAAACCATGCTCCCGGGAAGATTTTAGAAACCAGTTGAACACTAGCGTCCAGCCGTGAAACAGGATACATCACACCGGAAAAATTAACCGACGGGATCATTGATACAATTGCCGCTACAAAAATTGCAGCGACTTGTGATTTCACAAAACTTGAAACGAGCAAACCAAAACCGGTGGATGCGCAGATGCCTAACAATACACCCAAAAACATTGCCGGAATTGAGCCTTTAATCGGAACACCAAATACTATTATTGCGGTGAGCACCAACACTAAATAGCTTACAAAGGCTAAAACGATATAAGGTAGTTGCTTGCCAAGTAAAAACTGAAAAGGCGAAGCCGGCGAGCCGTATAGATTCATAATAGAACCAATCTCTTTTTCACGCACTACACTTAGTGCGGTCATCATCGTTGGGATCATCACCATGGCTAACATAATAATGCCCGGCGTCATTGCAAAAATACTTTTGAAATCTTGGTTATAAACCATTCTTGGCTCAATCAGATTATTTTGCGTGATAGTAAAACCCGCTTGTTTTTGCATATCTTTTACATATTGTAAGATAACACCGGTGGCCGAACCTTTTAAATTTTCTGCAGTGGAAGGGAAAGCCCCGTCAATAAACAAGCCTAGTTCCGGTTGTTGTCGGCGGAGTAGATTCCGTCCGAAGTGTGCCGGAATTTCTAAAACAACACGTACTTTACCGGCTTGTAGGACGGAGCTAATTTCATCGATCGAATATAAATTCTCTTGCAAGATGAAGTAACGTGAGCCTCGAAAACTTTCAATTAATTTACGACTTTCCGAACTATTATCGTGATCTAATACTGCCATTTTTAACGGATTAATATCGAAGGAAATACTGGAACCCATTGCCAACAACATAATCAGCGGCCCGAGTAATGCGAATAATAAGCGGATTTTATCTCGGAGTAATTCTTTACTTTCTCGTAAAGCAAAGGTGGTGATAACAGAAAAGTAATGGGTAAATTTTTGCCAAAATTTGGCCGCTTGTACTGGTTCTTCTTGAATTTCCTGCACTTCGTTGGATTCGGTTGGCATTGTGATGTCGTCCGCCTGTTCTTCTAAATATTTAATGAAGGCTTGTTCTAATGTGGAGGATTGTTTTTCAAGGCGTAACGCTTCAGGCGAACCAACCGCTAAAACTTTGCCTCGGTGCATAAGAGAAATCCGATCGCAACGTGCCGCTTCATTCATAAAATGGGTGGTGACGAAAATGGTGATGTGATCTTCACGTGAAAGTTTAATCAAATAGGACCAAAACATATCGCGAGCGGCAGGATCCACACCTGATGTAGGTTCGTCTAGAATCAAGACTTCAGGTTTGTGTAAGCAGGCGGCAGCGAGTTGTAATCGTTGGCGAATCCCCAGCGGTAAATCGGCCGGTGTATATTCTGCCGTCTCTAATAAATCAAATTGCGTTAATGCCGCTTGGATTCTGCTTAACCATTCATCTTTCGGCAGTTGATAAAGTTTAGCGTGTAGTGCAAGGTTTTCTTTGACACTCAACTCTTCATACAACGAAAAGGCTTGCGACATATAGCCTACCCGTTTACGAGTATCAATATCGCCGGCATTGATAGGCTGACCTAACAATGTCGCCTCGCCTTCGGTAGGATCTAGTAGGCCGGTTAGCATTTTCATTGTAGTGGATTTACCGCAACCGTTTGAACCGAGGAAGCCAAAGATTTCACCTTTGGCAATCTCAAAACTGACATTATCTACAGAAATAAAATCACCGAATTTTTTGGTTAAATTTTTAGCAATAATAACGGGCGGTTCATTCGGTGAATATTGGAATGGCGGAATTTCAATACCGTTTTCCGCTCCTCGTTTTTCCCGCGGTAATAATTTGATATATGCCTGTTCAAGATTTTGTACTTGCATTTCTGCAATGAGTTGTTGAGTGGGTTTATGCGCAATAATTTTGCCGTTATCCATCGCTAAAACGTGCGCAAAATTTTCGGCTTCATCAATATAAGCGGTTGCAACAATTACCGTCATTTCAGGCGATTCGGCACGTAATTCTTTTACTAATTGCCAAAATTGGCGGCGAGAAAGCGGATCTACGCCGGTAGTCGGTTCATCTAAAATCAGTAAATCCGGATTGTGTACTAAAGCACAGCATAAACTAAGCTTTTGTTTCATACCGCCAGATAATTTTCCTGCGGGACGATCGGCAAAGGGTAATAAGCCGGTCGCTTTAAGTAAACGTTGGATTTTAGCTCGTCGTTGTAACGGAGAAAGACCGAAGAGGCGCGCATGAAAATCGACGTTATCGTAAATCGACAACGTGAGATAGAGATTTTTGCCTAAACCTTGCGGCATAAAGGCGATTTTGTGAGTAAGAGCTTTACGTTCGGCTTGGTTCGCGATATTTTGACCAAAGACGGTAATAGACCCGTGTTGTAGGATTTTTACACCTGCAATGAGTGATAAGAGGGTTGATTTGCCCACGCCGTCAGGACCGATTAACCCAACGGTTGTACCTTTTTCCAGTTCAAAAGAAATCTGTTCGAGTGCCGCTTTTTTGCCGTAAAAATGGCTGACGTTTTCTAGGCGTAGGGCAATAGTTTTCGATTGCATAATTTAATTATCGCTTGGCAGTTTAATAGCTAAATCGTCCGACCAACTTGCTTGCGCATCATATTTGACATAACCCATTGCAGTCATTCCACCTTTAAGCAGGTTTTTATGTTGTATAGCAATATCCGTTGGAATTTGTAATTTGATTTTAAACATTAACTTGCTTCGCTCCTCACTGGTTTCTACCGATTTCGGCGTGAATTGCGCTTCCGAAGCTACAAAGACCACTTTAGCGGGAAACACAAAATCAGAACCGTCAATTTTGATACGGGCTTCATCATTTAAGCGGACTAAATTGGATTGATGGGCGGGCAGAAATACATTGAGATAAACGGTTGAAGGGTCGAGTAAACTGACGACTTTTCCACCAATGCCAACTACAGAACCCAACGTAGCGATTTTATATTCAATACGACCGTCTAATGGGGCTCTGATTAACATATCATCGTTTTGTGAGTCGGCTTGTTCAGCGAATGCTTTCGCTTGATTTACCGTAGCTTCGGCTTGCGAGATGGTTGCTTGCGCTTGTGTTATTGTCGCTTGAGCTTCCGCCTTAGCCGCTTTAGCCGTTTCTACGGCTGCGAGTGACGCTTTGTAATTAGCTTGACGACGTTCTAATTCGCTGCTTGAAATTAAATTATCATGGTACAAATTTTTCGCATTACTCAATTCTAATTTAGCGATATTGGCTTTTTGCTGTTGGGCCGCGATTTCTGCATTTGCACGGCTGACCGCTTCTGTCGCTCGGCGTTTTTGTGCTTGAGCATTATTCACAGAGGCTTCGGCTGCCGCAATTTGTGCTTGAGCGGAATTAACTTGGCTTTGCGACTGGCTGGATGAAAGACGCACAAGCGGTTGATTTTTTCTCACTTCTTGTCCTTCTTGAATATAAATTTCCTCTACTCGTCCGGCATAAAGAGAAGCAATATCAAGACGCTCCACTTCTATACGTCCATTAACGCTGGCGATGCCTTGCAACCCATTATCGGTAGGCCAATTTTTTTGTAAAAAATAACTTCCGGCTAATGCGGCGGCAATTAAAATGGCAATGGCAAATTTTTTCATAGAATTTCTCTTGCTTAAAAAGTATGTAAAAAATTCTAAAAAAATGACCGCTTATCTGCAATCAATAATAATCAATATAATGTTGCTTAAGCCGACAAAACTGGCTAAATTGTCGCTTAAATAACTTTTTAGGAGAAAATATGAAAAAAGAAGATCCTCGCATTAAGCGTACTCGAATGTTGATTCAGACCTCTTTCCTAAAATTGTTGGAAACTAAAGCATACGAAGAAATTACGGTACAAGATATTTTAGATATTGCCGAGGTGAATCGTTCTACATTCTATAAGCATTATCTCAACAAAGAAAAGTTGATTGAGCAAATAATCGGACAGCTTAAGGAAACGGTAATTTTACCTTTATTAGAACAACGATTTAGTATTCCGATTAAAGCATTCGCTCTGGTAGCCGTGCCGATTATTAGCGAACACCGCTCGGTATTTAGGCTACTTTGGCAAGTTGATACTCAGCGTATTAGTTTGAAAAAAGACTTTTTTAACTTAGTAAAAAATAAATATATCAGCGTGTCACGGCACAAATTTGATCGCACAAGTGCAGAACTGGAATTTCAAGGCACATTATTTGCCTATATTTCGGTTGGAATGTTTGAGCATATTATTCAAGGTACGGAAACTATCGACCCTGACATCGAACATCAAAATATTGAGGATGTGTTATCGTTTTTTAATATGGGATGATGCACATAGGTCGTTTTCGGCATAGCAAGGACAACTGTACTAACTATGCCGAAAACTGGTAAAAATCTGTTAATCATCTTGATTAATTCGGCTGGAAACCGCACTTTGCTGGTTTTTATATTTAGCGTCTTTACGAGCATTATAAGGTTTTGCCGCATGACCGCTTAGAATTTCGAAACTTAATGCGCCGATTGCCATATTAGGACGTAAAGCAAGCGGCAATTTTCCGGCATTGAAAAATTCTAGTACGATTTTACCGTGCCAACCCGGATCGATTCGGTGCGCCGTCACGTGTACCATTAAACCTAAGCGAGCCAACGAAGAACGTCCGTCCAACCAACCGACGATATTGTCCGGCAAAGTAACCGACTCCAGTGTCGTCGCAAGTGCCAATTCGCCCGGGTGAAGGAAAAACGCATCGCCGTCGGCGATAATAATTTCCTCGCTCATCACTTTATGAAGCTGAGCGGTCACTTCTTCACGAGGACCGCTTAAATCGATATAAGGTGTCGCATGCTCACGAAAAACACGGAAAGAATTACCTAAGCGTACATCAACGGTTGCACCGGTAATTTTTTCATTTGAAGGTCGAGGGGTAATTTCAATAATTCCTTCGTCTAAATAACGTTCGATGTCGGTATCACATAAGCGCATAAGAAATCCTATCGTTTAGATAATAGCTGTTTAATTTGAGCTTTTAGAATATTGATGGCAATACGGTTTTTCCCGCCTTTCGGCACGATAATATCCGCATACTGTTTTGACGGTTCGATAAATTGTAAAAACATCGGGCGCACCGTTTTACGATATTGAGCGATAACGGATTCCATTGTTCTGCCGCGTTCCACCATATCGCGTTGTAAACGACGAATAAAACAAATATCTAACGGCGCATCGACGAAAATAGAAACGTTGATCTCATTACGAATTTCTTCATCGGTCAGCAATAAAATACCTTCCAGAATAATGATTTTTTTAGGTGCGAAATTTTTGGTAGTGGTTTTACGATTATGTTGCGAATAATCATATTCCGGAATCTCGATTGCTTCTCCTTGTTTTAATTGACGGAGATGTTCGACAAGCAGATGATGATCCATTGAGTTCGGGTGATCGTAATTGGTTTTTACCCGTTCTTCCATAGTTAAGTGGGTTTGATCTTTATAATAAGCATCTTCCGAAATGATACCGATATCGTCCGAACTAAGTTCTTCTTTTAATTCTTTATAAATTGTCGAAGCGATAAGGCTTTTACCCGATGCGGAGGCTCCGGCAATAGCAATAACGATACAAGCTTGGTTTTCAATAGTTTCAGACATAATCGGTTCCTAAATATATTCATCATCAAAGAAAAGGATAAAATTCGGGGGATTATACCGCATTTTTGTAAAATTTTGCGTATAATCGACCGCTTGTCGGCTTAATTGAGAGGAAAAATGGATATTTTTATTCAAGGATTCATAGTTTGTTTTGGACTGATTGTATCAATCGGTGCACAAAATGCTTTTTTACTTAAACAAGGAATCCTAAAACAACATGTTTTTTGGGTTGCATCACTTTGTTTTTTAGGTGATGTATTTTTAATGACACTGGGCGTATTAGGCTTAGGTTCGATTGTAGCGAATTTGCCAACTTTAAGCTTGGTCATTGCATTACTCGGGGCATTTTTTCTATTTACCTATGGCAGCCGCTCGTTTATCAGTATTTTTAAGAGTAATGAAGCCTTAACTGCAAGTAATGAAAATGCGACAAGTTTAAAAAGAGCGTTAATGATTACTTTTGCGATTACCTTTTTAAATCCGCACGTTTATATTGATACGGTAGTAATTTTAGGCGGAATCGGCGGAAATTTGGATTTTAGCGGTAAAATGGCATTTCTGACCGGGGCGTTAAGCTGTTCGTTTTTATGGTTTTTCGGCGTAGGGTATGGTGCCGGTTTCCTTTCGCCCTATTTTGAAAAGCGCAGAACATGGCAAATTTTGGATTTTATTACCGGTGTGATTATGTATGCGATTGCAATCAGTCTGACAATATATGCCTTCCGATTGGCAAAACAGGTTTTTGCAGGATAAGCGGTTAAATTTACGCTATTTTTTACAAAAAAGAAACGCTCGGAGTTTTTAGCTGCGAGCGTTTTGGTTTTAGTAGCAGATTAAATTATAAGTAGAATTTTTCTACGAAATTTAATTTGTCATCTAATTTTAATACTAACGGCTGACCGGTTGGGATTTCGAAATCCATGATTTCCGCATCAGAAATACCGATGATGTGTTTCGCTAATGCACGAAGTGAGTTACCGTGTGCGGTTACAAGTACACGTTTACCGGATAATAATGCCGGCGCAATTTGATCTTCCCAGAACGGTAACACGCGTTCTAAAGTGATTTTGAGGTTTTCCGCATTTGGAATCACATCTTTCGGTAAGTGAGCATAACGACGATCGTTATGTGCAGAATTTGCATCATTCGGATCTAAATCCGGCGGAGAAATATCGTAAGAACGACGCCAAATGTGAACTTGTTCGTCACCGTATTGTTCGGCAGTCGCTTTTTTGTCTAAACCTTGTAACGCACCGTAGTGACGCTCGTTTAAACGCCAGTTTTTCACTTGTGGAATCCATAATTGATTAGATTCTTCTAATACGATGTTACAAGTTTTGATTGCACGAGTTAAAACGGAAGTAAAAGCGATATCGAATTCATAACCGGCCGCTTTTAATTTTTGACCTGCCGCTTTCGCTTCTTCGATACCGCGTTCTGTTAAATTAACATCACGCCAGCCTGTAAATAAGTTTTTAGCATTCCACTCACTAAAACCGTGACGAATAAATACTAATTCCATAAAGACTCCTATGTTTTTTAAGTTGATTTGAAAACGAGGTATTTATAACAAAAATCTACTTGCTTTGAAATAGTTAGCCGATTTCTTTTTAGAAAAGCGAGAGAAAAGCTGATTTTCCTCAAATATTTGATAGAATAAGATATTTTGTCGTCTTTAATTGATTTCTGTAGGTGGATCTTGTGAAAGTCTTTCGTCCGTTTTATGCCATTCCGCTATTGATTTGCTTTAGCGTATTTGTTCAGTCGTCCAATGCGACCGAGCTTTCAAGTATTCAACAAAAAATTAAACAACAGCAAAGTAAAATTAACGAACAACGTCAAAAACGCAGTGCGTTGCAATCCACGCTGAAAACGCAAGAAATCGAAATGGGTAAAGTACTCGGTAAGTTAAAAGAAACCGAAATGTCTTTAACCGAAACCCGTCAAGCGATTAAGCGTACCGAGCAAGAAATTCAAAGACTGGAAAAGCAAGAAAAAGAGCAGAAAGAGAAGTTAAAAGAGCAGTTGGATTCCGCTTATCGTTCCGGTATTCATCCTTCCGTGTTGGAAAGATTAATGTCGGAAAGTGCCAAAAATGCCGACAGAATGAGTGCTTATTATGAACATATCAATCAGGTAAGAATTGATACGATTAATGAATTACGTCGTACCCAAGAAGAACTTAAGGCTCGTCGAGATGAGTTAAAAGGCCAACAGAAAGGGC
This sequence comes from Actinobacillus genomosp. 1, assembly GCF_029774175.1. NCBI lineage: Bacteria > Pseudomonadati > Pseudomonadota > Gammaproteobacteria > Pasteurellales > Pasteurellaceae > Actinobacillus > Actinobacillus genomosp. 1. The sequence continues at coordinate 1,002,803 of NZ_CP103834.1, read as the reverse complement.
AACAAACCCAATTAAGCGAACAAAAGAAACAAGAAAAAGATTTAAAGAAAGTACAAAGCGAACGCGAAACGACATTACGTTCGATTGATAAAACCTTAGAGCAAGACGAAAGCCGTTTGGAATCGTTAAAAAATAATGAAGCGGCGTTACGTAATCAATTAGCCAAAGCAACTGCAGAATCCGAACGTCAAGAAGAGCAGGAAATCGCCCAATTAGAGCAGAAAAAAAATAGTGAGGAAAAACGTAAAGCGACCGAACAAGAGAAGCAACAAGTTAGAGCAGGTAAAGGTTTAGGTGCGCCGAATAAGCAATTCAGTATGCCGGTGGCGGGCAAAGTGGTAAATAGCTTCGGTTCTCGCCAGATGGGCGAAGTGACTTGGCACGGTGTTGTTATTGCAGCAAGCGCAGGTTCTCCTGTACGAGCCATTGCCGGCGGGCGTGTGATTTTAGCCGATTGGCTGCAAGGTTACGGTCAAGTTGTGGTAGTGGATCACGGTAACGGCGATATGTCGTTATACGGCTATAACCAATCCGTTTCGGTGCGTAAAGGCAGCCGTGTTTCAGCCGGACAACAAATTGCGAGCGTGGGTAATTCGGGCGGTCAAAATCGTTCGGCACTTTATTTTGAAATCCGTCGTAAAGGGAATCCTAAAAATCCAATGGGCTGGGTCAAATAATGTGGAATTTATTTCAAAGTAAGCGGTCTATTTTTCCAGTTTTTTTGCAAAGTTTGTTGCTAATTACACCGCTTGCCCAAGCCGGAAAGTTGGCGATTGTGATTGATGACATCGGCTATCGAATGAAAGAAGATAATGCGATTTACGCATTACCGAAAGAAGTGAGCGTTGCCATCATTCCCGTTGCACCTTATGCGACCGCTCGTGCACAAAAAGCTTATCAACAAAAGCGAGATGTACTGATTCATCTGCCGATGCAGCCTAAAAATAGATATCAACCGATTGAATCGGGGGCGTTAATGGTTGGGGCAAGTAAAGAAAAAGTTTCTCAATTGATTCAAGCGGCACGTAATCAAGTTCCCTATGCCATCGGTTTAAATAACCATATGGGAAGCGGAGCAACGGCGGATAGACAAACGATGGAACATTTAATGGCGGAGCTATCAAAACAACAATTGTTCTTTCTCGATAGTAAAACCGGCCCGAGTGTTGCGGCAAAAATCGCTCGTGAATTAGGTGTGAACGCTTTGGAAAGAAGCCTATTTTTAGATGATAATGATGCTTTGCATGAAGTGCAGAATCAGTTTCATCTTGCGCTACATTATGCTCGAAAACACGGGAGTGCGATTTTAATCGGTCATCCGCGTAAAAATAGTATTGAGGTGTTAGAAAAAGGGCTTGCTAATTTACCTGAGGATATTCAATTGGTGAGTATGGGAACACTATGGCGTAATGATAGCGTTGTGCCGAAAACACCATTTATTATGATTTTTGATGATATGCCTGCGCCGACTTCGGTCGCTCCATTTAATGCCGTGCCGCTGTTAAGAGGCGTACCCAAAGATTAATCATTAGGACATTATCGTGAATTTTAAACCGCATTTATTAAGCTATTGTTGTTTACTTGCATTTACTCAAATCGGTTATGCTCAGCAAGCTGTACTATCCGAAGACGATTCTGCCGAGCAATCGGAGAATACGGAAGCAAGTTCGCCGGAGTCAAAGATTGAGGCTGCCGTCGATTTAGAGGTAAAAGGCATTGAGAATAAAGATAAAGACGCTTGGGCGAATGTCCAAATTTATCTTGGACAGATTGCAAAAGAATATGCGGACGGTTCGGAACGTCATCAATATTTGGTACAAACCGCAGTAGATAAAGCATTGCGAGCTAAAGGCTACTACAATACCCGGTATCAATTTATTTATACGCCTAGAGTAAATAAAAAGCCGTTACTGACCTTAAATGTCGAGCTGGACAGTCAAAAAGTTAAAATAGATGAAACGGACGTTCGTCTTAGCGGTGAGGCAAGTAAAGATGAAGATTTTACTAAATTAGTCGATTCCGTACCGAAGAAAGGAACGGATTTAAATCACGAACAGTATGACGGTTTTAAAAGTAATATTGAAAGTTTAGCCTTTAAAAAAGGTTATTTTGACGGAAACTGGTTATATCATCGATTAGAAATTTATCCGAAAGACCATTCGGCGGATTGGCGTTTAGGCTATGAAAGCGGTGTACGTTATCGCTATGGTGAAATTAGGTTTACCGATAATCAAATTAAAGAAGAGTATCTGCGTAATATCTTAACCGTTGAATCCGGTGAGGCTTACGATGCTAACGATTTATCTAAAATCACATCGGATTATTCGTCAAGTAATTGGTTTTCTTCCGTATTAGTCGAACCGCATTTAAACGAAGAAGAAAAAACGGTCGATCTAAACGTGTTATTTCAGCCGAAGAAAAAAAATGATGTAGAGGTGGGAATCGGCTTTGCAACCGATGTCGGTCCTCGTTTTCAGCTAAACTGGAAAAAACCATGGATTAATAGCCGCGGACATAACATTGAATCGCGTACTTATATTTCCGCGCCGGAGCAACGTTTTGAGTTCGGCTATAATATTCCTTTACGTGAAGATCCTTTGCATTACTATTATCAATTCTCCGGTTCGTTAGAAAACGAAGATCAAAACGATACTAAATCAACGGCGGCAACTATCGGTTTTCAACGATTTTGGACGCATGAAACCGGCTGGTCATTTTCAGCCGGGGTAAAAGCCCGTTATGATTCTTTTACCCAAGCGGATGAATCTCATCGTACCTTATTAGTTTATCCGACCGCATCGCTAAATCGCACTCGTTCGGACGGTAATCGTTTTCCGCTTTGGGGAGACAGTCAAAGATTAACGGTGAACTGGGGCACGAAAGCTTTCGCTTCGGATGTAAATTTTTATAGTTGGAAAGCTTCAAGTACTTGGGTCAGAACTTATTTTGATCATCATCGTTTTTTCTTACGCGGTGAAGTCGGTCATATTCATTCTAAAGATTTCCATCGAATTCCTCCGGCATTACGTTATTTCGCCGGTGGTGATATGAGCATACGAGGATTCGGTTATAAAGATATTTCTCCTAGAGATCCGAAAAACGGTAAGTTGATTGGCGGATCTCACCTTGCGACCGCAACCGCAGAATACCAATATCAGATTTATCCGGATTGGTGGGCGGCGCTTTTTTATGATACGGGTTTAGCCTCAAATAAGTTTGAAGCGAAGGATTTACATTCCGGTGCAGGGATTGGCGTACGCTGGGCTTCACCAATCGGTGCGATTAAGTTGGATTTGGCAACGCCGGTCAGATCACCGAATAATGAAAAAGGTGTGCAATTTTATATCGGCTTAGGTTCGGAATTATAAAATTATTCAAGCGGATAAATTTGTCCGCTTTATTTGTATTAGATAAATGGTAACAGCCATGAGCGAGCAACATCATCAACAAGTAGAAAATGAACAAACGGAGCAAGATCTCGTAACGACCAAAAAAAGTAAATGGCGTTGGTTACGTCATCTCGGTTGCGGTTTATTGTGTTTGATTTTAATTCCATTCGTTTTTTTAATGACGGGAAAAGGGCAACGAACCGCATTCGAATTGGCGGATAAATTTCTCGAACCATTAACTATCGGCAGTGTAAAAGGTAGTCTGCAAGACGGATTAACTTTATCCGATACTAAATTTGTGACGGATGGAGTGGATGTTGCGGTCGGACAAGCGGATTTACAGATCGGCTTCGGTTGTTTATTAAGACTGGAAAGCTGCGTTGAGAATCTCGCATTAAAAGATACGAAAGTTGAGATTGATACGGCTAAATTACCGCCTGCGCAACCGGAGAAGGAAAGCGAACCTTTTACCGAATTGAATTTACCGGTAGGCATATCGGCTAACAAGATTGTTTTAGACAATATTCAAGTCAAAGTCGATGAAATGGATATTGCTTTAACGCATTTCCATTCGGGGATTTCAGGCAAAGGCAGAGCTGTGAATTTAGCCCCGACCGAATTAGACGGTTTAACGGTTTCACTTGCGCCGGCAAGTGCGGCACAAGCGGTCGAAAAAACACAAAATATTGCAAAAGAATCGGTAAAACAGACCGCTTCTACCATTGATTGGGCAGAAATTAAAGCTAAATTGGCACAACCGTTATTGACCAAACAAGCACCGATTAAATTGCCTTTAGATGCGGTAATTCCACAATTGGAAGCCAAAAATATTCACATAGAACAGAAAGTAAAAGATAAGGACGGAAAGTTCGTTACACCTCAATCCATTGTGAAGCTAGAATCGCTTTTATTGCAGGCAAAAGCGGATCAACAAGCGATCGAGTTATCACAACTATTGCTAAAAAGTGATCGAGGTAATATTAACGGCAACGGCTTACTGACATTAGCGGAAAATTACCCTCTCAATTGGACGTTAAATGCGGATTCACCATTATTAGCGGATCTAAAAATTCCGGCAAGCCAAGCAAAAGTAGTATTAAACGGTGAATTATTTGGTAAAACTTCGCTGGATATTCAAACAAACGGTGCAGTAAAAGCTCGTTTAACCGGTGAGGTTCAGCTTGCCGAGCCGAAAACGCCATTAAATCTTCACTTAGCCAGTGAAGCGGTTTCCTATCCGTTTATACCGGAAAAAGGAACTGATCCGTTGAAATTAGAAAAAATTGATTTCTTACTCACCGGCGATTTACTTAATTATCAACTAGATACAAAAGTGAATGCGACAGGTATGGGCATTCCGGCAAGTTACGCGCATCTAAAAGGGCAAGGCGAAATTAGCCAATTTAATATTGAGCAACTTACGCTGAATGCTTTAGAGGGTAAAGCAAATTTAAGCGGAAATATTAATTGGGAAAACGGAGTGGCATGGGATGCGAAAACGGATCTAAATGCGATCAATACCAAATCGCTGGCACCGCAATGGGCTGCAGTGCTTTCCGGCGGTTTGCAATCTAAAGGCTATGCGGGACGAGGAGAAAACGGTTCGGATTGGAATGTTGAGGTTTCTCATTTAGATTTGAACGGTTCGCTTTTGCAAAAAAATTTACAGCTCAAAGGTGAGATTAAATCGAATCGTGACACTTTATTAGACGTACCTTCCGCCACGTTGGTTTACGGTGAAAATAATATTGCGCTAAAGGGAGTCTTAAGTGATAAATCAGACTTTGCGGCGCAAATTAATGCGCCGAATTTAAGCGGTTTATTACCTAAATTAGCGGCAAATATTCAAGGGAATGTGAAGCTGACCGGTAAAGTTGCCGAACCTAATTTAGATCTGGATTTAGTCGCTAAAAGTTTAAGCTATGATCAGCTTAATCTAAAAAACTTGGTCGCAAAAGGTAAAGTGACCACCGAAAAAACGATTCAAGGTAATTTAGCGATAAATTTAGCGCAATTGGTATACGGCGATGTACAGGTAGAGAATGCCAGCTTAGTGGCGAATGGCAGTGAGGAAAATCATAGTTTAAAACTGAATGCGAAAGGTAATCCGATTGGGGCGAGTTTGCAGCTTTCGGGAAAATTCGACCGCTTACAGCAAGTGTGGAAAGGGCAACTAAGTCAAGTCGCTATTGATAGCACGGACTTCGGTTCGTTTAAAACCAACCAAACAGTGAATGTTAGCTACGATAACAAGCAAGTTAATGCGAATGTTTCTGCCCATTGTTGGAACAATCCCAAAATTAATTTGTGTTTTCCACAGGCATTTGATGCCGGTCAAGAGGGTAAAGTACCGTTTGAAATCAAGCAATTCGATTTAGCGGCAATTCAGGCGTTTTTAGATAAAAATACCCAATTATCCGGCATTATTAATGCCAAAGGTGATGCCGCTTGGTTTAAGAATAAACAGCCGCAGGTGAATTTAGAATTGAATTCTAACGCCTTGAAATTGGTGCAAAAATTAGACGGAGGCAATAGTTTCCCTCTCACATTAAGTCCGGTTAAAGTGAATGCGAATTTAGCGGATAATAATTTGAAGCTGAAAAGCGATATTAAAGTGGAAAATAACGGTCGCCTTGCGACGGATCTCGTGATGAATGATGTGGCTAATGCACGTAAATTATCCGGTAGTATTCATATTGATCAGCTTACGCTTAAATTGATTAAGCCGTTATTAACCGGAGGTGAATCGATTGACGGCAATATCAATGCACGTTTGTCAGTCGGAGGAACTGTCACCGCACCGTTATTAAACGGCACGTTAAATCTTAGCGAGTTACGGGCGAAAGCGAGTGCAATGCCGTTTGATGTCACCGGCGGTCATTTAGCGTTAAATTTCCACGGTGCGACTTCAACGCTTTCCGGTCGAGTACAAACCACGGAAAGCGAATTGCGTTTGGACGGCGATGCGGATTGGCGACGTTTAGATGCGTGGAAAACCAGAGTACACGCCCAAGCGCATCGCTTCCGCGTAAACGTGCCGAATATGGCGAAAGTGGAATTTAGCCCGAATATTGAAGTAACCGCAACACCGAAAGAACTTATCTTAGGTGGTAATATTGATATTCCTTGGGCGCGAATTGCGGTCGAATCCTTACCGGAAAGTGCGGTAAGCGTTAGCGGTGATGAAGTGATTATGGACGGTTCGGTAAAACAAAAAGTGCCGTTAGCTCAGCGTCAGATTCCGGATAAAACCGCCGGCGGTATGGCAATCAAAGCAAATATTAATATCAATATCGGCGATGATGTCAGTATTAATGCTTATGGTTTAAAAAGTCATTTAAACGGGACGATTGCGGTACGTCAAGGTAAACAGGGACTCGGTTTATACGGACAAGTAAATTTAAAAAACGGGCGTTATGCGTCATTCGGACAAGATTTACTAATTCGTAAAGGCGTGATCAGCTTTGCCGGATTACCGTCGCAACCTTCGTTAAATATTGAAGCGATTCGTAATCCTGAAGCCATGGAAGATCCGAGTGTAACCGCCGGGGTAAAAGTTATCGGTTTAGCGGATAGCTCGGAAGTAAAAGTATTCTCCGAGCCGGCGATGTCACAGAATGAAGCCCTCTCGTATGTACTGACCGGTCGCTCGTTAGATAATAGCGGCGATGCGGGATCCAGTAATTCGATGGCGGCGGCGTTAATCAGTATGAGCTTATCGAAAAGCAGTAAAACCGTTGGGGCGGTAGGCAGTACTTTCGGCTTAAAAGATTTAAACGTGACGACGGCAGGGATTGGTGACAATACTAAAGTGGAAGTCAGTGCGAGCTTAACGCCTAAATTTAAAGTGAAATACGGAGTCGGCATTTTTGCCGCACTTACCGAATTAACCCTACGCTATAATTTAGCACCGAGACTTTATTTGCAATGGGTATCAAGTGTAAATCAAGCGGTCGATTTAATGTATCGTTTTGAATTTGATGAAATGTTTGAGTAATTTCATCAAGTATTTTAAACAAGCGGTCTATTTTGTGAATTTTTTTGCAAAGCAGACCGCTTATTTTTTCTATAAATTTTGCCCAAGAATGGCAGATAACGTGCTAAAATCCAATTCAATTCAACGTGTTATCTAAATTAAACAAAAATTGATCAAATATGGAAAAACAACGACAAAGACAGTTGCAAAAATGGCTTCGAGGGCAGCAAAAGATCATTAAAAAATGGATGTATTTTAATGTGTTACTCGGTAGTTTGAGTGCTGTATTGATGATTGGACAAATGGCACTTTTAGCAACGATGTTACATAAAATGATTATTGAACATCAAAGCCCTCAAACATTCTTAGTGGAACTCGGCTTGTTATTTGTTTGTTTTAGCGGTCGTGCGCTATTGATTTGGTTACGTGAACGTACCGGCTTTAAAGCGGGTCAAACGCTACGTTTACATTTACGTGAACAAATTATGGCAAAATTGGTTGAAATCGGACCAATGAGTATGCAGCAAAAGCCGTCGGGAAGTTGGGCGACATTAATGTTGGAACAAGTGGAAAACCTACATAATTTTTATGCTCGTTACTTGCCGCAGCAATTTTTATCGGTAATTGTACCAATGATTATTCTCTGCTTTGTGTTCCCGATTAACTGGGCGGCAGGGCTTATTTTGTTTGCCACTTTACCGCTATTACCTATTTTTATGGCGTTAGCCGGTATTAAAGCGGTGGAAGCGAACCAACGCAATATTGGTGTACTTTCTCGTATTAGCGGTCAATTTTTAGATAAGTTAAGAGGGTTGGAGACTATTCGTTTATTCGGTCAGGCAGAAAAACAAACCGAGCAAATTTATCAAAGTACCGAGGAATTTCGTATAAGTACGATGGATGTGCTGAAAATGGCGTTTCTTTCTTCAGCAGTATTGGAGTTTTTTACTGCGGTTTCTATTGCGGTAATGGCGGTTTATTTCGGCTTTATTTATTTGGGTGAGTTGGATTTCGGCTATTACGGAACGGGAGTCAGTCTATTTATCGGCTTTTTCTGCTTAATGCTGGCACCGGAATTTTACCAACCGTTACGCGATTTAGGCGTGTTTTATCACGATAAAGCGGCGGCAATCGGTGCGGCGGATAATATTGAGCGATTTTTAAATCAACAAGTGACGCAACTACAAACCGATTTGCAAAAAGATTTGCCGAATCGACCGCTTGAAATCATTGCGAAAGAGTGCGTGATTCTTTCGCCTCAAGGTAAAGCCTTAACCAAGCCGTTAAGTTTTACTATTGCGGCGCAACAACATATTGCGCTCGTCGGACAAAGCGGTGCTGGTAAAAGCTCGTTAATGAATATGTTATTAGGTTTCTTACCTTATCAAGGTTCGGTAACCATAAACGGAATTGAATTGCGTGAGCTGAGTTTAGCGCAATACCGTCAAAAACTCGCATGGGTCGGACAAAATCCGCAATTGATTAAAGGGTCGTTGAGAGAGAATATCTTATTGGGGAATCCGAATGCGAGCGAATCCAAATTGGATCGAGCGTTAGCGTTATCCAAAGCGGATGAATTTGTTTACCGTTTAGGTTTAGACAGCCAAGTACAAGATGCGAATGCCGGTATTTCCGGCGGACAAGCGCAGCGTATTGCAATTGCGCGTGCATTATTGCGAGATTATGAATTGCTTTTGCTAGATGAGCCGACCGCCAGCTTGGATATGCAATCCGAACAACAAGTGTTAAATGCATTGCAACATTTAAGCCAAACGCAAACCACTTTAATGATTACGCACCGTATTGAAGATCTCAAACAATGTGATGAAATTTGGGTGATGAAACAAGGTGAAATCGTACAAAAAGGCGGTTTCGAAGCGGTCGAAAAAGAAGGATATTTTGCAGAATTGCAGCAATACTAATAGGTGATACATGAAATCAATTTTTCCTTTCCTCTCTCTTTATCGTACCCATTGGGGACGTTTATTATTGGGTATTGTATTAGCAATAGCGGGTTTAACCGCAAGTATCGGTTTATTAAGTTTATCCGGTTGGTTTTTATCCGCATCCTTTTTAGCCGGCTCGGCAATTATTTTTAATTTCTTTTATCCGTCGTCAGGCGTAAGAGGCTTAGCAATCGGACGGACGATCTCACGTTATTTTGAGCGTTTGGTGACGCATGATGCCACATTCCGAGTATTGGCTAATTTACGCGTTACCGTATTTCGTAAGCTGATTCCGCTTAGTCCGAGCGGTTTAAATCGTTTTAGAAACAGTGAGTTGCTTAACCGTTTAGTCGCGGATGTCGATACTTTAGATACGTTATATCTAAATCTAATGTCTCCGTTTGTCAGTGCGATTATGCTCATTGCATTTATGGGTATCGGTTTGTCTTTTGTTTCACCGTTACTTGCTTTAGTTATTTGTGGATCATTAACTGCGTTACTGATTATTTTCCCAATGTTGTTTTATCGTTTAGGGAGAAAATCCGGTGCAATCGTAGTACAAGCGCGGGCAAATTATCGTAGCCAATTTATTGAATGGATCCAAATGCACGCAGAATTTTTATTATTCGGTGTGGTCGCTCAAGCAAGCGATAAGCTGAATCAAACAGAAAAAGAGTGGTTGAATGCACAAAGTAAAGAGAGCAGATTAACCGGCTTATCCAACGCATTGTTGATCTTTTCGAACGGCATTTTGCTTTGCGTGGTAATTTACTTGGCTTCAACCGCAATTAATGTGCCTTCCGCCGAGTACCCAGAAGCATTGATCGCACTAGTGGTATTTTGTGTGATGGCATCGGCAGAGATTTTAATGCCGATTGGGTTAGCGTTTTTACATTTGGGTCAGGTAATTACTGCGGCAGAACGCTTAAATGAAATTACCGAACAACAACCGTCGGTAAGTTTCGGCAGCAAAAGCGATTGGCAAAATACGGAGCAAAATAAACCGCTTGTTCAATTTGAGAGTGTGACGTTTACTTATCCGAATCGTGTTGATCCGGTGTTACAGGACATTTCATTTGAGATTTTTGCCGGACAAAAAGTGGCGATTTTAGGTAAAACAGGTAGCGGTAAAAGTACCATTTTCCAACTGCTTAATCGTAATTATGATCCGACAAGCGGTCAAATTCAGTTAAATTCTTGTAACATTACCGATTATACGGAAGTGAGCTTACGTCAGCACCTTGTTACATTAAGTCAGCGAGTACATATTTTTAACAGTAGCTTACGAGATAACTTATTATTCGGCTATGCACAGGCGACGGACACCCAGTTAATTAAGGTGTTAAATCAAGTGGGATTAGCTTATTTATTAGATGAGCAAGGTTTGGATTTATGGCTGGGAGAGGGCGGCAGACCGCTTTCCGGCGGTGAACAACGCCGCTTAGGTTTGGCACGTTTATTACTAAGCCAAGCGGAAATCGTGTTATTGGACGAACCGACCGAAGGCTTGGATCGTGAAACCGAGCAACAAATTTTGACGTTAATTTTGACTCATTGTCAAAATCGAACCCTATTAATGATTACTCATCGCTTACACGGCTTAGATAAATTCGATAAAGTCTATCGCATGGACAACGGTAAATTTATTAATTAAGCCAATACGCTTTAAAAGGACGCAAACGGTTACGTTGGCGTCTTTTCTATTCTTCTCAACAATAAATTTCTTGCTTTTTCATTCAAAAATAAACAAAAAAGTGTTATATTGACAATCAATTCTTGATTTTATCTTTTCTTAATCATTTCATTCATTTTTGATTTATGGCTACCAATTATCACGATATTACGATTGCTTTTGCAGGTGTTTGCCAAGCGGTTAGTTTAGTTCAACAATTTGCTCACAAAGGTTCCGCAGATCGTGAGATTTTTGCAAATTCAATTAAAAGTTTACTCGTTACTCAGCCGGATTCGACCTTAGCGGTTTTTGACGGTCAGTTAGCCAATTTAAAACTAGGCTTGGAAACGGCTCAAGCACAAATGGGTAGCCCAAACGGTAAATTGGATACTGAGATCGGTCGTTATTGGATTAACGTCCTCGCCTTAAGCCAAAAGTTGAATAAAAATCCTGAAGCCAAAGCCAAATTGGCGGAGCGTTTACAGCAAATCGAACGTCAATTACCGCTCTATGAGAATGATATTATGGCGGATCAAATGATTGCGAATTTAGCTGCGATTTACAGCGATGTGATTAGCCCACTCGGTTCAAAAATCCATGTATTAGGTTTACAAGATTATCTGGTGCGTCCGGATATTCAGCAAAAAATCCGAGCCAGTCTATTAGCCGGTATTCGAGCCGGTATTTTATGGCAACAAGTCGGCGGAACTCGCTGGCAATTCTTATTTTCCCGTAGAAAGATTCTTAATCAGGCACAACAGTTTTACAAAAGTATTTAAACAAGTTCTCCGTAATGGAGAACTTGTTCCGAACATTTATTTATTTGGAGAAAACAATGGAACTTACCGCTTTAACAGCATTATCCCCAATCGATGGTCGTTACCAAGACAAAGCTGCCGCATTACGCCCGATTTTTAGTGAATTCGGTTTACTAAAATTCCGTGTAACGGTAGAGGTTCGTTGGTTACAAAAATTGGCTTCTCAAGCACAAATCAAAGAAGTTCCTGCTTTTTCTGAAAAAGCAAACGATTACCTAAATCAAATTATAGCAAATTTCTCGTTAGAAGATGCAAATCGTATCAAAACGATTGAACGCACTACCAACCACGACGTAAAAGCGGTGGAGTATTTTTTAAAAGAAAAATGTGAAGCGTTACCCGAATTACAAGCGGTAAACGAATTTATTCACTTTGCTTGCACCTCGGAAGATATTAACAATACTTCACACGCATTAATGCTAAAAACGGCACGTGAAGAAGTATTATTACCGGAATGGAAAAAAGTGATTGATGCGGTAGTGGAATTGGCAAAACGTTATCAACATATTCCGTTACTTTCTCGTACGCACGGTCAGCCGGCAAGCCCGACAACTATCGGTAAAGAGATGGCAAACGTGGCGTATCGCTTAAAACGTCAATACAAACAGCTTGAAAACTTAGAGATCTTAGCGAAAATCAACGGTGCGGTAGGTAACTATAATGCGCATTTATCCGCTTATCCTGATGTGGATTGGCATACGTTCAGCCAAGAGTTTGTAGAATCGTTAGGCGTAACTTGGAACCCGTACACCACACAAATCGAACCGCACGATTACATTGCGGAATTTTTTGATTGCGTGGCACGTTTTAATACGATTGTGATCGATTTTGACCGTGATATGTGGGGTTATATTGCGTTAAATCACTTCAAACAACGTACGATTGCCGGTGAAATCGGTTCATCAACCATGCCGCACAAAGTGAACCCGATCGACTTTGAAAACTCGGAAGGTAACCTTGGCTTAGCGAATGCGGTAATGAACCATTTAGGTCAAAAATTACCGATTTCTCGTTGGCAGCGTGACTTAACCGACTCAACCGTATTACGTAACTTAGGCGTAGGTTTAGGCTATTGCTTGATTGCTTATGCGGCAACCTTAAAAGGCGTAAGTAAGTTAGAAGTAAACGAGCAACATTTACGCGATGAGTTAAATCAAAACTGGGAAGTATTAGCAGAGCCGATTCAAACGGTAATGCGCCGTTATGGTATTGAAAAGCCATACGAGAAACTCAAAGAATTAACGCGTGGTAAGCGTGTAGATGAAGTGGCAATGCGTGAGTTTATCGAAAAACTTGAGATTCCGGCGGAAGAAAAAGTTCGTTTAAAAGAAATGACACCGGCAAGTTATATCGGTTATGCGGTAGAACTTGTTGAAAAATTGTAAAATTTAAGTTAAAAATGACCGCTTGTAAGCGGTCATTTTTTTAAACTTTGTTTGCGGAGGAATAAGCAAATGAAACAATCTATTCGCCACAATAAAATCATTGAGTTGGTTAATCAGTTAGGTTATGTCAGTACCGAAGAATTAGTCGCTCAATTAGAGGTAAGTTCTCAAACGATTCGCCGTGATTTAAATGAATTAGCCGAAAAGAATTTAATCCGTCGCCATCACGGCGGCGCAGGCATTCCGTCCAATAGTGAAAACAGTGATTATACCGAACGTAAACAGTTTTTCTCCGAGCAAAAAAATGAGATTGCGCGCCACGTAGCTACAATGATCCCGAATGGTGCTTCATTGTTTTTAGATATCGGCACGACTTCTGAAGCGGTAGCTTATGCGCTGTTATCTCACCAAAATTTGCGGATCGTCACTAATAATCTGAATGCGGCACACATTTTAATGCAGAAAGAAGATTTTCATATTACGGTAGCCGGCGGTAATCTACGGACAGACGGCGGCTTAATCGGTGAAGCAACCGTGAATTTTATTAGCCAATTCCGTTTGGATTTTGGGATCTTAGGTATTAGTGCGATTGATAGTGACGGTTCAATGCTCGATTATGATTATCACGAAGTGCAAGTGAAACGAGCATTAATGCAAAGTTCGCGCCAAGTGATTTTGGTAACCGATCATTCAAAATTCAGTCGTAGCGCAATTGTTCGTCTAGGTGATATTACCGAAGTAAATTATTTGTTTACAGATTTGCCGTTACCGTTAGAATTGCAACAACGATTAGTATCCACCAAAGTAGCAGTACACATCTGCGGTAATTAATGACAACTTTTTTTCAACAACATTTTTCTCGGAATAAATGGTTGGCGTATGCGCAACTTATGCGTTTTGATAAGCCAATCGGTACATTGCTTTTACTTCATCCGACATTGTGGGCGTTATTTGCCGCCGCCGGCGGTGTTCCACCTTTGTCCGTACTCGTGATTTTCGTGTTAGGCGTAATTGTGATGCGGGCGGCGGGCTGTGTGATTAACGATTATGCCGATCGCCATATTGACGGTGAAGTGAAGCGTACCTCGCAGCGTCCGCTTGCGACCGGACGAGTAACAACTACGGAAGCGAAAATACTGTTCGTATTGCTGCTGTGTATCGCTTTTGTTTTAGATTTATTGCTTAACCGATATACTTTCCTGTTGTCGTTTGTGGCGGTAGCGTTAGCGATTATTTATCCGTTTATGAAACGTTTTACCCATTTACCGCAAGTGGTATTGGGTATGGCATTCGGTTGGGCGATTCCGATGGCGTATAGTGCGGTAAGTGAATCGCTGCCGTTGGAATGTTGGCTGTTATTTTTTGCCAATATTTTCTGGACGGTCGCCTATGATACGCAATATGCAATGGTTGATCGTGATGATGATCTGCGTATCGGGGTAAAATCCACGGCGATTTTGTTTGCCCAATACGACAATAAAATCATTGCCTTATTGCAATTTATTGCGCTAGTGCTGTTAGTCGTTTTTGGCTGGGTAAGCCAATACCATTGGGGCTATTTTGTAGTATTGGCGTTGAGTGCAAGTTTGTTTAGTTATCAATGTTGGCTAACTAAACAGAGAGAAAGAGAAAAATGTTTTAAAGCATTTTTAAATAATCACTATTTCGGTTTAGGTGTATTTTTAGCCATTTTAGTTGGCATCTATGCTTAATGAGCTAAGTTAAGTTCAAGCGGTTAAATTTTCTGAGATTTTTGCCAAGAAAAGTTAGCCGCTTTTTGATTTCCCAAGTTTACAAATTTCCCTCCTTTTTTAACCGCTTGTTTTCAATACTTTTCCGCATTTTTCTGCTATAATCCCAATAATTTTTGGCTTTAAATTTATTTAAGAATAAAGCCTTTTCCATTTCATAAAGTATAGGAATAACGAATGTCTGAACAAAATCAAACAAATAGTTATGATTCTTCGAGCATTAAAGTCTTACGAGGCTTAGATGCGGTACGTAAACGTCCGGGTATGTATATCGGTGATACCGATGATGGCACAGGTTTACACCATATGGTGTTTGAAGTTGTAGATAATGCGATCGATGAAGCGTTAGCAGGACACTGTAAAGATATTATTGTTACGATTCATTCAGATAATTCGGTTTCCGTACAAGATGACGGCCGCGGTATCCCGGTCGGTATTCACCCGGAAGAAGGCGTATCTGCAGCGGAAGTGATTATGACGGTATTGCACGCCGGCGGTAAATTTGACGATAATTCCTATAAAGTATCGGGCGGTTTACACGGTGTGGGCGTATCGGTGGTAAATGCGCTTTCATCAAAATTACAGCTAACTATTCGCCGTGAAGGTCATGTTCACGAGCAATTTTATAGTTTAGGCGAACCGGATGCGCCATTAACAATCATTGGCGATACGGATAAAACCGGTACGATGGTGCGTTTCTGGCCAAGTTTAGATATCTTCAAAAATAAAACCGAATTCGAATATAAAATTCTGTCAAAACGTTTACGTGAGCTTTCTTTCTTAAACTCAGGCGTGTCAATCCGTTTAGTGGATGAGCGTGACGGTAAAGAAGAGCATTTCAAATATGAAGGCGGTATCAAAGCCTACGTTGAGTATTTAAACGAAGGTAAAACCCATATTCATAATACACCGTTCTATCTTTCAACCGAGAAAGACGGCATTGGTGTTGAAGTATCATTACAGTGGAACGACAGCTATAACGAAAATGTTTATTGCTTTACGAATAATATTCCGCAACGTGACGGTGGTACGCACTTAGCCGGTTTCCGCGGAGCATTAACCCGTGCGCTAAAAAACTATATGGATAGTAGCGGTGTGCTGAAAAAAGCGGATGCGAATATTGATGCGTCAGGTGACGATGCTCGTGAAGGCTTAGTGGCGGTGATTTCAGTAAAAGTGCCGGATCCGAAATTCTCATCACAAACTAAAGATAAGTTAGTGTCATCGGAAGTGCGTGGTGCGGTTGAAAGTTCAATGAACGAAGCATTAGCGGAGTACTTAGCGGAAAATCCGGACGATGCGAAAAATATCGTAACCAAAATTATTGATGCGGCGCGTGCGCGTGAAGCAGCACGTAAAGCACGTGAAATGACACGTCGTAAAGGCGCGTTGGATTTAGGCGGTTTACCGGGTAAATTAGCGGACTGCCAAGAAAAAGACCCAGCGTTATCAGAACTTTACTTAGTGGAGGGGGACTCTGCGGGCGGTTCGGCAAAACAAGGTCGTGATCGTAAAAATCAAGCGATTCTGCCGTTAAAAGGTAAAATCTTAAACGTTGAAAAAGCACGTTTCGATAAGATGCTTTCTTCACAAGAAGTTGCAACCTTGATTACGGCGTTAGGTACAGGTATTGGTCGTGATGATTATAATATTGACAAATTACGTTATCACAAAATCATTATCATGACCGATGCGGACGTGGATGGTGCGCATATTCGTACCTTGCTATTAACCTTCTTCTACCGTCAAATGCCGGAATTAATTGAGAACGGTTATATCTATATCGCTCAGCCGCCGCTTTATAAAGTGAAAAAAGGTAAGCAAGAGCGTTATATTCAAGATAATGATGAAATGTCGCAATATGAAATCGATATTGCGTTAGAAGGTGCAGGGTTATTTGTGAGCGAAGGTGCGCCGGCATTAAGCGGTGTGGCACTTGAAAATCTGATTGCGCAATATAACGGTGTGCAAAAATTATTTGAACGCTTAAGCCGTCGCTATCCGGTTGCGTTGTTAAACGAGTTGATTTATAGCCCGGCACTTTCGGTTGAATTTGCAAAAGATCAGGCAAAAGTGACCGCTTGGAACGAGCAGTTTGTGGCGAAATTAATGGAAAAAGAAACCGGCGGTAGTTTCTATCGTAGTGAAGTTTTCTTCAATACCGAGCGTCAAGTGTACGAGCCGGAAATTGTGGTAACGACTCACGGTATGGATACCACTTATCGTCTTGATTTTAACTTTATCAGCAGTAACGAATATGCCAAAATTACCGCATTAGGTAATGAGTTAAACGATTTATTGTCACCGAGTGCTTATGTAATGCGTGGCGAACGCCGTCAAGAGATCAGCAGTTTTGCCGAAGCGTTAGATTGGTTGGTACGTGAATCACGTAAAGGTTTAACTATTCAACGCTATAAAGGATTAGGTGAGATGAATCCGGAACAATTATGGGAAACCACAATGGATCCGGTGGCACGTAAGATGTTACAAGTGAATATCACCGATGCGATTGCGGCTGACAAGTTGTTTAGTACCCTAATGGGAGATGAAGTTGAACCTCGTCGTGATTTTATCGAAAGTAATGCGCTATACGCTCAGTTAGATATTTAATTTGTAAATAAACTAAATCAAACCTCAAAGTTTTGCTTTGGGGTTTCTTTTTGCAAATTTTAAGCAAAAAAAGACCGCTTGTAAGCGGTCTTTTTCATCAAATTAAGCTTGTTTATTTTTACGAGATTTACGCCATTTCCAGCCTACATAGATGGCAATCACACCTAAACCGGCAAAAATAATATGCTGTCCGTTTTTTACTTGTTCGTGTAGCCAATCGAGGTTTTGTGCGCCGTAATCGCCTAAATAGACCCAAATCGGCACGGAAATAATCGCCGCACAGAAATCAACCAACACGAAACGAGTATAACTTACACGACGAGTAATACCGGATACCAGATACACCACCGCACGTAACCCCGGTAAGAAACGCGCTAAGAATAATAAGCGGTTGCCTTGTTTTTCAAAACGTTCCTGCACCATTTGGTAACGTTCTTCAGTCACGATATTACGAATTAACGGAAACTGGCGAATTTTTTCACCGTAAATACGGCCTAACCAATACATGGTACTATCACCGATTAATACACCGAACATACTTACCACTAACATCCAATGTACGTTGGTATAGCCTAAGCCTGAAATCACGCCGCCGGAAACCAAAGTAATATCTTCCGGAATCGGTACGCCGAAGCCACAAGCCAACAAAACCAAAAATACAGCCCAATAGCCATAGCTACTGAAAAAGCTGATTAAAAATTCCATATTTGCTCCTTCTCTAACTGGGATTATTTATTTAAGTTTCTCACGGAACGACGTAAAACTAATTCGGGATGAAACTCAATCGTTTGAGGCTGATATTGCGTTTTATCTATTTTAATTCGTTCAAGTAAGATATTGAGTGCTTTTACACCTAAACGCGATTTAGATTGATGGATTGTCGTGAGCGGCGGAGAATAAAAGCGTGACGAATGAATATTATCGTATCCGATAATTGACATATCGTGCGGCACGGACAATCCTTTTTCGCTTAATGCCGAAATGGCGCCTAATGCAATCGTATCGCTGAAACAAAAAATCGCGGTCGGTAATTTTTCCAAACGTAATAAATTATTCATTTGCTCAAAACCGCTTTCCGGTTCGAAGTCGCCTTCATAAATCCATTCTTGGTGCACAGGTAAATTTGCTTCGTGCATCGCTTTTAAGAAACCTTCGTAACGTTCTTTGGAAAGGGTTTTGCTTAGGTGACCGGCGATAACGCCGATATCTTTATGACCGTTTTCAATTAAATGTTGGGTAGCTAAGTATCCTCCTTCAAAGCTATTATCCAAAATACGATCGCTATGATTATCGGCTTTACCCCAATCCATAACCACCATTGGAATATTTGTACCGTTAAATAATTCTAAAGAATCGCGAGTATATTCGGAACACATTACCAACACACCGTCCACTCGTTTTTTAATTAACATATCGAGGTGGTTTTGAATCTTTTCCGGTTCATTTTGAGTATTACATAAGAAAAGAGAATAACCTTGCTGATAACAATGTTCTTCTACCGCTAACACGATTTCAGCAAAGTAAGGCGCTTCACTGGTCGTGATGATCATACCGATGGATTTCGTAGTATTGACTTTTAAACTACGAGCAACGGCACTCGGGGAATAATTTAATTGTTGGATGGCATCCCAAACAGCTTTACTGGTATCTTCTGCTACAAAACGGGTTTTATTAATTACATGTGAAACGGTGGTAGTTGAAACACCGGCTAATTTAGCAACGTCTTTAATTGTAGCCATAATTTTTTGTTCTCTTTTTAATATAAAAATAAACTCTTATTATAACGAAAATTACTCAGCTAAGAGAGAAAATTCTTAAAATAAATATGTAAAGAATAAAGAGAGTAAAAAATAAGAGAAAAAATAGGTGTAATGGTCTGATCAGACTTGATACGGGGTATTCAACAATAATTAATTTTGAACAGATGTTATCCTGGGGTTTATAATTATCTAATCTTCATTTAAACACTTTTAATAATATAGAATTTAATCCATAAATTAAAATGGAACTAGGTAAACATAATGTACTTCCAACCAAAATTTCTTAACATACCACTCGCTGCTGTTTCAATTAGCGTTTCGGCGAATCAATATTCGAGTTTATCAGAGTTAAATCAACTGGATGCTACACAACAACAAAGGCAACAGCAATATCAACAATCAAAAGATAAACAACTACAAGTCTCAGCGGATGTTCGTTTAGACACGAACGTTCAACAACCTTTTTCGTTTTTAAAACAAGAATCCCCTTGTTATCCTATCCACTACATTTCATTGACCGATTACGGTTCAAGCACTTCAACCAGCCAATTCCAATGGGCATTAGATAAAGCCGCACACGATTTAAAACTTACTCTACCACATTGCCTTGGAGGTGAGGGTTTAGGCATTTTAATGAAGCAGGTGCAAAATAATATTATTGAGCAAGGTTATGTGACGACCCGAGTGGTGACGGAAGAGCAAGATTTACGTGGTGGTAAGTTAAATTTAACCGTCATTTTGGGGAAAGTGCGTAATACGATTATAGCGGATAGCGGTGTTGTACCTCGCTTTACTAAACTACATGCTTTAACCGCCTTTACCTTTGAAAAGGGGAATTTGCTCAATGTACGTGATATTGAGCAGTCTTTAGAAAATCTAAAACGCGTGCCGACGGCAGAAGCGAATATTGAGATTTTACCAAGTGAAGATGAATTGGCTTCCGTAGGCGACAGCGATTTAAAAATCCATTATGCGCAAGGATTTCCATTCCGACTGAGTGTCGGGCTAGATGATGCCGGTTCGACTTCAACCGGAAAATATCAGGCAAACGGTACGTTTTCCTTTGATAATCTGTTTTCCGCTAATGACCTTTTCTACACTTCTTTTACGCACAGCCTGAAAACGAACAATGATGATAAAGGCGAGCGAGCCAATAAAAACCTCTCTTTCTATTATTCTATCCCTTTCGGTTATTGGACCTTATCTGCTTCTCTGAGCTATAACCGTTATCGCCAAGAGGTCTTTGGAGCATTTGATAATAATTATATTTACTCAGGCAAAAGTAATACCACTAAAGCCACCCTTTCTTATTTACTTTATCGAGATAGTAAACGTAAAACGTCTATATCAGGCGGTTTTTGGTCTCGCCAATCACAAAACTATATTGACGGTGGAGAAATTGACGTACAAAAACGCCGTATGGCAGGTTGGGAGGCCGGTATTTCACATAAAGAATATCTAGGCGATGCGACTTTAGAATTATCAGGAAGTTATAAACGTGGAACGGGCGCAAGAGGGGCATTATCCGCACCGGAAGAGCTTTGGAATGAGGGGACTTCACGTCCGCAAATTATCACGGCTTCTAT
Source organism: Actinobacillus genomosp. 1 (assembly GCF_029774175.1). Taxonomy (NCBI): domain Bacteria; kingdom Pseudomonadati; phylum Pseudomonadota; class Gammaproteobacteria; order Pasteurellales; family Pasteurellaceae; genus Actinobacillus; species Actinobacillus genomosp. 1. The sequence continues at coordinate 981,910 of NZ_CP103834.1, read as the reverse complement.
TGATTTTACACAACCGTTTATGCTGGGAGAGCAAGCGTGGCAATTTAATACCGGTTGGAATGCGCAATGGAATAAAAACCCGTTAATTGCACAAGACCGTTTTAGTATTGGTGGACGCTACACCGTGCGAGGCTTTGATGGAGAACTTACGCTTTCAGGTGAGCGTGGTTGGTTATGGCGTAACGAATTCGCTTGGAATGTGAATCGTTGGGGACAGCAACTTTATTTGGCATTAGACGGCGGTCGAGTAATGGGCAGAGATGCGGAAAGTAGATTAGGGCATCATTTGATGGGGACGGTACTCGGCTTACGCGGTGGTTTTAGCCGTTTTAGCTACGATATTTTTGTCGGTAAACCGCTTCGTAAACCGGCAGGTTTTAAAACCTCGAATACAGTTGCCGGTTTTAACTTAAATTACCATTTCTAGTTTTGAACAGGATAAAAAATGAATAAACAATGTTTCTGTGTCATTTTCAGCAAGACTTTACAACGTTTAGTGGTCGTGTCAGAGCTTGCCAAGTCCGAAGGTAAGTCTACTGAACAATCCTCATTCTCGCTTTCGCAAATTTTTGCCAAAATGCGACCGCTTACCTTTAGCCTCTTTTGTGCGTTAGGTTTTGTGGCGTTTTCTGATAATGTCCTTGCGGAAACTTTGATTATTCAAGCGGATAAAACCGCACCGAAAAACCAACAACCGATTGTGTTACAAACTGCCAACGGTTTACCTCAGGTTAATATCCAAACGCCGAATGATAAAGGTTTATCGCACAATAAATACAATCAATTTAGTGTCGATACCAAAGGTGCCGTTCTGAACAACAGTCGCACCAATACCCAAACGCAACAAGGCGGTTGGGTACAAGGTAACCCCTATCTTGCCCGTGGTGAAGCCAAGGTTATTTTAAATGAAGTCACTTCAAATAATCCGAGTGTATTAAAAGGCTATGTGGAAGTGGCAGGCAAAAAAGCTGATGTGATTATTGCCAACCCGAACGGGATTCATTGTGCAGGTTGTGGCGTGATTAACTCCGATCGAGCCACGCTAACCACTGGTAAACCGCAAGTTAAAAATGGTCATCTCGACAGTTTTGTGGTGGAAAAAGGTAAGGTCAGCGTTTTAGGCAAAGGTTTGGATAATAGCCGTGTGGACTATACCGAGATTTTGGCTCGTGAAGCGGAAGTAAACGCCGGTATTTGGTCGAAGAAAGAAACCAAAGTTGTGACGGGTAAAAATACTATCAAGCGGTCGAATAATACGGAAGAATTGCAAATTATTCACACAAATCAACCGCTTGCAGGCGAAAATCAACCTAAATTTGCGGTGGATGTGGGTGAATTAGGAGGAATGTACTCGGGCAAAATCCACCTTATCGGCACGGAGAACGGCATAGGTGTTCGCAATGCCGGACATATTGGTGCAAGTAGCGAAACTTTAAAAATTGACAGTCAAGGCAGAATTGTCAATCGAGGTACATTTAACGCCCAAAAAGAAGTACAACTTGCAGGTACAAAAGGCATTGAAAACCACGGAAAATTGGAAACCAACCAAGGCAATATCGTTTTAACTAGCCAAGCGGATATCCAACAACACGGCTCAATTGTAGCACGACAAGGCGATATCCAACAACGAGCGGCAAATGACATTCGTCAAAGCGGTGAAACTATTGCGAAAGGAAAAATTAGCTTTGATGCCGACCATATTGAAGCGAGTGAATCGTCACTGATTGCTGCCGGTGTGGATATTCAAAGTTCGAAACAGGGGGAGACTCGTCAACTCTCAGCACAAGCGGATAACGGCAAAGATATTCATATTACTACACGCCAACAAGCGGTGTTAAATGGCAAAAATATTGCAAGCGGTACGCTACAAATCAAGACGGACAAAGCCGATTTAAACAAAAGCCAAACCAGTGCCAACAGAATTGATGTTCATGCTAAAACGGGCGATATTCAAGCAAACCAAGCCAAACTCAGTGCCAAAGAGACGCTGCGTTTAAACACGCCTAAAACTTTATCTACCGAAAGTAGTCATGTCAGTGCAAAACGTATTCAAACGACACAAACCGACTTAAATACCCGAAATGCAGTATGGGAACAAACCGGTGAGCAAGACTTTGCCTTGAAAGCCCAAACGATAAATAACCAAGGCGGTGCGATAAAAACACAATGTAAATTTACTGTTAGAGCGGAACAGCTTGATAATACGAAAGGGCGTTTAGTTTCGAATGCGGAAATGGACATCAAAACTCAAGCACTGAATAACAAGTTAGGTTATCTCGTAAGCAATCAAACCCAAACGGTTAACAGCCAACAATTAACCAACCAACAAGGTGTGATTGCCAGCTAAAACAGTAGCGTGGATTTAAGTGTCTCAAGCTTACTGAATAACCAACAAGGCACGATTTCTGCAAAAAATCAGCTAAATTTAACCGCTTACGGAGTGGATAATAAGCAAGGAACGCTTTATACAGCACAAGATAACCTTGTTTTAGATGCACAGAAACAAGCTTTGAATAACCAACAAGAGCAGATTTTATCCGGAAAAGCATTACAAATTGATTCGGCTGAAATTAATAATCAGCAGGGTACGCTTTTCTCTACGGAAAATCAGCAGATCAATACCAATGGTCAGCAGCTTACAAATACTCAGGATGGAAAAATTCAGAGTTTAGCGCAACTTATTATCAATACAGCGTTACTTGATAACCAAGGTGGTTTTATTCAAACGCAGCAGGGCGGAACCATCACGGCATCACATATCTTGAATAATAAAGTAGCGGAAAACGGCTCATTAATTGAAGCCGGTACGCCACTTGTTGTGAATACGCCAACCTTTGAGAATAACGGTACTGTTGCTCAAGACAAAACACCGACACAAGGTATTATTGCACAAAAACTGACGCTAACTTCGGATCGTTTAGAAAACGAAAAAGGCGGTATTTATCTGGAAAGCGAGGGCTTACTGAATATTGCTAAGGCAGTAAACAATCAGGCTGGTGAGATTTTAAGTTGGGGAGGGTTATCGATTTCAGGTTATCAAACTGATCTTATAGTGACAAATAAAGAAGGTAAGATCCAAGCAGAAAAGAGATTATCTGTTGAGGCTAAAGCGATCAGTGAAGATGGACATTTAGAAGCTAAAGAGCTAAGTATTAAACAGAAAGATGATTTTAATACTAAGAATAATATTAATGCAAAAAGCACACTTGCTATCGAGACGCTTGGTAATGTGGTCAATAATCATAAATTATCAGCTAGTGATAAGTTAGCCTTAACGGCGCAAAGTTTAAACAATGCGGCTGACGGTCGTATTAGTTCAGGGCATACTCGTATCACGGTAAATGACAAAGTTGAAAATAGAGGCTTAATTAATAGTTTTAATGAAGAGGATACGTCAAAAACTGTCGTTAAAGCTAAAGTGATCGAGAATAAAGGTTCCGGCCGTATTTATGGTGATTATGTTGCACTTGGAGCTGAAAATATTCTTAATCAAGATGAGAGCGGTAAAGCTGCAACAATTGCGGCTCGTAAAAGTTTAGATTTAGCAAGTAAAACGATTACGAATGAAATGGCTACTTATGATCAAAACCTAAAAGGTGGCGGCTATATTTATAGTGGTGGAGATATTGTTTTTGGTAGTGAATTAAATGAGCAAGATCTTGCAGAAGGACAAGCGGACTCATTCAAAAATATTAGTAGTGTGATAGAAGCGGTAGGACATACGGTACTGAATATTAAGAATATTGAAAATATTAATAAGTACTATCGTTCCGAATTACAAATTGTCGGTCCTATAAATGAAGTCGATAAGAATTATATTTTGCCGGAGGGAGAGGCAACTAAAGTTGATCAACCTTATAACAACGGTAAGTTGCCGTATATCAGTACTGATGAATTACAGCGGATCGGATTTAGCCGTACATGGAAATGGATGCGCAAATACAATGTGAATAATTTGGAAGTTATTACGGATACAGATCAAATCAAAAGTAAGGTATTAGCATCTCCTAATCAGGTTAATTGTGACGACAATCAGAATTGTAAGTCATTAGATGCAGGTGTTTATAAAAAAGATAGCCCAGTTTGGGGATATTTTGGTATTGAGGCACCAACAGAAGATGTACCTGAAATTACTCCGGAAATGGCTGCATATTTAAAACGCTTAGAATTGAATGATGAGAAGTTAAGCTCTCTTTCAGATGAAGAACTTGTAAAATTAGATCAGCAAGAAGAGAATCAAACTTTGCCTGTAATTCCACTATTACCGATACAACCAGCTAAACAAGCTAATGAAAGTGAAGAAGTATTTCAGACAAAACTAGAAAATTATCGCAAAGAAAAAGAGGCTTATGATAAAGCCGTCCAAGCCAAAAAAGACTATGAGTTAATGAAGCCATTACAAGAATGGACAAATAAATATGGCGATAAACTCAAAGCATTGACAGAAGCGATTGATACACATAATAAAGAGATTGTTGGTGATGTGTATGATCGTTTCTGGGCAATTAATGTTAAAAAGGAATATGTTAAAGAGAATGTAACTACTCGTACTGCGCCTGCGCAGATCCTTTCAGGAGAAGGAATTACATATAACAGCGAACGATTCTTAAATGATAAAAGCTGGGTAATTGCTAAAGGTATTGAGCAAGTAGGGATCGGTAAGTTAGAAAATAGAGATGATGAAGATGCTATCCATCAAGATATTGAGGAAGGGAATCGTCATTTCTCTTATACAGTATGGCGAGGGGGGCATAGACGCTATTTCCAGCGTAAAGATAATAGCCATGGTCCATTAATGCGTATTAACGAAACTCATAAGGATATGGGAATTTGGCAAGAAAGAAATGATATTACACCAAGTGAGTTCAATGGTTATGTTAATTCAGTAGACGCAAATGGGATCTCGTCTCAAGGAAATGAATTAGCTCTTAAGCCTTTACAAGAAGATGTACCAAAATTTAAAGAATTAACTATTTCGGCAATTCCAACGCCTCAAGACGGAATAGAAATACGCAGCGTGAAAGCGGATACTCGTTTACCGAATCAGAGTTTATATAAAATTAACCCTGATGCGGATAGTCACGTCTTAATTGAGACGGATCCGGATTTTACCGACCGAAAAAGATGGTTAGCAAGCGATTATATGTATAACGCCCTTCGTTCAGAACACGAAGCGGTGCATAAACGCTTGGGCGATGGTTTTTATGAACAGCGTTTAGTGAGAGAGCAAATCAATAAGCTGACCGGAAGACAATTCTTAGGCGAGTTTGAAAATTTTGACGACCAATATAAAGCATTAATGGATGCCGGTGTAACTTTTGCGCAAAAATTTAACTTACGCCCGGGCATTTCATTAAGCTCAAATCAAGTTGCACAACTTACTTCCGATATTGTCTGGTTAGAGACCGAAAGCGTGACATTACCAAATGGCCAAGTAGAACAAGTTTTAGTGCCGAAAGTGTATGCGGTTGCTCGCAAAGGTGATATTAGCGGCAAAGGTACATTGATTTCTGCCGATAAAATGAATGTAAATACGACTTCATTAATTAATGAAGGGACGATTGCCGGCCGTAATTTTGTAAAATTCGCAGCAGATAAATTGGTAAATAGCGGTAAGATTTCCGGCGGTATATTGCAAGGTAATGTTTCCGGTGATGCGGAAAACAATGGCGGTGTTATGGAAGCAAATAGTGCATTATTCCTTGATGTTGCAGGGAATTTTACACATTCTTCCACCACCCGAGATACTGAAATTGATTTAGACGGCTTTAAACGTAAACAAACTACGCTAGATCGTAAAGCGTTATTACACGTAAAAGATGCAAACGGCACCTTACAGGTGACGGCGAACAATATCACCCTTAACGGCTCGGATATTATTAATGACGGTCAAGGTTTAACTTATCTCAAAGCAAAAGACCAAATGCATTTAGGCACGGTTGCAGTCGGTTTTGATGAGAAAATGGGCGGCGGCAATCACTATCGTAATGAAGCAGTACAAGATGTAGTGGTAAGCCGTGTATCGGGTAACGGCAATGTGACTTTAGTTGCGAATACGCTTACTGCTGAAGGCGCAGAACTCGGTGCGAAAGAGCGTTTAGCTGCATTAGCTGAAAATGATTTAGTACTCGGCACAGCATTACGTTCAGGCGAATATGAAGAATACCATAAATATAAAAAACGCAATGCTTTTGGCTCTTCAAGCTTAGAAACAGAAAAAACGAGAGATGTGACATCGCATAAAGGTAGTGTACTTGCTGCTAAAGATGTTTATTTAGACTCACGCAAAGGTAACCTTGATTTAACAGCGGCAGAGATTATTGCGTTAAATGACATTACTGCATTTGCTGAGAAAGATATCATATTAGGTGCAGCGGAAAATACAGAGACAAAAAGCGAAAAAGAAATTCGCCAAAGCAGTGGACTTTCAGCTTCGAAAAGCAGAGGTGTTGCCTCTGTCGGTTATTCGAAAAATAAATCTGATATGAGAGATAAAAATGTAGCGACAAGTATTGCGACTACGGTATTAAACTCGGTATCAGGTAATTTAACCATATCTTCTATTCATGGTGATGTTACAAGCAATGCGGCAAGAATGAATGCCGGAAGAGATATTGCTATTGAAGGTAATAACGTTCATTTAAATGCAATGACAGAGCATGAAAATAATCAATTCAGCTATAAGTCAAAATCTACCGGCTTTGGTGTGAGTGCGGTATATAACCCTGTACAAGTGGTAAAAGATAACTTTGGTGAGCAAGCGTCACAAGGTTCAGCGGCTGGGGTTATCGGTAAGATTTTAACTGCTGCAGATGCGGCGTCAAAAACCGCCAACCAACTCATGAATCCGGGAAGTCCTTATTTCAAAACGCAAAAAATTGAGCTGAATAAGGACACTCAAAAAGAAACAGCTGTCATTGGACATGTAGATGCTGGCGGTAATTTAAGTATTACTGCAAGAGAGGGCGATATTACTTCTCAAGGCTCACAGCTCTCTGCGAAAGGAGATGGTTCATTATCGGCGAAGGAGGATATTCAGCTTGATGTAGCAACTTCCTCAACTTCACAAAATAATCGTTCAACCCGTAAAGGTATTGAGTTAAATGCTTCGAAAGGTGGCGGTATCTATAGTGAAAAAGATCTTGGTGAAGGTGATACGGTTACTGAACAGGCAAGTGTTTTATCATTTGGTGGCAATAGCAGCGTAACAGCGAAGCAAGGGGATGTTCGTTTAGCCGGTACTCAATTAGTGAGTGAAGGAGATAACCGCATTTCCGCAGGTGGAGATGTGGTATTAACAACCGTTGAAAAACGAGTAGGGCAATCAACCTCAAGTAAAAAACACCATATTGGCGAAGCAGTCGTATCAGAAACGGAGCGTTTTGGCGGATACCATCGTCAATTAAGTAGTGAGAGTCATGATAGCGTAAGCCACAGCGGAGCAACTATCGCAAGCTTAAACGGTAATGTTGATATTGAAGCAGGTAATGATTTCCACCAAACAAGCGGCCAAATTTTGGCGAAAAAACGCATAGATATCGAGGCGGAAAAAGTCACCTTTGATGTTGCACATAATACAGGCACAAGTTCAAGCCATAAAAGCGATCTAAAAATGGGGACATTTGCCCGAGTAGGCTCGCCGATTATTGATTTAGTGCAGGCGGTAGAAAGTGCGATAGAAAATAAAGAGGCGAATGATAGAGTCAGAGCAGCACAAGCGTTAGGCGTTGCGGCAAAAGGCTATTCTGCTTATGCCAATGCAGCGGCAGGCGGAGCATTGTTGCGCGTGGAAGCGGGTACCGGCTATAGACATAGCCGAGAGCGAATGGAATCTGCACAGTCGGAAGCGCAAGGTAATGTAGTGAATGCGCAACATATCAGCGTAAAATCAAGAAGCGGAGATATTCAAGCGAAGCAGACGGACTTTGTTAGCCGAGACAGTGAAGGCAATCGCTTAGCGGATAGCTCAATTACGTTAGATGCACATAAAGACCTCATCGTGGAATCAAGCCAAAGCACAGCGAAGCAAAAAGGCAAACAGCAAAGCAGTGGTTTTGAAGTGGGGGCTGGTGTAGCGGTAGGAGCCCAAACTGGGGCGTATATTTATGTACAAGGCGGTTTTACGAAAGGTAAACAAGACGAACAGCATGTTGTACAAAATAATAGCCACTTAGACAGTGAAACCATCACGTTAAAAAGTGGGGGAGATACCACATTAGCAGGCGCAGTAGCGAAAGGAAAAACCATTAATGCGGATGTGGGTGGTACATTAACAGTAGAAAGCCGTCAAGATGAACATCATTCTAAGAGCAGCAGTGTAGGTGCAGGCGGACGCGTGCAAGTTGCGCTGGGTACGGCATGGGGCGGAAGCGGTTACGGCAATGCCTCAAGTGGTAAATCGAACAGCAAGCAAGTGGTAGAGCAATCGGGTTTATTTGCGGAAGAGGGCGGTTATCATGTTAATGCAGACCACGTACAGCTAAATGGCGGAGCGATAGCGAGTACGAACCCGACTAAGAGTGAATTAAGCACAAATACGCTTGCTTTTAAAGATATTGAGAATGAAAGCGAGAGCAAAGCCTTAACGGGCGGCATGAGTGTATCGGCTAACCTGAATAAATTAGGTAATGCGGAGGCGACAAGCAAAGAAGGAGCGAAACAGCAAGCGGACTTGGCGAAACTGACGGGTACAACGCAAAGTAACGGTATCAAGCCGACAGTCCCGATGTATGATAGCGAAAGTGATAGCAGTGTGACGAAAGCAACGTTAACGGAAGGCAAAATCACCTTAAACAAAGATAGCCAACCGACCGAAACGACGGCACAAGCGCTAGGGCTAAACACAGACTTAAACCAAGCGAATAAACAAGTTGAAGCGACGTTTGATATCAAACAGAAGTTGAAAGACCAACAGGTACTTTCAGCGGCAGTGGGAGATATTGGTGCGGCAGCTCAAGCTTATACAGAAAGTAAAGCAAAAGAACTAAATCAAGAAGCAGAGGAGCTTGAGAAAGCAGGAAAAATAGCTGAAGCAATTCAGAAGAAAGAAGAAGCGGAGAAATGGCAAACCTCGGGAGAACATAAACGCAAAGTTGATGCGGTTACTACGGCAATCAGTTTAGCTATCGCAGGTAAACCAACAGAAGCGGTAGTTGCAGGGGCTGCATCCCCTTATGTGAATCAGGCGATAAAACAGCTGACAGAGCAGAGTGAAACGGCAAATATTGCAGCCCATGTATTATGGGGCGCAATAGAAGCGGAGCTGGCAGGCGGAAAAGCGAGTACGGGAGCCGTTGCGGCAGGTGCAGCAGAGATAGGCGCAAGAGTACTCACGCAGGGGCTTTATGAAAAAGAGCCGCATGAACTGACGACGGAAGAAAAAGAGGAGGTATTAGCGCTCAGCAAAGCCTTAGCCGGTTTAGCATCAGGTGCAGTAAATGGTAGTTCAAGTGTAGAAACGCTAAACGCAGTGAGCACAGGGGTAGAAGTAGCGAAGAATGCGGTGGAGAATAATGCGTTATCATCAAAAGATGTTGCAGCATTATATAGAGATATTCGTAAGGCGATAGAAAATGGGGAAGATGTTGAGGCAGTCTATAAGCATTATCGTCAGTTAAGCCAAGCCCAAAGAGAAGCGCTTTTGAGTGATTGTGGTGAAAGTTGCCGTTTGCCGGTTGAAGGAATGCTAGGGAATGCAACGGAACTTGCGGTAGATTATTCAGGTTTAATTTGGGGGTGGATGTCAGGTTTATCGACAGAAGAGCGTTCTCGCTTTTTAACGTTGGTGGAAGAGGAAAATACGAAGTCAATAAATGCATTAAAAGCTAGACATAGTTTTGCGGAAAATGCACTTGAATTTGGTGTAAATGCGGCACAGATTGTTGGCAAGGAACAATTAGGACATAAGCCGACTCAAGTTGATTTTGCGAAGAAGTCGAATAAAGTGGATAGAGGTTCTGCAATTCCATATCCAAATCCAGAAAAAGTACAGATAGCAGATAAAGAAGTTACATATAAATCTAATGCGAAACACACTAAAGGTATGCCAGGAAATAGACCAAATGCAGGGATAGAGCCTAGAAATTCATTAGAACTTTTTAGAAATTCTGTAGTAGATGGGAAAAAACGCTATTCAATTGATTCTCAAGGAAACATTCATCAATTTAATTCTAATAAAGAGGGGACAGAATGGCATTGGGCTGGACGGACAGGAAGGGATCAACCGGCATCACAAATTTTAGATACAAAAAATATTAGTAATGATATTTTAAAAAAATTAGGTACAACAGAGAAAGAGGTTAGAAAAAAATGATATTTGGGAATCCAGGAGTCTATGATGAAGAGGGTAATTTTAGTAATTTTGCAATACAAGTTGATAAATTAGTTGGAGAATTTTCATCATTAAATCTTATTTTAGATATGAAGTTATATCCATCTTACCTAGCTTATAATATGAATTCATGTTTATTGGGGGGGGTTGACTGGAATAATGATATTTTTAATCGAGAAGATGAGTTTCTTTATAATTTACCTGATCGAGAATTAATGATTGAGTTAATTAAACAAAGTTTTTTATCGCTTTTTGGTATAGAGAAAGCAATAGAAAAAGGGATTATTGACTATGAGTTGATAAAAAATGATGAATCAATTTTGTTTGATTATATCGATGATATTGTATCGAATGAAAGATTGTTAGAAACTAGAAATAATTTATGGGATATTGATGATTTTGAATATTTTGGCAAAGGAGTGTATCCATTTATAGTTAATTTTAATGGTTTTACAAAGATTGTTTTAGTTAATAAAACTATGAATATAGATGAATTAGGGGAGTTATCTCGTTTTTTTAATAAAGATATGACATTGAAAAAAAACTTACAATTCTTTGATGAGGGATATTGGCATGTGGATGTTTCTATATTAAAAACTAGTGAGTTTAAAAAAATAATATTAGATGTTAATAAATTTTTGTCAGAATAGCATGATATATATTAATATTCCCTAGAGAGTGAATATAGATCTTTTATAAGAGGAAATAACAAAACTTAGGCGGTCAAGTTTCCAAAATCTTTTGCAATTTGCAAGTTTTTAGCGAAATTTGACCGCTTGTTTTTGTGTTTTCTTTGGACGCTCGCTGGAGTCGAGCGCCGGCGTGGTGCAGTAGATAGCTATTCCGAACGGAAGCAGAAAGCGGCAGAGGAAGAAGTGAATGCGGCGGAGGAGGCGTTAGCTAAAGCGAGACGCACAGGCGCTTCAGAAGAAGACCTATCACAAATGGAACGTGTTTACACTGAGGCTAAAGCGAAAGAAGAAAGCTGGCGAGAAGGAGGGGCTTCAAAACGTAAGTTAGATACGGTCGCGGTGACGCTGGGTGCGATATTATCAGGCGGTCGTGCAGGAGAAGTAGCGGCGACGGCAATATCTCCGGAGTTAAATGCACAGATTCACAAATACACCTCGGATAATAAGACAGCCAACTTATTAGCTCATGCCGCGCTTTCGGCATTGGAGGCGGGCATTTCGGGTAATAATGCGCTAGCGGGAGCGGCATCAGGCGTAGCTGGTGAAGCGAGTGCGATGTTATTATCGGAAGTGGTTTTTAACAAAGAGGCAAGCCAATTAAGTGAAGAAGAGCGCGAGTTACTGAGTGTTGCAGGTCAATTATCGGGTGCTTTAGCCGGTAATGCGGTGGGCGATAATACGGCAGCAACCTTACAAGGGATAGAAACGGCAAAAAGGGCGGTGGAGAATAACTATCTCTCAGCTCAAGAAGCGGCAAGAAAATTAGAATTAGAGATGTTAATTCAAACGACTTCGGATTCAGAAGAGCGAAGAGCTTATGAGGAAGAGAAGGCTGCTTTAGAGGAGAAAGACCAAAGAACACAACGAGAGATAGAAGAGTACTGCCCAAGGTTTGGAAAAGGGTCTGCAGCTTGCCAAGCTTCGATAGCGGATGCCCAAAAAGCACGTTTAAGCTATGAATCTTACACAAACCAAATCCAAAATGTAGGATATGGAAAGGATAATCGCCAATATAAAGTGATATTTGGTACGGATTATGCAAGAGCGGTAGAGGCTTTAAAGGGTAAAGACGCAGTCACGATACAAAAAGAGATATTTGCGGCAGAGGTAGCGAAGCAGAAGGGAACCACGCCTGCAGAGGAATATAAATGGGTAAGTAACGGCATAGATTTAGGCTGGTTGGGTGAGTTTGAAGGCTGGGGAAGAACGATAAAAGGACTTCCTAGAGGTGTTAGTTCAAATGAGAAGTTGCCGGCTGTTGGTAAGACGACAGGTTATGAAAATCAGACGACAAGGATTTCAACGGGGGCTGAGAATGTTGCATTATATCCGAAGTTAAAAGAGCAGTTAAGGCAGGAAAATTTGCAGAATATATCCAATAAGAATCCTATTTTAAAGCATGCAGCATTAGGCGAAGGAAATTTAACAGAAAAAGGAACATTTACCAGAGCTGAAATTGAAAAACTAGCCAAAGAATGGATTGGAGAAGGTGCTATTCTAAATACTGATGGGGGATTTACAAGCGCTGATGGGTCTAGAAAATATAGACCACCTCAACTTAAAAATCATTCAAAATATGCCCCTACAGGTATTCAAGCAAACTTTGAAAGAATACATCAAGTTTATGATCAAAATAAACGTAGATATGTAGAAAAATCGGAGAGTAATTTACATCTTAATGTTCAGGAGTGATAAATAATGGTTATTGCAGACTTAAAATCTATTAACTATTGTGGGGTTTCATCAAAAAATGAAGCTCAGGAATTAATGCTTGATCCTACAGGATATAATTTAAAGATATCTTTAACTATAGGTGAGAAAGGTAAAGAGGGGGGAGATTATTTTGCAGTAGAAGTCTTTAATACTCAATTAGTAAAATCTGCCCAAATAGTTCTTGCATCTAAAAGTTTTATTGTATGCGATGATATAGATGATATAGATGATATAGAGAGAGAAATCAAATATAAAGTAAATAGTATTTCTGGAGAAGATTGGGAAGAAGTTTTAAACAAATTAAGATATTACTTCGATTGGGAATATGAAAATTTAAAATTTGTTAGTTAAAGGAAGAGGTTTTAAAAAATATTCTGATGATAACTAGAGTTGATTATAAAACATTAAAAGCGTGGTTTTTTTATGATGCCTATATTTGGTGTCAGAGAAAATTTGAAAATGGAAAAATTACAAAATGGAATAAAGATTTCTCTGAATAGGGCGGAGCTTTAGATAGCTTTGATGGGAGTTTCGATTTGCCAATAGAGAATTTAATGCTAAGTGTTATTTATATTATATTAAATGGAGCAAGACATACCTATAGTCACACTTTAGTGATGAATGATATAGATAAGATTTTATCAGACAATAATCTTGATGATCTTATTTCTGTCTTAGAAGAAGAGGAGAAGCAGGAATTTCTTTATGACTTAAATTTAGTTTTAAATAATAGAGAGATAGAAGAGTAAAATTAGTTGCATTTGTAAGCGGTCAAATTTCCTAAATCTTTTGCAATTTGCAAATTTTTAGTGAAATTTGACCGCTTGTTTTTGTATTGGCTTTGGACACTCGACAGGAGTCAAGCGCCGGCGTTCTGCAGTAGATAGCTATTCTGAACAGAAGCAGAAAGCAGCATCAGGCGTAGCTTGTGAAGCGAGTACAATGTTATTATCGGAAGTGGTTTTTAACAAAGAGGCAAGCCAATTAAGTGAAGAAGGGCGAGAGTTACTGAGTGTTGCAGGTCAATTATCGGGTGCTTTAGTTGGTAATGGAGTGGGCGGTAATACTGCAGCAACAGTACAAGGGATAGAAACAGCAAAAAGGGCGGTGGAGAATAACTATCTCTCAGCTCAAGAAGCGGCAAGAAAATTAGAATTAGAGATGTTAATTCAAACGACTTCGGATTCAGAAGAGCGAAGAGCTTATGAGGAAGAGAAGGCTGCTTTAGAGGAGAAAGACCAAAGAACACAACGAGAGATAGAAGAGTACTGCCCAAGGTTTGGAAAAGGGTCTGCAGCTTGCCAAGCTTCGATAGCGGATGCCCAAAAAGCACGTTTAAGCTATGAATCTTACACAAACCAAATCCAAAATGTAGGATATGGAAAGGATAATCGCCAATATAAAGTGATATTTGGTACGGATTATGCAAGAGCGGTAGAGGCTTTAAAGGGTAAAGACGCAGTCACGATACAAAAAGAGATATTTGCGGCAGAGGTAGCGAAGCAGAAGGGAACCACGCCTGCAGAGGAATATAAATGGGTAAGTAACGGCATAGATTTAGGCTGGTTGGGTGAGTTTGAAGGCTGGGGAAGAACGATAAAAGGACTTCCTAGAGGTGTTAGTTCAAATGAGAAGTTGCCGGCTGTTGGTAAGACAGAAGGCTATAAAACAACTCAGGCTATAATCAATGGTGATGTTGTTGTAAAAGCAACAGGTAAAATTGATCAAAATGAGTATATAGGGGTTAATCAGAAAGCGAAACTTGATAGAACAACTGAGAAACCAACATTAATTTTTGATGTAGTCAAACAAAAGGAAATTCAAAAAGGTAAAATATTACCTAATGCGACGGATAAAACAGCACATGCTGAGATAGAAGTGATACAAAAAGCATTTAATAGTGGTAAAACCAAAGGAGCTACATTGGAAATGCGAGTTGAAGGGAAAGATGTCTGTGGACATTGTAGAAAAGATATTGCAAGTATTGCAGATAAAGCAGGGTTATCAAAAGTGATAGTAAATGCTACCAGTGATAAAGATGGGAGACCAAAAGTATATTTTTGGGAAAAAGGTATGAATCAAATAAAAGAGGTTAAACCGAATAAAAAAAAGGGAGGGGGAATGAATAATTTTTATTTTTCAGGGTTTGTTATTAATGAAAATCAAAGGGAACAAATATATAAAAATATTTCATCAATAAGTGATATGGAAAATTTTATTAAATTTTTTATGTCCCATTCTAATGGGGTTATGATTTTGTCTGATGAATCTAAAGAAGATGATGATAATTTTTCAGAATTATATTTATATAAGGATGGTGAGTTTTATATGCCTGTTTTACATATCAATGTGTCCGATGATTTGGAAGTGAAAAATATAAAAGGAGAAGGGGATGGATGGTGTTTATTCCAAGGGGAACCTTACCCTAACAATATGATTACGAAGGATATTGAAATCGTATTTAGTGTTTTTCGTGAGTTTTATTTAACAGGTAAAGTAGAATCTATGGTTTAATTTAAAAAATAATTTACCTTCGTGAAATATGATTTCGATAGAGTATCTAAATGTTCAAGAAGAGGATAATTTTGAAGAATTTTTAGACGGGCTAAAAACTTTTGATGAAATTATGGCTAAGTATGAAGAATAGATAGGCCTTTATATCTAAGCGGTCAAATTCTCTAACTTTTTGCAATTTGCAAATTTTTAGTGAAATTTGACCGCTTGTTTTTGTGTTTTCTTTGGGCTTTCACAGGAGTCGAGCGCCGGCGTGGTGCAGTAGATAGCTATTCCGAACGGAAGCAGAAAGCGGCATTGGAGGCGGGCATTTCGGGTAATAATGAGCTAGCGGGAGCGGCATCAGGCATGGCAGGCGAAGCGAGTGCGATGTTATTATCGGAAGTGGTTTTTAACAAAGAAGCAAGCCAATTAAGTGAAGAAGAGCGCGAATTACTGAGTGTTGCAGGTCAATTATCGGGTGCTTTAGTTGGTAATGGAGTGGGCGGTAATACGGCAACAACCTTACAAGGGGTAGAAACGGCAAAAAGGGCGGTGGAGAATAACTATTTATTTATTAATGAAGCCAAAGAAAAAATGGTTTTACAACGTAAAAAAGTAGAGGGTACAGCTACAAAAGATGACTTAGCTCGTTTAGAGGAAATTAATCGAATTGATGAGAAACGCAATCAAGAAATTAGAGATGCTTGTAAGCAAGTAAGTAGTGAGCAATGTTTATCATTAGCTAGGACTGCTCAATATGCTCAACGTGGTTATGAAGAATATTTTTCTTACCGAGGACAGTTAAAAGATATTTTTCCTAATGATTTTGCCAATGTAGAGCAAATTTTACGAGGAAAAGATGCGGATTCGGTATATATAGAGAAAGTAGCTTTAGGTATTGCAAAAGCAGAAAATATTCCGTTAGAAGCGGCAAAATCTAAAGTTGAAAACCTAATGCTCTTTAAGAATTTTGCGGAACTTGTTGGCTCTATCAGAGGAGCGACATCTGCTAAATATGGAGCTAAGGTTACAGGGGTACCGGCGAATTATCCAAAAGTTGTTTTCAATGGCATTGAATTGCACCCTAATCTTCCTGAGCCAAAAGCAGGTTATGGTTTTGTTCCACAAAAAGCAAAAGGTAATTCGGTGTATCAAGAATGGAAAGATATTAATGGTTATCGTGGAGAAATAAATTTAGCGAATAGCATTCAAGAAGCTCCAAATAGACAAGTAATAAAATGGGGGAATTCAACAGGTACAAATGGTAGTGATGTAATTTCCGTTAATACGAAAACGGGAGAGGTTGAGCTTTGGGATAGTAAAGTAAGAACATCATTAACCAAAGGAAGAGAATCTCCAACTTTTTCTAGAGAAAATACTCGTAATAATGCAATTAGAGAGGCAATAGAAGAAATTTCAAATACTAAGATTATTTCTGAACACGTTAAAGACAAAGCTATACAGAATTTAAAAATAGGGAACTTTACAACCCATACAGTTGGATATAGTAAGGTAAAAAATTCTGTAATTCAAAAATATTGCAACAATCAAAAATGTGAGTAAGGAAAGAATATATGAGTTTTAAGGAAACTTTAATTAGGAAAAAAGACGCTTATTATAAAAGTGGATTCAATTATTCTTTTATAAAAAAACAAAAAGCTATAGATCAAAAATTTATTGGAAACTCATCAATTCATGATCTGGATATGTTAGTCTACGGATATAGCGTTGGATATAAAAAATTATATAAGCCTTTCTTACCTAGAATTATAGATTGGCTTTCTGAGGGAATAGATAACAATGAATGTATGGGTACTCTTGCATTCCATCAAAATAATTTAAACTCAGCTTTGGCATTTGCTACTTGGATAAATACGGGAGTAAATGATGTTGAGTTATGGAAAAAGTCTTTGAAATGGCGAGAAGAGCTTTATGGTAACGAAGATTATTCAAAGGGTATGAGTCGTGATGATAAAGAAATCTTTGCATTATCACTTTTGCACTATATTCAAGCCAAAGAATATGAAAAAGCAATCAAACTTTATCAGTCTGTAAAAGGTGATAAAGCGCTTAAGTTGAATAAGAATATGAGTGGTTATAGGCTTGCTTATGCATATTGCCTGCATTTTTATGAAAATAAATTTACGGTGGAGCAATTGGAGAAAGCAGCAAAGCCATTTTTAGAAAAGCACTTACAGATGCTTTATTCAATGGGGCGTCCAACAGAAATGCTTTATTGGTTAAAAATGGTTTGTGATGCAAGAGAAAAGGAATATACACCTGAAGAGGTGATTTATTCGTTTTATGAGTATATTTCAGAAGAAGAAAAGCCCGAGTTTGTTAAGGAATTGTTAGCCGGAAAAGTGGAGAAAAAATCATTTTTTTCCTTTTTAAAGTGGTGAATATAAGCAGAATTGACAAAGGTATTTATCTTATTTTGTAGAAACTTCGAGCGGTCAAATTTCCTAACTTTTTTGCAATTTGCAAATTTTTAGCGAAATTTGACCGCTTTTTTGTGTTAGGAATTGATATCCAATAGATGTAGTGTATGTGTATCAGCCCAAATCAGCCAAAACAAAGCGAAGGTGGATTACGCTCAAGTAAATCAACAGTCGGGTTTTAACATTGGAAAAACGTCAGAAATTAATGTAGAGGAAAACACACACTTAGCAGGCGGGGTGATAAATGCAGAGGGCGATAAATCGAACCACAGCATGAAGACCGGCACGCTGACGATGTCGGATATTGAAAACCGTAGTGACATTAAAGTGACAAGCGTGAGTGCGGGCGTGAGTAATGACATGTCAAAAATGGCAGGTCACGCGATGGGTGCGGCATTGAGTGCGTTGGGCAATATGAGTGAAAGCGAGCGAAGCACGACAAGTTCAGCGATAAGCGATAATATCGATTTGCAGATAACCGACAGTGATAAATAAAAAGCCCTGACAGGCAAAACGGCAGAAGAGACGTTACAAAGCCTGAATCGAGATGTAGAAAATGCCAATGGAAAAGTAGAAAAACAAGACTTAACCAAGTTGCAAGAGCAACAAGAAGCCTCTCAAATCGTTGCAGAAATGGGCGCAAAAGCGGTGGGCGATTTAGCTCAGTTTATGGAGTGGGAAGAAGGTAGCCCGCAAAAACTAGCGCTACATGGTTTAGTGGGATATTTATCAGCGAAAGTGGGGGGAGGAAATACCGCTGCTGGTACGTTATCTGCTATGAGTAGTGAGTACATCAATACCGAAATTGCAAATTATTTAGTGAATAACACCGCTTTAACGGCGGATGAACGCAATGCGATTCAGCAGGCAAGTGCGGCAGGTTTAGGTGCATTGATAGGTGCGAGTTTGGGAGGAAATTCTACAGAAGTGAAACAATCTGCCCAAATGGCATTGAGAACGGAGAAGTTTAATAGACAGTTGCATCCTGAGGAGAAACAGCGGATTAAGGATTTGGCGAGACAACTTGCAAAAGAGCATGGTAAAGCAGAAAGTTATTGGGAAGAACAACTTACTTTGGTGACATCAACAATGGTAGATGAAAAAGAAAATCAGCAAGTATTGGGAGGAATTAATACGATTTTAAATGATGCCCAAATTTATGCGGATGATTATAAAGAAAGTCTAGCTATTGCTTATAAAACCTTAAAAACGGAAGCCGATAAAAACCAAGCTATTAAATGGAAAGATGGTAATGATGTAGTTTTATATGGAGAGAAGGTGAGAATGTTCCAAGCGACAGAGAAGCAGTATAAGGATAGTAGTATGTTTGGAAAAATAAACTATCCAAATATCGATGTTGTTTCAAGAAATAACTTGAATAGTTTAAATGAGGTTGGTTTGTTAAATGGTTTAAGTGCGAGTGATAGTAAATACTCGGCTGAATTATTGGGGAATATAGGTAAAGCGAATCGGAATAGACAGGATAATAATAAGGTATTGAATAATGCTTATTATAATTATGTTATTTCGCCGAAAGGAGTTGCAGAGCCGATAGCGCCTGAGCTATATATGATTGGTGGGGCTGGAAAGACTCTTAGTAAAACGGCTGAAAAAGCAATGGAAACGGCAACAGCATTTAGTAAGCAAGCTAGTTCGCATGTTGGGGCTTTTACTAGTAAATATCCCAATGTATCGGGTGCTTTACTTGATGGGGGGGATCAACAGCCAGTCATGTAGCTTATAAGACAAGCTCAGGTCAAGACATTGATAAATATGAAGTGATTGGGGCTTTTGCTGGAGGGGCTTTAACCCGGAATCATACAATTGGAAATCAGATTAGAATCAATATTGGTATTACAACCGTGAGTAGTTTATCAAAAGATCCATCGGGTAATAGTTTGAATAGTGATTATTTTGGCGGAATAGTTTCCCCTGTTATAAGTATTCCATTTGGAAATATGAAATATGGAAGTGCTTTAGGAAGCTATACAGGAGAATTCTTCAGTGATATAGATTCTAGAAAGAAAGATATTATTGAGTTACAAAATAAGATAAATAAGGATAAATAATGATAATTAAAGAGATTTTTCATTTATTGAAAATTTTCATGTTTTTTTATATATTTTTTTTTATGAAGTTTATATATCTCTTTGTCTGGGGATGGTGGAATCACAAAGTGTATTATTGGTTTGATGATGCTTTTTACGAAACTTGGAAGGTTACATTAGTCCCATTTATTTTTTATGTTTTAATTTTTCTAATCAAAAAGGCTAAGAATGTAAATGAATAAATTTGGTGGGGGAAGATTCTAGATAATAATTATCTCAATCTTTAAGGATAACAAGTAATAAGGATTCATTTATCTATCACCCTTAATGATCTATTATTTTTATAATAAAGATAAATAGGATAAATTTTTTTAATTTAAAGCGGTTAAATTTCCAAAATCTTTTGCATTTAGCAAAATTTCATCGCTTGTTTTTAGTTGCTAGATTCAGAAATACAAGTAAGGAGTTTTAGGTAATAAAATGAGGTACTAAATAGGTATTGGAACTAACGATAATTAATATTTTAATGTACAGGAGAAAGTTAAATCATTGATATCAGACTAATTAGGCGATGAATTTCATTACTATTAGGAGGAAAAATGAAGCTAAATCGTTATATGATGAGTGGGATTGCAATGTTTACCGCTTCCGTTTGTGCTGCTAGCCCTTATCAATTAAGTACTCATATTTTGGATATTAACAAAGGAAAGCCTGCTGAGGATGTCCAAGTTGAACTTTACAAACTTAATAACGAAAATGGAAATTGGCAGCAAATTGCTAAAAATATTACCGATAAGAACGGGCGCATTGCAGAATTTTTACCGATTCAAGAAGGTTTAAATAATAATGGAGTTTATAAACTGAAGTTTCAGGTAAAAGATTACTTTGAGCGTCTGCAAGAACAAAGTTTTTATCCATTTGTCGAAGTGTCATTTGAATTAAATGATCGCTCGCATTACCACGTTCCGATCACATTATCGCCTTATGGATACTCAACTTATAGAGGAAGCTAATTGTATTTCACGTATATGTATTTAAACATTAATACATATTAAATAAGGAAAGTTTTAATGGTGCCAGTGGTCGGACTCGAACCGACACGTTTATTCAACGGCGGATTTTGAATCCGCTGCGTCTACCGATTTCGCCACACTGGCAAAGGAGTGTGATTTTTGAATGTCTTAAGAACTAAGACGTGTTGAATTATAGGGAAATTAGACCGCTTGCGCAAGGAATAAAAAGCAAGTAATCATTGTTTGCCGTAAAAAGCAACACTTAGGCTATTGAGTAAAACGAAGTTATTCACATAAATTGTGGATAACTTCGTGAACAATATAGATTAAAGTTAATTAACATCTTGATTTGAAACAGGAAAAAGGAGATTGATTATTTTTGTTTGTATTTTAATCAATTAACTTTGATGATTTCACTTACGATTTCACCTTGTGAAAGTTTGGTCGTGATTTGTGTTCCTATCTCAAGATTTTGGGTTGAACGAAGAATTTCACCTTGCGATGTTTGTGTCACGGAATAGCCTCTCGCTAAAATTTTTAGCGGGCTTAAACCGTCTATTTTCGTGCAAAGCTCTTGGAATTTTTGCTGTTCTTTGGTTAATTTCTTTTCAATCGCAAATTGCAGCTGTTGTGCAAGTTGAGCATATTGCTGAGTTTTCTTTTCTACGTAATGTGGTAAGGGATTACGCTTCACTTGTTCGGTAATATGTTTCCACTGATGTTGTTTGCGTAGCAATGTTTGTTCTATCGCTTGAGTTAGACGATAGCTTGCTTGTTTTAATTGCAATTGTTGCTGTTGTAACTGGCGTTGCGGATGCTGATTGGTTAAGCGTAGCAACAATTGTTCGAGTTTTTGCTTTTCGGTCAAATAAGTTTTATGTATCGCACTTTCTAAACGATAACTAAATTGGGCTAATCGTTGTTGTTGCATCTGTACTTGGCGGACAGGGTGCTTCGCATTTAAACGTAGTTTTAAACGTTCGAAATATGCTTGTTTATCCGCCCATAAGCGGTCAAAAGCAAGACTTAATTTGTCAAATTGATGCTGTAACTGACGAACCAACTCTTGTTGATCTCGGCTAACTAATTCCGCTGCGGCGGATGGTGTCGGTGCTCTTAAATCTGCGACAAAATCAGCAATCGTCACATCGGTTTCGTGACCTACCGCACTAATAATCGGAATATCCGAACGGAAAATGGTGTGAGCAACAGCTTCTTCGTTAAAACACCATAAGTCCTCTAGCGAACCACCCCCTCGGCCGACAATTAACACATCACATTCTCGGCGACGATTGGCTAAATCAATCGTATTCACAATATCTTGTGTCGCTTCTTTACCTTGTACTAGAGTCGGATAAATAATGATCGCCAAGCTCGGATCACGACGTTTTAAAATATTCAGAATATCCTGTAATGCTGCACCGCTTGAAGAGGTAATAATACCGACTCGCTTAGCAAAAGGCGGAATGGCTTTTTTCTTTTCTTGTGCAAAAAGTCCTTCGGCGGCCAGTTTCATTTTTAGCTGTTCAAACTGTTGTTGTAATAAGCCGTCACCGGCAGGTTGCATACTTTCAATAATGATCTGATAGTCACCACGCGGTTCATATAAACTGACGCTAGCACGCACCAGCACTTGCATACCGTTTTGCGGGCGGAAAGCGACTCGTTGGTTTTTCATTCTGAACATTGCACCACGTACTTGGGCATTTTCATCTTTAAGGGTGAGATACCAATGACCGGAAACGGGTTGGCTAAAATTGGAAATTTCACCGGTAAGCCAAACTTGTCCTAATTCCATTTCAAGTAAATTGCGTACCGAATAGTTAAGCTGCGTGATGGTAAGAATATTGTTCATATCTAGAAAGTTGTCGAGGGTTTTGGGAAAGTTTACTGGTAAAAGAAGATAAGGTGCAAGCGGTAAATTTTCATTTATTTTTTGCAGATAAGAAAAAGCCCTCGATATTATCGAGGGCTAGGAATTTTGGTTGCGGGGGCCGGATTTGAACCAACGACCTTCGGGTTATGAGCCCGACGAGCTACCAAGCTGCTCCACCCCGCGTCTGGATGAGGTGTATAATACTCGCTTTTAATTGCATTGCAAGCGTAATTTGTGAAAACAGGTTTGTTTGACTGAATTTGAAACAGAAACAGCCTAAAATATCGCTGTTACAGCGAGTGTAAAAGCGAAAAATTTAGTATCGTTTTAGTAGAAATTTTGGTAGGCTAATCGCTTTCTCATCAATTAAATTTCTAAGGTTTTTTTATGAATTGGAAGGCATATAAAAAGTGGGCGGCGGTAACTGCAGTAGCTATTTTAGTCGCAAGTTGTTCTTCAGATAAAGCAAACAAAGGGCAGAGTGATTATCAAGCGGAACACGCAAAGTTTGGTGCGGTATATAAAGACCGTCAATATATTCCGCATAATTTTGTCAGCACACCGAGAGTGGCGGCAAACGGATCGATTGTTAATTTCCAAGACTTTTTAAAACAATTAAATAATGTGCGTGCGTATGCCGACGGTATTACTGGTCGTTATGCAGGTACTTACGGTAAAGTGTCATCTTGGATTGCCTCAGGCGGTAAGGTATCGGATTTAGCACGTTATAATATCCACGCGTTACAAATGCGTGGCGAAGACGGTTTCCAAAACGTGTTAATGACCGGTTATTATTCTCCGGTTATTCACGCACGCCGTACGCCGCAAGGTAAATATCAACACCCGATTTATGCGATGCCAAGCCAAAAACGTTTTACTCGTTCACAAATTTATGACGGTGCATTAGCAGGTAAAGGTTTGGAACTCGCTTATAGCGACTCAATGCTGGATAACTTTTTACTTGGCGTACAGGGTAGCGGTTATGTTGATTTCGGTGACGGTCGTTTAAATTATTTCGCTTATGCAGGGCAAAACGGCTTTAAATATGCAAGTGTCGGTCGTTTATTAGTTGAAGACGGCGAGATTCCAAAAGAGAAGATGTCTATTCAAGCGATTCGTGAATGGGGCGAACGTAATCCGCATCGTGTACAAGGCTTATTAGAACGTAACCCGTCTTACGTTTTCTTTAAAAATGATCCGACCGGTCAAGTAAAAGGTTCGGCAGGCGTGCCGTTAGTTGCATTAGCGTCAGTCGCTTCAGATAAAAGTCTTGTACCGTCAGGCAGCGTATTATTGGTTGAAACACCGTTAATCGATCGTGCCGGTAACTGGACGGGCAGACACGAATTACGTTTAATGGTGGCATTAGATGTCGGCGGTGCGGTAAAAGGTCATCACTTTGACTTATACCAAGGTATCGGTGATGAGGCGGGTCATAAAGCCGGCTTAATGAAACACTACGGACGCGTTTGGGTATTAAACTAATTGCTCATCGTACACAAGCGGTCTCTTTTTGCAAAGAATCTGCAAATTTTGACCGCTTGTTAGCTTCTAGATACAGCCTCCGCAACTACCGCAACGCCAATCCTCTTTGTTTACCGCTTGATAAAAATAGCGAATAATCTCTTCTTCTAATGGCACATCTTGTTCGATAAACCAATCGCTTAGCCATTCGATATTTTCCACAATCCAATCGTCTTCATCCAAGCCTTCTAAGTAAAGCTCATCATCCGGATCCATATAGTTATAAATCCCTTTTGTACCCATGTCTTTGTCTTGACGATCTTTCGGTAACGTCAGTTCTCTGCCGTTATAATGAATAATCCAATGCCCTAAACACATAACTTGCTGTTTACGGCTCCAAGCGACAGTAAAAGGGTTTGACATAATTTGTACTCCATTCGTTTTTTTAAATTTTAAAACTGACGGAAATAGGGGGATATACAAAGAACGGGGTAAATTAGTGTGAGAGTTTGATTTAGTTCAAAAGAATAAGCCTCAGCAATGTGAGGCTTTAGCAGATAGGTCTATGCCGTTAGGCGTTGGCTAAAATTACCGCACGTTTCGGTGCAGGATAGCCTTCAATCGTTTTACTATGATCATTTGGATCGAGGAAATCAACCAAACTTTCATTTTCTAACCAGTCCGTTTTGCGTTGTTCTTCAAGTGTAGTCACGGCTTGATCAACACATCGGACATTTTTAAAACCAACCTTTTCCAACCAGTTAATCAGGCAATCGACCGACGGAATAAAATAAACGTTTTTCATCTTCGCATAGCGATCGGCTGGAACAAGACAAGTATTCACATCGCCATCAATTACTAGCGTTTCTAATACCAATTCACCACCTTTTACCAACTGTGCTTTAAGCTGTGAAAGATGATCTAACGGCGATTTACGGTGATAAAGCACACCCATTGAGAACACCGTATCAAAAGCAGCTAACAGTTGCATTTGCTCAATCCCAAGCGGAATTAAATTTGCACGGCGGTCATTGCCAAGTAATTTACGCACCACTTCAAATTGGCAAAGGAATAATTCAGTTGGGTCAATACCTACCACCATTTTTGCACCTTCACCGACCATACGCCACATATGATAACCGCTACCACAGCCGACATCTAAAATAGTACGGTCTTTCAGCGGTGCAAGATGTGGAAGAACACGATCCCATTTGAAATCGGAACGCCACTCGGTATCAATATGAATTCCATGCAAATGATAAGGGCCTTTACGCCAAGGCATCAGCTGTTTTAAATGGTGCGTAAGCTGTTTGGTTTCACCAACGGAAAGCGGTGCGTGCGGAATAGATTCCACCTTATCTTTCAAATTAATACAAGCGGTCGAATTTGGCATAAAATCGACAATTTTTGCCCACTTGGCATAATCACCATGCGTGTTTTTTTCCCATTGTTTTAATTGTAAAGGCAAAGTTTCCAGCCAAGCGGACAGATTCGTTGTTGCGATTTGTTGATAAAAAGGACGAAAGTCAATCATAGAAATTTTTGTGTCATTAAAATAAAGCCGACATTCTAGCAAAATTTGCAAAAAAATCTAAAAATTTAACCGCTTGATTGGAAGAATTGAAGTATGGAGAAAGGCTGATATAAAAATGGTGGGCTTTCACCCACCATTTTAAGAACGGTTAACGAGCAATCGGATTTACTTTCGCTACCTGTAATTTACGGTAAGCATCAAGTAATTTCTGATGTGCGGTCATATTTTCGAGTGATTCATCCGATGCGGTTAAGCCGTGGAACGGGTTACCGCCTTGGATTGCGCCCCAAGCAGATTCAACCGCTTGTCTACCGTACATTTTCTCAAATACCATACGGTATTGTTCCGCATCACGTTCTTCATCTAAGAACAGCTCAATTGATTGAATTAAGCAGCGGTAATAATTGTTACGTTCCGCTGAGAATACGCTCGCATTCATATTCGCAGTCCAGTTTGCCCAGTCTAACGCTTGCTCTAAGTTGCCTAAAGCTAAATGTAACATTGACTTAAGCTCACCGATACGTAAGGTTTGCATTGCAGAACCTTTTTCTGCTACTAAACCGATAAACTCACGCACACGAGTTAAATCATCAATACCTTGTTCATCTAATTCATCAAGAAGTTCTTGATAAGTTTCACGATCGTGATGGAAATGCGGCAGATCTAACAAGATTTCACGCCAATCCATACCCATATTGTTATTCGCATAAATTAAATCGTCACTTGGATAAATGTTCGACATACCCGGCGCAAGAATACGGCAAGCGTACACGCCTAAATGTTCATAATCCATAATATAAACAGGTTGCTCGTGCTTATTGAAGATTGCCATCATATTGGAGAACTCTTGCTCGGTTGTTCCTGAAAAATCCCAATGAACGAATTCATAATCGGCATCTTTCTTGAAAAGATCCCACGAAATCAGACCGCTTGAATCAATAAAGTGAGTCTCAAGGTTAGCGTGGTCAGCCACATCTTCATTGTTAAAGGAAGGCGGAGCAAACACATCTAAATCTTTTAAGCTACGACCTTGTAATAACTCGGTTACCGTACGTTCAAACGCTACTTGGAAATTTGGATGCGCACCGAATGAAGCGAAGCAAGTGCCGTTATTCGGGTTTAACAAGATCACACAAATAACCGGGAATTCACCACCTAATGATGCGTCATAGCATAAAATCGGGAAGCCTTCTTGCTCGAGTTTTTCAATAGATGCTTTGATTGTCGGATAGCCGTCAATCACACTTTGCGGAATTTCCGGTAAGCTGATTGCTTCGGTGATAATACGGTTTTTCACAAAACGTTCGAACACTTCCGACAAACCCTGTACACGTGCTTCGTTTTTCGTATTACCTGCCGACATACCGTTTGAAACAAATAAGTTAGCGATAATACTTTGCGGAATATACACGGTTTGGTTATCTGATTGACGAGTATAAGGCAGAGCAACGATACCACGATCGTAATTTCCGGATTGAAGATCAACCAATAATTCCGGTGTAAGTTCGCCATTCGGATCAAAGTATTCCCATAAATAATCATCCATCATATCCGCTGGTGGTAATACGTCATCTTCGATTGGGAACCATTTTTCTGATGGATAATGCACAAATTCACTATTAGCAATTTCTTGACCTAAATAAAAATCCGCCCAGAAATAATTGGTGGATAAACGCTCGAAATACTCGCCTAATGCCGAAGCCAACGCCGCTTTTTTGCTTGCGCCTTTACCATTTGAGAAACACTGCGGACAATCCGCATCACGAATATGCACAGACCACACATTCGGCACCGGATTTAACCAAGACGCTTCTTCAATGTTAAAGCCTAAAGTTTTTAATTTATGTTGAAAGGTAGAAATACTGTCCTCAAGCGCAGCATCTTTACCGGTAATAAAAGTTTGTTCTGACATTGTAATACCTTTGACTTGTCGTAAAAAAGTGCGACATTCTAGCAAAAATCCCCACAGATAAGTAAATTTTTTGTGAAATTTATCGGGCAAGTCGTTTAGTCATTAAGCATTTGAAAATACGACGTAAAGGGGACCAATTATATGGTAGTTTTATATCAAAATTTCATCAGATGTTTGATCTTGTTTTTTGTTTTCTTAGTTCGTCAATGTTAAACTTTAATTAATATGATTTAACGACTTAGAGAAAAATAACAATGAGCGGTGCAGAATTATTAGTAAATGTAACGCCGAGTGAGACTCGGGTAGCGTTAGTTGAGAACGGATTGTTAAAAGAGCTTCATATTGAGCGTGAAGCGAAACGAGGGATTGTCGGTAATATTTATAAAGGACGTGTGACACGAGTGTTACCAGGAATGCAGTCGGCATTTGTGGATATCGGTTTGGAAAAAGCGGCATTTTTGCACGCTTCCGATATTGTTTCGCACACGGAATGTGTGGATGAAAACGAGAAGAAACAGTTTGTCGTAAAAGATATTGCAGAGCTGGTACGTGAAGGACAAGACATTATCGTACAAGTGGTGAAAGACCCGATTAGTACTAAAGGCGCACGTTTAACCACCGATATTACTTTGCCTTCTCGCTATTTGGTATTTATGCCGGAAAATAGCCACGTGGGTGTTTCGCAACGTATCGAAAGTGAGGAAGAACGTAATCGTTTAAAAGCGTTGGTTGAGCCTTATTGTGATGAGCTCGGCGGCTTTATTGTGCGTACGGCGGCAGAAGAGGTTTCGGAAGAAAGT
This sequence comes from Actinobacillus genomosp. 1, assembly GCF_029774175.1. Lineage (NCBI taxonomy): Bacteria > Pseudomonadati > Pseudomonadota > Gammaproteobacteria > Pasteurellales > Pasteurellaceae > Actinobacillus > Actinobacillus genomosp. 1. The sequence continues at coordinate 953,591 of NZ_CP103834.1, read as the reverse complement.
TTGCAACAAGATACGATTTTCTTGAAACGTTTATGGCGTAAAATTTTAGAACGCAAGGCAAAATATCCGGTTAAATCAATGCTATATGGTGAGCTGGCTTTAGCACAACGTGTTTTACGTGACTTTGTTGGTACGCATATCAGTTCGATTCGCATTGACTCGAAAATGACCTATGAACAAGTTAAAGAGTTTTTAGCGGAGTTTATGCCGGAACTGACCGAAAACGTGAGTTTATATAGCGGTAGCCAAACGTTATTTGATGCTTACGGTGTGGAAGATGCGATCCAAAAAGCGTTAGATAAACGAGTGGATTTAAAATCGGGCGGTTATTTAATTATTGAGCAAACCGAAGCGATGACCACGATTGATATTAATACTGGTGCGTTTGTCGGTCATCGTAATTTAGCGCATACGATTTTTAATACCAATATTGAAGCGACACAAGCAATTGCGCATCAGTTACAACTGCGTAATTTAGGCGGCATTATCATTATTGATTTTATTGATATGCAAGAAGAAGAGCATCGTGAGCGTGTGTTGCAGTCATTACAAGAAGCGTTGAAAGGCGACCGAGTGAAGACCAATGTGAACGGCTTTACCCAGCTTGGTTTAGTGGAAATGACCCGTAAACGTACCCGTGAAAGTTTAGAACGTGTATTGTGCTGCGACTGTCCGGCGTGTAAAGGGCGAGGCACGATTAAAACGGTTGAAACGGTTTGTTATGAAATTCTGCGTGAGATTGTGCGTGTTCATCACTTGTTTAAAACCGAAAAAGTACGAGTCTATGCTTCCAAAGAAGTGGCGGAATATTTAATTAATGAAGAAACGCACGCTTCGATTGCTGAGTTAGAAGCCTTTATCGGCAAGAAAGTCGAAATCAAATTAGAACCTTACTATCATCAAGATCAATTTGATGTTGTTGTCATGTAATCGACAAGCGGTCGAATTTTGTGAAAGTTTTGCAAATTTTTCCTAAAATCCGACCGCTTGTTTCCTACCAAAAATCTGTAAAATCGCTTATAATTGCTTTCATTTTTCGAATTTATCAAGCAAAAGGTTAAAAAATGTCTGAAGTTGAAAACCAAGAATTAGATCTTAATGGTGAAATGTTAGCTCGCCGTGAGAAATTAGCAAAATTACGTGAACAAGGTAATCCGTTCCCAAATACTTTCCGTCGTGATGCTTATGCAGAAAAATTACACGCGCAATACGATGAAGTAGAAGGCGAAGTATTAAAAGAACAAGATATTCAAGTGAAAGTAGCTGGTCGTATTATGCTTAAACGCGTAATGGGCAAAGCGTCTTTTTTCACCATTCAAGATGTAAGCGGTCAAATTCAGCTTTATATCGCACGTGATAACCTTGCGGAAGGTGTGTATGCGGATAAAGTCAGTATGTGGGATTTAGGCGATATCGTCGGTGTTGCCGGTACGCTTTTCAAAACGAAAACGGGCGAATTAACCGTTCGTTGTTCGGAAGTGGAATTATTAACTAAATCACTGCGTCCGTTACCAAACAAAGTACAAGGTTTAACCGACCAAGAAACACGTTATCGTCAACGTTATTTAGACTTAATTTCTAACGAAGAATCTCGCCGTACGTTTATGATCCGTTCAAAAGTGGTTTCAGGTATTCGTCAATTCTTCTTAGAAAAAGACTTTATTGAAGTTGAAACGCCAATGTTACAAGTAATTCCGGGCGGTGCGGCGGCAAAACCGTTCGTAACTCACCACAATGCGTTAGACGTGGATATGTATTTACGTATTGCGCCTGAGCTTTATTTAAAACGTTTAGTGGTTGGCGGTTTTGAGCGTGTATTCGAATTAAACCGTAACTTCCGTAATGAAGGTGTTTCAGTTCGTCACAACCCTGAATTCACCATGATCGAATACTACCAAGCGTATGCGGATTACCACGATTTAATGGATAACACCGAAGAATTATTACGTAAATTAGCTATTGATATTCTTGGCACGACAACCGTTCCTTACGGTGAATACGTGTTCGATTTTGGTAAACCGTTTGAACGTATCACGATGCACGATGCAATCGTGAAATACGGTAACGGCATTACACGTGAAGATTTAGATAGTTTTGAAAAATCAGTAGAAATTGCGAAAGGTTTAGGCATTGAAATCCAAAAATCTTGGGGCTTAGGCTCAGTAGTAAATGCAATTTTCGAAGAAGTGGCGGAACACCAATTAATTCAACCAACCTTCTTAATGGCACACCCGGCAGAAATTTCACCGCTTGCACGCCGTAATGATGAAAATCCGGAAGTAACAGACCGTTTCGAATTATTTATCGGTGGTCGTGAAATCGGTAACGGTTTCTCAGAATTAAACGATGCTGAAGACCAAGCGGAGCGTTTCGATGCACAAGTTGCAGCAAAAGATGCGGGCGATGACGAAGCAATGTTTAAAGACGAAGACTTCGTTGTTGCGTTAGAGCACGGTTTACCGCCGACAGCCGGCGAAGGTTTAGGTATCGACCGTTTAGCAATGATTTTTGCAAACGCACCGTCAATTCGTGATGTGATCTTATTCCCTGCAATGCGTCAGAAATAATTTAAATTGATACGGAAAAAAGCACACTCTCGGGTGTGCTTTTTTGATCTTACAAGCGGTTAAAAATCGCTAGATAATAAGGAAAGACAATGAGTTGGTTAATCGTCATTTTGCTTTTAACGCTTTCTAATACTTTGATGACATTCGCTTGGTATTGGCATATCAAACCGTCGGCGACACCGTTACCCTTATGGCAAATTGTACTGATTAGCTGGGGAATCGCTTTTTTCGAATATTGTCTTGCCGTACCGGCAAATAATTTAGGCGCACAATGGCAAATCAAACCGTTTCAGTTAAAGATTATGCAAGAAGTGATTGCGTTAGTGGTTTTTTCGGTATTTGCGGTGGTTTATTTGAATGAAGGGTTTAAACTGAACTATTTACTCAGTTTTATCTGTATTTTAGGTGCGGTTTATTTTGCCTTTCAAAAGTAAATGTAAATAAACAAAAAGGCGAGAGTCATTCTCGCCTTTATATGCTTTAAGTAAGCGGTCAAAATCGCACGATTTTTTGCAAATTAGTTTTCACGTTTGACAATAAAATGCGCTAATTCTTTAAGCGCAGTGGTATCAAACGGCAATTCCCCAAGTGCATTTAATGCGGTTTGGTATAAGTCCTGCGCTTTCTTTTGTGCGCCTTCTAAACCAAGCAGTTTAGGATAAGTGCTTTTATGCAAGTTTTCGTCCGAACCTACGGTTTTACCGATTTTATCGGTTTCTCCAATGACATCTAAAATATCATCTTGTACTTGGAAGGCTAATCCGATTGCTTGCGCATAGCGTTCAAGCGGTTGTTTTATTGCTAAATTTTGCGAATGTGCGGATAAATTAAAGCCCATCAATACGGAAGCAATAATCAACGCACCGGTTTTATTACGGTGGATTAATTCCAATTCGGCTAAATTGACCGCTTTATCTTCAGCGAGCAAATCGAGGCTTTGCCCTAAACACATTCCTCTTGCACCGGCAGCTTGGGCAAGCGATTGAATTTGGCGGACTTTTTGCGAATCGGTTAATGATTCGTCTTGGGCAATCAATTCAAAGGCAAAACTTTGTAACGCATCGCCGGCAAGAATGGCGGTTGCTTCATCAAAAGCGATATGACAAGTCGGTTTACCTCGGCGTAGTTTATCGTCATCCATTGCCGGTAAATCATCATGTACTAATGAATAAGCATGGATCGCTTCCATTGCTGCGGCACTGTGATCAAGCTGTTCAAGCGGTACGCCTAACATTCTGCCGGTGGCATAAATTAAGAACGGACGAACACGTTTCCCGCCGAGTAATACGGCGTAAGACATCGCTTCAATTAACGCAGAATCATAAGCTTGATATGTTTTTAATTTTGTACTTAAGAAATCATTAATGCGCTGTTGTATAACGCTAAGATCGGTTGAGAGAGAATAGCTCATTGTTATTTTTATTCGTAATCGGAAAGTTCGGCTTGGTCGTTTTTATTGAGTAAGATTTGAATGCGTTGTTCCGCTTTTTGTAAGCGTTCTTGTCCTTGCTGTACAAGTTTTACCGCAGTTTCAAACTCATTAAGTGCTTCTTCTAAAGGCAAGTCGCCCGTTTCTAAGTGGCTGACGATTGCTTCTAATTCCTTGAGAGTCGATTCAAAATCTTGAGTGGGTTTTTTAGCCATTTTAATTACCTAATTTAGGGCGATAAATGGCGTAAGTTTATCGTTTCCCTCCTTTATTTGCAAATTCCTTTTACTTTTTAACCGCTTTTAGGTATGGTGCGAGCGTATTTTAGCAAGCGGTCAAATTTACAGGAATTTTTACTAATGAAAGTGACACAACTCAATCTTTACCCGATTAAATCAACGGCGGCTTATCGTGTCGAACAAGCCTTTGTGGAAGCCAAAGGGTTAAACTTCGACCGAGAGTTTATGATTACCGAAACTGACGGTAAATTTATTACCGCCCGTAAAGATGCGGAATTATATAATTTATCTGTGTTTCCGATTGCGACAGGTATCATCATTTGCCATACAAGCGGTCAAAAATGCGTGGTACTTTACCAAGATTTCCAACGAGTGCAAACCAGCGAAGTATGGGGAACGCATTTCGATTCGCTTGTGGCAACAGCCGAAGTGAATCAATGGTTAAGCGAAACTTTCGGGCGAGAGGTACAGTTACGTTGGCTGGGAGGCAAGAGCCAACGTGAAGTGGCGAACTTTGCTCAACATCCGTTAAGTTTTGCCGATAGCAATCCTGTTTCACTCATGTCTGAAAAGTCACTTGAGCAAGTTAAACAGTGGTCACCGGTTGAGATTTCGATGGATCGTTTTCGCCCGAATATTGTGATCGATGGAAATATTGCTTTTGAAGAAGAACAATGGGAACAAGTACAAATCGGTGAGGTCATATTCACGAAGTCTGCATTATGTACTCGTTGTGTAATGATTACCCGTGATTTAACCACACTTGAATTCGACTCGAACGTTGAGCCTTTCCGGACACTTAAACAAATGCACACCAATGAAAAGGGTAAGCCTGTTTTTGGTATTCATTTAGTGCCTCAAAATAGCGGTGTAATTCGCTTAGGAGATCAAGTATTAATAAAATCTTAATAATCATTCTATATCATTGGTGCAACCTATTATCGGTATGCGCTTTATTTTAAATTTAAAAGGAGAAATTATGGAACAACGCCGTTCTGTGTTGTTCCCAATACTGTTTTTTGTTGGGATCAATCTACTCATACTGTCTTTATCTCGCCTAGGGCTTAGCCTATGGCAAGCTGACCGAGTTGCCGCCGTTGATGGCTGGTTACCGCTTTTCTTACAAGGTATTCGTATTGATATTTCCGCCCTTTGTTGGCTATTCGGCGTACCCGCACTATTTACTGCATTTTTCTTAAATAACAATACGTTAGGCAAAGTATGGCGCATCATTTTGCGTATCTGGCTCACCGCCGGTTCGGTGTTTATTCTGTTTATGGAAGCGGCTACGCCAAACTTTATTGAGACTTTCGATTTACGTCCGAATCGACTTTTTATCGAATATCTGGTACATCCGAAAGAAGTGTTTACTATGCTGATTAACGGCCATTTGGCCACGGTTATCATTAGCTCATTATTAGCCGTAGTTTCGTTAGTGGTGTATTGGAAATTATCCGGCTGGGCGACTCGCAATCTGCATTTCCCGACTTGGAAATTCCGCCCGTTAATCGGCTTACTGGTTGCGGCTTTAGTGTTTGTCGGCGGACGTTCTTCGTTTGCTCACCGAGGTATAAATCCAGCAATGGTGGCGTTTTCCAGCGATCCGTTAGTCAATTCATTAGTATTAAGCTCGGGCTATTCGGTACTTTATGCAATACAACAATTAAAAGACGAAGATAAATCTTCCGAACAGTACGGCAAAATGTCGGCAGAAGAAATGTTTGCTTTAGTTAAACAAGCACGAGGCAGAGCGGAAGCTGAATATATTTCAACGGAAATTCCGACTTTGACCTATAACCAAGCGACCTATCAAGGCAAGCCGAAAAATATCGTGATTGTTTTAGAAGAAAGCTTAGGGGCGCAGTTTGTCGGAACGCTTGGCGGTAAGCCGCTAACACCAAATTTTGACCGCTTAGCGCAAGAAGGCTGGCTATTTGAGAATTTATATGCTACAGGAACCCGTTCGGTGCGAGGTATTGAAGCGGTAACCACCGGCTTTACTCCGACTCCGGCACGAGCAGTGGTAAAATTAACCAAGAGCCAGACGAATTTCTTTAGCATTGCCGAATTGTTACGTCGTCAAGGCTACGACACCAGCTTTATCTATGGCGGAGAAAAACATTTCGACAATATGGCGAGCTTTTTCTATGGAAACGGCTTTACCCGCATTATTGATGAAAAAGATTATAAAAATCCGAAATTTAAAGCCACTTGGGGCATGAGTGACGAAGATCTGTTTGATAAAGCGAATGAAACTTTCACTCAGTTACACAAAGAAGGTAAACCGTTTTTCAGCTTAGTGTTTAGTTCGAGTAATCATGATCCGTTTGAATTTCCGGACGGTAAAATTGAGTTATATGAACAGCCGAAACAAACCCGAAATAATGCGGCAAAATATGCCGATTTTGCGATTGGACATTTCTTTGAGTTGGCGAAAAAATCTGATTATTGGCAGGATACGATTTTCTTAGTGATTGCCGATCACGATTCTCGAGCAGTAGGTGAACATTTAGTACCGATTCAGCATTTCCATATTCCGGCGTTATTTATCGGTGAGGGTATTGACGCAAAACGTGATAGCCGTTTAGTCAGCCAAATTGATATGCCGGCAACCTTACTCTCACTTGCGGGTGTAAGCGGAGAATATCCGATGCTAGGTTATGATTTAACTAAAAATGTAAATCCGAATCGCGCCTTTATGCAATATGATGCAACACAGGCGATGATGAAAGGTGACGGCTCGGTAGTGGTGATGCGTCCAAATACACCGATTCAAGGTTTTATCTATAATAAGGCGGATCACAGCTTAAAAGCGCAAGAACAGCCGGAAGCAATGAAGAAAGAAGCATTAGCGCATGCGTTGCTCGGCAGCTATTTATATAAAAACCAGTTATACAAATTACCGAAGCCGGAAAAAGAGTAGTTCCAAGTTATATTACAAAAAGTCGTAACAAGCGGTTAAATTTAACAATAAATTTGCAACGAGTAAATTTTAATGGAATTTAACCGCTTTTATTTTGTATGACGTGAAAATGTAACAGAAAAACAGACAAGATTTTTGAGAGGATATAAAAGGGTGGGGCGTTACCAGCAACCCTCGGCACACAGAAATTTCAACCCAAGCTGCTTTCTTCCGAACCTGACTAAGTAAGCTGAACACCGTTGCGAGGAACCAATAACGCCCCATAGGATTACGCACTCTATTATGCGTAAGAGCCTTCATTATAAGAATATTTTACGAGAAGACAAGCGATTATTTAATGGAACGGCGTGAGTGGTTAGATTATTTACAATTTTTAGCAATAAATATCGTATAAAGTAAAAACGTTATTATTTTATATAATATTATCCGAAAACAAACTAGTAAACTATTAGCTACTTTTTTAGATGATTAACTACTTGTCTGCTATTTAATTAAGCAATTAGTTGTTTTTGGCATTGCAATTTTAGAAGATAGGTTTAGAATACAAAAGGCTAAGACATTGGAAAATGTTTTGGTCAGTCGTAGAGACAAAAAATTTTATTCATTATGCTTATCAAAAGGCTAAACATGATGTTTAGCCTTTTTAATTTCCTCTATTTTATTGCTTAATCAGTAAAGCAACCGCTTCACAAGCAATTCCTTCGCCTCTTCCCGTAAAACCGAGTTTTTCTGTTGTCGTCGCTTTGACGTTTACTTGCATTACATCACATTGTAAGTCATCTGCAATAGTTTGGCGCATTTGGTCGATATAAGGACGCATTTTAGGTGCTTGCGCAATAATTGTCACATCTATGTTAGCTACTTTATAACCCTGCGCACGGACTTGACGATATGCCTCGATCAGTAATTTTCGGCTATCCGCATTTTTGTATTGCATATCTGTATCAGGAAATAATTTACCTATATCACCAAGTGCAACTGCGCCTAAAAGCGCATCGGTCAGTGCATGTAATGCGACATCGCCGTCACTATGTGCAATAAAACCGGTATGATAAGGAACTTCAACGCCGCAAATCATTAATGGTCTGTCTTGTCCGAATGCATGTACATCGAAGCCGTGTCCGATACGAATCATAGTTCTTTCTCCGTGTTTTGGGTTAAGTAAAATTCCGCTAAGGCTAAATCTTCCGGGCGAGTAATTTTTAAATTATCGCTTCGACCGGCAATAAGGCGCGGTTGATAACCGCTAAATTCCATTGCGGAAGCTTCATCCGTGATCGTTAAGTTTTTTTCAAATGCGCTAATCAGTGCCTGTTTGAGCAAGTGCGTAGGAAAAAATTGAGGGGTTAGAGCATGCCAAAGTGTTGAACGATCTTCGGTATGCATAATTTTATCACCGTCAGCTCTTTTCATCGTATCAATCGCAGGCGTTGCTAATATTGCGCCGTGTTTCGCATCACTTTGTAAAAGTTTATCTAAATCAGACCGCTTTAAACAGGGACGTGCCGCATCATGTACCAATACCCAACTATCATCTTCAATAACTTGCAGCGCATTAAAAACGGAATGCGCCCGAGTTTCTCCGCCGAATACGATTTGGATTTTAGACGAGTTTAATAAAGCGATTTGAGGATAAAACGGATCGGTTTCGGCAACGGCAACAACAATTTTTTCAATATCCGGATGTGCTAAAAAAATTTCGAGCGTATGCTCTAAAATCGTTTTATTTTGTAATTTTAAATATTGTTTGGGTAAACCGGCTTGCATACGGCTACCGACACCCGAGGCAGGAATTACCGCAATAATTTTTCGTGTCATTTATATTTCTATAATTTATGGATTGCGAGGAACAATACGATAAAAAGTTTCATCACTTTTTACCATCTCACGTTCTAAACGAGCGCGTTCTTCAAGGGCGTTTACCCCGGTCTTTAAGTCATTAATTTCAGCGGCAATTAAGTTATTACGAGCTTCTAATTTAGTATTCTCGTCTTTAAGTTGCTCTACGGCTGTTTGTGCTTCTTGGTAATCGCTCCAACCGTTTTTTCCGAACCAAAAGCTGTACTGAAAAAAGGCTAATAAGAAAGCAAAAAAGACAATAAGTAAGCGCATTTAATTTCTCTAAGTATAAATAAACTCGTTTAATTCTACCTTTTTTTGTAAAAAATAAAAACCTCTTCCTGATTGGAAATGGAATGCTTTAAAAGTAGTCAAATGGAAACGGAATACTGATTAAAATTTTGACTTGAGGCAAAATAAAACAGAGAATCCCTCCAATTTTTCTAAAAAATTTGAAGTACTTAACATTTTTTTTAGTAAGAATTGGTTACAATAAACTTAGTTTTTAAATTTCAACTTTTAATATTATGAATGAGGTAATTCTATGTTAAGTCGTATTGAACAAGAACTAGCACAATTAGGTATTACTAACGTAAAAGAAATTGTACGTAATCCAAGTTATGAACAATTATTTGAAGAGGAAATGAAACCTGAATTAGAAGGTTTTGAAAAAGGTCGTTTAACAACGTCCGGCGCAGTTGCCGTAGATACCGGCATTTTTACCGGCCGTTCCCCTAAAGATAAGTATATCGTATATGATGAAACATCAAAAGATAATGTTTGGTGGACATCGGATGCGGTTAAAAATGATAACAAACCGATGAACCAAGCGACTTGGCAAAGTTTAAAAGAATTGGTAACTCATCAATTGTCAAATAAACGTTTATTTGTCGTTGATGCTTTCTGCGGTGCAAATAAAGACAGCCGTGTAGCGGTACGTATTGTGACCGAAGTGGCATGGCAAGCACATTTTGTGAAAAATATGTTTGTTCGTCCGTCAGAAGAAGAATTAGTGAATTTCGTTCCTGATTTCGTTGTGATGAACGGTTCAAAAGTAACCAATCCGAATTGGAAAGAGCAGGGATTAAATTCTGAAAACTTCGTTGCGTTTAACTTAACTGAAAAAATTCAGCTTATCGGCGGTACTTGGTACGGCGGTGAAATGAAAAAAGGTTTGTTCTCGCTCATGAACTACTGGTTACCGCTTAAAGGTATTGCGTCAATGCACTGTTCTGCAAACGTTGGCAAAGACGGTGATGTCGCGGTATTCTTCGGCTTATCCGGTACGGGTAAAACAACGCTTTCAACCGATCCTAAACGTAGATTAATCGGTGATGACGAACACGGTTGGGATGATGACGGCGTATTTAACTACGAAGGCGGTTGCTATGCGAAAACAATCAATCTTTCCGAAGAAAACGAACCGGATATCTACCGTGCAATCCGTCGTGATGCGTTATTAGAAAACGTTGTCGTACGTGAAGACGGTTCGGTTGATTTTGCGGACGGTTCAAAAACTGAAAATACACGCGTATCTTATCCGATTTATCATATTGATAATATTGTTGAACCGGTTTCAAAAGCGGGTCATGCGAAAAAAGTAATTTTCTTAACCGCAGACGCTTTCGGTGTGTTACCTCCTGTTTCTAAATTAACACCAGAACAAACTAAATATTACTTCTTATCCGGTTTTACTGCAAAATTAGCGGGTACCGAACGTGGTATTACTGAACCGACACCAACTTTCTCAGCGTGTTTCGGTGCGGCATTCTTATCACTTCATCCGACTAAATATGCTGAAGTATTAGTGAAACGTATGGAAGAAGCGGGTTCACAAGCGTACTTAGTGAATACCGGTTGGAACGGTTCGGGTAAACGTATTTCGATTAAAGATACTCGCGGTATCATTGACGCTATCTTAGACGGTTCAATTGAAAAAGCGGAAACAAAAGAATTACCGATTTTCAATTTAGCGGTTCCGACAGCATTACCGAATGTAGATCCTGCAATTCTTGATCCTCGCGATACTTATGCGGATAAAACACAATGGCAAACTAAAGCGGAAGATTTAGCAAGTCGTTTTGTGAAAAACTTTGAAAAATATACTACAAATGATGAAGGTAAAGCATTAGTTGCGGCCGGTCCGAAACTTTAATACTAATCCAAAGTTTGTTGAGTAATATTTGAAAAGGCTAATTAGCCGATAATAATCTGCACCTAATAGATTCATATCCATTTAGGTGCAGATTTTTTTATGCTTAAACTTAACTCGGTTTTGCAATAACAAAGAAAATAAAAAGGACTGAGCCGATTTCTGACTTCAGTCCTTTAGCAATAGATTTCTTAAAAATATTTTTCGTATTAAATACTATGCTTGTTTTGCCATTTCAAATTCAATCAACATCATGAGGATATGAATCACTTTGATGTGAATTTCTTGCGTACGATCGGCATAACGGAAGTGAGGAACACGAATCTCAACATCCGCAAGTCCCGCCATTTGACCGCCGTCTTTACCGGTCATTGCAATTACCTTCATACCTTTTTCTTTAGCGACTTTAATAGCATTCAGCACGTTCTTAGAATTACCGGAAGTCGATAAACCGAAAAGGACATCACCTTTTTGGCCCACCGCCTCAAGATAACGAGAGAAGACGTATTCATAACCGAAGTCATTACTTACGCAACTTAAATGGCTAACGTCCGAAATGGCGATTGCCGGGTAGCCGGGGCGGTTTTCGCGATAACGACCGGTAAGTTCTTCGGCAAAGTGCATTGCATCGCAGTGTGAACCGCCGTTACCGCATGAAAGTACTTTTCCGCCTTGTTTAAAACTATCGGAAATCAATAATGCGGCGTCTTGGATTAATTTGATATTGTTTTCGTCAGACATAAATTTGTCTAATACGTCTGCCGCTTCTTGAAGTTCTGCTTTAATTTGTTCTAAATACATAAGAAAATCCTTAACTTAATCATAGAATGGTTAATCGACCATTTTTAAATGGTTCGATGTACTAAAAAGTGTATGGGATTGTTATCTTAAAGTAAACAAGAGAATGCAGAATATTTACATTAGTGATTGTAAACAAAAGTTTCCAAAATAACGTTTTAAGGGTATGATGAACAGAGATTTATCATTTGAATTAAGGTAAAAAAACAATGCTGTTATCAATTAAATGTACGGAAAAATTCACAGTCGCAGAAGAGGTTCTACATTTATTAGGTGTGCAAAAGCAAACCGTTCACCATATTGAATTTACCGAATTGGGGATTCAAGTTGAATTTCCTCCATTGAGTGCTACGCAACAATTGCAAATTCTTGAAAAAATTCGACCGCTTCAAGGGATTGAAAAGGTGGAATTTATTATTTATCCGCAAGGCTGTTTTGAACATATTATTGCGCAAAGTCCGAAAATGCAGGCGGTTGTAGAGCAGGCTAAGAAATTTGCAATGCTAAATGCGCCGTTGTTGATTCAAGGAGAAACCGGTACCGGTAAAGATGTTTTTGCCAAAGCGTGTCATGAACTGAGTTCGCGTAGAGATCATAAATTTATTGCGGTAAATTGTGCCGGTTTGCCGGCTGATGAGGCGGAGTCGGAGATGTTCGGACATCGTGGCAACGGCAAAGAGAATATTGGTTTCTTTGAATATGCCAATGGTGGTACCGTGCTGTTGGATTCGATAGCGGAACTTTCGCTTGAAATGCAAGCGAAGTTATTACGTTTTCTAAATGACGGTTGTTTCCGTCGTGTCGGCGAAGATCAAGAAATTCAAGTGGATGTTCGTGTTATTTGTACGTCTCAGAAGCCGTTGGCGACATTGGTTGCAGAAGGCAAAGTCCGAGAAGACCTCTATCATCGCTTAAATGTGCTTACTTTGGATCTACCGCCGCTACGAGAACGTCAGGGCGATTTGCCGTTGTTGGCGGATCATTTTATTACTCGAATCAGCCGGCAATTAGGCATCAGTAAATTGGAATATGACGATGAATTTTTACAAGCATTGCAGGCATATCGTTGGCCGGGCAATTTACGTGAGTTATATAATGCTATTTATCGCGCTTGTACGCTGTCGCATAGTTACCGCTTAGCGGTAAAAGATCTAAATTTACCGAATCAAGTCGGTAAGTTGGATGATTTTCAAGTGGACGAGCATGCAACTTTAGACGAATTAGTCAATCGCTTTGAGGCTGCGTTGTTAGGTAAATTATATAATGAATATCCGAGTACACGGAAATTAGCCCAACGTTTGGGAATTTCGCATACGGCGGTCGCCAATAAATTACGTGCGTACGGTATTGGGAAATAAGGGAAGTATATGATTTCTTTTATTCGACAAGCGGTCGGTTTTAGCAGTTTTTTTGCAATTTTAGGTCTGATTCCTACCGCTTATGCTGCGCCCCGTATTCCGCAAGCATTGCTGGATAACAGTTTAATTTATTGTACTAGCGTATCCGGTTTCAGCTTTAATCCTCAAAAAGCGGATGTCGGAACCAATATGAATGTGGTGACGGAACAAATTTACGATAAGTTATTTGAGTTTGATGCGAACACAAATTCATTAAAACCAAAATTAGTTGAAACATATCATCTCAGTGAAGATGGCAAAGTTATTACTTTAAATTTACGTCGTAAGGTGGCGTTTCATTCTACAGAATGGTTTACTCCTACACGTCCGTTTAATGCGGAAGATGTCGTGTTTTCTCTAAATAGAATGATTGGTAATGTCGATGAGCTTCCCGCGCTTGATTTTAATGAAGACGGACGAAAAGAGGCATTTCATCAGAATCAGTATTATGCCTACCAATTTAAAGCGAACTTAGCGCATTATCCTTATTTTGAAAGTATTGCATTGAAAAATAAAATTGAGCGTATTTCGGCGGTGAATGATTATACCGTTAAGATTTACTTGGTCTCACCCGATCAATCCGTGTTAGCGCATTTAGCGAGTCAATATGCGGTGATTTTATCGAAAGAATACGCATTACAATTGAATGCGGATGAAAATCTCGCGCAATTGGACTTATTACCGGTCGGAACCGGTGTTTATCAGCTAAGTAGCTATGTGCAAAATGAATATGTTCGTTTAAAGCCGCATCCTAAATATTGGGGGAGAAAAGCTAACATTGAAAATGTAGTCGTGGATGTTTCCAGTAACGATACGGGGCGAATGGCAAAATATTTAAATCATGAATGCGACGTGGTTGCATTACCGGAACCAAGCCAAAGAACAATTGTTCATCATAACGAGATTATAGAAAGTCCGGGAGCTAATCTTGCCTTTCTGGCATTTAATATGCAAAAACCGGTCATGAGAAATGTGGAATTGCGCCGTTATATCGCAGGAGCAATTAATCGTGAACGTATCGCTAAAACATTATTTTACGGTGCAGCGAATGTTGCAGATAACGTATTGCCGAGCGTATTATTTTCTTCGGCTAACCAATACGGTTATCCATATAAAGCGAATCAAGAAAATAGCAAAAAAGTAGAAAAAACGGGCCGCTTGAAACTATGGGTGTTGGACGAGAAACGAGTTTATAATTTACATCCGTTAAAAATGGCGGAACTTATCCGAAAAGATTTGGAAAAAGCGGGTATTGACGTAGAAATTCGAGCGGTAAGCCGCACGGATGTGGTGCAATTATCGGAAGACGGCTTGGCGGATTATGATTTAATTTTGACGGGGTGGCTTGCTAATAATTTAGATCCGAATACTTTTTTATCGCCTATTTTGTCGTGCCGTTCTCGTTATGAGGTGACCAATTTAGCTAATTGGTGTCATCAAGAGTTCGATCATTGGCTAGAGTTGGCAAAGTTGAGTGAGCAACCTTATGTCAAGATGATCATCTATAAATTGATGCAAGATTTATTAGAACGAGAGTTACCGATTCTACCGTTAGTGAATGCTAATCGTATCTTATTTGTTAATCCTAAAATCGAGAATGCACGAGTCAGTCCTTTCGGACAAGTTCATTTATCGGAATTAAAATTAAAGCATAAAGAGAAGAAATAATGTTATTGGCATTTATTCGCAAACTATTTTTGACAGTAATCACCCTGATTTTACTGACATTAATTAGCTATAACATCTTGCTACGTGATTCTCTGAATCATTTTGTGGATTTACAAGGAATAGAGGCGTATTTCAGTTATATCCGAGGCTTATTGCAAGGCGATTTCGGCATTAGTTATACAAACGGCGAACCGATTGCCGATCAGATATTGAATGTCTTTCCGGCAACGGTTTCGCTTTGTTTAGCGGTATTGATTTTATCGCTGATTTTAGGTTTGCCGTTAGGGTTTATTTCCGCAACGTTTCGCGATAATTTACTCGGGAAAACACTCGCTATTTTAGGTTCGTTAAGTTTGGCTATTCCGGTTTTTTGGTTGGCTATCGTTGTGCTTTACTATGCCTCAAATAACCAATGGGCGATTTCCGCTGTCGGCGAGTTGCACCCGATTTATGAAATACCGTCTTTAACGGGGTTTCGATTATTAGATATTTTCTTAGCCGACTCTCCTCATAAATTAAAAATGATGCAGAGTATGTTACATCACTTGACTTTACCTACCTTAATTTTAGCCGTGCCGGCAACACTGGAAGTTATTCGGTTTACTCATCAACGAGCCGAATATGTGATGAAACAAAATTATATTAGGGTGGCACAGACAAGAGGTTGGACGCCTTATAAAGTATGGATGCAACATATTCTACCCAATACTTTACCGGCGTTAATTCCTATGATTGCACACAATTTAACCTTGATTTTTGCATTCTCGATGTTGGTTGAAAATATATTTAGCTGGGGCGGTATCGGCTTGTGGCTAATTAATGCGCTATCCGTACAAGACTATAATGCGATTTCGGCAGGTGTTGTAGCAATCGGTCTGTTTATCTTAAGTATTGATGTTTTGGTAAGTATTCTTACGACCTTGTTGGATCCGTATCAGAAAAAGGATTGGTATGTTAAATAAAGAAGAACCGGAACAGTTCAGAGAATCGGATTACGTTAAACAATTTTTTCTCCAGCTACGTCAAGATAAAGTCGCATTGGCAAGTTTATATCTATTTGCCTTTCTACTTTTCTTAGTTTTTTTCGGCTATTTAATTGCACCTTATCAAGCGGATATGCAATTTATCGGAAAGGAACTTATGCCGCCGTCTTGGGACGATAGAGGGCAGATTGGCTTTTTCTTTGGTACGGATGATTTGGGGCGAGATATTTTTAGTCGTATCCTTTACGGTTTT
The DNA here is from genome assembly GCF_029774175.1 of Actinobacillus genomosp. 1. Classification (NCBI taxonomy): domain Bacteria; kingdom Pseudomonadati; phylum Pseudomonadota; class Gammaproteobacteria; order Pasteurellales; family Pasteurellaceae; genus Actinobacillus; species Actinobacillus genomosp. 1. The sequence goes on along the minus strand of NZ_CP103834.1, from coordinate 937,343 downwards.
TATTATACGGTCGGTTCGGCACTTATTATTAGTGCTGCAGTTGCCGTGATAGGGAGTGTGATAGGTATTTTTGTCGGAACCAGTCGGAAATCTTTTTCTTTCTTAGGGCATTTATTTGATACCTTCCTATTTATTCCGATTCTGATTATTGCAATTGTTATCGCTACCTTAATGGAAGCCAGTTTGATCAATGCGATGTTGGCGATTTTTTTAGCGATGCTACCGCATTTTATCCATAAAATTTATCAAGCGGTACGGCAAGAATTAAAGCGAGAATATGTTATTACATTGCGTTTAGACGGTGCTTCGCGTTGGGATTTAATTAAAGAGGTTGTATTGCCAAATGTGACACCGGTCGCCGTAAAAGAAATCTCACATATTTTTGTGATTGCCGTATTGGATATCAATGCGCTGAGTTTTATTGAATTAGGCGCGAAAAGCCCGACTCCGGAATGGGGTACGATGATTAAAGATTCGGTGGAATTGATTTATATTGCACCGTGGACAGTTATTTTACCGGGTATGGCAACTATTTTTGTGATTCTGATTATTAGTATGTTAGGTAATAGCATTAGTCGCGTATTAGAAAAATACCGTTATTAACATGGAATAAAGTATGGCTCTATTAGATATTCGCCATTTAAGTATTGAAATTGACACGCCGAACGGTAGAGTCAAAATGGTCGATAATGTTAATCTCACGCTCGATGAGGGAGAAATTTGCGGGTTGGTCGGAGAGTCAGGCTCCGGAAAAAGTTTAATCGCAAAGGTGATCTGCGGCGTAATGAAAGATGAATGGATCGTGACGGCCGACCGTTTCCGTTTTAATGATATTGAATTGTTAAAACTGACTCCGACGGAAAGACGTAAATTGGTTAGCGAACATATTTCTATGATTTTCCAAAATCCGCTCTCCAGCTTAGATCCGAGTAAGACAATCGGTAGCCAGCTTATGCAGACGATTAACTTTAAAGGTAAATGGTGGCAATGGTTCGGCTGGAAGAAAAAGAAAGCGATTGAATTATTACACCGAGTCGGGATTCGAGATCATAAAGCAATGATGCAAAGTTATCCTTTCGATATTACCGAAGGCGAAGCGCAAAAAGTAATTATTGCTATGGCGGTGGCGAATCAGCCTCGTTTATTAGTTGCGGACGAACCGACACATACGCTTGAAGCGACCACGCAACTACAAATTTATCGTTTGCTATCCAGTATGAATAAAAACCTAGGCACTTCAATTTTGCTGGTGGCAAATGATATTCGTAGCGTCCATAAATGGGTGGACTCATTTAATGTACTTTATTGCGGACAAACGGTGGAAATTGCCGGCAAAGAAACCATTATGGAAGAACCGTTTCACCCTTATACTTCGGTATTACTGAACAGTATTCCGGACTTTTCGCAGCCGTTGGCTTTTAAAAGCCGTTTAAATACGCTCAAAGGTTCGGTACCGATGTTACAAGATATGCCGATAGGTTGCCGATTAGGTCCTCGTTGCCCGTTCGCGCAGAAAAAATGCGTACAAAAGCCGCCTTTACGAAAATTCAAACAGCATGAATTTGCTTGCCATTATCCGATTAATTTTAGAGAGAAAAACTTCCTGAAACGTGCGGATTTTGAACCGGTAATGGTGGCGGATAAGGTCGAATAATTTTGCCAAGCGGTCATATTTTTACGATTTGTTGCAAACTTTTCGGGAAAATAGACCGCTTACGGCTTACATAGCGGGAGGAGAAAAGTGAAAAATCAAACGATTGATCTTCGAGAAGATATTTTATTGTATGTATTGCAACAATACGGTACGGAACCAGAATATCTATGGAAGTCTTATCCCGACTATGCCATTTTAAGGCAAGCGGATAATCGCAAATGGTATGCGGCTATTATGCAAATTCCTTATGTCACGCTAGGACTGTCGGGAAGCGGAAAGGTTACGGTAATGAATGTAAAATGTTCTCCCGAAATGATCAGCTTGTTTTTACCGCAAAAAGGCTTTTTACCTGCCTACCATATGAATAAAACTCATTGGTTAAGTATTTTGTTGGACGGTAGTGTCGATAAAGAAACCATTGTGTTTTTACTTAACCAAAGTTTCGATTTAACGGCCACTTGCCTACGTAAGCAAAAATTGGGGCTAATTAGCCGTACCGAATGGATTGTTCCCGCCAATCCTAAGTATTATGATGTCGAAAGCGAGCTACAAGAAGGTAAAGAAATTCTCTGGAAACAAAGCAATAATATTGCGGTAGGTGATCTGGTTTACCTTTACGTTACAGAACCGACCGCTGCAATTCGTTATCAATGTGAAGCATTGGAAGTAAATATTCCTTACCAATCAAAACAAACCGAGATTCGTGTTGATCGAGTAATGAGAATTAAATGTCTAAAGGAATTTGATAAAAAAGATCTTCCACGAGAAAAACTCCGAGAATTTGGTGTTACCGCCGTACGAGGACCACGAAAAATGCCGTTTGCGTTAAGTGAAGAAATAAAATATCTTGGTAAAAAAAGATAAAAATTAAACCGGTTTAAAAACCGGTTTTTTTATCACTTTATTTTTTATGAAGCAAAATCATTAGAAAATGAGTTCTCTTAAAATTTATTTTTACTTGTCATTAATCTGCCACAAATATTTTCTATATTTGGTATTGCCGAATAAAAGCTACTAACAGGCATTATTCGGCAATTATTTATTGTATCTCCCATCATTGTTGTGAATCGGTAGTATAGAAATATAGTTCTACTTATTGAGATTATTGTAACGGTAGTGGAAGTAGGGAGAGAAAATAAAAATATAGCTATTTATACAATAGGAGTGGAGTCATGAGAGAGAAGTCTTTTAAATTAGCAATGCCTATTATTACGCTATGGTTCGGATTAAGTGCGAATGTATGGGCAACCGCTGAAAATCATCCCGCATTGTTAGCCGGACATGCAGTCTTACCGGCGCAATCTACCGTTACCGCCCCCGATGATGCACCTCAAGTTTTAAAGCAAGCCGGAAAATTTACCACAGGTAAACGTATAGAAAAGATGAACAGTATTGAGGGAAAATCCGCCAATCGACCGACAGGCGCATTTTTACCTTTAGAAGGACAACCGCTACAAGGACATTCGGGCATTCAACGAATTCAAGACGGCGGTTATTGGATTCTAACCGATAACGGCGCAGGTAATAAAGCCAATTCTCCGGATTTTATGTTGTATCTTTCTCATTACAATATAGATTTTAAAAACGGTAAATTTGAACCGCTAAATACGGTATTTCTACATGATCCGGACAAAAAAGTGCCGTTCCATATCGTTAATGAAAATACGGATAAACGTTATTTAACCGGCTCGGATTTTGACCCGGAAAGTTTTCAAATTATTCATGATCATATTTGGATCGGTGATGAATTCGGACCTATGCTGATTCAGGCGGATTTACAGGGTAAAGTGTTAAACGTATTTGCTACGGAAATTAACGGTAAAGTTGTTCGCTCTCCGGATAATCCTGCTGTTAAAACTCCGGCTTCTCCTACGGACAAAATGGAATTCGAGGTTAAACGCTCTAAAGGTTTTGAAGGGATGGCGGCTTCGGTGGACGGAACCAAATTATATCCGCTACTGGAGGGCAGTTTATGGGATGCAACACAAAATACGTATGAAAATGATCAAGGTAAAAATTATTTACGTATTCTAGAATTTGATGTGGCAAAACAGCAATGGACGGGAAATTTTTGGAAATATCCGTTGGAAGATAACAGTCATGCTATCGGTGATTTTAATATGATTGATGCTAATCGAGCATTAGTGATTGAACGCGATAACGGTGAGGGTGTGAGTGAATATGCCTGTAAAACAGACAGTAAAGAGACCGAAAATTGTTTTACCAAGTTACCGAAATTTAAACGTGTTTATTTAATTAAATTTGATCAATCAAGCATTGGTAATAATGTAGAGAAATTAGGTTATGTAGATTTATTAAATATCCAAGATCCGAATAAAATTGCACTTAAGCCACTGAGTGAAGGTGTATTTAAATTCCCGTTCTTTACGATTGAAGATGTAGATATTGTTGATGATCAACATATTATCGTAGGCAACGATAATAATTTCCCTTATTCCAGCAGTCGTGAACCTAATAAAGCAGATGATAATGAATTGATCTTGCTGAATGTAGAGTCTTTATTGAAACTGAAATAAGTAAAAAAGCGTAGGAATGATGTTTATGATTAATGATTCCTTATACTAAATATCTCTCTAAGAAAACGAATAAAAACCTAGCATTGTCGCTAGGTTTTTTTGTTATCGGAGAAAGATTTATTTACACAAAATCCTGCATTAAATCTTCCACTACATCCTTGACAGAGCGAATCGATTTTATATAAGTAATGCCGTTACCTACCGAAATATAGCCTTTCTCAAAATCGCCAAGTAACATACCTTGACGCATTCCATAGCCACCGGTTTGTGCTTTGGCAAGCTCATCTCGCGTTGCACCGTTTTCATCCATTTCCACCAATTTATGTGCTAACTGAGTGGGTAGCGAGCGGTAATACGCCGGTTGGGTGCGGAATAACAATAAATCTTGAGCCGTGCTATCGACAACGAGTTGCTTAACGCTTTCATGCATACGATTTTCCTCAGTTGCTAACAATACGGAACCGACAAATACGCCTTCCGCACCGAGTGCAAAACTTGCTCGTACGCCTCGTACATCAGCAATACCGCCTGCTGCCATTACTGGAATACTGACCGCATCAACCATTTGAGGCACGATAGAGAATGTTCCGATCACTTGGTTCGGTACAGTGCCACCTTCATCAAAACCGGTTGCAACGAAAATATCCGCCCCGATTTCTTCCGCATAGCGTGCGTTTTCTACTGTCGGCGTATGCGGACGGAAGATTGTTTTCATACCTGCCGCTTTAAATTTTTTCATCATCGGCTTGTAATCATAGCCATCAATACCGTTGATTAATGCAACCGGTACGTGTTCTTCAATTAATAAATCCACTAACAAATCAATCGTACTGAAGTCGTAGGATAAAATCATCGGTGCACCGAATGGCTTATCGGTTAATGCTTTGGTTTTACGGATTTCTTCACGGAAAGTACGGAGCAAATCTTCCATCGTTTTCGGCGCTTTCTGCAAGCCGGCATTCGGGCCTAAAATCCCCAAACCTCCGGCATTGCTTACAGCAGCAACAAATTTTGCATCAGTCATCCACGCCATCGGGCCTTGCACAAGTGGAAATTTGATACCTAAAATTTCAGTAATATGGTTACAAGCGGTCATTTTTTTATCCTTTTTTATGCCTAGCACGGCAAGCCGTACTAGGTTACGCATAGTTCAGCCCCTTTGGGGCTGAAGTTGATCATTTGGTTAAAGATATACTTATTATAATCTTGCAAAATTGATTGAGAAGTATCTAAAATAAGAATAATTTTTTCAAAAATGAGAAGATAAAATGGATTTAAATAATCTAAGACTGTTTGTGGCAGTTTATCAAGCAGAGAGTTTTTCTAAAGCGGCGGAACAACTTGCAATCCCGGTTGCGACGGTTAGTCGCCGTATTGCGGAATTTGAAAAATCGCTTTCCACCCAACTTTTCGACCGCTATAAAACAGGGGTGAAACCGACCGCACTTGGTTTGCAACTGTATGAAAAGGTTTATTTGAGCTTAGACAATTTAACACAAGCGACACAGGATTTTATTGGTGAACAGCAGGAGTTGAGTGGTTATCTGCGTATTTCCACTGTTTCCGCCTGTGAGCCGATTTGGGCGGCAATTGCTGAATTTCAGGCGGAATATCCGCAGGTGAAAGTGCATTGTCAGGCGACCGATCGCGTATTGGATTTGGTAGAAGATGGTATTGATATTGCGTTTCGAATGGGTGATTTGCATACGGAAAATGTTATTGCTCGCAAAATGATGGATTTAAACGCTGTGCTGGTGGCTCACCCTGATTTTCTTGCTCGATACGGCACGCCGAAAACACCGCAAGATTTGACTGCACTACCATTTGCCTGTTGGGCAAGAGCAGGACAGAAAAGTGCAACATTACAACTAGGCGAACAAGCGGTCAAAATTGAACCGATTTTTACCTCTAATGATGTGTATGCTATCGCCCACCAAGCCAAAAGTGCGCATGCTATCTGCCAATTACCGGACTATATGGCACAAGAACTCACCGAGAAATTCGGCTTAGTCGAACTGATGTCCGACTATCCGACATCAACCTATCCTATCCACGCCATCTATCCCGCCCACCGCCACCCCTCAGCAATCATGAAAACCTTTTTAGGGTTTTGTGAGAGGTTTTTAATAGAAAGAGAGAAATGCTGTAAAGATTAACCATTTCGCGTTTACGGGAGAAAGACCGCAGAAGGATTGTTCCAGAATCCATAGGAAGAGATATTCTCCTTTCTTCTTAATATGTACTTGATCTTTTAAAAGTAAATGGCAAACGTAAATTTCTTATTTATTTAGCTCATTAGATTTTTAATTTTTCATTTGAAAAAGTGTGTGTAATTAACATTTTTTCATTGGAAAAAATGTATTCTTGTTAAGAATTTTCCTTTGAAAAAATGTTGAATTGCCCTTAAAATAGTTTCCAAAGAATAGAAAATGAGCAAATTATGCAAAGAAAAATTATTCAATCCTTAGAAAAATGGAAACAGAAGCCTACTCGCAAGCCTTTGATTATTCAAGGCGCAAGACAAGTGGGTAAAACGTGGGCGATGAAGCGTTTTGGTGAGCAATCTTTTGAAAAGGTGGCGTACATTAACTTCGATAATAATCCACGAATGAAAACGCTATTTTCGGGAGATTATGATATTAACCGCTTGATTCTTGGTTTAAAAATTGAAAGTGGTGTAGATATTCAAGCTGAAAATACACTGATTATTTTTGATGAGGTACAGGAAGTTCCGCAAGCGTTGTCATCACTCAAATATTTTTATGAAAATGCACCGCAATTTTATATTGTGGCGGCAGGATCGTTACTTGGTGTGTCATTGCATCATCAGATTTCTTTTCCTGTGGGCAAGGTGGATTTTCTACCGCTTTACCCGATGGATTTTCATGAGTTTTTGACCGCACTTGGTAAGCAAGATTTAGTACAACTATTGGAACTCAAAGATTGGTCGCTTATTTCTGCGATGAAAACGAGCTATATTGATTTGCTGTGCCAATATTATTTTGTGGGTGGAATGCCTGAAGCCGTGAAAGTCTTTGTTGAAACGCAAAACTTTGATGAAGTCCGCCAAGTGCAACGCAATTTATTGATGGCGTATGAACAGGATTTTTCTAAATATATTAAAGATGGGCAGACAGTGCAAAAAGTGCGGTCAATTTGGGCTTCAATTCCTGAACAACTTGCCAAAGAAAACAAAAAGTTTATCTACTCGCACCTGCAAAAAGGAGCAAGAAGTAAAGATTACGAAATCGCCTTGCAATGGCTGAAAGATAGTGGTTTAGTGCATTCTGTGCCACGTGTTAAAAAGCCATATTTACCGCTTTCCGCCTATCAAGACGGAGCATTTAAACTTTATGTATTGGACGTAGGATTGCTTGCTGCTCAAAGCCATTTAGATGTCAGCGTTCTGCTTGAAGGTAGCCGTATTTTTACCGAATTTAAAGGCGCTTTAACCGAGCAATATGTGCTACAACAGCTTATTGCTACCCAAGAAAATCCTGTGTTCTACTGGGCAACCGAAAAAGGCACAGCAGAAGTTGATTTTGTCGTACAACGCAAACAAGCCATAATCCCGATTGAAGTCAAAGCTGAAGAAAATTTAAAAGCGAAAAGTTTAAAAGTGTATGTGGAACAGTTCCAACCCGAACAAGCGGTTAGGTTTTCAATGGCGGATTATCGGGAGCAGGATTGGATGGGGAATGTGCCGTTGTATGGTTTAGTATTATATAAGAGATAAAATATGCCAATTTTGAAAAATGCAATTGATTCAATTCAACTAGGATTAGAAGATTTTAAATTGTCAACTAATGACAGTCGTAGAATTATTTCATCAGTTAGAAATTTTTATGCAGGTATTCTACTATTATTTAAGTATAAATTATTACAATTAAGTCCTGATGAATCTAATGAAATACTTATAAAAAAACAAATAAAACCTAAAATTATTGATGGTGAATTGGCTTGGATTGGGAGTGGTAAAAAAACGGTAGATGTCCAAGATATAAAGGATAGATTTAAAGATCTAGATATTAGTGTTAATTGGTCTGATTTTGATAAGTTAAATATGGAACGTAATAATCTAGAACATTATTATTCTTCCGTTGAACCACAGGTCATAAGTGATTTAATATCATCTACATTTCCTTTATTGAATGATTTTATAAGAGATCATTTAGAATTAGATCCTGCTTACCTGTTAGGAGATGATGCTTGGAATACATTACTTCAACAATATGATGTTTATTCTCGTAGCAGAAAAGACCAACTTGATAAATTAAAAGCCTTAGATTATTTTTCTGATGAAGTATTTTTAGCATTAGAAAATTATAGATGTCATTGTTGTGGTTCTGAATTCATAGTTCCATTGGAAAAAGATGGAAATGCAAATGAAAGTAGCTATAGATGTTTATCTTGTAAAATGGAATTTTCTTATGAGGAACTAGTAGAAAAAGCAATAGATGAACATTTCTCAACACGTATATATTATGCTTATAAAGATGGAGATAATATTCCTATATGGGATTGTCCTGAATGTGGTGGAGCGTACCTATATGAGGAGGGAGTTTGTTTGATTTGTGGTCATGAAGCAAAGCATACTTGCTATATTTGTGGGGATACTACAGATGAATTAGATGAAATATGTTCTTCTTGTTCACATATTAAGGAGCAGTTAGAAAAAGATTAAATTTAAATGCCGTCTGAAACTTCCAGACGGCATTTCTTCTTACAACCTCACCAAAATTTTCCCAATTTGCTGATTACTTTCCATATAACAGTTGGCTTCAGCCATTTCACCAAACGCAAAAACTTTGTCAATTTCAGGTTTTAATTGACCGCTTGCTAAGCTGTTAGACACAAATTTTTAGCCTATGCGAGTTTTTCTTGGAATAGTTAGGCTAAAATAAGAGCTATAAACTTTATAGGATAAAAGGAAAATTTATGGTTACCCATACCGTTATTATTAGCGATAGAGCGAAAGACAACATCACGGTTTATACAAAAGAGCCGGTATTTTTAGCGATTGCGGATCGTGAAGATTTAAAAGTATTGAAGCATTTAGAAGAAGCGAATAGAGCAGGGATTTATATCTTATTAGGTGAGAATCAGCGTTATGTTGGACAAGCTAGCGGAAAAATTTATGATCGCCTAATCACTCATAATGATAATAAAGAGTGGTGGAGTAAGATTATTTTCTTTGGACGAGAAGACGGGCATTTAGATAAATCACAAACTGATTATCTTGAGAAGAAATTGATTGAAGCTTTTCAGAAAACCGATTTAACGTTAGATAATGCCACTTCGGGTAATACCTCTTTTATTGAAAAAACAAGTAAGATCAAGGCAGATAATGTTTGGAATATTGCTCAAGAAATATTAGATGAAGTTGCTCATATTAATATATTTGAAAGTTATGCGAGTGAGGAAGAAGAAAACCAAACTGCTCAGATCTATATTGAACTGAATAAACATAAAATTTCAGGCAAAAGTTACCGAGATAATCAGAAAAATTTCTTTTTATTTTTACTAAAACAGCCGAAATATCGTTCTTTAGTGGAAGAGTTTTGTTTAAATGGAAAGCCAACAGCTTCCTATTGCATTGGGAGTGAACCAAGTCTTAGACCAAATGGGATGAAATATACAACTCAACTTGAAGAGGGGATTTATCTGTATATAAATTTATCAGCAAAAGGACTACGTAAAGCCATTCAAAATTTTGCAGATGCAACAGGTTTGAAAGTGGTATTTCATTGGGATTAAAAAATGCCGTCTGAGAGCAATGTTCAGGCGGCATTTTTTATACATGTAGAATTTAGAATGGTTGTTTACATATGTCTATAAAATGTAAATAAAAAGCATCTTTTAAATCAATCATTTATTAAAAACATTTAAATTTGAAAAATAAATTTGTAAATATAAACAGCAATTTTCATAGTTTTTTACACTCTATTTTGACACTTTTATTTGTTGATATTTTATACTTAAATTTGCAAAAATGTGAAGAATTTTATACACTCTTTCAAACTGAATAACAGCTTCTATTGACCTTATGAGATACCATCAAACCTTCATTTTAAGCTTCATTTCTTCAGCGTTAGCAACCACCGCTTTCGCTAATACGCTTGATAATAGATTAAGCGGCATCGACGCCACCCAACAACAACGCCAGCAACAGCATCAACAGGCACAAGCCGAACAATTACAGAATCACCCCGATATTCGTCTCGATACATCTTCCTCTGAATCACTTTTACTCTCTCATACTGAATCTCCCTGCTATCCAATCCACCAAATCACGCTAACTGATTACGGTTCTTCCACCCCACAAAGTCAATTCCAGTGGGCTTTTGATAACGCAGCTCAAACATTAAAGTTTACTCTACCGCACTGTTTTGGTGGCGAGGGGTTAGGTGTTTTGATGAAGCAAATTCAAAATGAAATTATAAGCCGTGGTTATGTGACAACTCGAGTGGTGACTGAAGAGCAAGATTTGAGAGGTGGAAAATTAGTTTTAACCGTCATTCCGGGTAAAGTGCGTAATACGATTGTGGCAGACAGTGGCAATGTACCTCGTTTTACGCGCTTACATGCTCTTACGGCTTTAACCTTTGATTCGGGTGACTTACTCAACATCCGAGATATTGAGCAATCCCTTGAAAATTTAAAACGTGCGCCAACCGTCGAGGCAAATATTGAAATTTTGCCGAGTGAAAGTGATAAAGCGGAAGTGGGCGACAGTGATTTAAAAATCAGTTATAACCAAGCTTTTCCATTTCGTCTAAACTTAGGACTGGATGATGCAGGTTCGACTTCAACAGGAAAATGGCAAGCCAGCGGCACACTCTCCATCGATAATATTTTCTCCGCAAACGATCTTTTCTATACCTCTTTCACACACTCAATTAAACAAAAAGGCGATGACCGTGGTCGCCGAGCCAGTAAAAATTTCACGCTCTATTATTCCGTGCCGCTCGGTTACTGGAATTTAGCCTTTTCCCATAATCAAAGCCGATATCATCAAGAAGTCTTTGGGGCATTTGATAATAGTTATATCTACGCCGGCGAAAGTGATACGGACAAACTCACGCTTTCTTATCTACTCTATCGAGATGCGAAACGTAAAACGGCTGTTTCAGGCTCTCTCTGGTCTCGCCAATCGCAAAACTATATTGACGGTGCGGAAATTGAGGTGCAAAAACGCCGAATGGCCGGTTGGGAAGCTGGATTTAATCATAAAGAATATTTCCCGACAGCCACGCTGGAACTTTCGGCAAATTTCAAACGGGGAACCGCGGCTCGTGGTGCGTTATCTGCACCGGAAGAGCTATTTGGCGAAGGTACCTCTCGTCCTAAAATTATTACGGCAAGTCTGAGTTTAACAAAACCATTTCAATGGGGAAGTCAATCTTGGCAATGGCAAAGTAGTTTGAATGCCCAATGGAATAAAACGCCACTGATTGCCCAAGACCGTTTTTCGATTGGTGGGCGTTATACCGTGCGAGGTTTTGACGGCGAGCTTTCCCTTTCAGGTGAACGTGGCTGGAACTGGCGAAACGAGCTAAGTTGGCAATTTAGCCCAAACCACGCTTTTTATTGGGCAGTGGACGGTGGCCGAGTATCCGGATGGTCTACGGAAAATCAACTGGGGCATCATCTAATGGGAACGGCAATCGGGTTACGAGGTGGTGTAAAAGGGTTTAGCTACGATGTATTTATGGGCAGACCGATGCGTAAACCGGAAGGTTTTAGAACGTCCGATGGTGTTGCCGGTTTCAATATCGGCTACAGTTTTTAATTCATTTTTCGGGTAAGCCAAATTTGGCAAATTTAAGGATTAAGTATGAACAAACAATGTTTTCGTGTCATTTTCAGTAAAACTTTACAGCGTTTAGTTGTCGTCTCTGAACTAGCAAAATCGGAAGGTAAATCAACTGAAAGAAATGATTTTAGTATTTCTCATGTAGTGGCACAATTAAAACCCTTAACCTTTAGCCTATTTTGTGCCTTGGGTTTTGTTGCCTTTTCAGATAGTGCACTTGCTGAAACCTTAATTATTCAAGCGGATAAATCTGCCCCGAAAAATCAGCAACCGATTGTACTACAGACAGCGAATGGATTGCCTCAAGTCAATATTCAAACCCCTAACGATAAAGGGCTTTCTCACAACAAATACAGCCAATTTGATGTCGCCGAAAAAGGAGCGATTTTAAATAACAGCCGTACCAATACGCAAACCCAGCAAGCAGGTATGGTGCAAGGCAACCCCTATCTTGCCCGAGGTGAAGCGAAAGTCATTTTAAACGAAGTTAATTCTAACAAGCCTTCGGTGATGAAAGGTTATGTGGAAGTTGCAGGTAAAAAAGCCGATGTGATTATTGCCAACCCAAGCGGATTGCATTGTGAAGGTTGTGGGATTATTAATTCCGGTAGAGCGACTTTTACAACAGGTAAGCCTGAAATCAAAAACGGTCAAGTCGATAATTTCAAGGTTGAAGCCGGCAAGGTAAAAGTCAGTGGTAAAGGCTTGGACAATAGCCGTGTGGATTACACCGAAATCATCGCTCGAGAAACCGAAGTGAATGCTGGAATTTGGTCGAAGAAAGAGACTAAAGTCATCACAGGTAAAAACACTGTCAAGCGGTCGGAAACAGACAAAAATTTGCAAATTATCCACACAAACCAACCGCTTGCAGGGGAAGTTAAACCCCAAGTGGCAATCGATGTGGGGGAGTTGGGAGGAATGTACTCCGGCAAAATTCACCTCATCGGCACGGAAAATGGAGTGGGCGTTCGTAATGCTGGACATATTGGCGCAAGTGCTGAAACCCTACAAATTGATAGCCAAGGTCGAATTGTCAATACCGGTACACTTAATGCAGCTAAACCAGTGACTTTAACTGCAAGTAACGGGATTGAAAACAAAGGCAAGATTGAAAATAAACAAGGCGATATCAAACTGAACAGTACCGCTGATATTAAGCAAGACGGCTCGATTGTTGCTCGTCATGGTCATATCCATAAAACTGCATCCTCCCAAATTACCCAGAATGGAGAATCTGTCGCTAAAGGTAGCATTACCTATCAAGCACCTAAAGTGAGAGCTTCAACCCAATCACTCATTGCAGCCGGTGTAGAAGTCAAAGATACCGCACAAGGTGAGGTGCGTTCTCTTGAACCCCATTCTGCTCAAGGAAAAGATATTACGGTTTCGGCCGCGACAAAAGCAGCCTTACAGGGAAAAAATATTGCTTCAGGTAAGATCAATGTTCAAGGTTCAGAAATCGATCTTGATAATAGCCATACCTCAGCTTACTCTGTGAATGCGACAGCTCATCAAGGTCACATTCAAGCGAATAATGCAACGTTGATTGCAGATAAAACCCTATCATTAAGTACACCAACCGAACTCCAAACGCAACAAAGCTACCTTAAAGCAGAAAAAATCACTTCTCATCAAGGTTCGCTCAATACACAAAATGCAGTTTGGGAACAGACGGGCACGGATGAGCTGAAACTCTCTGTCAATGATCTACTCAAAAACCAAGGCGGTACCTTTAAAACACAAGGTGATTTAACTATTCATTCCCAGGGAGTGGATAATCGACAAGGTCAGTTAATTTCTGGACGTAAATTAGTCATTGAGGCAGGGCTTGGAAAAGTAGATTCTTCACAGGGTAAAATTCGTTCTACTGCAACACTAACAATTAATAGTGGTGAATTGGATAATTCGCAAGGAGCAATTCAAAGTGAAGATGATATTCGCATCAATACTCACGGCCAAGCACTGATTAATCATAATACGCTATCTAATGAAACTGGTATTGTGACTCTCGGCAAATTAGACTTAAATACAGGTAAATTAGAGAACCAGCACGGCTATTTGGCCAGTCGCAGTGGTCAAATACTTCTAGCCACTGAACTGAATAATCACAAAGGCTTAATAAAATCTCTGAATACATTAGAGATAACTACGCCTATTATACAAAATAATGGCGGGATCATTTCTGCTCAAAGTAAAGCAAATATCACAGCAACGGATATTAACCAAATTGCGGGACAACTAGGTGCCGATACTCTCTCTATCAATGCAACACGTTTAAACAGCGAGCAAAACAGTTTAATTGCGGCAGGTACTGCAAACATTCAAATTGCTGATACATTTAGTAATCAGCAGAGCCGTTTAAATACTCTTGGTGAGTTAACCATTCGAAGTCAAAGATTAAATAACCTTCTTGGTGCAATTCAAAGTATCACAGGGAATACAAGTATTGATACTCAACAAGCGATCAATAATACACAAGGCAACATTACTTCACATGTGCAACTTAATCTCAATACTCGTCACCTTGAAAATCAACAAGGGACTATTTCTGCACAATCATCTGAGATATCAGTGGGCTCATTGATTAACCGTTTGGGGGCATTACAAAGTACAGAGCAACTTTCGCTCAATGCCGAGCAAGTGGAAAACAGTAATGGGACCATCTACGGCGGTAAAAGCTTGACACTTTCAGCATCTGACTCCATAACACAACGTGCTGGAAAAATAGGTGCAAGTGTATTAGAAATTAGTACTGGAATATTACAGTCCACAGAAAATAGTGTAATTGCCGCCGATAAAGCAACATTTAATGTCAAAAATACCCTCACAAATACCGAAAGTGAAATCTCGGCAACAGAACATCTGACTATTCATAGCAAAGCCATAAATAACCAGGATGGCCTACTCCTTACCGAAAAAGGGAATTTGACTATGAATAGCCAAGCACAACAAATCAATAATGAGCGAGGTAAAATAGTCTCAGGTGAGGTGTTGAATATCAATAGTGGTGCCTTCAATAACCAACAAGGTTTAGTGCAAGCACAGCACACAGCTTTACTTAATACCAACCATAATAACTTACAAAATGACAAAGGAGTGATTACCTCTGGAGCAGATTTACAGTTAAATACATCAAGTATTGATAATGATAATGGCACGATTTCGGCTCACGCTATTGATGCGAAATTCACTGAGCTTGAACAACAGCAGGGAAAAATTATTGCATCAGAAGCTCTAAATTTGAATGCTAATGGCAATATTCGCTCGACACAGCAAAGCCTACTGCAAGCTAAAAATCTCACGATGATCGTATCCGGCCAAGTAGATAATCAACAAAGTGAGATAGTTGCACACAATAGTGCAACTATTCATAGCCATGAGCTGAATAATCGCAATGGGGTCATCATTGCCGAAGAAGGGCATCTTGATATCAATGCACAAACTCAGGCAGTCACTAATGAGCAAGGGAAAATCAGTGCAGGCTCAACGCTGACTCTTAATAGTGGTGAGTTGAATAACTTACGTGGTTTAGTTCAAAGCCGTCAAGGCATGCTAATTAATACCCACCAAGGTAATCTTAATAATCAACAAACTCAGAAGAACGATGCCGAAGAATCTCAACAACTGGGGATTGTTTCTCTTGGGCAGTTGGTGGTAACTACCCAGCAATTTTTGAATCAACAAGGCTATGTATTAAGCCAACAAAATCAAACCATCAATGCCAAAACCATCGAGAATGAAACAGGCACAATTTCTTCGATTGCTAATCAAGTTCTCTCAATTAACCAATCTCTTCATAACAACAATGGTAGAGTGAGCGGGTTGCAAACACAGATCACCTCGGCTGCGATAGAAAATCAAGCCGGTGTGATACAAGGTAGCGATTTACTCGATATTCAAGTTAGCGGTAACATTAACAACCAATTTGGTCAACTGAAAACGGATAAACAACTTGATGTCACTGCAACTTCCGTCAATAACCGTGAAGGGCAAATTCGTGCTATTGATGGCACTGTAGCCCTTACCTCAACAGAAGCAATAGACAATACCCAAGGCTATATTACCGCTGCACAATCATCAACTATTCATACCAAAGATCTGAATAATCAACAGGGTGTAGTTTATAACAAACAAGATACACTTACACTCAATCTACAACAAGGATTGGATAACCAACAAGGTAAAGTGATCAGCCAAGATAATTTGATGTTGAAAAGTAATACGCTGACTAATCATCAAGGTACACTCTATGCTAAAAACTTGGCTAATATTCAAGCAACATCACAAATAGATAATCAACAAGGTGGCAAAATTCATGGATTGGGCGATATCCGCCTACAAACGAATGAACTAGATAATCGTGGTGGCGAAATTCGAACTCAACACTCTCTTATCTTAAATGCAACCTCAGAGATTAACAACCAAAAAGTCAATGAAACCGGCTCGTTGATTGAAAGTGGAAATGTCCTAAACATTAGCACGGCTCATCTCAATAATAGCCACACGACTTCGTCTGCCGAGAAGATGACTCAAGGTATTTTATCGACAACATTAACTGTGACTGCTCAAATGCTGAATAATAAGCAGGGAAAAATACATAGCCGTGCACAAAGTGAATTAAAAATCAGCC
Source organism: Actinobacillus genomosp. 1 (assembly GCF_029774175.1). NCBI lineage: Bacteria > Pseudomonadati > Pseudomonadota > Gammaproteobacteria > Pasteurellales > Pasteurellaceae > Actinobacillus > Actinobacillus genomosp. 1. The sequence goes on along the minus strand of NZ_CP103834.1, from coordinate 920,703 downwards.
AGCAGATTGATAACCGTCAAGGTGGAATCACTGGTGATAATGCCGTTCATATTGAAGGGAAAGATCTCAGACTGGATAACCAACAGGGTCAATTGCAAGCGGCTGGAAAATTATCGATTTCTGCAAATGAGATCACTACGGATGGTCATATTGAAGGGCGGGATATTGAATTAACACAACAGCAAGATTTCATTACTGGTAATGCTATTCACGCCAATAATACACTTTCCATTACCACAGCAGGAAACTTAGTCAACCAACATCAACTGTATGCAGATGATAGTGTTACGCTCAATGCTAACCACATTACCAACCAGCTTAGTGGTCGTATAAGTAGTGCCAATACCCAACTAACAGCCAAAGGTGATGTTCACAATGAAGGCTTAATCAATAGCATTAGCCCATTGGACAATGCTGAGACCGTCATTAAAGCTGGTGGAAGTATTGTGAATACCGGAGAAGGACGAATTTACGGTGATCATATTGCCCTCCAAGCCGATCGCATTGAAAACAGCGATAAAAATTATGACAGTGGAAACATTAAATCTGCGGTCGTTGCTGCTCGCGGTGATTTAGATATTGCAGCAAGGGAAATTGAAAATAATACGGAGCATTATTTAGCAGATAACCAAATTGGAGCTATTCTGTTTAGTGCTGGAGATATGCGATTTGGTCGTACATTAAATTCGGATAACCAAGCAGCAGGCCAGGCTGAAACTTTACGCAATAATAGTAGTGTAATTGAAGCGGAAAGGAATATTGGGCTTAATATCAATCAAATTCAGAATAACAATACACATTTTGAGGTTGAACATGTTAAAACTGGCATGGCACCGACAGATATAACGAAATTAGACAGTCGCCCTGTTAGTGAAACCTATATTGTTCCTATGGGGCGTAATGAACGTGGCAATTTAAAAACTGATTTTACTAATGAATTAAATGGTGATAAATCCAGTATTAACGAAAATGACCCACATATTCCAATGAAATTACTGCGTTGGGCAGGCTGGAGTCGAGCTGGTCAATTAGTTTATAAAAATGATGGTGCCGAACCTGCTGTTTTAAAAGCAGGAGATGTGATCACCCCAGATACGCCATTAGCGATTCGTAATGAAGTAAATTGTGATTATATCAATGGAAAAGAAAGTTGTACTTATACCTCAGCAGGACAATATGGGGCTGACAGTCCTATTTGGGCATATTTTGGTGCAACGCCCCCGTCCACTCCACAACCAAAATTTCCATTTGATGATTTAACCGAGCAACCTTGGTTTGTTGAAAGTGAATGGTTTGATGAAGATGGTACATTTAAAAGACCTTCTAGACCGTTTATATTGTTAGGTAGTGAACGTTATCTGGCTCAAAAAGTTAAATGGGACTATTATGTAGAGCACATCAAACCTTTAGAAGATTGGGAAAGAGACAATGCAGACAGCATCAATAAAGTGGATGCCGGAATAGAAAAGCATAATCGTAATAGACTCGGTGATTTAGCAGATAAATATTACCGTGATTTTTGGCGATTACATATCAATAATCATCGAGTAGATGAAAGCAAAGTCACGAGAACAGTTGCTGGTCAAATTCTAGCGGGGGGTAATATTGATTTTGATAGTCGCTCATTTACTAATGATAAAAGTATTGTGATCGCAGGGCAAAACATCGCTTTAAAAGATCAAATTCACAATATTGATGAAGAAGGTCTGCACCGTATTACCGATACCGGCGACAAAGTATTTACCTTTGATAAATGGCGTGGAGGGTTTAAGCGATATTTCCAGCGAAAATGGGAAAACCACGGCCCTTATACTCGTATCATTGAAACGCCATTTGATATGAAACTTTTCCGTGTTGATGAAAAGGTAAATTATGATGATAAGAAATTAACCTCGGATAGCCATAAAGAAGGGACTGCACACAATTTATCTTTAAGCTCGCTTAACATACAGGATAATCAGTTTTCTGCACAAGGTGATCAAAATTTAGGTAGTTTAAACGGCGATGATAATGCCCAATTTATCGGACTCAATACGTCAGATAAAACACAACTGGAACATTGGCAAGGTAAGGGGCAAACGGTCTCTTCACAAGGGGTGACAAATAACTTCACCCCAGTACGTCAATTATCTCGAATTGAATTGGGCAATGAAACAGAAGTCCGTAGTATTCAGCCAGACCTTGCGATCCCACAAAATGTTTTATATCGAGTCAATGCGAACCCGAATAGTCAGGTGCTCATTGAAACTGATCCGGATTTCACTAACCAAAAACGTTGGCTAAGTTCTGATTATATGTTTAATGCCCTCCGTTACGAACCGAACCAAATGCAAAAACGTATTGGTGATGGTTTTTACGAGCAACGTTTAATCCGTGAGCAGATTAACCGCTTAACCGGTAGACAATTCGTGGGTAACTACACAGACTTTGACTCTCAATACCGCAGCTTAATGGATGCGGGGCTAACTTTCGCCCAAAAATTCAATTTACGCCCGGGTATTGCTCTCACTCCAAATCAAGTGGCTCAACTGACCACCGATATTGTATGGTTCGAAAATCAGTCTGTTCGACTACCAAACGGTAAGGTCGAAACGGTGCTTGTACCTAAAGTATATGCCATGGCGAAAAAAGGCGATATTACCGGCAATGGTACCCTACTCTCCGGTAATAAAGTGACCCACAAAGGCGGTGAGTTTATCAACAACGGCACCGTTACCGGCCGAGAGTTGGTACAGTTTGACAGCGAAAGCATCCGCAACACAGGCAAAATAACCGGTGGTGCGATTGTGGGCAACCTGAGCGGCGATGTGGAAAACATCGGCGGTACGATTGAAGCAGACCGAGCCATTTTATTAAATGTAGCCGGTAACTTTACGCACCGTAGTACCACCCATACGACAGAAGTGAGAGAGGTAGACTACGAACGTACAGATACGACAATTGCCCGCAAAGGTCTACTCCACGTTAAAGGTAAGGACGGCAGATTACAGATTAATGCGAACAACATTGATATATCAGGGGCTGATGTCATCAATGACGGACAAGGCAGTACTTATCTATCTGCAAAAAATCAGTTAAATCTGACCGCTTTACAGGTTGGTTTTAATGAAAAGATGGGCGGAGGAAATCACTATCGCAATGAGTCTGTCAATGATGTTGTGATTTCACGGATTAAAGGGAATGGAGATGTCACACTCTCTGCAAAAGACATTTACAGCCAAGGAGCAGATTTCGACGCCAAAGCCCGTTTAGAATTGATTGCAGAGAATGATATTGTACTGGGCAGCGCAACTCGTTCAACCGATTATGCCGAATACCACCGCATAAAAAGCGGCAGTGCATTAGGTCGTTCAACGAAAACCTCATTAGATACAGACCAGCAAGTGATTCAGCTCGGCACGAAACTCAGTGCCAGCGATATTTTATTGTCTGCCAAACACGATGTCACCGCGACTAACCTGCAAGCGATAGCCGATAATGATGTGGTGATTTCAGGTGGCAATAATGTGACGATACAAAACGATGTTAATCGCTTCAAAACCACAAGCATCCGAGAAAAATCCAAGTCAGGGGTATTTTCCGGCGGTGGGATTGGTATCACCTTCGGCAAACAATCGGCAAAACACGAGCACGAAGCAGAAGGCTGGGAAGGCAGTGAAGCCCGTAGCACCTTGGGCAGCTTAAGCGGCAATATCACGGTGTCTGCCGGTCATCACGCACAGCTTGCCGGTGTGGATGCCATTGCTTCTAAAGAGTTGGGCAAACAGATTTTGGTGGAAGGTAAATCAACCTATATTGGTGCCAGCGAAGATACCCTTTCCTCAAAAGAGCGCCACGAGCAGAAACAATCGGGCTTAACCATTGCGTTTAGTTCAGCGGTAACTGATGGCGTGATGGCAGCGAAACAAGCCTTAGACCGTTCAGATGAGGTAAAAGATGAACGTTTAGGAGCCTTGCTGAAAGTGAAAGCAGCGAATGAAGCCTATGATACGGTGCAGAAAGCGAAAAAAGTTATCGATGCTCTGAAATCGAATGGTGACACCGCAGAAAAACTGGCCAATAGCGATGCAAAAATTTCAGTCAGTATTGGCTCAAGCAAATCTGTTTCCACCAGCCACACGCAACAAACCACACACAAAGGCAGCGAGCTGGATGCGGGTAAAGTGATTGTACGAGCCACAGGGGGCGATAACACCATTTCCGGTTCAAAAATCAATGCCACCCGTACCGAGCTTGAAGGCAATAATGTCAATCTGCTTGGCACAACAGATACCCAAACCAACCGCTCAGATAACAAAAGCAGCAGTTGGAGTGTGGGTGTGTTTGTAGGTAAATCGCAAGGCTCCACCGGTTTTGGTGTGGAAGGTGCAGTGAATGTCGGCAAAGGACATTCCAACAGTGATTCTAATGTTCAGAACCAGACCGAAATCAACAGCGACAGCTTAAGCATCAAAACCAAAGAGACCACCACACTCAAAGGTGCGGTGGCGAATATCAACCATTTAGAACTTGATACCAAAAATCTGCATATTGAAAGTGTACAAGACACGGAAAAATATGACAGCAAACAGACTCAAGGTGGAGTAAGTGCCTCCTTTGCTTGGGGAAGCGGTGGCAGTGCATCAGCCCAATTTAGCCAAAACAAAGCGAAAGTGGACTATGCACAGGTCACACAACAATCGGGCTTTAACATTCAAGAAAGCTCTCAAATTAACGTGGAAGAAAACACCCATCTCAAAGCCGGAATAATTAATGCTCAAGGTGATAAAGCGAATCACCAAATGACAACTGGCACGCTGACGACGGAAGCGATTGAAAACCGCAGTGATATTGAGGTAAGCAGTGTAAGTGCCGGAGCAAGTACGGATATGGGGCAAATGGCGACAATGGCAGTAGGTGCTGCATTAAGTGCATTGGGGAATATGAGTGAAAGCGAACGCAGCCAAACCAAGGCAGCGATAAGCGATAACATCAATCTCACGATTACCGACAACGAGAAACAAAAAGCTCTCACCGGCAAAACAGTGGAAGAGACACTCCAAAGCCTAAACCGAGACACCACAAACGCCAATCAAGCGGTCGAAAAAGCGGATTTAGCTGCCATTCAAGAGCGACAAGAGATGGCACAAGTGATAGGCGAACTATCGCAATCGGCAATCAATCATCTTGTGGAGAGCCACCTAAAAGAAGCGAATGAGAAACGCCAAGAAGCGGAAGCAATTGAGCAAGAGAACCCTGTTAAAGCAATGGCATTAAAGGCTCAAGCGAAAGCAATAGAGGCGGAATATGGCTTGGGTAGCAACTTACAAATGGGTATCAGAGCAGCGACAGCGGCACTTCAAGGCTTGGCGACAGGCAGTGTAGAAAGTGCAGCGGTGGGGGCAGTTTCGCCGTATCTGAATAAGCTCATAAAAGAACAAACCACCAATGCAGATGGTACACTCAATAAAGAAGCCAACTTAATCGCTCACGCGGTATTAGGTGCAGTGGAAGCTCATGTTACAGGCAATAATGTGGCAGCGGGAGCGTTGGGTGCATTAACGGCAGAAGCAGCCGCCCCTGAAATTATGAAAGTGCTTTACAAGACAGACGAGCCTGAAAGCCTGACAGACAGCCAAAAACAGAATGTGGCGAACTTGAGCCAAATTGCGGCAGGACTGGCAGGAGGTCTTACGGGAGATAGTACGGCGAGTGGTATTGTAGGGGCAGAGATTGGTAAACGGGCGGTGGAGAATAATTTATTTGGGACAATACTCAATAATCCACAAGCTGATTGGCAAGGTTTAGCAGAAGGAGAAAAAGTTAAGAAAGCAGTAGAGAAAAAAGTTACAGAGAAGGCTATTGAAGAAGTTGTAGATGTTACTGATAAATATGCTCCTCATTATATAACTATCGGTGGAGAACTTTATGTTGTCGGAGTTAAAGGGATTATCAATTTAAGAAATGGGGATGTTTTCTTGAGTGGGAATTTCTCCCCTCTTGTCCTTCCTAATAGGGGTATAGGTGCTGCAGCCAGCTTTGGTTGGGTTGTAAATTTAGAGCAAACAGATATCAAAAATACACGTGCTGAAAGGATAACAGGTGATAGTTTATCAAATAATGTGATTTCAGGTACGAGTGTAAGTGCCACAGGATGTTATTATGCCTGTGTAGGTTATGGTCAGACGGTATCTACTAACCCTAAAGACAAAGTGTATAAAACGATAGAAGTTGGTATTGGTATGGGATTGAAAGGTAATATACAAGGCACTTCAGGCAGTATTTCTGAAGAAAAAACAATAAAAATTGGAGATTGATATGAAAAAAAAACATATTTTTATTGTTTTTGGGGGAATCATATCACTTGGCATATATTCTATAGTTAGTGGTTCGTTACAAAAAAATATTAAGTCTAGAGAAGAAAATACTAGATTTTATAATGCACTAGTAAGGATCATCAAAAAATCAAATACAGAATATAAAATTTTGAGTGGTAGGATTGGAGGGACTTTTACTTTTGAAATTGACATTGATAAAGATTTTAAAGAGAGCGATTTGATAAATTTTTTGAATTCTACAGAATTCAAATATGTTCCATCATCAAATATTGCTTACTGCAATAAATCAAGAGGAGTTAGATTAACAAAAGAAGAGAAAAGTATCATTTTAGAATATGAAATGAATTTATCTGAATGTAAATGATGAAGTGTTAACGGCAGAAGCAGCAGCTCCACTGATTATGCAAACTCTTTACGGCGTGGACAATCCAACCAATTTAAGCGACAGCCAAAAACAAAACGTGGCGAATTTAAGCCAAATTGCAGCTGGTTTAAGCGGCGGTTTGGTGGGCGACAGCACAGGCAGTTTTGTGGCTGGGGCTGAGATTGGCAAACGGGCGGTGGAGAATAACTACCTCTCGAACTGGCAAGAGCAGAAACGCTCACAAGAATTAAAATCCTGCCATGGTGATGCCCGCTGTGAAGACCAAGTTCGATTATATTGGGGATTAGTTGATATTGGGCAAGATGTTAGTTTTGTATCAGGCGCCGTTGCTGGTGTTCCTGAGAATCTCGCTGAGAGCGTTGATGGATTGATCTCCATGTTCTCAAGCCCAATAGAAACTATTGTGGCGATGAAAGAATTGATCGCAAGAGAAGATACGCTCTCCTATATTGCTAATATGACTAAACAAGAGTATTTAGTTAAACTCGATAAAATGCAGGTTTACTATGAACAAGCGGGGGCTGTAGGTTCTTTTAATGCCGGAAAAGAGTTTGGCAATATGATGACTGATGTGGTGACAGCATTAACCGGTGCTGGTGCTATTGTTAAAACAGGTGTAGGGACAACGGCGAAAATAGTCACCAAATCAGGTAAAGAAATTGCGATTCCTAAGACCAGATCGAGCGCTGGTTTAGGCACTTGCTCATTCCACGGTGATATGGAAGTCAAAACTGATAAAGGTTATCGACAGATTTCCAGCATTAAAGTGGGCGATAAGGTGCTGGCGAAAAATGAACGCACCGGTATAACCACCTATCAGAAAGTCCAAGCTCATTACAGTAATCCATACGATTATACGGTGTATGTAGAAGTCGCAGACAGCAAAGGAAAATACCACACCATTGTGTCAAACAAAATCCACCCGTTCTTTACACAAGTATTATCGGGCAGAGTGCCGATTTCTTCGGAGGGGCATTCTTACAACGGAGAGATAGCAAAAGCTCAGTGGGTTGATGCTCAACATCTGCAAAAAGGCTATCGCTTACTTGCTGAAAGTGGTGAGTGGCAGACTGTCACTAAGGTAAAAATCAAACAGGAAAGATTAAAAGCCTACAATATGACGGTAGAGAAAGATCATACTTACTTTATTAGAGGTACAAATGCCGATAATGAAGGGGTATGGGTGCATAATGATTGTTGGCACGCTTTACCGAATGATGCCAAACAGGTTAAAAATATTGATGGCTATAAAGCTTATCAATTCACAGACCCGAAAGACGGGAAAGTGGTGACAGTGGTTCAAAAAGATCTCAATCGCTTTGAAACGCCGAACCATCAAGCCGGGGTAGATCCACATTTTAACCGTTTGTCTCAGCAAATTGATGCCGAAACGGGACGCTATTTATCGACAGATAATCCGGTAGATGGGCTATATAACCGAGCTTATTTACGCTCGGAAACGTTACAGAAAATTTATGCTAATTATGAAAAATTGCCAAATGGTAATTATCGAGATTTAGATGGAAATATAATCAAAGGTCCTATAGATATAGGTCATGCTTATGGTTGGGAGCATAGAAGATTATCATTAGCGGCAAAAGAATTAAATTGGAGTCAAAAACAATTTAATGATTATGTTAATGCAAGACCGGAGAGGTTTAGATTGGAAAATATGTCTGAAAATCGTAGCCATAAGAATGAGATGCCGGGTAGAGATAATATTAAATCAATAATAGATGACATGAAAAAATTCCAACAAATAGGAAAGTAAGATGAGAGATAAGAATAAAGAACGTCAGCAGACATTAGAACGTTATCAAGAATTATATGATCAAGATCCTGAATTAAGAGTTATTGCAGCAAACTCAGATGGCGATCTCGATCTATTACAAGAAACATTTTTCGTAAAAGGTGAACTGACTATTACGGATAGCACACCAAAAGAAAAATGGAACTGGTTACATATGTGTAACTTAAATAGTTATTCACCAGCTCCTCTTTCTGTAGTCGAATTTTACATTAAACATGGGGTAGATGTTAATGCCCAAGATTGCTACGGAATGACCCCTTTACATTATGCAATGAGAGCAAAGAATGTTGATGCAGCGATAGCATTATTAAATGCGGGGGCAGATCCGAATATTCCAAATCAAGATAATTTAATACCATTGAGAATGTGTATTCGTTATCCTGAAAGACTAGATTTATTGGAATTGATGTTAAAAAATGGTGGTGATGTTCACTATTTTAATGGGCAAGATTATTTATTAGAAGGGTTAAAAGATTTTAAGGGTAGTGATCCGGCATATAAAGAATTTTTCGCAAAAATGGAAGAGTATGCTGGAAGTAAAGAATAATTCGGGAGCATAGAAGATTATCATTAGCGGCAAAAGAATTAAATTGGAGTCAAAAACAATTTACAAGAGTTGCCCGTAAAGGATTACTGCACGTTAAGAACAAAGAGGGCGCATTACAGATTAATGCAAATAATATAGAAATATCGGGCGTAGACATCATCAATGACGGTCAAGGGAAGATCTACTTATCTGCAAAAAATCAGTTAAATCTGACCGCTTTACAGGTTGGCTTTGATGAGAAAATGGGCGGTGGCAACCATTATCGCAATGAGTCTGTCAATGATGTTGTGATTTTACGGATTAAAGGGAATGGAGATGTCACACTCTCTGCAAAATACATTTACAGTCAAGGGGCAGATTTTGACGCAAAAGCACGTTTAGCTCTAATGGCGGAAAATGATATTGTGCTGGGCAGCGCAACTCGTTCAACCGATTATGCCGAATACCACCGCATAAAAAGCGGCAGTGCATTAGGTCGTTCAACGAAAACCTCATTAGATACAGACCAGCAAGTGATTCAGCTCGGCACGAAACTCAGTGCCTGCGATATTTTATTGTCTGCCAAACACGATGTCACCGCGACTAACCTGCAGGCGATAGCCGATAATGATGTGGTGATTTCAGGTGGCAATAATGTGACGATACAAAACGATGTTAATCGCTTCAAAACCACAAGCATCCGAGAAAAATCCAAGTCAGGGGTATTTTCCGGCGGTGGGATTGGTATCACCTTTGGCAAGAAATCAGAAAAACATGAGCAGGAAACGGAAGGCTGGCAAGGCAGCGAAGCCCGCAGCATCTTGGGCAGCTTAAGCGGCAATATCACGGTGTCTGCCGGTCATCACGCACAGCTTGCCGGTGTGGATGCGATTGTTTCTAAAGAGCTAGGCAAACAGATTTTGGTGGAGGGCAAATCGACCTATATTGGAGCGAGCGAAGATACCCTTTCCTCAAGAGAACGCCATGAACAGAAACAATCGGGTTTAACCATTGCATTTAGCTCAGCGGTGACCGATGGTGTAATGGCAGCGAAACAAGCCTTAAACCGTTCAAGTGAGGTAAAAGATGAGCGTTTAGGAGCCTTGCTAAAAGTGAAAGCAGCGAATGAAGCTTATGAGACGGTGAAAAAAGCCCAAAGCCTTATTGAGAAAATTCAGAACGCAAGCAATGTGACAGAAGCGGCAGGCAATAGTGACTTTAAAATTTCCGTTAGTGTTGGGGCAAGTAAAAATGTCTCCACCAGCCACACGCAGCAAACCACACACAAAGGCAGTGAGTTGGATGCGGGTAAAGTGATTGTTCGAGCCACAGAGGGCGATAACACCATTGCCGGTTCAAAAATCAATGCCACCCGTACCGAGCTTGAAGGCAATAATGTCAATCTGCTTGGCACAACAGATACCCAAACCAACCGCTCAGATAACAAAAGCAGCAGTTGGAGTGTGGGTGTGTTTGTAGGTAAATCGCAAGGCTCCACCGGCTTTGGCGTGGAAGGTGCAGTGAATGTCGGCAAAGGACATTCCAACAGTGATTCTAATGTTCAGAACCAGACCGAAATCAACAGCGACAGCTTAAGCATCAAAACCAAAGAGACCACCACACTCAAAGGTGCGGTGGCGAATATCAACTATTTAGAACTTGATACCAAAAATCTGCATATTGAAAGTGTACAAGACACGGAAAAATATGACAGCAAACAGACTCAAGGTGGAGTAAGTGCCTCCTTTGCTTGGGGAAGCGGTGGCAGTGCATCAGCCCAATTTAGCCAAAACAAAGCGAAAGTGGACTATGCACAGGTCACACAACAATCGGGCTTTAACATTCAAGAAAGCTCTCAAATTAACGTGGAAGAAAACACCCATCTCAAAGCCGGAATAATTAATGCTCAAGGTGATAAAGCGAATCACCAAATGACAACTGGCACGCTGACGACGGAAGCGATTGAAAACCGCAGTGATATTGAGGTAAGCAGTGTAAGTGCCGGAGCAAGTACGGATATGGGGCAAATGGCGACAATGGCAGTAGGTGCTGCATTAAGTGCATTGGGGAATATGAGTGAAAGCGAACGCAGCCACACGAAGGCAGCGATAAGCAGTAATATCAATCTCAACATTACCGACAGCGAAGCCCAAAAACAGAAAACCGGTAAAACAGCAGAAGAAACACTGGCAAGCCTAAATCGAGACACCGCAAATGCGAATCAAGCGGTCGAAAAAGCGGATTTAAATGCAATTCAGGAACGCCAAGAAGCAACCCAAATTGTGGCAGAAATCGGGGCGAAACGTGTAGGTGATTTTGCCCAATATATGGGGTGGGAAGATGGCAGCCCGCAGAAAGTCGCTTTACACGGTTTAGTTGGTTATCTTGCTGCAAAAGTGGGTGGAGGTAATACGGCTGCTAGTACCCTTTCGGCAATGGGCAGTGAATATATTAACACGGAGATTGCAAATTATCTGCAAGAAAACACCGCTTTAACGGCAGATGAACGCAATGCAATTCAGCAAGCGAGTGCAGCAGGCTTGGGGGCTTTGATTGGGGCAAGTTTGGGAGGAGAGTCAACTGAAGTTACACAATCTGCACAAATGGCGTTAAGGACGGAGCAGTTTAATAGGCAGTTGCATCCAACGGAGGAGCAACGAATTAAAGATTTAGCTAAGGAATTAGCTAAAGAAAAAGGTCATACTGCGGAGTTCTGGGAGCAGCAATTAAGATTAGTGGCTTCTGCTATGAACGACCAAATGGAAAACCAGCTTATCACAACAGGTATTAATGCAATTATTCAAGACACTCAAATTTATGATTTAACAAATTATAAAGAGAGTTTGAATATTGCGTATGCCACATTAAAAAATGAAGCATATAAAAACCAAACAATCAAGTGGAAAGATGGTACTGATGTCGTTTTAAATGGAGAAAAGGTTTATATGTTCCAATCGACAGATAAACAATATAAAGATAATAAAATGTTTGGTGAAGTAAATTATCAAAATGTATTTGTTACACCGAATATCAGAACAAAAGATTATTCAGAACTCGGGCAAGCAAATGGGCTGAGCGTCAAAGATAGTTATAAATATACAGGGGAATTGTTGGGAATAATCGGAACGGCAAATCAGAACCGACAAAATAACAGCCAAGTATTAAATAGAGAATACAACAACTATGTAGTCTCACCACATGGAAGAGCTGAGCCAATATTCCCTGAATTATATTTAATTGGAGGCATAGGAAAAGAAATTGGTAAAACGGTCGGACGTGCTACTGATACGGGTTTCGTTTTTGCCAAAGAAGCAGGGACAAAAATAGGGACGTTTGCTGGGAAATATCCAAAAGCTGCGGAAGGATTTGTGGTTGGCTCCGTATCCACCGGATATGATGTATATAATGGAGACGCTACACTAGAAAAATCAATGATGAATTATGTTTTAGGTTTTGGGTTAGCTGGAAGAAGTTGGGATCAACAATTATCGGTTAATGCGATTTATAAAGGAATGATAGCAGCAAATGAAGATAAATCTGATAAGGAAATTGCAACAGGGCAAATAGCAAACGTAGTATCTGTAGGTTCTGGAGAGCTTATAGGTTCTTTAATGGATATGGCTGGAAAAGATGGGGTGTTCAAGCAAATTATATCTAATATTGCTTCAGGATATGTTGAAAATAAAATAGAAAAAGCATCAGGAGAAAAATCAGGAAATGAGGGAGATAAAAAGTGAAAAAACTCTACATTACCCTAGCTTATATTGTTTCATATCTGCATTTTTTATTTTTAGAATTTCTAGTCTTATTGATTTTTGAGCAAGATACAAGCAACCCTTGGACAATAGATCATTTCCTAGACCCTATCTTTCCTTCCGTTCTAGTTGTTATATTAGGATTGTGGCTAGGAAAGGTAACTAAATCTAAAGATGTTAATAATAAATAGAATATGTATTTTCCTAGATGGCACTCATCTCCTGACGAGAGCAAATACTTATTAGTTACAATCGGTTAATTATGTTGAGGATTTTGCAAATTTTAGCGGTAAATCAACCGCTTGTTTTGGCACGAGTGAAACATTCGAGCCATCTAGGAGCTAAGTTCTGATTATATGTTTAATGCCCTCCGTTACGAACCGAACCAAATGCAAAAACGTATTGGTGATGGTTTTTACGAGCAACGTTTAATCCGTGAGCAGATTAACCGCTTAGACAGTTTAAATCAGACTGATACGAAATATGGAGTAACTACTCGTGTAATTGGAGCTGTTCAAACAGCAGGTGGGGCAACTATTGCGACAGGTTCAACATTAGGCACAATAGGAGCTTGTACAGGTACTGTCGGTTCTGGGTGTATTGTCGCAGTTCCGATAGGTGCTATTGGTGCTGCTTATGGTAGTGATTTAGCTGCTTCAGGTATAAAAGCCGTTTACACAGGCAAATATCATTCTCCGATAGGCTCTCAAGCATTCGCAGACCTTACTGGTATATCTCAAGACACGGCAGATTTGATTTATGGTGCTCCATCGGCAGTATTTGGAGTAAAACCAATTGCAACAGGTGTAGCAAAAGTAGGGCAAGCTGCAGTTAAAGAAGCTGTTGAATTTGGGAATGCAACTAAGTATGTAGTTGGAGAGTTAGGGAAAGATGTTCGTGCGACTGGTAATTATATAAATGATGTTACAACTAGAGTTGGTGTAAATACTCAGAACAGTCAAGCTTTAACAAATATCAATAATGCTATTCCTAAAGAATATAAGGTGGCGTTTGGTATTGAGGCAACAACTGGAGTAATGGTTGAATCGCTTTATTACTTAGATGGCAATAAAGAAGTCAATTTACCTAATTTGATGAATTCAGGAACTAAGTTACTTGTTGATTCCACTTATGGCTCTTTAGTACATAAACTGAACCCTATGTATGGGGTTGGAGCTGATACATTAAAGGGGATTGTTGTTGATGATAAGAACTTTATTATATCTATAAATGATTCAGCTAGAGCATCTACAATATCAAGTTTCATTGAAGGTAGGTTTAATAATATTAAAGGTGCATCGAATACAGGTAAGTTTATATCATCATTTGGTAATAAATACATTGAATATAAAGCAGAGAAAAAAGAGGAAAATAAATAATGAAATGGATAGTTATTTTTCTCAAAGTTATGTTTATTGCTTTTTTAGCATCAGTTCTTATGTATCTATTATTATCTATAGACGGTACTATTAGAGAAAAATTTAGTGATTTTTTTGAGGAGTTTTTTCCTATGTTATGTATTGTTATATTCATGTCTATATGGCATAAAAATTCTACGAAGTGAATATTGGGGTTGAGGACATAATCTATGGGTGGCATTAGAGGGGAATAAAGATGGTTAAATTATTATTTCTATTTTCTGCTCCGTGATGATGTATGTTCTTTTATGGGTAACAGGAGATGTTAATAATATAGATTTTTATGATTTTATTAAAAATGGATCTGCTTTTATGTTTGCTTTAATTATACTTTCTATACTTTATGTCAAGTTGACTAAGTAATGAGTTTACCCCCGATAGCGCTAGCGTCCACGCTAGTGCTATTTAATATAAGTTACAAAAGGTGAATTATGTTAGGTATTTTGCAAATTTTAGCGGTAAATCAACCGCTTGCTTTGGCACGAGTGGGACACTCGCGCCATCGGGGAGATACTCAGGTTATCGGGAGCTTCAAAAATGTGTTAGTATTATAAAGGTCTATATTTTTATAAATCAGGGTGATTTAATGTGGTCAGATACTGAGTCTAAAGAAGACTATCTTAATTTTGGTGAGGTATCCCAAATTGTTACTGAAATATTGGAAACTGAGGCTATGTTACCAGTTTCAATAGGTATTTTTGGTAACTGGGGAGCAGGTAAGTCCTCTTTGTTAAATTTAATTGAGCAACAAATCAAGCCCGATGAGTGGATTGTGATTAAATTTGATGCTTGGCTTTATCAAGGATTCGACGATGCCAGGGCAGCACTTTTAGAAGTGATTGCTAGTCATTTGATTCAGGCTGCCAAAGATGACGAAACCATTTGGAAAAAATCTAAAAATTTATTTGCAAGAATTGATGGATTGCGTTTGTTTGGTTTAATGGCTGACGGGGCTGCTTTAGTAGCAGGAATACCAACTTTTGGTTTAATTTCCAGAACATTTGAAACAGCCCAAAATTCATTGGATGGTATTCAGGATAAAGCAGAAAGCAAACAAGTTGTGGAGGTAGGAAAAGAAATTGTTGATTCAGGCAGAAATCTGATTAAATCCAAAGAAAAACAAACACCACCACAGCAAATTGATGCATTTAGAAAAGAATATGGCGAAATATTACAGGATTTAGGCAAAAAGCTAGTTATTGTGATTGATAATCTTGACCGTTGCCTGCCTGCTAATGCTATTCAAACATTGGAGGCGATTCGTTTATTTTTATTCTTAAATCGTACTGCTTTTATTATTGCGGCTGATGAGGAGATGATTCGCCATTCTGTTGCAGAGCATTATAAAGATTTGTCATATCGTCATCAAATTGATTACTTGGACAAATTAATTCAAATCCCCATTCGTGTACCCAAAGCAGGTGTGCTTGAAATTCGTGCATATTTGTATATGCTATACGCCATTCATCAAAAATTATCCACCGAAAAACTCGCAAATTTACGCCAATTTTTAGAAAACCATTTGCAACAATCTTGGCAAAATCAGTCTTTAAAACCAGAGCAGGTAACTAGTGAAATTGATGAACAAAAGAATCACAATTTATTGGCAGATTTTGAACGAGCAAATAGAATAGCTCCCTTATTAGCAAATTCGCCTAATATTCACGGCAATCCCAGAATTGTGAAACGCATTTTAAACACCATTAAAATGCGTGCCAAAATCTCAGATAAGCGTCAAATGCCATTAAATGAAGCGATTATTACCAAATTGGTGATTTTTGAGCGATGTGTAGATTCTGATGTAGTAACAAAATTTTATCAACTTATCAATAAAGAAGATGGCAAACCCAAACTATTAAAGGAGTTAGAACATAGCAATGAGCAAAGCTTATCAACACTCTCTGAAAATAAACCCATTCAAGAATTTATCAAAGAGTGGGTAAAATTAGAGCCCAAATTATCTGATGTTGATTTGCGAGCAGCAATTTATTTATCCAGAGAAACCATACCACTAAGTACTTATACCGCTCAACTTTCTCAAAAAGCCCAAGATGCTTTAAGTATTTTGCTTAAAACCACATCAAGAGCAGGATCACAAAATACCAAAAATGCCATTCAGCAATTAACAATAGATGAACAAATCTCTGTTATGGAAGCCTTAATCGAGCAATTAAGAAAAGCAGATGATTGGAGTGCAAGTCCAAATGGTTTTACGGGCGCTTGTTTGTTGGCAGAAATTTCAGAAAGTGGGGCAATAATTTTAAAGCGCTTTATTATTGAATTGAAAAATAAGGGTGTTAATTATCCGTGGTTTGAGAGAAGATTAAAAAGTGAAACTTGGTATCAGGAGTAAGTAATGGGGACTTCACAATCTAGCGTAGGACCAAATGGTCGTTCTCCTCTATTACCTTCTTGGGTTGATGGTAGTCAAACACAACCACAGACACCAGACCCACAAAGAACAAAAGGATTGCGTCAAGCAATCGGTAGGGCTGTGAGAGGTGGTGGGCGTGAGGAAGTGCGTAAAGCACTCGGTCATTATGCCCGAAAAGCCAGTGGCGGTAAGCATATTGCTGTACAAAAATCAGGAAAAATCACCCAAGCCGGTGCTGGCTTATTTGGTATTTTTTCAGGTAGCCAGCAGCAACAATATTTGGTTAATTTACACAGTTTAAATGGTCAGCCTTGCGATGCAGTCATCAACCAAATTACCGAACTTTTGGCGGGTCATCACGGAGATTCAGACAAAATTCGTTATGCAATGAATATTGCTTTATCAGAAGCATTGGAAGGAATGACAACATTTGATGAAAATAGCGTTACCATTGAAGTCATCGGTAAAATGATGATTTGTTATTTAACTGAAAGTATTTTCCTACAAATTGCACACGATGCTGGCAAGGCGTGGAATAAAGCCGATAATCTTATTCAAATTTCCAATGTTGAAAATGATTTAAGGCAATTAATTCGTGAAGTAGTGGATATTAAGCTCGCGCCTAAATTTACAGATAATGTTTGTCAGTTAACAACCGAACAAATGCAAGAAATTCAAAATCAAGCTATTGTCGAAATTTTGGAAGAGTGGGAGAATTATTGATGGCTCAATTGGTTTTTCATCACGATATTGAACAATTAAAAAAACTACCAAATGGTGTAGTACCTGTTCGACTGTATGGAATGGGTGATAGAAATCTACAAATTGCTCATATAGGTAATAAAGTTTTGGATAGCGTAAGAAGATTGGGTGTTGAACTCAATAATCAAACCATGGATTTTCTTACCATTGCTATGGCAGTAACGGCAGCAGATACTTTTGTTTTGCGAAAAAATACCGCAAATGGTTGGTGTCGTTCTTTTTCTATTACTTTGCCTTTATGCCAACCTGATATTTGGCACACAAACAAAACCCATTTAGAACATATTTTACACTTTTTAAGTGGTGATATTTGGCAATTTGATTTTCAAGCAGGCGGGCAATTGCCGCCAGAACCTTATAAATTAAATGGTAGAACCAAATTACTGGATTTAAGAAATAAAGACAGTGTGTGTTTATTTTCAGGAGGTTTGGATTCGGCAATTGGAGCGATTGATTTATTGGAGAAGGGACATTCTCCCATTTTAGTTAGTCATTCTTATAAAGGTGATAAATCACGTCAGCAAGCTATTATTCAGAAACTTAAACAAAGTGATTATATTAATCAATTTTCCCAATTTAATGCTATTGCACAACCACATTTAAACAATGGTGGGACTACTGAAATCACCATGCGAACCAGAAGTTTGAATTTCTTGGCTTTCGCAATTGTGTCAGCTTATGCGTTACAGGAAATTGTACAAGAAGAAATTGACGTTTTTGTGCCTGAAAATGGGGTGATTTCTATCAATGCTCCCTTAACACCACGCAGAGTCGGTACTTTGAGTACCCGTACCACACACCCTTATTTTATTCAAGAAATACAAAAATTGTTCACTGCGGTCAATATTCCTTGCACTTTAAAAAATCCTTATCAATTTAAAACCAAAGGGCAAATGATAGCAGAATGTGCAAATTTACCATTATTACATCAAATTATTCCTGATACCGTTTCATGTAGCCATTGGAAACGTAAAAATCAGCAATGTGGGGTTTGCGTACCCTGCCTGATTCGTAGAGCATCATTGCATTATGCTGGAATTACCAATGATGCTCAATATGAATTCAATACCATTCAGCAAATCTTGGCTTATCAAGATAGAAGAGATGATTTATTTGCTTTAATAAGTGCTATTCATCAAAAAAGTCATCGTAATATGAATCAATGGGTTTTACAAAGTGGTTCATTGCCTATTCAACACTTAAATCAGTTTGCTGATGTTTTTATGAATGGATTGAATGAAGTGGAACAACTTTTAATAGCGAACCGAATATTATGATGGATATGCATTGCCATTTGGATTTATATCCTGATCCACGATATGTCGTAAAACGATGTCAGGATGAAAACCTCTACATATTATCTGTTACAACCACACCAAAAGCGTGGTATGGAACAAATTTATTGGCAAAAGATTGTCCTCGTATTCGCACTGCCTTGGGATTACATCCCCAATTGGCTCACGAACGTTGGCAAGAATTGGAATTGTTTGATGCATTATTAAATCAAACTCGCTATGTGGGGGAGATAGGCTTGGATGGAGGAAAAGAGTTTAAAATGCATTGGGAAACCCAGCTAAAGGTTTTTCGCCATATTTTAAGAAGCTCAGCAAAATCTGGCGGAAAAATATTAAGTATACATTCTAGAATGAGTGCAAATACTGTGCTAGATGAATTAAGTCAAGTGAATGATAATTTGCCAATCCTTCATTGGTTTTCAGGCACAAAACAACAGCTAAAACGAGCGATTGAAATGGGTTGCTATTTTTCTGTAGGACCTGCAATGTTAAGTAGCAAAAAGGGGTATGAGTTGGCTCAACTTATGCCAATAGAAAAAATATTAATTGAAACCGATGGACCTTTTGGGAATATAAAAACACAAGCTTTATTTCCTTGGAATGCCAATATTAGCATTCCAATATTGGCAGGTATGTGGGGAATGAATATTTCAGAAGCTGAAAATATATTGAGACTAAATCTCTTTAGCTTAGTTTCAAAACATATATAAACCATAAGCCTACCTATCAAAATTCTCAATTACTCCCAATAACTCAAATTCCTTATAATATCTCTACTTACAATCTCAACTCAAACCATTAGGGGATTCCCCTAATGGTTTGAGTTATTTAATTTACAATGAAACTTTTATTATAGCTAGGCAATATCTAGCTATAATAAATAAGACTACCTATTATTAAGCTGCCTTTAATCGATCAAAATAACACGTTTTTAATATCCTTCTATTCGAATACCAGTACCTTTTAGAATACGGTTGTATTCTCTAATATCTCTGTCTGATGTTTTAGGTGTAAATTGTAAATCACCGTCTTCATCATAAGAAAACTGAGAAGGCATTTCCATACCACCTACATTTACTCGCTTTTTCCCTTTATTAGGGTTCTTCTTAATCCGAATAACTTGTCCTGTTGAAGATGTTTGTTTTTCAACTTTGGATTTGTGTTGAGTTTGTTTTGTTTCTGTCGTTGTCGATTGTATAAATTTATTAAATTCGGCAACCGTACAACCTGAAAGAAAAAAAGCCATAATACAAGGGGTAATAAGTTTTTTCATTGTGTATCCTCAATAACTAAATTTAATCGGCTTAAATTTGTGATGTTTGTCGTCTCACAGTCTTTATCATTTGAATGTGACCACAACAAGGACATTGAGATGTTCTATCAAAAAATTGTGTTGTGGTTTGATAGTTTCTCGTTTCATAGTAATGTGCGTGATTATCATGTCCCATATAATCCGTGTTAGACCTAAAAGACTGAAATGAAGCGGTGTTTTTTAAATCAACAAGGGGATAATTTGCAATTCTATCCGTAGTAAAACAATGCTTGCACTGATAGCTAGTTCGTATGTAGATATAGTATCTATAAAGTGCAAATAAAATTGCAAATCCTAAAAAGAAAGCCGTCCATAATTCATCTGGGTGAGAACGTAAACTTACATTAAAAGGAATTGCTATAAGTACAATAATTCCACCTAATGCTAGTAATTTAAATGGTAGTTGTTTTCTCTTATCTTGCTCTTTTAATACCTCTCTTATTTTATTAGCTTCATCTTCTGATTTAGCTTGAGATAATAAAGATATAAGTTGTTTCTTGTCTGTTTTAATATCCACTTTAATGTTATTAAAATTAGTATTAAATACAGAGTTTACTGTTTGAGCGATATTGGGTGGTAAATTGACTTTCCTACTAACAATCTCAACCGCAAACTTAAATAAATGTTTGAGAACAAAATTAAGCATATTTACTCCAATGTAATTTATTTATTAAAGTAATTCCATAGACTATCGGCATTATTAGAACTTAATGCTTTTTCAAATGAAGTCGGTAGCATATATGTTTGTTTCGATGTATTAAATTCAACAAGAACTTTCCCTTTTCTTGAACCTAATTTCTTACTTGCATAACCACCTGCCCAGCTATATCCTTTAGGAACATTGTCCCCTATGGGGCTTTCAATAATGTGAACTTTATCTAATACATAACTTAGCTCAATAGGATAAAAACCATTTGCTGATTTGATATCTGAGCGAATTTTGGGCTTGCATTCAAAATTAATCGTTGTTGAACGAGATGATGAACTTTCACAACCTGAAATTTTATTTAGCGCATTACCTACATTATAAATCCAGTAGATACTGCTATCTTCTCCTGATGTGCCACCATCATTTATTTTTAATTGAAATCCAAGACTACTTTTCCCTAATGAGACAATTTTGATTTCTGACGGAGCTAAGTCTAACTCATCATTCATTTGCTGTTCTAAAGTCCAAGTATCTGATTGTTTGTCAAAAATGAAAAGATGGCTACCCATTTTGGGTTGATATATAGCAACATAACGTTTTTCACCTTCTGTTGTGCGAATGTCTTTCAGTGTATGCTGAATCAATATATCTTCTACTTGCCACCCATTATCATAAATAGCCTGTGGATATAGCTGTTTAATTAAATTATCAGTAAATTGTTTTTGCGTTACATTAGCTGGAATACCTGATACCGAATTTCCAATCTTTGATGTAAGCTGCACAAGATGCTTTAATACGGAATTATCAGGTAGTCTCTCCACTGAATTTTGAATTTGTGTACAACCAGTTAGCATGCTGATAGTAAGTAATGCAATAGATAACTTTTTCATTTCTGACCTCACTTACATTGCACATTGGGCGAGTGATTTTTTGAAGCTATAACCATTTTCCGTAATGAAATCTGAAACTAAGCATTGATTATCCTTACATTCAAATGAATATTTGAGTGTTACCTTTGTGCTTTTATCATTTTTCATGCGGAATGCTGTCATCTGCACTTTATCAGCCACGACTTTAAATTTAGGCTGGCTCGGTTCCCAATCTTGTCCTACACCATAAATCGTATATCCTCCTAAGCAGAGTGAATCAAAATCCTCTTCTGATTTATCGTGCTTTTTAGCCTTTGCAATAACCTTTTTGAAATCTGGTGTAACATATTTTTCTAAATGACCGTAAGGGTTATTGATACCACTCTTATGATAAATTTTAGTAAGAGTATCCAGTTTAGCTTGGTCAAGATCGGGGGCTGCCGCAACGTTAGTAGAAAACATAGCAATAGCTAATACAGAGAGTAGCTTCTTCATTGTTAAAATCCTTCTTTGTTTAATTTATGTAGATACTAAAATATTCCTTTATTAGGTAATTTCAGCTTTATATACTTTATCAGATATTCCTTTATTGGTAAATCATCAACGAAAATATCAATAAAAGATAAGTGAAGGAATATTGAGTAATGTCTAAATTATCGGTGACAGATGTAGATAGATTTATAGGGAAACGAATCCAACAACGCAGAAAAGAATTAGGATTTACTGCCTCTGCACTTTCAGAACAGATTGGTATTGCTCAACAGCAACTCTCTCGCTATGAACGTGGTGATAATAAAATTAATGTTTCTCATTTAGTTGAAATTGCAGCGACACTTGATACAGCTATTGGGTGGTTCTTTATTGATTGTTTATCTGAAGAAAAGAAAGTCACCAATACAAGAAAATTTATTCCTATTGGTGAAGATGAAGTGAGAGAGCGTTTAGCTTATCACATGGATCAGCTAAGTGCTGATGAACGGAGAGGATTATTAGTATTTTTAGATAGCTTATCTGCTACAAATAAATAAAAAAATACTTGTCCTAATGAGTGCAAGAACAGTTTTTTCTAGATATTTAGAAATACACCATCATATATCTGAACCATCTTGTTTACTCTGCTTTTGAAACATAACCAGGTTAAGTAAATAAATCTCTCACACTTAACGGACGCCCTAAAAAGGCATAGTAGACAAAAAGGTTGGTATTTTGCAAAACTATGCCTCTATTGGACAAAAGGGTTGGTTTTATAATTTCCTCATCATCATTAGCCACTCTTTTTATTTAAAAATCCTGTATAAACAATATCTTATGCTTTCTCGTTAAACCACTATGTGGACGTAATTTATCTTTCAGTTCTTTAAATAATCCTTCTATCCTATTTGTCGTCTTTTCAATATGTAATTCTGGATATTTCTCATAAGTAAAAATATATTCCAAATAACGTTTAATACTTGCTAAAGCACTCCTTACATTTCGATGTTTATAAGGATATTTTCCTTTTTCATTCGGTTTATCTGACCGTTCCTCTAAAAAGGCTTTATGCTTTATTTTCCAGTAATGCATTTTTAAATAAAATTCATTTTTTGAACTTGCCTTTAACGTTTTTATTATGGTTTTTAATTCTCTTCCTGCGTGAGATTGATGCTTTTTTCTTAATGCTCTCATCACGATTGCCACTAAATGAAATTGGCACATTTGCGTGGGCGTATTCATTAAATCTTTCAATAAACCACGCCTGCCATCACAGGTAATAGATTGAATGATATAGCCTTTTTCTCTTAAATGATTGATGGCTTTCTTGTAATAAATATCTTTTTCCGTTTTCACAATTTGGTGATAAACCACTTTGGTTGAAAGGCTATCAATAAAAACCATCACGCCAAAATCACGATGAAAGAAAGTGGTATCAATAATTAAATTTAAATATTTATTTTGAGGGGCATTTAAGAAGGCTTTAGGGGCTTTTTCTAAATATCGTTGAATTGTTTACTGAACACTGATATTTGTTAGCGAGTTGTTGATATGTTTGTTTTCCAACAGAATAATCCAACCAAATTTGGGTCGAATTTAATTTAGATGTTAAGGTAAATATTTTATTGCAAGCTGAATATTTATAACGTTGAAGCTTATTTTTAAAGCCATACTTTTGTGTTTTGGAAGATTGACAAAAAGGGCAAGTTTTTATTCATATTTCAAAAAGGTAGGTTAAAGCCTTGTACTATAAGGCTTTAACCCACTTTTTACCAACCTTTTTGTCTACTATGCCCCTAAAAATAAAAATCTGATCGAATAGATAGACACAGGTCTGTTATCTTTGCTGGCGATTAATTGCAATAAGAGGTTGATTGAGCTTATCGCTTGTCATACCATGCATATATGCATTATATTGCCATACAATGAATTGTTGCTTGTATCGCTCATTGATTTCTTCTAAGCGTTCTACTTGAGCTTTCAAATTATTGATTTGCTTTTGTAGATAATCAACGGTTACATTTGGTAGAGGATTAGCTTTTATGCTTTCTTTTATTCTTTGTTTTCGTTTAGTAAAGGCTTTTTGAACATCTGAATAATTTGCTAGAGACTGCCTTTCAATACTTTTAACATTAAGCAGCTCTGATACTTTATTACAAAGTAAATCCCATGTTAATTTGCCTTCCCAAGTATTAATTAATAAGATAATATCTTCTAAATTTTCTTCTGTAATAAGAATTTTAGGCATACTATAACTCCATTAATCTGTATAAATCATCGTCTAATTTAGCTGTTTCTTGCGTTTTTATATCTATATCCATTCCTTTCTCCAGTAAAACTAATTTGACCGGGGAAGGATCATATTCATCTGGCATTCGTAATAATGAACCATTTGGGATAGCATTATTTTCTAAGAACTTAATTTTAGTTTTTATGTGTGTTAGTCTCCATCCCAAATTACTTATCCAACGATCTGCGCCAAAAACACCTATTTTATGGTGTTCTTTAGCTTTATTAAATTGTTCAGTTAGCTGAGTTTCACGTTGTTTTAAGATTTCTAAAGAAGATTCTAAGCCTTTAATACACACAAGCTCTTTGCATGTTTCACAATCACCATGACGAGAGCATGGTGACATTGCATAATCGTGTTCGCAAATACCTATTTCTGTTACTGTTGCGATTCCAATTCTATCTTTTCCTAAGTCTTCATAGGTAACAGGAAGATTCAAATGAATTTTATCTAAGATGGAAATATCCTCAGGAATGAGTAAATTTCTAGCTGATTCACTTTTTTCTTCTTCTGTTCTGTGATCATAAGCTTTGTTATCTGCAACTCTAGCTCGTCCCGCCCAATTAGCTAAAGTTAATTCATCCATTCCACCACGCTCAGCTTTTGTACTTAGCCAATGTCTCGCATTGTGCGATGGTAATCTAATAAATTCTCCTTTAGATGTAACTATGCAATGTTTTTCCCATAATGATGTTTTAGGGCGTGTCTCAGAATAGCAAAATCTATCATTAATTTGATTCACGGTTGGTAAGACAAAAGAAAAATTTTTAGGAGGAAATTTATCATGGAATTCATTTTCTCGGAACAACAATAAAGCTTCTGAAGCCTTAACATTTTTATTTTTATCAATATATGGCCAGTAATTAAATTTGGATGTGTATTTTTTATATAAGTATTTTCCTAATGTGTCATACGTTATAATACCATGATTTTCATGCATTAAATTTTTAAACCATTTAGCATTAAGTCCATTTTTTCCATTAACACCTAAAATTTTACCTATCTCTATCTCAGTTAAAGGTTTTTGAAGCAGTGGTGTATGCGATAGAAGAGTTTTATCTAATAACATTAGTGTGTTTGGAGTATCCTCTGCAAATTTTGCAGCTATTCGTGCAGGAGAGCTGATATTTATTAAACGTTTAACTGCTTCAACAATAACATCTTGCATACTGCTAGGAACCCATTTTAATCCTTCTTTCCCATTTTTTGCTGGTATCCATCGGATACCTAATTGTTTATTTCCCAAACTATCCTCTTCCCACTCTAAACAATTAATGGATAAAGACATTAACTCTGAACAACGAGATGGAGCAACCATAAGTAGAGCCATAACAGCCGTATAATATTCAGTTTCTTTGTCTAAACTGGGAGCATCATGAAAGAGTTTAGCAATCAACATCATTTCTTCATCAGTTGGCATTTTACTTGAGCGGTATTCTTTTCCTTTTTCATCCAGTAATATAGTCAAATCTCTAGGACGTTTATAAGGATTTTCCCATAAAGGTAGTTGAGGTGTGATTTGATTTTCTCTACAAAAATCAAATAGTTTTTGAATTTGATAACCTAATTTATTGACTGATTCCGTACCTTTTTTATATTTTTTTGATACGATATTTTCTACTTCATGAATAACTAAATAATCAAGCTGAAGTATGTCAGCCTTTCCTTTAATATTATAGAGAGCTATTTCAACTATACGTAAAGATTCAATATGTCGGGCTAAATTGCGAATGGGATTTAGAGAATAAGTATAACTAATATAGGCTTTGGCAAATTCAATAAATGGCTTAGCTAGTGGCTCATAGTAATAAGCTGTGGATTTAACTCTATCTGTAGAAAAACGGACTTGAATAGTATGGATATTAAAGGTTGTTTTCCATTGATTACTTTCCCAACAATTATCTCCAAATGCTGTAAGATTATTTTTACAAAATTTAATAAACTCATTTAAGGCAGTTTTAGGATTATCACTGGTTGAAGTAAAAATTGGCGTATTCATAATTAATGAGCCTCTGTGGATTTTTTCATTTCATTACATGCTTGAACAACATATTCAACAGCTAAAATAATACGGTCTTTGGATGAGGCGTAATCTACACTTTTAGTTTGTTTTAAACGTTCTTCTTTTTCTTTGTACAATTTATTTAGGATTTGCTGATGAGGACCATCAATTAGAGGCCTAAACTTAGGGCACAAATAACAAGTTTCATAACTAGTTATACAAAAATCATTTGTTCCACATGCACCTATAGTACTTGTTCCATCATTAGTTATTAAAGATGTTGGATCATGTCCCCTTTCACTTTCATTTAAATTAGAAATAATTCTACCCGTAAATGCTTGAGCCAGTTTTCCCATTTCAGCACCCATAACACGATCGATATATTGCACCGTATCAGCTGTATTTTCGGTATAAACTTTTACATTTTGTGTATCTGTGTGATCTAAAAGCTCCGCTATAATTGTTGCTCCAACACCCTTTCTCCCTAAATTAGTTCCTCTAGTATGGCGAAAGCGTCTTGCAGTTACATGAATAATTTCCCCAGTTCTTTCTGAAACGGCTTTTTGTTGAATACAAAATTTTCGTAATACATTTTGTTCCAATGATGAAGCTGAATAATGAAAAAAATCCTTATCTAATAACGATATATCGAAGCATTTATTTTTTATATTCATTTTCAATCCCCTCCAATCTATAAAGATTGGCAATTTCATCTTATAACTAGAGATAAATGATTCGCTCACTATCTCAAGTAATTTTTTGTATTGAAAATCTATAAAGTTTAATAAGATCAAATATAGATCTTCGGTTATTGCTAATTTTTTAAATGTAGTTCTAAATAATCCACCTCTTTTTTTAGCACTAGGAATATTTAAGTAGTAGTTCCATGTTCCTTGTGATATTTCTTTTTTTAGGTCTTCAAATTTTAAATGGCGTATTTGAATAGGTCTTCTAGCAGTAGCTTGTAGCAAGTGAATATATGTATACGCTTCAAATGAAATAAGATCTTCTTTCCAGAGTCTTGCTAGTTCAACCATTAAAGCCAAAATTTCATTTTCAGTAAAAGCTCCTGTATAAGGGCATCTCATTAATACCGATTTACCTTTATCATTTCCGCTTAAGGTAAAGCTTTCTAATAGAGATGCAACAGATTTATCAACCCCATAGTAACCGTATTCATACCATGAGAGTAAAAAACCTTTTAATGCCCCTAAATACCATTCATGTTCTTTTCCTAATGTATTTTTCCAATTCAATATTATTGATACATCAATGTTCTTTAGATTGGTTGAAATTACTAATCGTTGAAATTGTTGATACATGTGAAATACATGGTAACTTGAATATTTTTCAGCATATACAGCTAATGTTTTTCTGAATCCTTTTAGTGTTTTTTTGTTTATATTTAATATTGTCTGAGAAAAATTGATGGTTTTATCTTTACTTATTTTCCAAGAATTATCATTTTCATCAAATACATACCCATCTCTAGATTGCCGAAGAATTTTATTCTGACTCATAGTTATCAACCTTTTCCTGAAATTCAGTTTGGAGTTCTAATAATATTTTATTAGCTTTTTCTTGAATATAACGTTGATTGTAAACATTTCCAGATTTTTCTGACGTATGCCCCATAAGATGCTGTCTCATTTTTGCTTCTTTTTCAGGTGAAATAAAATCTTTATGAGAAGAATCATTATTTACACTTTGGTTATTCTTATCTACTTTTCGTGAAAAATCTAAGTTCCATTCATGACGAAAGATATGTGGATGAATGATAGAAAATTTAGGATCTATCTGTTTCATTGTGGGTAAAATAACATTATCAAAAGAACTTGTACTAATTGGATTTCCTTGTGTTTTCCCCTTTCTATGAGTTACAAATAAATATGGATGTGCATTTGCATAAGGGATTTTAGAACGATAGTTCATAATATAGTCATCGATGAGCTGAGCTGTTTTTTTTGAGATTGGTAAGCGCCGTTCTTTAGTCTTACTTACAGCTTGTATTTTCCTTGTATCAAATTTATCGTCATGTGTTCGTTTAATTGTAATTGAGGACTTAGCTGTTCCTATATCAATATATGGAATTTGAATTGATAATAATTCCCCTCGTCTAATTCCTAATTCTTTCAGTAAAACGAACATTAAATGGTTTCTTTTTTGAATTCCGATATCTTTAAATGGATTATTAGGGTTAGAAAAATTTGAAATAGATATAAATTCATCTAACAAACCATCAAGTAACTCACTTTCTGGCTTTATGGAGAATCCTTTATGATTTTGGGGTCTTGCCTTTTTAATTAATGTAACTAATTTTGTGATTTTTTCGATATATTCGTTAGATACACGAATTACTTTAGATAAAAATAATATATATTCTGAAATAATTGTGAGTCTATTATATTGGTGGCTAAAAGATGCAGACGAATAAATATCAATAAATTGAGTTTGACCTTTCATTAAAACATTCTTTTTCGTACTATTTACATTCTTTTGTTTTTTTGCATTTAACCTCATATGTTGAATAAGAGATTCTAATTGCTCGCTAGTTAATACTATCTCTCTATGAATTAAATCACTTATAACAAGATTATTACCTTTTTCCCAACTCATTAGCCATTGTATAGCTATTAGTTTATTTCTGATAGTGTTCACTGCGGATTGATTACGCAGTTCTACAGTTACCCATAGGGTTGAATAAAAATCAGGAATACCAGTTTCCTCATTAACTAGTAGAGGAAAACGTTCTCCGTTTGAGAAAAGGGTTGTCTCTAGTCTATACATATCCATTTAATTTACAAAATTATCATATATAAATACTAACAAATGAGATAACTTATGTCAAAATTAACGTAAAAAAAGAGAAACCTTGTTTTGCAAGGTTTCTCCCTAATTTTTATGATTTATTTTTACAGAATTTATGTATATGGAATTCAGAACGGGATATCGTCGTCGAAGTTATCCATTGGCGGTTCTGCTTGAGCTGGTTTTGCAGCTTGTTGAGCAGGGCGACTTGCTGTTTGGTCATAGCCGTAACCGCTGTTACCTTGGTTGTAACTTTGTTGTGGCGCTGGTGCTGAGTTTCCCCAACCGCCTTGGTTACCGGCGAAATCACCGCCTTGGTTACGTCCGCCTAACATTTGTAAAACGTCACCTTGGATTTCGGTGGTGTAACGATCTTGGCCGTTTTGGTCTTGCCATTTACGTGTTTTTAAACGGCCTTCAACATAAACTTGTGAACCTTTACGTAAGTATTGACCGGCAACTTCCGCTTGGCGACGGTAGAATACGATACGGTGCCATTCGGTTACTTCACGGCGTTCGCCCGTATTTTTATCTGTCCAACTTTCACTGGTTGCAACACTAATATTTGCAACCGCTTCGCCGTTTGGCATAGTGCGCATTTCAGGATCGTTACCTAAATTGCCCACGATGATAACTTTATTAATACCTGCCATAAAATCCTCTGTGAATTGATTAAGTGCTGTAAAATTTTGTGCGACATTCTACCTGAAATTCAAAAAAATGCACGCATTAAAACTGATATTTTGTACAGTTACTTAAAATATGCGATAATAAAAAACATTTTTTAGTGAGAGCAACCGATTATGCAGTACATTGATGTTCGTGGTGCGAGAACCCACAACCTTAAAAATATCAATTTAATTCTTCCTCGAGATAAATTTATTGTAATTACCGGCTTATCCGGATCGGGTAAGTCTTCTTTAGCTTTCGATACGCTGTATGCGGAGGGGCAACGCCGTTATGTGGAATCCCTTTCCGCTTATGCACGCCAATTCCTTTCATTGATGGAAAAACCGGATGTGGACCATATTGAAGGGCTTTCACCGGCAATTTCTATCGAGCAAAAATCCACTTCGCATAACCCACGTTCCACTGTGGGTACGGTAACCGAAATCCACGATTATTTACGTCTATTGTTTGCCAGAGTCGGTGAGCCTCGTTGTCCGGATCACGATTTACCGTTGGCGGCACAAACCATTTCGCAGATGGTGGATAGAGTAATGGAAGAGCCGGAAGGCAAGCGTTTGATGTTACTTGCACCGGTGGTTAAAAATCGTAAAGGCGAACATGTAAAATTATTGGAAAATCTGACCGCTTCCGGCTATATCCGTGCCAGAATTGACGGCGAAATCTGTGATTTATCTGATCCGCCGACATTGGAATTACAGAAGAAGCATACGATTGAAGTGGTGGTCGATCGCTTTAAAGTGAGAAGTGATATTGCCACACGTTTAGCGGAATCGTTTGAAACGGCATTGGATTTATCTGGTTCGACCGCGATTATTGCCGATATGGATGATCCGAGTGCGGATGAAATCGTCTTTTCGTCTAGTTTCGCTTGTCCGCATTGCGGCTATTCGTTACACGAATTAGAGCCTCGTTTGTTCTCATTTAATAACCCGGCGGGTGCTTGCCCGACATGTGATGGTTTGGGGGTAGAGCAGTATTTTGACCCGAATAAAGTGGTACAAAATCCGGATGTCTCATTAGCAAGCGGTGCGATTAAAGGTTGGGATCGCCGTAGCTTTTACTATTTCGGTTTGTTGAAATCGGTGGCGGATCATTATGATTTTTCACTGGATACGCCGTTTAAAGATCTGACTAAAAAACAATGTGAAATTATTCTGAACGGCTCAAAAGACGAAATCGAATTTGTTTATGTCAATGATCGCGGTGATAAAGTAAAACGTAAACATACCTTTGAAGGTGTGTTAAATAATATGGCTCGCCGTTATAAAGAAACCGAATCGAATTCGGTGCGTGAGGAATTAGCGAAATATATCAATAATCGCCCGTGTTTGGAGTGTGAAGGTTCTCGCTTACGTCGAGAAGCTCGCTATGTATTTTTAGATAAAACTAATTTGCCGATGGTGTCGGAAAAATCGATTGGTGAGGCGTTAGAATTTTTTGAACAGTTAGATCTTGCCGGTCAAAAAGCGAAGATTGCGGAGAAAATTTTAAAAGAAATTCGTGAACGTTTGCAGTTCTTGGTGAATGTCGGTTTGAATTACCTCTCGCTTTCTCGTTCGGCAGAAACCTTATCCGGCGGTGAGGCGCAACGTATTCGTTTAGCTAGCCAAATCGGTGCAGGCTTGGTTGGGGTGATGTATGTGCTTGATGAGCCCTCTATCGGTTTGCACCAACGTGATAACGAACGCTTATTAAATACTTTAATTCATCTGCGTAATTTGGGTAATACCGTAATTGTGGTGGAGCATGATGAAGATGCGATCCGTGCCGCAGATCATATTGTCGATATCGGGCCGGGAGCCGGTGTACACGGCGGACAGGTTATCGCACAAGGTACAGCGGAAGAAATTATGCAGGTGGAAGATTCGATTACCGGACAATTCCTCTCCGGCAAGCAGAAGATTGAAATTCCGGCAAAACGAGTACCTTATGACGCGGCTAAATTGCTAACCTTAAAAGGGGCAAGTGGTAATAACTTAAAACAAGTACAGTTGGATATTCCGGTTGGTTTATTTACTTGTATTACCGGTGTGTCGGGTTCGGGTAAATCGACTCTAATCAACGATACCTTGTTCCCATTAGCACAAAATGCGTTAAATCGTGCGGAACGTACCGATGTCGCACCTTATGAGTCAATTGATGGATTATCGCATTTCGATAAAGTGATTGATATCGACCAAAGCCCGATTGGGCGTACGCCTCGTTCAAACCCGGCAACTTATACCGGTTTATTTACGCCGATTCGTGAATTATTTGCCGGTACTCAAGAAGCGAGAGCGAGAGGCTATAATGTCGGACGCTTTAGTTTTAACGTGCGTGGCGGACGTTGTGAAGCCTGCCAAGGTGATGGCGTGATTAAGGTAGAAATGCATTTCCTACCGGATGTGTATGTGCCGTGTGATCACTGTAAAGGTAAACGTTATAACCGAGAAACCTTGGAAATTCGTTATAAAGGCAAAACGATTCATCAAGTGCTGGATATGACTGTGGAAGAGGCAAGAGAATTTTTCGCACCTGTGCCGGCGATTGCGCGTAAATTGCAAACCTTAATGGATGTCGGTTTATCGTATATTCGCTTAGGACAGTCTTCGACTACGCTATCCGGCGGTGAAGCGCAGCGTGTGAAATTAGCAACTGAGCTTTCCAAACGTGATACAGGTAAAACGTTATATATCTTAGATGAACCGACTACCGGTTTGCATTTTGCCGATATTAAACAGTTACTTTCGGTGTTACACACATTGCGTGACCAAGGTAATACGATTGTGGTGATCGAGCATAATTTAGATGTGATTAAAACCGCCGACTGGATTGTGGACTTAGGCCCTGAAGGCGGTTCGGGCGGCGGACAAATTATTGCGACCGGTACACCGGAAGAGGTGGCGAAAGATAAACGCTCGCACACGGCAAGATTTTTAAAAGAGATCTTAGCTAAAGGGTAAATGCCAAACGGTGTTTAACAAGCGGTCTGATTTTGCAGGAAATTTGCAAATTTCTTAGAAAATCAGACCGCTAGTTTTTGATAATAGATGAGTGGAACGATATTGTGCGAGTTAAATAGACGTAGCGGATAATCAATGTTACGGGCGTTCTTTAATCAAAAAATAGCCGTTTAAAACGACAATCAATAAATTCAAAGCGGCAACAATATATATTGCTGAGTTAAGACTGTAAAAAATAAAACCTAATCCCCAACAAATATTAGAGATACGAAGGTTAGGCATATCTTTAATGACAAAGGAAAGAGCGAGAATCAGGATTGAGCCATAGCTAAGAAATTCAATAATACTCATTTATTATCCTAAAAGGAGCAGGAAATCTAAAAGTTCATTTTACACAAAAGATTTACTTTTAAATAGTTTGGAATAACTAAAATATAACACATTGAAAATAATTTACAAATAAATAACAAATATGAAATATGACGATAAAATTCTCCACGCTTTCAGTGAAGACGGTTTATTAAGTAGCAATATTCAAGGATTCCGCCCTCGTGCGGCGCAACTTGAAATGGCGCAAGCGGTCGGAAGAGCGGTTAAATTTGCCACTCCGGCAGTCGTGGAAGCCGGAACCGGTACGGGTAAAACCTTTGCCTATTTAGTACCGGCATTGCTGTCCGGTAAAAAAACCATTGTTTCGACCGGTTCAAAGAATTTGCAAGATCAATTATTTAATCGAGATCTACCGACTATTCAGAAAGCCTTGAAATATAAAGGTAAAGTCGCTTTATTAAAAGGACGAGCAAATTACCTCTGCTTAGAACGTTTGGATCAAGTCGTAGCTATGGGCGTATTGGGGGATAAATCGGTGTTAGCGGATTTATCGAAAGTCAGCAAATGGCATACCGGTACGAAAACCGGTGATTTAAGCGAATGTATCACAATTGCGGAAGACAGCCCGATTTTACCGCAGTTAGTCAGTACCGCAGAAAGTTGCTTAGGTTCGGATTGTCCGCATTTTAAAGATTGCTATGTAGTGCAGGCTCGCCGCCGAGCGATGGAAGCGGATGTGGTGGTGGTCAATCATCATCTGTTTTGTGCCGATATGGCGGTCAAAGAAACCGGTTTCGGTGAGTTAATTCCGGAAGCGGAACTGATCATTTTTGACGAAGCACATCAATTACCGGATATTGCTAGTCAATATTTCGGTCAATCGTTAAGTTCTCGCCAGTTATTCGATATTTGCAAAGATACCAATATTGTTTATCGGACCGAATTAAAAGATCTCGCTCAGTTAGGCAAAGCCGCTGATCACTTGCAAAAAGTGGTGCAAGATTTTCGTTTGTTAATGGGGGCGGAAGGCACACTCCGAGGTAATTTACGAGAGTTGTTTAACGACCAAAAAGTCGTGGACGGTTTAGCTAAAGTGGCGGAAAACATTGATTTTTTAAGCGAAGTGATTAAAAAATCGCTAGGTCGTTCGGAAACGCTCGATAAAATTTTCGAAAGATTAGCAGAAGTCAAAGTTCAATTAAAAAAATTGAGCGATACTACGGTGGTTGGCTATTGTTATTGGTATGAGGCCAACGGTCGTTCTTTCGGTTTACATATCACGCCTTTAACCGTGGCGGATAAATTCGGCGAACAACTTAAAAATCAGCAGATTGGTTGGGTATTTACTTCAGCAACGCTAGAGGTCGGCGGCAAATTTGATCACTTTTGTCAGCGTTTAGGCATTGAGAATGCGGAACAATTGGTGCTGCAAAGTCCTTTTGATTACGCTAATCAATCGCTACTTTGTGTCCCTCGCTATTTACCGGATACCAATAAATCGCACACCTTAACCGAACTCGGTAAAATGTTGATGCCCGTGATTGAAGCGAATAACGGTCGCTGCTTTTTGCTATGTACTTCCTATTTTATGATGCGAGGTTTAGCGGATTTTCTGCGTGAACACAGCAAATTAAGTGTGTTATTACAAGGGGAAACCAGTAAAGCTCGCTTATTGGAAAAGTTTGTAGCGGAACAGAATAGCGTGTTAGTCGCTACTCAAAGTTTTTGGGAAGGGATTGATGTACGAGGCGATGCCTTATCGTTGGTGATTATTGATAAGTTGCCGTTTACCTCGCCGGATGAGCCGTTGCTAAGAGCGCGTATGGAAGATTGCCGTTTACAAGGCGGAGAGCCGTTTAACGATATTCAAATTCCGGAAGCGGTAATCACGCTGAAGCAGGGAGTAGGGCGATTAATTCGTGATGTGACCGATAGAGGCGTGGTGATCATTTGTGATTCACGTTTAGTGATGCGAAATTACGGTAAGACGTTCTTGAAAAGTTTACCGCCATCGACACGTACCCGTGATTTAAGCAAAGTGATTCGATTCTTAAAAAATTAGAAGGTAAGCGGTTAAATTTGTAAAATTTTTTGCAAATCCGACCGCTTGTTTTGGAGGCTACTCACATGATTGTTCGTATGGTCAGAATGCTGATTTCTTTAGCATTACTTTTTGCTATGTTGTATGGCGGAAAGTTGCTTAGTATTCTGATTCCGATTGGGATTTCCGATAGTATTTGGGGAATGTTATTACTGTTTACCTGCTTAGTTATCGGTGTGGTAAAAGTTGAATGGGTTACACCCAGTGCCAGACCGCTTACCCGTTACATGACGATTTTCTTTATCCCTATCTGTGCCGAGATTGTCGAACACATTGATATTCTTGAATCTCATTTAGCTTCATTCGTATTGACAAATATATTTAGTACATCTCTTTCTTTGATTGCTATCGGCTTATTTGCTCAATGGGTTTTTCATCAAAAATAGCAGGCACTATGATTTATCTTTATTCTTTCTTAACTATCGCGGCGTTTTTGCTCGGACAGCGTATCAGCCAGCGATTGAAATCTTCGGTTTTAAATCCGTTTGTGATTGCTTTAACATTGGTTATTGCAGTGATTGTGATTGGTAAAGTGCCTTATACGGACTATTATCAGGGTAATTTCCCGATCAACAATCTACTTGGCGTATCGGTTGTTGCGCTTGCCCTTCCTTTTTACGAACAGCTGCCGCAGATTCGTAAAAAATGGCGACAAATTACATTAGTTGTCGCGTTTGGAACGTCTTTTACGATGCTCACGGGAATTGGCTTTGCACTGTTATTGGGCGCAAGCCCGGATATTTTAGCCGCTATCGTTCCGAAATCGGTTTCAACACCGATTGCCATTGCGATTGCCGGTCAAATCGGCGGCAGCTCGGCAATTACCGCCGTAGGCGTCTTAGTGGCGGGATTACTCGGTTCCGTTTTCGGATTTGCCGTATTACATCGGATAGGTGTTCGCAACGTTAGAGCCATCGGCTTAAGTATGGGAGCGGTTTCTCATGCGTTAGGTACGGGACGCTGTATGGAATATAGCATTAAAACCGGCAGTTACAGTTCGATAGCATTAGTTTTATGCGG
Organism: Actinobacillus genomosp. 1; assembly: GCF_029774175.1. NCBI lineage: Bacteria > Pseudomonadati > Pseudomonadota > Gammaproteobacteria > Pasteurellales > Pasteurellaceae > Actinobacillus > Actinobacillus genomosp. 1. Next base: position 884,577 of record NZ_CP103834.1, on the reverse strand, counting down.
CGTATTATCTTCGGTACTCGCCCCGTTTGTCTTTAAAATTGTGCTGAACTTGTTTTATTAATCGACAATTAATATCGGTTTTAGCGTGTTAGACGGCGTGTTTAAGTTGGTATATTGTGTAATTCAAGGTACAATCTGCGCAATTTTTTTAATGAAGACATCACTATGCAAGAAAAAGATCTTTCCACATTTAAAACGTTTAAGCGTTTGTTTCCGACGATTCGACCGTATAAATTAGGGTTGATTGCCGGAGCTATCGCACTTGTGTTAAATGCCTTAGTCGATTCCAGCTTGATTTATTTACTTAAACCGTTACTGGATGACGGTTTCGGTAAAGCCGATAACAGCTTTTTAAAATTGATGGCGGTCTTGGTTGTCGTCTTTATTTTAGTGAGAGGGATTACCAACTATATTGCCAGCTATAGCCTTGCGTGGGTATCGGGTAATGTAGTGATGACATTACGTCGTAATATTTTCCAACATTTAATGTATATGCCGGTCAGCTATTTTGATAAAAATCCGACCGGTCGTTTACTTTCTCGTGTTACTTATGATACGGAAATGGTGGCGACTTCATCTTCTCATGCATTGGTCACCATTGTGCGAGAAGGTGCATATTTAGTTTCATTATTTGTGGTCATGATTTATACCAGTTGGCAGCTGTCATTAGTCTTGTTTGTGATGGCGCCGATTATCGGCGTATTAATCGGTATCGTTTCAAAACGTTTTCGTACTTTAAGCCGTAATATTCAGAGTTCTATGGGCGAATTGACCGTGACCACCGAACAAATGCTTAAAGGGCATAAAGTCGTACTTTCGTTCGGCGGACAAAAAGTTGAAAAAGAGCGTTTTGAGCGTGTCAGCAACGATATGCGTCGTAAAGGGATGAAAATCGTTTCAGCGGACGGTATTTCGGACGGTGTGGTACAATTAATCGCTTCATTCGCATTATCGGCGGTACTTTATGTGGCAACTTTTCCGGAAGTAATGAGTGAAAATTTAACCGCCGGTTCGTTTACCGTAGTATTTTCTTCCATGATGGCGATGTTACGTCCGTTAAAATCACTAACTAACGTAAACTCTCAATTTCAACGCGGTATGGCGGCGTGCCAAACTTTATTCGAGTTTTTAGATCTTGAAACCGAAAAAGATTTTGGAAAACGTGAAGTTGAACGTGTAAAAGGTGATGTGGAATTTAATCATGTCGTATTCAGTTATGAAGGCAAAGACGAACGAGCATTAAATAATATCTCGTTCCGTATTCCGCAAGGTAAAACCGTTGCGTTAGTCGGACGTTCCGGATCGGGTAAATCCACGATTGCAAATTTGCTTACCCGTTTCTACGATATCGATCAAGGCGAGATTTTATTAGACGGCGTTAATATTAACGATTACACCTTGGCAAATCTTCGTCAGCAATGTTCGGTTGTTTCACAGCAGGTACATTTGTTTAATGATTCGATAGCCAATAATATTGCTTACGCCGCTACGGATAAATATAGCCGAGAGCAAATTGTTGAAGCGGCGAGAGCGGCTCATGCGTTGGAATTTATCGAAAAACTGGAAAACGGTTTTGATACGGTAATCGGTGAAAACGGGGCAAGTTTATCCGGCGGTCAGCGCCAGCGTTTAGCCATTGCGCGTGCATTATTACGTAATTCGCCGGTATTAGTCTTGGATGAAGCGACATCCGCCTTGGATACCGAATCCGAGCGAGCGATTCAATCGGCATTAGCAGAGTTACAAAAAGATAAAACGGTTTTAGTGATCGCTCATCGTTTATCCACGATTGAAAAAGCGGATGAGATTCTCGTTGTAGATCACGGTGAAATTATTGAAAGAGGCTCGCATAGCGAATTACTGGCTAAAAACGGTGCTTATAAACAATTGCATAGTTTGCAATTCGGACAATAATTTTATTTGACGGCTATTTTATTGCAGGCACCGATAAGGTGCCTTTTTCTTTGAAGACAAGCGGTCTGATTTCCGTTAAACTTTGCAAAAGTTTTTAGAAATCCAACCGCTTGCAAAGCAGGAAATCCATGAAAAAATTCACTAAAATTCTCTCACTTTCAACCTTATTTTTCCTTGCTGGGTGCCAATCGGTATTAAACGAACCGACTGAAGTACAACAACCTAGCGTACAAATTCCGCATCATGATGCGCAATGGCAGCAACATTTACAACAATTGGCGAAAATCCAAGGTTATTCGGCTAAAGGGCAAATCGGTTATATTTCCCCGGAAGAACGTTTTTCTTCTCATTTCGATTGGCAATACCGTACGCCGGCTAATTTCGGTTTGGAACTTTCCTCTAATTTATCCAGTAAATCATTAAAATTACATCGTAATGTGCGAGGCTTAACCATTTCGGACAGCGAAGGTAATTCTCGTTCGGATCGCGATATGGACAGTTTGATGAAAGAAATTATCGGTGTCGCATTTCCGATTGACCAATTCGCCTATTGGCTGAAAGGACAACCGGAAAAAGACGGTAATTACATCGTAAACGACAAACGCCAACTTTCACAATTTAGCTATAACATTAATGGCGAAGTGTGGAAAGCGAGTTATGTACAATATCATGAAGATCGCCAGCCGAATTTGCCGAAATTGATCGTGTTGGAAAATGGATCTCAGACATTAAAAATTCGCGTGGATCAATGGGCGTTTTAGGCGGTAAAAATGGCGGAAAAAATTGTTTTACCTAGTCCGGCTAAGTTAAACCTATTTCTTTATATCACCAATAAACGGGCGGACGGTTACCACGAATTACAGACCTTATTTCAGTTTTTAGATTTCGGCGACGAAATTTCGTTTGAAGTGAATGAAAGCGGTGAAATTGAATTGTTAAATGAAATTGATGGAGTAACCAAGGAACAAAACCTGATTTATCGTGCGGCAAAATTATTGCAAAATCATACCGCTTGTACAAAAGGAGCGAAAATCGGTGTGACTAAACGTTTACCGATGGGCGGCGGTGTTGGTGGCGGATCGTCGAATGCCGCTACCGTTTTAGTCGGCTTGAATCATTTCTGGCAAACCGGATTAAGCTTGGAAAAACTTGCCGAATTAGGCTTAAGTTTGGGAGCGGACGTACCGATTTTTGTACGAGGTTTTGCCGCATTTGCCGAAGGGGTCGGTGAAAAATTAGTACCTTGCCGGCCGAGAGAATCGTGGTATGTGGTATTAAAACCGAATGTTTCCATTTCTACCGCAGCGGTTTTCCAAGACCCGAATTTACCGAGAAATACACCTAAAAGAACATTGGAGCAGCTTTTATCGGAAGAATGGACAAACGATTGCGAAAAAGTTGTGCGAGATCATTATTTCGAGGTTGAAGATCTTATTGCAGAATTGTTACAATATGCACCGTTTCGGCTAACGGGCACAGGTGCTTGTATTTTCGCCGAATTTGAGAGTGAAGCGGAAGCAAAAGCTGTATTTGCATATAAACCGAAAGATATTTTTGGTTTTGTTGCCAAAGGACAAAATCGCTCTCCTTTACATCAAATGCTCAATTTAACTACTTTCCCACAATAGGATTAATTCCAATGCCAGATATTAAACTGTTTGCAGGTAATGCAACGCCTGAACTTGCAAAACGTATTGCAGAACGTCTTTATACTACTCTTGGAGATGCGACCGTCGGTCGTTTTAGTGACGGTGAGATCCAAGTTCAAATTAATGAAAATGTACGTGGCGGCGATATTTTTATCGTGCAATCAACTTGTGCGCCGACCAACGATAACCTTATGGAATTGATTGTTATGGTTGATGCGTTACGTCGTGCGTCGGCCGGTCGTATTACTGCGGTAATTCCTTACTTCGGTTACGCGCGTCAAGACCGTCGAGTACGTTCTGCACGTGTACCTATTACAGCGAAAGTCGTGGCGGATTTCCTTTCTAGTGTGGGTGTGGATCGCGTTTTAACTTGCGATTTACACGCAGAGCAAATTCAAGGTTTCTTTGACGTACCGGTAGATAACGTCTTCGGTTCTCCGGTATTAATTGACGATATTCTGAAAAAAGCGGATTTAGTAAATCCTATCGTGGTTTCTCCGGATATCGGCGGTGTTGTTCGCGCTCGTGCGGTAGCTAAATTATTAAACGATACAGATATGGCGATTATCGATAAACGTCGTCCGAAAGCAAACGTATCGCAAGTTATGCATATTATAGGTGATGTGACCGACCGTGATTGTATCTTAGTGGATGATATGATCGACACCGGCGGTACGTTAGTCAAAGCGGCTGAAGCGTTAAAAGAACGCGGTGCTCGTCGTGTATTCGCTTACGCAACACACGCGGTATTCTCCGGTACGGCGGCAAGTAATTTAGCGAATCCTGCGTTAGATGAAGTGGTAGTAACCGATACTATTCCGTTGTCGGATGAAATCAAAGCATTAAATAAAGTTCGCGTATTAACATTATCAAGTATGTTAGCGGAGGCTATTCGTCGTATTAGTAACGAAGAGTCGATTTCCGCAATGTTCGACGCTTAATATCCAGTAAGGGCGGGTTTGATACCCGCCCTTAATTTATCTATTTCTTTCTAAATATAATCCAAGAGTTCATCATGTATTCTCTGATTCGTAAATGTCTTTTTTCAATGGATGCCGAAACCGCACATAACTTTTCTATTCAAGCACTCAAATTAGTCGGAAAGTTACCGATTAATGTTTTGCCTATGCCGTTAAATCCCGTCGAAGTTATGGGATTACAATTTAAAAATCCAATCGGTTTAGCAGCCGGTGCGGATAAAAACGGTGAAGCGATAGACGGCTTTGGTAAACTTGGGTTCGGATTTATTGAAGTCGGTACGGTTACGCCTGTTGCACAAGACGGGAATCCTAAACCACGCCAGTTCCGTGTTTTGGAAGCGGAGGGCATTATTAACCGTAACGGTTTTAATAATTTAGGCGTTGATGTGCTGGTTGAGAATGTTAAAAAGGCAAAATACGATGGCATAATCGGTATTAATATCGGTAAGAATGCGGTAACACCGATAGAAAAGGCATTAGACGATTACCAAATTTGTTTACGTAAGGTATATGAACACGCAGACTATATTACGGTTAATATTTCTTCGCCTAATACTAAAAATTTACGTACCTTGCAGTATGGCGAAGCGTTAGATGACTTGCTACGAGCGTTGAAAAACGAGCAAGGGATTTTGTCGGAAAAATTTAATCAATATAAACCGCTTGTGTTAAAAATCGCACCGGATTTAACCGATGAAGAAATCGCTTCGGTAGCGGATAGTTTAGTGCGGCATAAGATTGATGGGGTAATTGCAGGCAATACCACACTTTCTCGAGAGCCCGTACAAGGTTTAAAGAATGCGGAACAACAGGGCGGCTTAAGCGGCAAACCGTTGAATATGCTGAGTACGCGCTTGATTAGCACATTAGCAAAAGAGTTAAACGGTTCATTACCTATTATCGGTAGCGGTGGTATTCATTCCGTTGAGTCCGGTCAAGAAAAGATTAATGCCGGCGCAAGTTTGCTACAGGTTTATTCGGCAATGATTTATCAAGGACCCGCACTAATTCAGAGTCTTGCAAAGCGCATCCAGGTTCGTTAAAGGGAAGCGGTTAAATTTTTAATTGTTTTTGTGAAATAAAATGGCTGTTTTAATAGACTATTCCTTTGTTATTGACTCAGGTCAAAAAAATGGACAAAACAGAGCAATTTTGTTATCTTGTGTTACAAATTTATCTACAAATTTTAAACATTTTTGATAAGTAAGTAAAAGGTGTTTAAAATCAATGAGATAGTAGTAAGATATTCGGTTGGCTAGGTTGTAAGTTTTACATTTTGGTAAACTTTCCGTATGTTTTATGTCATTCCTGCCGATTGGACGTCTATAATTTCATCAATCGATAAGTTTAATCTACTTAACTTATCATTCATCATTAAATCAAAATAAGGAAAACCTATGTCAGAGATCGAAAGAGACGTAGATCCATTCGAAACCAAAGAATGGTTAGAGTCATTAGATTCTTTAATCCGTGTAGAAGGTGTTGAGCGTGCTCAATATATTATTGACCAATTATTAGACCAAGCTCGTACGGAAGGCGTACCTGTTCAATCAGGCGTTACAACTGCATATGTGAATACTATCCCTGTAAATGCACAACCGGCATATCCCGGCGATCACAAAATTGAACGTCGTATTCGTTCTGCTGTTCGTTGGAATGCTATCGCAATGGTTTTACGTAGCCAGAAGAAAGATCTCGACTTAGGTGGTCATATTTCAACTTTCCAATCAGCGGCGACAATGTATGAAGTGTGTTATAACCACTTCTTCAAAGCGGCAACTGAAAAAAACGGCGGCGACTTAGTATTTTTCCAAGGTCACGCAGCACCGGGTATGTATGCACGTGCTTATGTTGAAGGTCGTTTAACCGAAGAACAATTAGACAATTTCCGTCAAGAAGCGTTTACAGACGGTTTATCTTCATATCCGCACCCGAAATTAATGCCTGAATTCTGGCAATTCTCAACCGTATCAATGGGTTTAGGTCCGGTTAATGCGATTTACCAAGCTCGTTTCTTAAAATATCTTGAAAACCGTGGTTTAAAAGACACTGCAGACCAAAAAGTGTATGCGTTCTTAGGTGACGGCGAAATGGATGAAATTGAGTCTAAAGGTGCATTAACGTTTGCCGCACGTGAAAAATTAAACAACTTAATTTTCACCGTAAGCTGTAACTTACAACGTTTAGACGGCCCGGTAAACGGTAATGGTAAAATCGTTCAAGAATTAGAAGGTTTATTCACCGGTGCAGGTTGGGAAGTTATCAAAGTTTTATGGGGCGGTAACTGGGATAAATTATTCGCGAAAGATACTTCAGGTAAATTAGCTCAATTAATGATGGAAGTGGTTGATGGTGACTACTTAACCTTCAAATCAAAAGACGGTGCTTATATTCGTGAACACTTCTTCGGTCGTTACCCTGAAACAGCCGCATTAGTAGCGGATATGACGGACGAAGAAATTTGGGATCTTCGCCGTGGCGCGCACGACAGCGAAAAACTTTACGCTGCATATGCGAAAGCACAAAAATCAGATAAACCGGTTGTAATTTTAGCTCACCAAGTTAAAGGTTATAAAATTCCTGAAGCGGAAAGTAAAAATACCGCTCACCAATCGAAAAAAATGTCATTAGAAAGCTTAAAAGGTTTCCGTGATTATTTCGAATTACCATTAACGGATGAGCAAGTTGAGAAACTTGAGTACATTAAATTTGCGGAAGGTTCTGAAGAGTACAATTACATTCACAATCACCGTAAAGCATTAAACGGTTATGTGCCGGCTCGTCGTCCTAAATTTGACGTAGAGTACAAAGTACCTGCATTAGAAGAATTTAAAGCGTTACTTGAAGAACAACCACGTGGCATTTCAACCACAATGGCGTTTACGCGTGCATTAAATATCTTATTAAAAGATAAAAACATCGGTAAAACTATCGTTCCGATGATCGTAGATGAAGCGCGTACATTCGGTATGGAAGGTTTATTCCGTCAAGTGGGTATCTATAACCCGCACGGTCAAAACTATACGCCTTCAGACCGCGATTTAGTGGCTTACTACCGTGAAGCGAAAGACGGTCAAGTATTACAAGAAGGTATCAACGAATTAGGTGGTGCGGCTTCTTGGGTTGCAGCGGCAACGTCTTACTCTGTAAGCAATCAACCGATGATTCCGTTCTTCATCTATTACTCAATGTTCGGTTTCCAACGTGTGGGTGATATGATGTGGTTAGCGGGTGACCAATTAGCTCGTGGTTTCATGGTCGGCGGTACGTCCGGTCGTACAACATTAAACGGTGAAGGTTTACAACACGAAGACGGTCACAGCCATATTCAAGCGGGTATTATCCCTAACTGTGTAACTTACGATCCGTCATTCGCATTTGAAGTTGCAGTAATCATGCAAGACGGTGTGAACCGTATGTATGGCGAAAAACAAGAAGATGTTTTCTATTACATGACAACATTAAACGAAGTAATGGATCAACCGGCAATGCCGGCAGGTGCGGAAGAGGGTATCCGTAAAGGTTTATATAAATTCGAAACCGTTAAAGGTAAAGGCAAAGGTCACGTTCAGTTATTAGGTTCCGGTGCAATTATGCGTCACGTTCGTGAGGCGGCACAAATCCTTGCAAACGACTACGGTGTGACTGCCGACGTATTCTCTGCACCGTCATTCAACGAATTAGCGCGTGAAGGTAACGATGCGGTACGTTGGAACTTATTACACCCGACAGCGGAACAACGTGTTCCTTATGTTGCGCAAGTATTAGCGGATCTACCGACAGTTGCTTCAACTGACTATGTGAAACAATACGCGGATCAAATCCGTGCATTCGTACCAAGCAAACACTATCATGTGTTAGGTACGGACGGTTTCGGTCGTTCAGACAGCCGCGCTAACTTACGTGAACATTTCGAAGTTGATTCACGTTACGTTGTTGTTGCAGCGTTATCGCAATTAGCGAAAGAAGGTACGGTGGAAACTAAAGTTGTTGCTGACGCAATCGCTAAATTCGGCTTAAACGTAGATCGTATTAACCCGTTATACGCATAACATTAAAACTCTCCCCCTTAATGGGGGGAGAGACAGGCAATACTTCGTTTAGAAGTATTGGCAGAGAGAGTAAATGCAAAAAATTAATGAAATTTGACCGCTTTCCCCTCTCCCTGAAAAATTGCTCAACGCAATTTTTCTGTCCCTCTCCCACAAGGGGCGAGGGTAGTTTATTAAATGAAGGATTACCAAAATGTCAAAACAAATTAATGTACCAGACATCGGTTCTGATGAAGTATCAGTAACCGAAGTAATGGTAAAAGTAGGCGATACTATTACTGTAGATCAATCAATCATCAACGTAGAAGGCGATAAAGCTTCAATGGAAGTGCCGGCACCGGAAGCTGGTGTGGTTAAAGAAGTTTTAGTAAAAGTGGGCGATAAAGTTACCACCGGTTCGCCAATGTTAGTGTTAGAAACCGCAGAAGCGGTACCAGCTCCGGCAGCAGAAGCTCCGGTTCAAGTTGCAGCACCTGTAGCAACTGCATCAGCGATTGTTGAAGTGAATGTACCTGATATCGGTTCAGACGAAGTAAACGTAACCGAAATTATGGTTAAAGTCGGTGATTCGGTTGAAGTTGATCAATCAATCATCAATGTAGAAGGTGATAAAGCTTCTATGGAAGTTCCGGCACCTATCGCAGGCGTAGTAAAAGAAATCTTAATCAACGTAGGCGATAAAGTAACGACCGGCAAATTAATTATGAAGTTTGAAACTGCATCAGCAGCACCAGCACCAGTTGCAGCGGAAGCTCCGGCTCAAGCGGCTGTCCCAGCGGCAACAACTTCAGCAATCAAAGAAGTAAATGTACCGGATATCGGCGGTGATGAAGTAAACGTAACTGAAATCATGGTAAATGTTGGTGATACGGTATCTGAAGAGCAATCTTTAATTACTGTTGAAGGCGACAAAGCTTCAATGGAAGTTCCGGCACCATTTGCAGGTGTTGTGAAAGAAATTTTAGTGAAATCGGGTGATAAAGTTTCAACCGGTTCATTAATTATGAAATTTGAAGTTCAAGGTGCGGCACCGGCGGCAGCTCCTGCACCGGTTGCTCAAGCAGCGGCTCCGGCTCCTGCAGCACAAACTGCACAACCGGCTCAAAGCGGTAACGTTTCAGGTTTAAGTCAAGATGCGGTAGTAGCGGCAGGTGCTTATGCACATGCAACACCGGTAATTCGCCGTTTAGCGCGTGAATTCGGGGTGAACTTAGATAAAGTTAAAGGTTCAGGTCGTAAAGGTCGTATCGTTAAAGAAGATATTCAAGCGTATGTGAAAACGGCAGTTCAGGTCTTTGAAAAACAAGGCGGAACGGCAGCGGCTGCAACAGGTGCGGCGAATGGTGCAGGTTTAGGCTTATTACCATGGCCGAAAGTAGACTTCAGCAAATTCGGTGAAGTTGAAGAAGTAGAATTAAGCCGTATCAATAAGATTTCGGGTGCGAACTTACACCGTAACTGGGTAATGATTCCTCACGTTACACACTTTGACCGTACTGACATTACTGATTTAGAAGCATTCCGTAAAGAACAAAATAAACTTGCGGAAAAACAAAAATTAGATGTGAAGATTACTCCGGTTGTGTTCATCATGAAAGCAGTAGCGAAAGCATTAGAAGCATTCCCACGTTTCAATAGCTCAATTTCTGAAGATGCGCAACGTTTAACCTTGAAAAAATATATCAATATCGGTGTTGCGGTAGATACACCAAACGGCTTAGTAGTTCCTGTATTTAAAAACGTGAACAAAAAAGGTATTGTTGAACTTTCTCGCGAATTAATGGAAGTATCGAAAAAAGCTCGTGATGGTAAATTAACCGCATCGGATATGCAAGGCGGCTGTTTCACTATTTCAAGTATCGGTGGTTTAGGTACAACCCACTTCACTCCAATCGTGAATGCACCGGAAGTTGCAATTTTAGGCGTATCTAAGTCTGAAATGGCACCGGTATGGAACGGTAAAGAGTTTGAACCGCGCTTAATGCTTCCATTAGCGTTATCATTCGACCACCGTGTAATCGATGGTGCTGACGGTGCAAGATTCTTAACCTACATCAATGGCGTATTAGCTGACATTCGTCGCTTAGTAATGTAATAGGTAAGCGGTCGGATTTACAAAATTTTTTGTAAAATCGACCGCTTGTATCGTAAGGGTGCATAGTGCGTTTAAAGACGTAAGTATTGCGCCCTACAACAAAGGAATAAATATGAGCAAAGAAATTAAAACGCAAGTCGTGGTACTTGGTGCGGGTCCTGCCGGTTACTCAGCGGCATTCCGTTGTGCCGACTTAGGCTTAGAAACTGTGATTGTTGAACGTTATTCGACTTTAGGTGGTGTGTGCTTAAACGTAGGTTGTATTCCTTCTAAAGCGTTATTACACGTTGCGAAAGTGATCGAAGAAGCAAAACACGCAGAGAAAAACGGTATTACTTTCGGTGAACCGAATATTGATTTAGATAAAGTTCGTGCCGGTAAAGAAGCGGTTGTATCTAAATTAACCGGCGGTTTAGCAGGTATGGCTAAAGCACGTAAAGTAACGGTAGTAGAAGGTTTAGCGGCATTTACCGATCCGAATACTTTAGTCGCTCGTGACCGTGACGGTAATCCGACGACAATCAAATTTGATAATGCAATCATCGCAGCGGGTTCTCGTCCGATTCAACTTCCGTTCATTCCACACGAAGATCCTCGTATTTGGGATTCAACAGATGCGCTTAAATTAAAAGAAGTGCCGAAAAAATTACTCGTAATGGGTGGCGGTATTATCGGTTTAGAGATGGGTACGGTATATAACGCTTTAGGTTCGGAAGTTGAAGTGGTTGAAATGTTTGACCAAGTCATTCCTGCAGCGGATAAAGATGTTGTCGGTATCTATACCAAACAAATCGAGAAAAAATTCAAGTTAATGCTTGAAACTAAAGTAACTGCAGTTGAAGCGAAAGATGACGGTATCTATGTTTCAATGGAAGGTAAAGCATGTAACGACACTAAACGTTACGATGCGGTATTAGTTGCTATCGGTCGTGTACCAAACGGTAAATTAATCGATGCGGGTAAAGCCGGCGTAAACGTTGATGATCGTGGTTTCATCGCTGTGGATAAACAAATGCGTACCAACGTACCGCACATCTTTGCTATCGGTGATATCGTTGGTCAGCCAATGTTAGCTCACAAAGGTGTTCACGAAGGTCACGTTGCTGCAGAAGTGATTGCAGGTCAAAAACATTACTTCGATCCGAAAGTGATTCCATCAATTGCTTATACTGAGCCGGAAGTTGCTTGGGTAGGTAAAACGGAAAAAGAATGTCGCCAAGAAGGCTTAAACTTTGAAGTGGCGAAATTCCCATGGGCGGCATCAGGTCGTGCGATTGCTTCTGAGTGTTCAGAAGGTATGACTAAACTTATCTTTGATAAAGATACACACCGTTTACTCGGTGGTGCAATCGTGGGTAGCAACGGTGGTGAATTATTAGGTGAAATCGGTCTTGCAATCGAAATGGGTTGTGATGCGGAAGATATTGCTTTAACTATCCACGCTCATCCTACATTACACGAATCTGTAGGTTTAGCAGCGGAAGTGTTTGAAGGTTCTATCACAGACTTACCAAACGCAAAAGCGAAAAAACGATAATAGGTTAATTTAACTTATTTATACAAGCGGTTGAAATTTGCAAAAAAATAGCAGATTTCAACCGCTTTCTTATATGCTAAAAGATCGGATTAATCGTTTGATTTATGCTTATAAAATCAACGAATTAGCTCTGCATTTATTAATTTTTCAACATTGTGATCTTTTTTTCGGCATTTGAAATAAAATAATCAAATTAGCATTTGACATAGGTCTTAAAATCCGTAAAATGCACCTCGTTCCTTACGAACAAAGACTCAAAGCGGGAATAGCTCAGTTGGTAGAGCACGACCTTGCCAAGGTCGGGGTCGCGAGTTCGAGCCTCGTTTCCCGCTCCATTTTATCTCTTCAATACGGCGTGTTAGCAAAGCGGTTATGCACTGGATTGCAAATCCATGTAGCTCGGTTCGACTCCGGGACACGCCTCCATTTTAAAAATCCCAAATAATTAATTTTTCTATTAAAATCAATTAGTTACTTTTTTTCTAAACTATTTCTTCGTTTCTATACGCTTTATATTAGTCCGTTTTATTAGCGAGAAAGTCGGTAATCATTTTACGCAATTCTTCAGTAAGATGATATTGCTCCGTAGACGCATTCCAAATAGCATCTTGCGAAAGCACGCTGTAATTTCCATTTGTTTCGAGCTGAATATTATCAGCATTATCGTAGAGTTCTAGCCATAAGGGACTGTGATAAAATTGATTGAGTTGCTGAATAAGTTGATAAGATTCTTGCCATTGGTTAAGGCTTTTTTCTAGTTCCGGTAAGAGTTCAACTAATCTGGCATAATTATCTTGCATCTGTTGAATATAGTTTTGCATTGCTGGGTTAGCTCCTTTTTTCTTTGCAATAATTTATGACAATAAAAAAGCTAAGCGAATTGCTTAGCTTTTCGAGTTTGTTACCTATTTAAAAATAACGTCTTCTTTAGGATCGAATTTGCTTGCGTCAATCACTTTATTTTCTTCGAAATATTTTTTCAACATTTCTGCATCAATAAAACCGGTATTCACATAGCTCGGATGCTTTTTCATTATCGGATAACCATCACCGCCGGCAGTTAAATAATCCGGAATAGACACTTTATAAGTTTTATTCGGATCAAACGGTTTCCCTGCAATTTTGACATTCGAGATGGCTTTTGCAGCACGATCTACGGTCATAGAAATTCCGGCAAATTGCGGGTAAGCACCGGTATCGACTTCTTTTAATGCAATAGTCGTTAAGAAATCCAGTAATTCTTGACCTTTAAGATCAACGGTAGAAATCATATTACCGAAAGGTTGAACGGTTAATAAAGTTTTATAGGTTACTTTACCTTCTTCAATAGAAGCACGCACACCGCCGGAATTCATAATGCCGATATCCGCTTTTACACGTTCTTTTTGTGATTGTGCGATTAAACGCCCTAAGTTTGTTTGAACGAAGCGTACATGTTCACGTTTACCGTCTAATAAGCCTTTAACTTCACCGACTTCGACTCCTAGCAGTTTGTCGCCTTCGTCTTGATATTTTTTCAAGTGTTCGAAGAGGGCTTGATCCGCTTTAATTTCCGGTTTGTATAGTTGATATTCTTTTTTACCGTCTTCTTTTTTGATGGTCTTTTTCAAGTTAATCGGGATAAGTTCGTACTTAACCAGTGTAGTTTTACCGTTTTTAAACTCAAAATCGGCTCGACCGACATATTTACCCCATTCGCCGGCTTGCATAATCCAAGTACCGTTTTGGAAATCAGGTTTGCAGCTTTCGCCCGGAGTGAATTTTGTCTTGAACTGACCTTTATCATCGAAACAGACGGTATCATGCGTATGACCGCCAATAATCACATCAAAAGCACCTTTATCCAATTCTCTTGCCATACTTACGTCACCGGGTGCATTTGTTCCGTGTTTACCGTCTAAATACCATCCCATATGAGTAAGCGCAATGCGTACGTCCGGTTTTTCGGTTTTATTAATTTCCGTTAAAGTTTCTTTGGCGGTGTTAATCGGGTCTTTGAAAACTACATTTTCGGTGACATCAGGATTTCCTAATTTGCCGGTATCTTCCGTCGTTAAACCTATAACCGCAACTTTTAAGCCTTGTTTATCAAGCATAACATAAGGCTTTACCAGCTCTTTTTGCGTTTTTTTATTGATCACGTTAGCGGAGATTAATGGGAATTTCGCCCATTTTTCTTGCATGCTTAGCACTTGAAGAGGGAAGTCAAATTCGTGATTACCTAAAACCATCGCTTCATAACCGATAGCATTTAGGCCTTCGTAATCAGGACGAGCATTTTGCATATCCGATTCCGGTACGCCGGTATTCAGATCCCCGGCATTTAAAATAATGGTAGAACCGCCTTTGGCTTCCACTTCTTTCTTAATACCGTCGATTAACGTTTTCTGTGCGGCTAATCCGTATTCTCCTTTTTCATTTTGCCAAAAATGACCGTGAATATCATTGGTATGTAAAAGAGTGAATGAGTAGGTTTTATCCGCTTGATATGCGATTGCGGATGTTGTAAAGAATAATGATGTACAAAGAAGAGTTTTGGTAAATTTCATAATAACCTCTCGTTTTAACGTATATAAAAATAGGTGGTAAATAATCAATCTTATATATGATTATCTATCACCTATGTCTCCTTAAAAAATAAGAATAAACAGCCAAGTTATAGCAAGTAATACCATTGCCATAAATACTGCCGCCGAACCGATATCTTTCGCTCTGCCGGATAATTCATGGAATTCCGAGCCGATTCGATCCACCACCGATTCAACCGCACTATTAAGCAATTCTGCTATCATGACTAAAAATACCGAGCCAATGAGTAATATTTTTTCAATCACACCGTTACCTAAAAATAAAGCAAGCGGAATTAAAATAGTGGCAATCCATACTTCTTGGCGAAATGCCGCTTCGTGAATATAAGCCGCTTTTAGTCCTTTAAGCGAATAGCCGGCAGCTCGAACAACGCGTTGAAAATTAGCTTTATTTTCTGGTTTCATGTAAATCTCTAATAGAATTATGGTTAAAATCAGGGCGTATTCTACCTGAAAGGGATTAATTGAGAAAAGTTTTTTCTTTTTTACCCGTTTTCTTATGATTAATAGTTAATATGAATAAGAATTTATAAAAAAATAATAAAAATATATAGGGAACTATTCCCAAAATAGTTATTTTCCGTTAATCTGAAAACTTCTTATTTTTGGCGGATAGACGGCTAGCCGTATATCCTTTTTTAGTCTTACAAAGTGAAACATTATGAGTAATCCATCATTATCTTCAAAACTTCTCGGGGGCAATTTAGTTTTACGCATTGCTGTCGGTTTGGTATTAGGTGTTTGCCTTGCCTTAGTAAATCCTGATTGGGCAAAAAGCGTCGGCGTATTAGGTCAATTCTTTGTGAAATCATTGCGTGCAATTGCTCCGATTTTAGTATTCGTGTTAGTTTTATCCGCTATTGCAAATAAAGAAGTCGGTTCGGACAGCAAATTAAAACCGATTTTATTTATGTATGTATTGGGCACATTCGTTGCTGCATTAACAGCTGTCATTTTAAGTTTTATGTTCCCGACAACATTAGAGCTTGTTTCAAATCCGGACAACCTAAATCCACCGCAAGGTATCGGTGAAATTATTAAAACCGTGGTGTTTAACCTCGTGGATAACCCGTTACAAGCATTAGCAAATGCAAACTTCATCGGTATTTTAGCTTGGGCAATCGGCTTAGGTATCGCATTACGTCATGCGGCTCCAAGCACTAAAACATTTTTAAATGATTTTGCGGAAGCGGTTTCATTTGTGGTGAAAGCAGTCATTGCATTCGCTCCGGTTGGTGTATTCGGTTTAGTTGCCGAAACGATTGCGACAAACGGTGCCGATGCTTTTATCGGATATGCTCGTTTATTAGGCGTATTACTTGGTGCGATGGCAATTGTTGCGTTTGTGTTGAATCCGTTAATCGTATTCTGGAAAACTCGTCGTAATCCGTATCCTTTGACATTAACGTGTTTACGTGAAAGTGGCGTAACGGCATTCTTTACTCGTAGTTCGGCTGCAAATATTCCGGTAAATATGAACCTTGCCAAACGTTTAGGCGTACGTGATGAAATCGCATCGGTTGCAATTCCGCTCGGTGCGACCATCAATATGGCGGGTGCGGCGATTACCGTAACGGTATTAACTTTAGCGGCGGCTTATACTCAAGGTATTCAACCTGATTTCGCAACGGCATTATTATTAAGTATTGTGGCTTCTATTTGTGCTTGCGGCGCATCCGGTGTTGCAGGCGGTTCTTTATTACTTATTCCGTTAGCATGTAGTTTATTTAATATTCCGAATGATATTGCCGCACAAGTAATCGGTGTCGGTTTTATTATCGGGGTAATTCAAGACTCTGCGGAAACCGCATTGAACTCATCAACAGACGTATTATTTACTGCGGCGGTTAGCCAAGCGGAAGATCAAAAAGCATAGTTAAATAATAAATCTTTTTTGCGATCGAGATCGAAGAATCTATTTCTTCTTAATACAAGCGGTCGGATTTTTAGCATACTTTACCTATTATTTGGGTATTTGCTATGAATCTTGACCGTTTTTCTATTCTTATTTTTTTTAGTTTCCTACCTATTCTTTGGTTGCCGTATCAATGGTTTGCCGTTTCTATTATTCTTTTTCTGATTATTGCTTTATATGGTTTATATACGCGACATCTAATGTTGCTGGTCTTTGCGTTAGCAATGGGCGGAAGTTATTACTCTGTATGGCAATTTGCAAAAAATGCTGAAAATCAGACCGCCGGTAAATTTTATGAAAGAATTGAAATTACTCGTTTAATTAAACAATCGGATTATCAGACGGCAATTGCGAAGAGAGAAAATAACGATCGCATTTACCTCACTTGGCAGAGCGAAAATCCTTTAGTTTTAGGCGCAACTTATCAGGCGGAATTACATTTCCGACCGATTTCCGCACGGATGAATATAGGCAATTTTGATCGGCAACGTTGGTATATCGCTCAGCATTTACAGGGCAGTGCAACGGTACGCGAAGCAAAGCTAATTGAACCGGAACAAAGGAGATTACGTCAAGAAATATTAACTAAAGTCAGACAACAGACGGAAACCTTATCTTCTCAAGGATTATTACTTGCCTTGGCATTCGGTGAGCGAGCGTGGATTAATGATCATCATTGGCAGATTTTCCAAAAGACTTCAACCGCACATTTAATTGCTATTTCCGGTTTACATATCGGTTTAGCATTTTTATTCGGCTTTTGGAGTGCAAAATTGTTGCAATGGTGTTTACTACGTTGGGAGTGCTGGCAAGCGGTCGGTTTTCACTATTTTTTTGCATACGTTGTTGGAATGATTTCTTCAATAAGTTATAGCTATCTTGCCGGTTTTTCAATTCCGACCGTACGAGCCTTAATTGCCATTTGCTTGGTATTACTATGTCGATGGTTACGTTATCACTATACGCCGTGGCAATATTGGTGGCGTGTGGTTGCGTTATTGCTATTATTTGAGCCGCTGACGATTTTATCGGACAGTTTTTGGCTATCTATTTTAGCTGTGATGAGTTTGTTGATCTGGTATCAATACTTTCCGTTATCCGCGTTTCTGGGAAAATTTGATTATCGTAAATGGGGGAGGCTCGTTCGATTTAGCATCGGATTAATCCATTTGCAATGTGGCATTTTACTTATTTTTACTCCGATACAATTTTACTTTTTTGAAGGTATTTCACTTAGCGCATTACCGGCAAATTTAGTTATCGTACCTTTGTACAGTTTTGTGTTGGTTCCGTTGGTTTTAATCGGCTTAGTAACCGATAATAGCTTCAATATTTGGCAATTGGCGGATAGCCTAATCGGATTCAGCTTAGATTATTTAGAACTATTCTCTCAGCAATGGATTTGGTTGAGTAATTTACAGCAAGCACAATGGCTGATTATTGATTTAGTCATTGTGATTGTACTGTACGGGGTATTGCATTCACGGACTAAATGGTACTGGTATAAAGGGTATGTTCTACTATTGTGTAGCCAGTCTATTATCTATTTATCCCACATAAATACCGTCGCATTACAATGGATTACTTTTGATGTCGGGCAAGGATTAGCTCAAGCATTTATTTATTATGATACAAGCGGTCAAAAAAAAGCTATTTTTTACGATACCGGCATTGGATGGAGAAATAACGGTAAAGCTGGATCTATGGCTTCGGTTGAAATATTACCTTATTTGCGTCGTCATCAAGTTGAAGTGGAGGCAATATTTTTGAGTCATGATGATAATGATCATTCCGGTGGGGTGGAAGATTTACTCAACAATTATCCTAATGCGAAACTGATTTCAAGTAGTTTTAAACCTTATGCGAATGTTCATCCGGAGGCTTGTATTCAAGGTAAAACATGGCGATTCGGTAGATTGGAATTTGAAGCCGTTTATCCTAAAGCGCGTGTAACAAGAGCACAAAATGCCGATTCTTGCATAATTTTAGCAAAATTTGACCGCTTTCAGATGCTATTAACCGGTGACACAGGTATGGAGCAAGAACGAAAAATAGCAGAATTATTAAACGGTATTGATTTTCTACAAGTTGCTCATCATGGTAGTAAAACCAGTAGTAGCCATACGTTATTAGCAAAAAGTAAGCCTAAACTGGCGATAGTTTCCGTAGGACGGTGGAACCCGTGGAGAATGCCGCATCCAAAAGTGGTTGAAAGATTTGAACAGCATAAGATTCCGTTAGTGACTACGGCAAAGCAGGGAATGATCATCATTAATTTTTATCCGGACAAATGGCAATTAATCACTGCCAGAAATGATTTTTCGCCTTGGTATCAACGGCTATATGGACGTAATTAATGAAAAAGCCACGTTATAAAACGTGGCGATCAATTACGGAAGGTCGTTTAAAGCGTTAGGGTTTTTAGTAATAAACATCGCATCGCCGTAACTAAAGAAACGATATTTTGCCTCTACCGCATGTTGATAAGCTTTCATTGTATTACGGTAGCCGGCAAAAGCCGAAACTAACATAATCAATGTGGATTCGGGTAAATGGAAGTTTGTGACCAATGCATCAACAACACGAAAGGTTTTTCCCGGGTAGAGGAAAATACTGGTATCGGAGAAAAACGGTGCGATTAATTTGCCTTCTTGCTCGGCGGCTTGAGCGGCACTTTCGATCGAGCGAACAGAAGTGGTACCCACCGCAATTACACGTTTACCCGCAGCTTTAGTCGCTAGAATTTGATCCACGACTTCTTGGCTTACTTCCGCATATTCTGCGTGCATTTTGTGATCCAATATATTATCTACGCGTACCGGTTGGAATGTGCCTGCACCAACATGCAATGTCACAAATGCAATATTAACACCCTTAGCTTTCAATTTTTCAAGAGTGGCGTTATCAAAATGTAAGCCGGCGGTTGGTGCCGCAACTGCGCCTAAAACTTTACTATAAACGGTTTGATAGCGTTCTTGATCGGCATCTTCATCCGGACGATCAATATAAGGCGGCAGAGGCATATGACCGGCTTGTTGCAGTAAATCGAACAGAGGTTGTTCTTCGTTGAAATGTAATTCGAACAATGTCTCGTGACGCGCCGCCATAATCGCTTTAAAGCCGTTACCTTCGCCTAACTTATCTTCGCCAAGTACAAGCTCCGCACCTTGTTTGGGTGCTTTTGAGGCACGCACGTGAGCTAAACAACGATGTTCATCCAAAACTCGCTCAACTAGAACTTCTAATTTCCCGCCACTGGCTTTTCGACCGTATAAACGTGCGGGGATCACTCGAGTATTATTAAAAATTAATAAATCATCTTCATTAATCTGTTCAAGTAAATCGGAAAATTGTTTATCCTCAAAGGTACCCGTTTCACCGTTTAAGTGTAGTAAACGGCTTGCTGTTCGTTCCTCGGTCGGATAACGGGCAATCAGTTCATCAGGTAAATCGAAGTGGAAATCAGAAACTAACACAAAAAAATCCTCTAAAAATCAACTGCCCCAAAACGGGGCAGCAAGTTAATGTAATAATTCTACTATATCATTAATGGCTTTACTGAGCTTATTACGATCATGTCGATAAGTGACCTCGTCATCAGAAAGCGATTTTTGTAGTACGATAATATGTACAGGTAATGAGCATTCATTATTCGGCGTAGTGATTACCCCGTTTAAACGCCCTTGCCCGATTTGTTTTTCGAGCCATTCTACACGATCGAATAAAGAAAGTGAGCCGGCCGGCCCGGATTCTTGAACAATATTATCAATAAAAATAATATTCGCTTGGCTTGTTCGAATGGCTTTTGCAATCTCGTCAATTAACAGCGGCGGCATAATACTGGTGAGAAAACTACCCGGACCTAAAATGATCAATTCCGCTTTATTTATGGCTTCAATCGCTTCCGGCGTAGCCGGCACTTGAGGCGTAAGCAATAAATTACGCGGAACTTCGGTTAAAGCATCTACAGAAACTTCCCCGACAACGGTTTCACCGGAAATGAGCTGTGCGGCTAAATGTACGGGTAATTCTGACATCGGAATCAGACCGGCGCGAACATGAAGGAGTTCTCTGACCAAATTGATCCCTTCAAGCGGTCTAATATTCATATTTTCTAACGCTTTTAAGATCAAATTACCTAAATTATGACCGGTAAGTTCACCATTACCGCCGAAACGATACTCAAATAGTGCGGAAGCTACAGTCGGCTTAATAATAATTTGATTTAAGCAATTTCGTAAATCTCCCCAAGCGATACCGCCGTGTTGTGAACGGATACGTCCAGTAGAACCGCCGTTATCGGTTGTGGCGACTATTCCGGTTAAACGTTCGCCTAAAAAAGTGAGAGAAGATAAAATTCTTCCTAATCCGTGTCCGCCGCCCAGTGCAACAACATGTTTCACTTCGGTAAGATTAGGATGGCGACGAGATAATTGATTCTGTTCAGACATTGGAATCCTTATTACTTATATCTAGTATGTCAAATTTCTTCCTCATTAGACGGTAGAGCGTTTATCACTGCTTTGACTAATGTTGCCAACGGAATGGCAAAAAATACCCCCCAGAATCCCCATAGACCGCCGAAGAACAGTACCGCGACGATAATGGTTAAAGGATGCAAATTAACCGCCTCTGAGAATAAGAACGGTACCACTAAGTTTCCGTCTAACAATTGACTAATCACAAAAGCTAATAATAAATAATAAAAGTCGGTTGATAAGCCGAATTGAAATAATGCGACTAATGCGACAGGTATCGTTACAAGTACCGCACCGATATAAGGTATTAACACGGATAAGCCTACCGCTACGGAGAGTAATAACGGATAACGTAAATCAAAAAATAGAAAGATCGCATAAGTGACTACGCCGACGATAAGTATCTCGAGCACTTTTCCGCGAATATAATTCGCAATCTGTTGTTGCATTTCAAACCAAACGTTTGCAGCTAAACGGCGGTTTCTCGGCAAAAATTTAATAAAGCCGCGTACAAATAACGGCTTATCTTTCAAGAGAAAAAAAACCATTAACGGTACGAGAAAAGCATAAATGCCTAAACCTACCAAACTAATAATGGAATTGACCGATAAAGTTAATAAAGACTCTCCGAAACCTAAAATTTTTGTTTTTAATGTGGTCATTAAAGAATCGAGCATAGCGTAATCAATTAACTCGGGATAATGTTCCGGCAGAGCCTCTAACCACGCATTTAATAAGTTAAACATGGACGGTAAATCACGAATAAAAGTGACCGCTTGATTCCATAGGCTTGGCAGCATTACAACAAAAAGAAAGGTTGATAATGAAATAAAGCTACCTAAAACTAAAATTAAACTGAGTAAACGAGGAAATTTTAGTTTTTGAGTCAGTAGCTTAATCGGCCATTCTAATAAATAAGCAAAAACGATAGCAATCAGCAACGGCATGATTAAATCGCTAAAAAAATAGATAACGCCGAATCCAATCAAAAGAATTCCCAACAGAGCGACTGTTTGAGGGTCATTAAATTTTTGTTTATACCAAGATTGGAACATTTCTAACATCGTTTTTCCTTAAATCATATTGATAAAACCGCTCGAAATAGAGAAGAATTTTTTATTTTTGGCTACAAACGGCAATAAAACCTAATTTATGTTCTGGGTCATTAAAAGTTTGGAACATTTTCTTGAACGTTTCACGGTTTTCAGGTTTTAACGCATTACCGACGATTTTCATTGCTCCCAATACGCCTTCGTCGTAAATTAAACCTTTCGGTGAAAGTAATGACATTTCTCCCGAAAATACATCAACATTACGAAAACCGCATTGGTGGAAAGTATTTTTCCAACCGTCTTTAGTGAGCGGAGTAACGCTGACATTAATTGCCTCACGTAAAGCGAGTAAAACTTGTTCGGTGTCTTCTTGCTGTAACATTACATCGTGTGTTAGTAAAAAACCGCCCGGTTTTAGTACACGAAAATATTCTCGAATCGCTTTATCTTTAGCCTCAATCGGCAACATAGTAAGCATCGCTTCATTAATGACAATATCAAAACTGTTGTCTTCAAAAGGTAATTTGGTCGCATTTGCTCGTTGAACTTGAATTAAGTTTTCCAACTTACTTTCTTTAATATTATCGCGCGCTTTTTCTAAGGCTTCTTCATCCAAATCAACGCCTGTAATATGACAGCCGTACTGTTTTGCAATCTGAATTGCAGTCGTACACATATTACACGCCACTTCTAGCACTTTTTTATTCGCATTAAAATCTCCGTTGGCAATTAACCAATCGGTTGCAAGCTTACCGCCTGGACGTAATCGTGTTTTTCCTAAACGAGCTAAGAAATTATGTCCTATTTCATCTTTCTTCATAGAAACTCCAGAGTTTGTAAAATTGCATAAAAATATGACCGCTTTGCACGGATATTGAGAATGATTATACAGAAAATTTCAACGTTCTTATATACAAAGAGCGTAAATTTAGGCATTATAAATATTACGATTTATATATATTTTATACGCTTGAAATAGAGGAATTAAAATGAAACAAACGCAAAATGAAGTTTACGAGCATCTTCGGGGTGAAATTCGAGAAAGTGCGATAAAAGCACTCGTTACCGATAAGCTGTTTCGTGCTCGGGTTGAGAAAAATCGAAAAGGTAAAGGAAGTTACCAACGAAAAGTCAAACACCGTAAAGCGGGTTATGAGAGAGGTGAAAGCCCATTTAAAAATGTTCCGACGAGCAATTTTAAATGGGCTTTTTTATTCGCATTTAACAATTATTGTATATAAAAAAATCCCTCGTCTTTCGACAAGGGATTAGAATTTTATGGTGCACTAGCTGTTCCCGAATTTACTTATAACTAATTGATTTAATTAAATAAAATTAATGGTGTTTTTATGTGTGTTACAAAGCGTGTTACATAAATTCTTTTCCTAGGTATTCTTTATCCTATATAACTGCTATATAGTTTTTTTATAAAATGGTATTCACATCTTCACTTTGTAATAAAAACTATTATATATCAATATCTTATATAGTGAATACTTATTTTTTAAGTCTTCACTAAGTCTTCACCTATTCACCCTTCTAAAAAAATAAATATTTCCCTCTCATTCTTTTAATATTTGATTAAATAATAAGCAATCAAATTTTTATTACATATCATAACTAAACGTAACTAAACGATTAAATTTTAGCCTATTGAATATCTCTTTTAAGTCTTTAGTATGTGTTTTATTTTTGAAGATTTTGTTTGTTATAAGAGGAATAGAGATGATTATTCATAATCAAATCCGCCAAGAGGTTTTAGATGTCTTGGCTAATGGCGGACTAAACAGAATTAAGTTTTTCCACAATGGGAAAATGACTTTTAAAGACCTAGATCAAGAGTTGCCGGCGGTATCTATTTTTATTGATGAAGCAGAAGGAAACGCCGTTACTACTTGCGAAGATGAATGGATCGGTGATTTACAAGTTGCTATTTATCTTCCGCTTTATTCAAGTGAAAGTGAATTAGATTCGATTGCCGAACAAATTTCACACATTATGAAAGATTGTCACTTAAAAAGCGTAGATGATTGCCAATTAAGCAAATATAGCTATGACTATGATGCGAACGAATCAGCGTGGATTACAGCAACGTTACACTACACAATTAATTATTTTAGTTAAGGTATGAATATGTTTAAAAAATTATTAGAAGTACGTAATAAAAAAGCCGCATTGGTGGCGGAAATGCGTTCACTTATGGAAAAGGCAGAACAAGAGAACCGTTCTTTAAACGAAGAAGAAGCCGGTCAATTTGATACTTTAAAAGCGAAGGTGGAAGAAGTCAAAAAAGAGATTGACCGCTTAGAAAGCGTGACCGAAGAAGAGCGTAATAATCCAAATTATCAGCAAGCGGAAAAAGCCACAAATCCACCAAGCAATGATGAATTGCGTCATTGGATTAAAACAGGTGAAACCCGAGCCTTAGCTACAAATACGAATGCTGGTGCAGATGGCGGTTATTCTGTAATTCCTCAATTAGATAAAGAGGTAATGAAACGTTTAACCGATGATAGCGTAATGCGTCAAATTGCTAACGTGGTGAAATTACCGGTAGGCGTGAAAGAATGGAAAAAATTAGTATCAGCCGGCGGTGCAGCGGTTCAACACGGTACAGAAGGCGAAGCACGCACGGAAACCGCAACGCCTAAATTAAATGAGGTTACTATCGCCCTCAACCCGATTTACGCTTATCCAAAAACGACACAAGAAATTTTAGATTTCAGCGGCGTGGATATTTTAGGCTGGCTAACGGATGAAATTAGCGAAACATTTACAGATACGGAAGAAACCGATCTAACGAATGGCGATGGTTCGAAAAAATCAAAAGGCTTTTTGGCTTATCCACGTACTACCGCAAATGATAAGGCTAGACCTTTTGGCACACTTCAAAAAATGGAAGTACAACCGGCAAAACTCACGGCAGATACATTGATTGACCTTTTATTCTCACTACGTAGCAAATACCGTAAAAATGCCGTATGGGTAATGAACTCGCAGACAGCCGGTACATTACAAAAACTGAAAAATGGTAATGGTGATTATATTTGGCGTGATGGTCTTCAAGTCGGTAGCCCTTCTACGCTTTTAGGCTTACCGGTTTACTATATGGAAACGATGCCAAACGCAGAAGGCACAAATCCATTCTTAGCGGTTGGTGACTTTAAACGAGGTTATACGATTGTAGATCATGAAACGGGCGTACGCACTAAACCGGATAATATTACCGAGCCGGGATTCTATAAAATCCACACGGACAAATATTTAGGCGGCGGTGTGGTTGATTCAAATGCGATTAAAGTGTTAGAAGCGAAGGGATAAAACAAAATCTATAAGGGGCTTTAAGTCCCTTTTTTGTTAAGGTGGATTTATATGGCAAAAATTATATTTCACGGCGATCTTAAACGATTTATCGACGAACCGTTCGAACTTGAAGTGAGCAACTTCCGAGAATTGATGAGTGGACTACTTACACAAATTCAAGGCTTGCGTGAACATTTACGCAATGGTTATTACAAAGTACGGATTGGCAAGAATTATCTAAACAATGATCAGCTACAAACTAACCCGATGATTGATCTTGATGACAATTCTTCCATTCATTTTACGCCGGTGATTGCGGGAGCTGGTAAAGGTATGGGAATCGGTCAGCTTATTTTAGGTGCAGTATTGGTGGCAGCGTCTTTCTTTTTTCCTCCAGCTTGGGGAGCTAATGCGGCAATGATGGCCGGTGCAATGGGGGCTTCGCTTGCGATGTCGGGAGCTATTTCACTTTTAACGCGAACGCCTGAAATGAGCAGCGGCGTTAAAGAAGGCGAGAAAAAGCAAAGCACTTCATTTAGCAATATCCGCAATTTAACGCCACAAGGCAGACCGATTCCGTTACTTTATGGACGAATGCTAACAAGTTTAGTATTAATTTCGCAAGGTATTGAAGCGTTTGATGATATGGAATCGGCAAAATGAATAAACAGAAATTTGAAATAAGAACCTCCAGTTTAGCCGCTGAACAAGAAAGCCGTACTTTATCCGGCTATGTGGTGAAATGGAATAAACCTAGTGAAGTTTTATGGGGAGAGTTTATCGAAACATTCGCCCCTAATGCTTTTACTAAATCGCTAAATGGCGGCGGAGATGTTCGAGCATTATTCGAACATGATTACACTAAATTATTAGGTAGAACCAGTAGCAATACGCTTACCTTGGCGGAAGATAATCAAGGCTTACGTTTTCGCATAGATTTGCCAAATACACAATTAGGCAATGATATTTTAGAAAGCGTACGCCGTGGCGATATTAGTGGAATGTCCTTTGGCTTTTTACCGGAGGTAGAAGAATGGGACGAAACGAAAGAACCGGCATTAAGAACTATTAAGCAAGCACAGTTATTTGAAATTACTGTAACCAGTATTCCGGCATATCCGGATAGTAGCCTAGAAATTGCGAAGCGTTCACGTATTGCCGCCAAAAGAGAACAGAAAAACATTAATCAAGATGAGATGCGTAAAAACTGGCTAACGTTGGCGGAGGCTTAAAATGTTTAAATGGTTTAAACGAAACAAACAGGAATCAGCGAATGAAGTTAGATCTACGCCCCTTACTTTGGATGAGTATTTTAGTTATATGGGTGCAAGTAATACAAATTCAGGCGAGTTTGTAACGCCTATTACTGCAGAAGCATTGCCGGCGGTATTAAATGCAGTAACGGTAATATCTCAAGCGGTTGCCAGTATGCCATGTTATTTATTTGAATTAACAAGCGATGGGCGAAACCGAGTACATAAGCACCCGGTTGAATATCTGCTCAATGAAATGCCAAATCGTAACCAAACGCCATACCAATTCAAAGAAACGATGATGCGACACTTGCTTTTGAATGGTAATGCGTATGCGGTAATCAGTTGGAATTATAAGGGCGAAGCGGAATCATTAACGCCATATCCACCGCATAGTGTAAATATTCAACGCACTAATAAAGGCACGTGGATCTATCAAATAACGGATATTGACGGCAACGTGAAAAACTATCTTCAAGATGAAATCCTACATTTACGTAATTCAAGTTATGACGGTTTTATAGGACGTAGCCCGATCACTATTGCCCGTGAAGCGGTGGGCTTGGGGATGTCACAACAAAGACACGGCTCAAGCATAATGAATAATGGCTTATTAGCAAGCGGCATTATCTCAACGGCTGAATGGTTTGATGAAGCCAAAGGGCAAAAGGCGATAAAAGCCTTAGAGCGTTACAAAGGGGCAAAGAACGCAGGTAAAACGCCGATCCTTGAGGGCGGTATGGAATACAAACAGTTAGGAATGAGTAATCAAGATGCTGAATGGTTAGCAAGCCGAAAATTCACTATTGAAGATATTGCCCGCATTTTCAATATTAGCCCAATCTTCTTACAAGATTATTCGCATAGTAGCTACTCAAATTTCACGGAAGCGAGCAGATCATTTTTGGGTCAGACGCTTAAACCTCATTTAGTCAATTTTGAGCAACAGCTAAAAGACGCCTTGATGATTGATTTAGCAAGTAATAGCCGTAAGCGTTACGTGATTGAATTTGATACTAGCGAACTGTTGCGAACCAATCAAAATGACCGTTTCACAGGTTACGAGATTGCTATCAAAAGTGGCATTCTATCCCCGAACGAATGTAGAAAGCGTGAAGGCTTACCGCCTTATGTTGGCGGCGATGAATTTAGCCAAGCATGGAAACAAACGGTAGAAGTTAAGCAAGGTAAAACAAATGGCGAGAATGGTTAGAGCTGGAAAATTCGATAAGGTTATAGAACTACAAAAGCCAATCAGTAAGAAAAGTGATTATGGTTCCCCTATTCGAGAGTGGCAAACAGTAAAACAAATACGAGCAAGTATTGAACCACTACAAGGGCGAGAATATTTTAGCGGCCCTTTCCAAATGGGGGAGAACATCACCCGAGTAAGAATACGCTATCAGCCTGATCTACCTATCAATAGAAAAATGCGTGTGAAGTATGGCGAAAAGATATTAGATATTTATTCGGTGATTGATAGTAAAGAACGGCACGAAGAAATTCAGCTAATGTGTAAAGAGGGGGAAGCGTATGAACGTTAGTATAAGCCTAGATGAAATCAAAGCCCATTTACGTATTGAACATGATCTTGATGATTCATTGCTGGATATGTTGGCGGAATCAGCGTTAGAAGTGGCTCAGAACTATATTGGTAAAACGTGGGGCGAAAGCCATACGGAAAAAGAAGTCAAGTTTACTAGTGGCATAAAAGTAGGCTGCCTAATGTTTATCGGGCATTTGTATGCGAATCGTGAAACGGTGGCGGATGTCCAGCTTTATGAAGTGCCTTTTGCTATTAGTGCTTTATGGAATCCATATAGAGAGCCTAGCATTTATTAGGGGGAGCAAATGCCGATGCAACCATTAAGGCGTTGTACTTTCCCCGGTTGTCGTAATCGAGTGAAATCCGGACGATGTGATGAGCATAAGCCAAAGGATACCCGACAGAGTGCAGCTAAACGAGGTTACGATCATAGATGGGCGAAATACCGTAAAGGATACCTAGCACAAAATCCCCTTTGTGTTATGTGTTTAGCAAAAGGAATCTATACACCGGCAACCGTGATAGACCATATTAAGCCCGTAGAGAATGGACAAGCAGACCCGTTATTTTGGGTAAAGTCAAACCATCAAGCATTATGCCGAGATTGCCATAGCTACAAAACAAGAGAGATAGACAAACGTGGATATGGTGCGAAGAAGTAAAGGAATGGGAAAAATCACTATGCCCCTATCCAAATTTGGATGAGCTTAAATAATAAACAATTTGAATAGGTGGGGGGAGTTTTTGAAAGAAAAGCCCAACCGCCAAGAACCGCCATCCCCCTCAAATTTTTACGCACGGCAATTTTTCAGAAAATATAGACAGGACAACATGACAAAGCGAAAAACACCTAAAGCCCCAAGTTATTTAGATGCAATCGCCACCGACCAATGGAAGCGAAAAATAAAACAGTTAGTGGAACGTGGGGATATAACCGAAGAAGATTACACTAACTTAGAACTGTATTGCGTGAACTATTCGCTTTACCGGCAAGCGGTTCAAAATATTGCCGAGCGAGGTTTCAGTATTACCAATACGCAAGGCACAGAAGCCCGTAATCCAGCACTTACCGCTAAAAGTGAAGCAGAAAAAATCATTATTAAAATGTCGTCCTTACTGGGCTTTGACCCGGTCAGCAGACGTAAAAACCCCGTAGATACAGAAGAAAAAGACGTATTAGACGAACTATGACGATATGGAATGACTACGCAAAAGCGGTAAAAAATGGCGAAATTATTGCTTGTAAACGCATAAAACAAGCCGTAAATCGCTATTTTGCGGACTTAGAAAACCCTAATTATTACTTTGATAGTGAAATTGTAGAACGTTTTTTAAAGTTTTCTAAGGTATGTCCGCACGTAAAAGGACACTTAAGAGGAAAAGCGATCGAGCTTTCAGATTGGCAGGTATTTCTATTCGCTAATATTTTAGGCTTTAAATATCGTGCTACCGGTTTGAGGAAATATCGTTCCGCTTATATTCAAGTTGCCCGGAAAAATGCTAAATCAACGGTGGCCGCCGTGCTTGCTAATTGGTTTCTTGTAATGGAAAAAGGTCAGCAAGATATTTACACCGCCGCCGTAAGTCGTGATCAGGCTAGAATAGTTTTTGATGATGCCCGACAAATGGCAGTATTAAGTAAACCGCTTAAAAAGCGAGTGCAGATTCAACAGCATAAAATGATTTATCCGCAAAATAACAGCCTAATGCGACCGCTGGCGGCGAAATCGTCCACGATTGAAGGTACAAACCCAAGCCTTGCGATTGTGGACGAATACCACTTACACCCCGACAACAGCGTTTATAGTGCGTTGGAATTAGGGCAAGGGGCAAGACCCGAAGGGCTTTTATTTGCGATAACAACCGCCGGAAGTAATACGATTTCCGCCTGTAAACAGCATTATGATTACTGCTGCCAAATATTAGACGGTAACGAGCAAAACGAAAGTATCTTCATTATGATCTTTGAACTGGACGATGAAAGCGAAGTGGACGATCCTAGCCAATGGATAAAAGCAAATCCCAATATCGGTAAATCTATTCCTTTCCAAGACTTTGAAAACACCATAGCGAAAGCACGTGGGATTCCGTCCGAATGGGTAGAAATGCTCACTAAACGCTTTAATGTATGGTGTAACGGTTCTACACCGTGGCTAGGCGAAGGAAACTGGAAAGCGTGCGAAAGAAGCTATCAAGAAACGGATTTACACGGTAAAGAATGTTATATGGGCTTAGACCTTTCCAGTACAAATGACCTTACTAGTATTTGTTACGTGTTCCCAATGCCAACCGGCAAAGTACGAACTATTACACGCCATTACATACCGGAATATCAATTACAGAATGTGGCCAATAAAAACCGGGCCATTTACCGACAATGGGAGCGTATGGGGTGGTTACGAGTAACCGGCGGCGATTGTATCGACTATGACCGGATTAGAGATGATATTTTAAAAGATAGTGGCATTTTCAATATAAAAATGATTGGTTTTGACGTATGGAACGCTACACACTTACGCACCCAATTACAGGGGGCAGGATTAGAAGTAGAGCCGTTTCCACAAACCTATCAACGATTTAGCCCAGTGGCAAAATCTGCTGAGGTACTCATCAATCGCCAAATGATAGAACACAACGGCGATCCTATTCTGTCGTGGGCATTATCTAACGTGGTAATGGAAATGGATGCGAATGCCAATATCAAACCGAACAAAAAGAAATCGGCGAATAAAATCGACCCGGCAATTGCTTTTTTAATGGCGGTGGGTACGTATCAATTAGAGTACGGAGATTTAGCTTTTGAAATGTCAGATGAACAGAAAAAAGCCTTAGCAGAATTTAATGGAATTTACCTATAAAACCAAATGGAGTAATCAAATGAGTGTGAAAATTACTGGCTTAAAAGAAATTCAAGCTAATATTAAGAAAATTGAAAAAGAGCTACAAAAAGAAACTAAAAAAGCTATAAGAAAATCACTTAGTACAGGAGCAAAAGAAGTTAAAAAGACTTTAAGATCAACAGTTCCGGTAATGAATAAAAGTACTAATTTTAGACAGAAAGGAGTACTAAAGAAAAATATTAGGCAGAAAACTACATTATCAAAAAACGGCAAGTTAGAAGGTGAAGCAAATGTTTTCTTTTCAGATAAAAAGAAATCTATTACGCATAGAGAAAGAAAACGTAATAGATTTACTAAAAGCGGAAAACTATTGACAGGGCCAGTTAGAATTTACTTAAATGATCCATATTTCTGGCATATGGTAGATAGAGGGACGGTAAATGGTGTAAAAGCACAACACTTTATGAAAAAAGCTGAACAAGTAGCGAAAGGTAGAGCTGAAAAAGTGGTAGCTAACACCTTTTACCAAGAAATGAAAAACGTAATAAAGTAGCCTTGAAATATTGGCGGTGAGTTGCTATAAATTAGTCAATGATTCGCCACTATTAGGGGCTTCTATGTCTAAATTCTTTCTGTTGTGTATCTCTCCTTTTATTGTTCTTTTTCTGTGGATAATGGGCGATAAAATAGGATGGTTAAATATCGGATTTGGCTTTTTTGTGCTGATAGCGTGGGGGATTATTTACGCTGTATTAGAAGACCGCAAAATAAAGGAAAAGTTAGCAAATGATCCTGTGTATAATGAGCAAATAGCGAAATTAAAACAAGAGATACAACGCCCGATTATTCAAGCGGAATTAGCGAAACAAGCGAATGAACCTATTGATTTAGGGAAAGTTATTCAAGGTAAAGTAACATTTACAGATAAAAACGGCGAAACCCAAGATTTAGATATTAGTATCAATCTAAAAATCAAATAACCAAATTAACGCACCTAGGCTGATCCCCGAAAGCAAGAAACCTTATCTTGTTGGTGCGTTTCCATTCATAAGGGTAAATGCGAAAGGGGCGTTTATGATTGACTTATCTTCAATAATGGAAGAACACAACCGAAAATATCTATCTTTGGAACATTTAAGAGCCATTATTTATAGACAAAAGTTAAAGAACAATAAAATTAAAGGGAGAAATGAGACAGCTTTTTATGGAGTGACCTGTGGTAAAGATGTTTATGCTTTATTAGAACAAGCTAAGAATAGGAATGAAAGAGTATCTTGTTTTAAAAAATATAATTCAGTAGATATTTTTTACGAGATTGAACTAGCCGAATTAGAATTATATTTAAGACATTTAATTTTTTTTGAAGCTGATTCAAATGGAAAAATGACGCATTATGATTTTAACGCTAGAAATGCTTATGAAATTCAATGTGAAAAAATTGCAGAAGATTATACAAATGTTGAGTTTTTTTTCGTAAGAGCGGAAATCGAAAAAATAATAAATGCTAAAATTCCATATTTTAATGAATTATCAGAAATTGAAAATGTAGAGTTAGTTCCAATACACAACAATATAGATGAAAAAGTCCTTAATCCAAAATCCGAAACAAGCTATTTAAACATTATTCAAGCCTTAAAAGATGAGTTATTAGCAGATGGCAAATTTAAAAATCAATCAGAATTGATTACATTTTTAGCTGATAAATATCAAGGTTATACAGGTTTAACCGAAAGCAATTTAAGAGATAAATTCGCCAAAGCTAACCAAATCAAATAGCTACCCACCTACAAAAAATCTATATAGATCTAAATAGAATCTATATAGATTTTCTCACTTCCTAAATTCCTTTTTAATACCCCTCGTAACGTTACAAATCTAACCGTTTGATGATTTATGAGGAGTATTTTAAATGAATCAATCCCAATCTAAAAAACTTATTACAGGCAAAGAAGTAACCGCCCTTATTGGCTTTGGTCGTACAAAGTTAAATCTACTTGTTAAAGCTAATCAATTTCCGCAGCCAATCCGCTTTTCTCAAAACTTTATCCGATGGGATTTAGAAGAGGTAGAAGCGTGGATTGAAGAACAAAAAGCAACACGAGTATAAGTGGGTAATAGATGATGACACGTTCACCAAGAGAAGTAGCCGTGATTAAGGCACTAGTAACCAATCCGCATTTAGGCATAAGTGAAAAAGAAAGTTATTTTGATGTTCATTTCTTAAACGCACGTAATGAGGTAAACCGAGTAGAAAAACAGCTAGGATTAGAATTTAATCGTGTATCAGAAACGAGTAAATGGGGGAATCCATACACGCGTTACACCGTAAAAGATGCGGAGCAAATTAAAAAGTTAGTGGAATATCACAATCACAAAGTGAGAACCGGTAAAGCACGAGGAAGCACGCGTAAGATTTATGAAAACGTTGAGGAAATTAGCGATCAGCAATTATCCAATATTTTGAAATTATGGGGCAAATAATCAAATGAGCGGTAAAAAGAAAAAGCCCCGAGTGGCTAACCATTCAGAGCTTTCAATTCCGCATAATGCGAACATATCCGAGCAGAATTATAGCATTGTACGGTTTATTAGTAAATTATTAACAGTGGTAAATATAGGGGGACATATGAGTGAGCAAGGTGCAGATAAAGCAGGTTTAGAGATTTCCACAGGTTTGAAATTCTTTTTTAAATCTTGCGGCGTAGGAATTGCCGTAGCGTTTTTTCTATGGCTTTCGCCTGATTTTATAAAAGCATTATCAGAATTTATCTTAATGTTAAAGGGCAATTAATCCTAGGTAACCAATAAAAAAGCCGTCGGCAAGCGACTGCTAACGGCTTTTTTTCTGAACTGAAAAATCCATTAAGAGGAATATCAAAATGAATTTAAATCAAGAATATTATAAACAATGTGAAATTTTTTCACAAGAAAAGAGCTTTACAAGCGGTCAGATTTTTAATACATTTCACAATGTTGTAGCAAAATCTACAACCGAGCGTGAGAACTCGAATTATTTACCAAAGGCGAACATTATTAGCACGCCGAAGAATCGTGCTTTTTTTGTTTGTGGCTTACACACACCCAAAGAACGCCTAGAAACCCTTAGAGGTTCAGAGCGTCATTATGAATTAGGTACGCCCAAATCTGGACACACCCAAATTCTATCTATGGTAGCGTGTAGCGGGCAAGGTATCGCCCTTGGCTGTTCTCCTTTGGTAGCAGTTTTCTCACCCCGTTACACGCTATCGCCCTACACCGTGAGAAGTGTTAGCGATAGTCCAGCAAAATTTACTAAAGGACTATTAGCAATGCTATTCAAATTCATCACACTAGGCGAAAAACGCCTAAAAATCACTGTACACGCACGCAACGAGCAAGAAGCATTTGTTCGCACGCTGTATTATTCGCCCGTATCAACACGAAAGGGGGAATCTATGCGTAATCAAGCAGTTAAACCACAAGCCAACCCAACCCTAACGGCGGAAGATATTCAAACAATTAAAAAATCTCGTAGCCAGTTATGGCAAGTACTTTCTATCATTCGGATTATGAGCCAATCTAATTATGAAGAGCCTATAGATTATGGTGTAGCACTTGAAGGCGTGGCGGAGTTAATGGACAAAGCCTTATCCGAATTAGAAGAAATGAGTGTTTAGGGGGTAAAGATGAATAAAAAATTAGATTATTCACCCTTAAACGCCGTGGAACTCAAGGCGATTTCTATTGCCTATGAAAATCTTCTTAAACAGACAGATGATTCCGTAGTTCCCTATTTTAGTACAGCACTAAGGGTATTAGGCGAGCAGTTTATAAATCATCCGGATGAACAGATTCCATCATTGAAAGCGTTCTATGATGAATTATCGACTATTTCTCGTCATTTGTTAGAACTTGCCCCTACGCCGCCAAGTTTAGACCCTACGGAATTAGCTAAATTAGTCACTAATGAGGAATTAGTCGATAGTATGTTAAAGCTAGGGCTAATTAATTCGTTAGTAAAAGACTTATACGCTATTCAAAGTGTAATTGATATGCGTCTGGCTATGTTTGATCGTAGCGTAAATACAGGGGCTTTCTATGAAACTCACTAACGCACCCTTTTTAAAAGAGCCGTGGAATAAACAATATTTTTCTGATCTGATTGTATTAGCCGGTTCCAAGGCGTGGGAAACTTGGAATAAAGGCGAGGGCGTAGCGTGGCGAATGATGGTGGACGGCTTGAAAATAGATATTTTCACCACTAATACCGGCACAATTACCCAGCCCTATGATCAATCGCCTGTAATTCTTGGCGGTGATACGCTTGAAAACATTGTAAAAACACGTATCGCAGATAAAGAGCAAACCGCCATTAAATTTATTCAATGCGGCGAACTCACTAGTAATCAGAAGACGGCAATTTGTTTAAATATTGCGAAGATGACTAATGCCAAAGTGGTTACTTTATTCTCAAGTGAACTAGATTTAATCGAGAATTGGAGTGGTCATATTCAACGCTTACGTAATGAAGATGATGCCCGACTATTATCAGAAATGGCGGTAGAACCGCCTAAAATTAAGGAAAATGATCGTACTAATGAAAAATCACGAGCTTTCCAAAAATGGTTAGGTTTAGATATGGCTTTACGTCGTGGTAGCCGTGAAATTTATGCTTATGACGGGAAAACGTGGAAACAGCAAGAAAATGATGATTTAGAAGAAAGAGCAGTTCAATTTTTTGATGAGTGTGAACTAGGGTACAGCGATAGCACAATAGATCGGCTTATTAATACATTAAAGGCCCAATTACCGAGAATGGGCGAAATGCCTTGCGATTTAATCGCCTTTGATAATGGAGTATTAAATCGAAATACCTTGGAATTTAAACCGCATAACCGGTTAAATTGGCTAACCGCTTGTATTCCACATAATTATGATGAACAGGCAACAAATACGCCGCACTTTGATAAGTGGCTGAATTTTGTATCAGATGGCAATCAAGACAAAGCGAGAAATATTTTAGCCGCTTTATATGCGATTTTAACCAATCGCTATAACTGGCAAATATTTTTCGAAGTTACCGGGAAAGGCGGTAGCGGTAAATCTGTTTTTGCGAATATTGCTACATTATTAGCCGGCGAGCGGAATACGATATCCGCCAAGTTAGAAGATTTTGATAATGCGAAAGATTTAGAGGGCTTTGAGGATAAAACGCTTATTCTTTGCCCTGAACAATCAAAATATGGGGGAAATGGTGGCGGATTAAAAACAATTAGTGGTGGTGATTTATTGCGAGTCAATCCGAAACATAAGAAGCCATTTTTTACCAAGATTACCGCTTTAATTATGCTTATCAATAATGAGCCTTGTAGGTTTACTGAACGAGCCGGAGGGGTAGATCGTAGGCGAGTAATTTTTGATTTTAAAAAGGTGGTTCCAGAAAGTGAGCGTGATCCTACCTTTACGGAGAAAATAACGCTTGAGGTTGGCGGCATTATTCGAAAAGTGCTGGATACATTTCCTGATTCGTTAGAGGCAAAAAAAGCCTTAAATACACAAATGAATAGCCAAGAAGCCTTAGAAGTCAAAAAACTATCCGATCCGCTTACGGATTTCTTTGGACATTTCTACACTACGAAGGAAATGAATGGGCTTTGTGTTGGTTCGAATAAGACGGGCTTGGATAGATGTAGAACACATATTTACCCAGCATATTTGGCTTATACAATGGCAATGAATATACAAAAATTAGGGCTAAATACCTTTGTAGCCGGCATTGAGCAAGCTTTAAAACAAAATGGGAATAAATATGATTTTATAAAGAAAGAGACTAATAAAGGAGTGCGAACAAATGTTCATTTCAAGGATTTTGATAGATTTAGAAATGAGATTTTAAACTAAGGAAAGCGGGTGATAAGCCCGCTTTTTTTATATGTCTTCACAAAAATGTGAGTACTTAGTGAAGACTTAAATCTAAGTGTTAATTACTTAACTTATTGATTCGTAAAAGAAAATTTCAAAAGTGAACAGGTGGACACCAAAACATATAAAAAAGTTT
This sequence comes from Actinobacillus genomosp. 1, assembly GCF_029774175.1. Lineage (NCBI taxonomy): Bacteria > Pseudomonadati > Pseudomonadota > Gammaproteobacteria > Pasteurellales > Pasteurellaceae > Actinobacillus > Actinobacillus genomosp. 1. The sequence continues at coordinate 847,338 of NZ_CP103834.1, read as the reverse complement.
TTCATAGGCATTATTAGAAACTTAAATCCATTCCGCAAGATTCGCAATAATCTCCCCAAAGCTGCATTAATGGCCGCCTTAGTTCGATATATTCCGCACGGTTGTATGCTTGGCTAGTTTCATTTCCTATTCTGTGAGCAAGGCAACTTTCTGCCGCCCTAAAATCTACGGCTTGCTCTTCTAAATATGTTCTAGCGATAGATCGTAAACCGTGGGAATCTTGGATGCCTTGATAGCCAATTTTTCTTAGTGCGTTGGTTATCGTTTCTTTACTCATTGATTTATTCGGTTGGCTATAATGTGGAAATACAAATTTATTTACGCCGGTGATAGGGCGTAGGCTTTCCAAAATTTTAAGCATTTGCGATGATAGCGGCACCGTATGAGGAAATTGTCCCTTACGTGTTTTCTTCATTTTTTCAGCCGGTATAAACCAAAGATTTTTATCAAAATCAATTTCGGCCCATTCTATACTTACTGCTTCCGCCGGTCGAACCATAGAAAGTAATTGCCATTTGAAAAGAACTTTCGTCAGAAAATCCCTATTTGAGTTTTGGAAGTCCGCTATTAATTTTGGTAATTCACTTGGCTTGATTGCTGGGTGGTGCGTTTGTGCTTCTTTATGGTATGCGTCGCTTACGTTTTGGCAAGCGTTAAAAGGTAATACGCCTACGGTAACGCCATAATTTAGAATCTGATTCGCCAAGTTTAGAATACGGTGTAACGTATCGTTGATTCCCTTATCATTTAGAGGTTTAACCGCTTTTATAAGTATTGGCGGCGTGATTTTATCTATGGCGTAATGCCCTAATACGGGGAATAAATGATTTTCCAGTCTAGCCCAATTCTTTGCCATAGTAAGCGGTTCAACCTCTTTACTTCTTTTCTCTTTCCAAAGCTGGGCCAGTTTTAAAAACGTATTATCGTTTTGTTCTGCCTGTTGCCTTTCTTGTTCTTCTTTATGAGCTTTAGGATCGATTCCTTTTGCTAGTAACGCACGGTATTCTTCACGAATAGTACGGGCTTCCGCAATGGAAATCGCCGGATAATCTCCGATAGTGAGGTTAGTTCTTCTTTTGGTAATCGGTTCTTGATAGTTAAATATCCACGTTTTTACCTTAGAGGGCTTAACTCTTAAATACAGCCCGTAACCATCAGATAGGGAATATTCTGCCGGTTTGATTTTGGCTTTTTCTACTTCGGTATTATTGAGAGGTTTAACGATTTTAGGCATAGATTCCACCTTGCTTTTTAGGTTTTTTGTAACACGCTATTTTTCATTTTATCAGTGTGTTACAAAACGTGTTACATAAAAAGGCGTTTTAATACGATTTAATGTGAGGGGGTACGATAAGCAAAAGGTACTAAAAAAGCCCATATAACAAGGCTCTAACGTTATTTTTGAGCGGTTATGATGGGCTTTAATGGGGTAAAGTGGTGCGACTAGCTGGACTCGAACCAGTGACCCCCACCATGTCAAGGTGGTGCTCTAACCAACTGAGCTATAGTCGCATAATTGAGATAAATTCTAATGGAAAATATAAAGGATAGCAAGGCTTCATATTTCGTTTGATTCTATTTTAAGCGTTCTTGGGTGAAAATTTGTTTGTCTTCCCAACGGATCATGGTTAGGTGGTTGCCCCATGCACAGCCGGTATCTAAGGCATAGATATTCGGTTTGTCGGCTTTGCCCATTAAACTCGCCCAGTGACCGAAAATAATCTCTTGTTGATTAAATAACGGATTATCTAATTCAAACCAAGGTTTTAATTCGTTTGGTGCTTCTTCAACCGGTAATTTACAGGCAAAGTCCAACCGCTTGTCGGCATAGCAAAAACGCATACGGGTAAAGACATTAATAATATATCGCCAACGTTCGATACCTTGCCATTCGGCAGACCAATGATCCGGCGTATTTTCATACATTTGGGCGATATAGTCGGCATAATTATCACTTTGTAAAACGGCTTCCGCTTCTCTGGCACAAGCGATAGTTTCCGCTAAGTTCCATTCAGGGCTGATGCCGGCGTGAGCTAATAAAAAGCCATATTTCGAGTGCTTAATAAGCAGTGGTTGATTTCTCAGCCAATTTTGTAATTCCGAACGATCTTCCGCTTCGAAAATCGCATCAACCTTATCATTCGGTTTGACTTTTTTGATGCCGAGTAGAGTAGCAAGCAGATGCAGGTCGTGATTACCTAAAATGGTTTTAGCATTATTTTGCGGATCTTTCACAAAGCGCAAACATTCTAATGATTTTGCACCACGGGCAACAAGGTCACCGGTTAATAAGAGTTCATCTTGCTTCGGATTATAATTAACTTGCTTAAGTAATAGTTGTAATTCATCAAAGCAGCCGTGTAAATCACCAACAATATAGGTTGCCATCATATCCTCTCAGGTTATAAATAAAAATTACATCAACCATTTTACTGCGAAATGGAAAATTGGTGGTGCGATAAATGACGAAAGCAAACCGCAGATCACTAACGCTAATGAACTATAACTTGCTGATTTTGCATTTATTTCCATACAACGCGCCGTACCGAGTGCGTGAGAAGCGATACCTAAACTTATACCAATTGCTTGCGGATTGGTAATGTGAGCAAGTTTTAGTACCGGCACACCTAATACCGCTCCCAATAAGCCCGCCACCATTACACCTACCGCACTTAAAGCGGATTCTCCGCCGATTTCATCGGTAATTACTAAAGCAAGCGGCATAGTTACCGATTTAGGCATTAATGCGGCAACAATATCTTGCGAACCACCCAATAATAGGGCTAATACCATTCCGCTACACATTGAAACCAGCGTACCGAGCAACAGAATAAAACTAATTGCCTTCCAACGTTGGCGGATTTGTGGAAATTGCTCATAAAGCGGGATCGCAAGGGCTACAATCGCTAAGCCTAGGAAATGGCTGAGCGGAGAAGTACCTTGCTGATAGTCTTTATACGGTATTTGAAAAATGACTAAGATTGCGACCAGTAATAATAGCGTTAATAAAAAAGGATTTAGTAACGAAATCGCTAATTTTTTGCTGAGTTTCACACTCAGAAAAAATGCAACGACCGTTAGTACGGAGTAAAGATAAATCATTGTTTATCCTCCGAATGTTTGAATAAGCGTTGTGCTACCCAACCGACTACAACAATAGTAATTATTGTGCTGAGGATATTGGAAATAATCAATGAGGAAAAATAACGAACTAAAATCTCGCCGTATTCAATCATACCCACGCAAATCGGCAGAAAAACCAGAGGCATATAACGGTTTAGAAAACGTCCTGTCGGTAGTACCCATTCCAATTTGATTAAGCCTGTAATAAGCGTAACAAATAAGACAATTAAGCCCCAAATACTATCCGGAATACCGATAGGAATGAGCGTATTTAACCCTTTGCCGATATAAAGCATTGCCCATAAAATCGCTAAAGAAAGAGCAAAGCCGATAATGTTCTTTTGCATAAAGCCTCATACTATAAGCGGTCAAATTTATAGAAAATTTTGCAAAAAATTCCCAAAATTTGACCGCTTGCCGATTAGATAATATTCCCCACAATCGAACGTGTTTCTAAACGTACTTCGGTGAGTTTGACTTTAACCGCCTGTCCGATTTGGTAAGCTTTTTCGCCTTTAATGTAAAGTGCGATTTCTTCCGGACGGAATTCCATTTCTTCTTTTTTATCGTGAATGGTTGAGAATGGTACGAAAATTTGTGCGCCGTTTGCGATCACTTTCGCTCGCACACCGCCACGAGAAACATCTGCAATTTCACAGTCAAATTCGACCGCTTGTTCCACCATTGGGAAAAGGTAACGTGCATAGAGCCAATCGGCAATATCACGTTCTACCAAACGGTTTTGACGGCGAGCTTCTTGTAAGCGAACTAAGATGCTTTCTTCCACCGTTTTCGCCTGTTTGCCGAGTAATACTTGCTTGATTAAGCGATGGTTTACCATATCGCCGTATTTACGAATTGGTGATGTCCAAGTCGCATAATGGCTGATACCCAAACCGAGATGAGGCGCAACTTCCGATTTAAACTCGGCAAAAGTGAGATAACGGCGTAAACGAAGCTCTAAGAATTTCTCCGGAAACTCGTCAATTGAACGACGCATTTCGCAATAGCCTTCAAGCGTTGCCAGTTTTTCCGGCGCATAGAATGCGGTAAGTGCATCACGGTTCTCGTCAGTGGCTAACGTATCCAATAAAAATTTTTGCGCTGATTCTAAATTTTTCGGATCAAAACCGGCGTGGGTATTAAATACGCCGGTTTTAGCATTGTCCGCTAAGAATTTCGCACAGCAAATATTGGCAATGATCATCGACTCTTCGATCATTTGATTTGCGATTCGGCGGTATTCTACGTGAATATCACGTACTGAACCGTCTTCATTTAATTCAAATGAGTAATCGCCGGATTCTTTAAATAATAGTGCATTGTTACGACGCCATTCAATGCGAGCAAGGGTAAATTGGTATAACCAATCGATTTGTTGTTTGGTTTCCACACTTTCCGGTTGCCACGCATTTTCCACCTGTTCGAGATAATCTGATACGCTGTCGTAAGCTAATTTTGCTTTACTTTCCACCCATGCTGAAACGAAGCGAGTATCGCCAATAATATTACCGGCTAAATCGGTTTCGATATAACTGACTAACGCTGGGCGTTTTTCGTTTGGTACAAGCGAGCAGAGATCGTCTGACAGCTCACGAGGTAACATCGGAATATTGAAGCCCGGTAAATAGTTGGTAAAACAGCGTTGGCGAGCGGCTTTTTCAATATTTGAATTTTCCGGAATATAGGCGGTCGGATCGGCAATTGCCACCATTAAACGCCAACCGGTTTGTTCTTCGCCTTGTTTGATTGGCTCGATGTATAACGCATCGTCCATATCTTGCGTGCTTGGGCTGTCGATCGTAGTGAAATAGAGTGAGGTCAGATCTTCTCGCTCTAATTCATCGTGTAATTCATAGCTTTTCTCATTGGCTACCGGTTCACGGGGTTGCTCGTGACGAGCTAATGTGACCCACCACGGAGCGAAATTATCGTCCGCTTTACAGATAAATTGCGTGACTTGAGCAAATAAGAAACGATCGTCACGTAACGGGTGAGTTTTAAGCTGTGCCACAACCCAGTCACCGCTTTCCAATGTTTCAGTGACTTTTTTATGCGTATTTGCCGGAATGATATTTTTAATGCTTGGGTGATCGACAATAAGTTGTAATTTATTATCTTTGTTAAAACGCACTTGTGCAATAAAGCGATCAAGCATCGGTTCAAGTAAGCTGTCGATTTCTACCTGTTCTTTGTCGCCTTCCCGTTTTACTACGGCTTTTACTTTATCTCCGTGCATTACTTTTTTCATTTCCATTGGCGGAATGAAATAACTTTTCTTGTCACATTCTAAAAAACCGAATGCCTTATCCGAGGCTTTAACCGTGCCTTCCACATATTCTTTATTCGCCTCAATTTGTTGTTTTAATTGGGCAAGTAACGGATTGTCTTGAAACATAAATTCTCTCTATAAAAATAAAAAAGGTGCAGCGTAGTTGCACCATGGAATTGGAAGGGATTATAACGGAAAGCGGTTAGATTTGCTGAATTTTTTGTAAAATATCAACTAAATCTAACCGCTTTAATGATTTTATAATGTTTTCGAAACATAATCTTCCAGCACTTGATTCATTCGGCTTTGCCAACCTTTGCCGGTGGACTTAAAAGCATCAATCACGGATTGCGAGTAGCGAATTGTCACGCTTACTTTCTTTTTTTGTGCAACAGGGCGACCACGTTTGCGCTCACGACTTTCAGTGACCAATGCTTGTAATGCCGGAGGCATTTGTTCGAAAGTGAGGGCATTTTTGAAATCTTCATCTGTCCATTCCGGATTTTCGTCATCAATATAATCTTCGGTATATTTCATATTTTTTAACCTCTCTTGGATTGGCTTTCCGCAAACTGATAATATGATAATTTTCGTTCCTCAGACAAAAAACGATCACGAAAAGTCGTTCGTGAATAAATCCTATTGCTTTAAAACGAGGTTCCGAGTATTCAAAGCGAATATCTTGTTCAATAAAAGCGGTATCGAATTCAAAATTTTGTGCAACCGAAAACGGTAAACCTCTTTCTTGCTCGTTGCGTAGGCTTTTTTGTTTATCATATTCCAGCTTCATGCTTTGCCTCTACATTATCACGTTAAAATCAGACGCTCAAATGATTTTTTGTAACTACATTAATTTATTGGATAGCATAGCAAAATACAGCAGAGAAGGACTGGCTAAAATTCTGATTCTTCGATCAAGATCGCAGAAATAAAAAACGGACGCTAAATTGCGTCCGTTTTTGTTTATCGATAGTCGAATTATTCTTCGCCTAATTCGCCCATTGCAGTAATGCTGAAACCTGCATCAACGTGTAACACTTCACCTGTCACGCCGGAAGCTAAGTCTGAACATAAGAATGCCGCTGAGTTACCCACATCGTCAATAGTAACGGTGCGACGTAACGCTGCAGTTTTTTCAAATGCGGAAAGCATTTTTTTGAAGTTTTTAATACCTGATGCCGCAAGCGTACGGATTGGACCTGCAGAGATTGCATTTACACGGATACCGTCTTTACCTAAATCCGCCGCCATTACACGTGTCGCCGCTTCTAATGACGCTTTTGCTAAACACATTACGTTGTAGTTAGGAATCGCACGTTCCGCACCTAAGTAACTTAAGGTTAAAAGTGCTGCATTTTCGTTTAAGTATGGACGCGCTGCTTGTGCCATTGCGACGAAGCTGTATGCACTAATATCGTGTGCGATACGGTAGCCTTCACGGGTTGCTGCGTTTACATAGTCACCGTCTAATTGATCACCCGGTGCGAATGCGATTGCGTGTACGAAACCGTCAAATTTTTCCCATTTTTTACTTAATTCCGCAAAGCAGTTTTGGATTGATTCGTCTGTTGCTACATCTAATGGTAATACGATGTCCGAACCGAATTCTTTAGCAAACTCTTCAACACGCGGTTGTAATTTATCGTTTAAATAAGTGAATGCGAGTTCTGCGCCTTGTGCTTTCATTGCTTTTGCAATGCCGTATGCGATAGAACGGTTGCTTGCAAGACCCGTTACTAAAATGCGTTTACCTGTTAAAAAGCTCATGCTGGATTCCTTTGAATATTGTTGAAGCGTGTAACACGCGTACTTCATATAAAATAAAGGACGTATTCGATACGCCCCTACGAGATTTTATCGATTATACCGAAAAAATGACCGCTTGCGCAAATTTCCTAAGGTTTCAGGTTGAGCAAGCGGTCTGATCCGAGCAGTTTTTTGCAAAATTTTTGACGAATTTGACCGCTTAATTTATTTGATCGCAATCATTGAACCGAAGTTGAAACATTGGAACCAAAGTTCGATTTGAGAAAAGCCGGCCTGTTTTAAGCGTTCTTTATGGGTTTCAATGCTATCGGTCAGCATCACGTTTTCGAGAGCGGTACGTTTTTGGCTGACTTCAAGTTCGCTGTAACCGTTAGCACGTTTAAAGGTATGATGTAAGTCAATGAGTAATTCATTCATGGTTTGGTTTTCAAAAGTGAACTTTTCAGATAGCACCAAAATACCGTTCGGGTTTAAGCCCTGATAAATTTTAGTCAGCAATTCAAGACGATCCGCACGAGGCAAAAATTGCAAGGTAAAATTCAACACGACCATTGAAGCGTTTTTGATTTCGATATGACGAATATCATCACACAAGATTTCCACCGGCACCTCAGAGTGATAGGCATTGATATGCGAGCGGCAACGTTCTACCATCGGTTGAGAATTATCTACGCCGATAATTTTCACTTGATTGGTTTGTAGATTACGGCGAATGGATAAAATCCCCGCGCCACGAGAACAACCTAAATCATAAACTTGCGATCCTTCGGTAACGAAACGTTGTGCCAACATACCGATAGCGGTAATGATATTCGAGTAGCCCGGTACGGAACGTTGGATCATATCGGGAAACACTTCGGCAACCGATTCGTCAAAGGTAAAATCACCGAGTTTCTCAATCGGTGCGGAAAAAATCGTATCTTTATGCATAATTTTGTTATTCCTTGTCTAAAAATTTTTGAATGGCGCGAGCGACTGTTTCCGGTTTTTCAGCATGTACCCAATGCTGGGCGTTGGCAACGACAAACGATTTTGCCTGTGGAAATTGCTTCAGAATCGCGTCGGTGTCTTTCGCTTGAATATAATCGGACGCACCGCCTTTAATAAATAAAGTCGGTTTATCAAAAAAGACTTCGTTCCAACCCATCAAATTTTCATAGTTGGCTTTAATTGCCGTTAAATTAAAGCGGAAATAGTCCAGTTTTTGCGGATCGAACGCTTTTAACATAAATTGTTGCTCGCCTTCGTCTTTCACATATTGTGCCAATACGGTTTTTGCTTGTTGGCGCGTTTCAGGTTGAGCGGCTTTAATTGCAAATAAGCCGGCAAAATTGTTGTCGTGGCGATGGGTTGGATTGGCAGTCGGCGCAATATCAATCACGACTAATTTTTCGACTAGAGCAGGTGCAATATTGGCTAAAGTCATTGCCGTTTTGCCGCCCATCGAATGACCGATCACAATATTGTCCGCTAAAGCTAAACGCTCTAACAATGCTTGTAGATCTTTCGCCATCAATTGGTAATTCATTTCATCGGAATGAAACGATTGACCGTGATTGCGTAGATCCACACGTAAGATATTAAATTGCTCGCTAAATTGGCGGGCGATAATGCCCAAATTATTCATATCGCCGAATAATCCGTGCAGAAACACCATTGTCTGCGCATCGGCTTTTTCGGTTGCCGGTTGGAATTGATAATTAAGATAAGTATTTTCTGTCATAAGTTGTTATTTTTTATTCAAATGTTTGGTTAAGATCCTGTAAAAAGATCTTGAATCTGTATTATAATGCCTAGAATTTTTTTCTAATCAAGTAAATCAAAACAAAAATATCAAGAGGTTAAGATGAAAACGATCGAAGTCGATGATGAATTATATCATTACATTGCCAGCAGAACCCAAGCAATTGGTGAAAGTGCGTCGGATATTTTACGTCGTCTGTTGCGTTTACCGTCATCTCCACAGCCTTTTGTACTGGTTCAACAAAATACGATTGATGAACTGAAAGAACTGGCAAAGCCGAAAGCGAAAGCTAAAAAAGAAGATCTTATTGAAAAAGCGGTACAAAAAGTTGAGAAAGTTTTGAAATCGGATTCGTTTGTAAACGAAAACAAAAATGTGGCGCGTTTTTTAATGTTACTTTCTGCATTACATCACGCCAATGCTCAAGGTTTTGCGCAGGCGACCGAAGTAGTTACCGGTACGGAACGTACCTATTTCGGCACCAGTGAAGAAGCATTATTAAGCCATGGCAGTAGCGTTAAGGCAAAACAAATTCCGGATTCGCCGTTTTGGGTGGTCACTAATAATAATACCGCACGTAAAGGCTTGATCCTTACCGGTGTGATGGAAACGATGGAACTTCCTCAACATCTTATTGATCGTGTACGTACGATCTTTGCTTAATTAATATTTATATTCGTTTATGGTAAATTTTTCCCTTTTTCCGACCGCTTATTGGGCGCAATATTCTGCGCAACAATCGGCTATTGAGTGGGAAAAAGGGAATAGTTCCTTATTCTCAGATCTCCCGACTCGGCTCAATTGGCAGCAATTGCAGCTGCTTATTCAACAAATTGTCACTTTTTTACATCAACAAGGTGTCCAGCGAAATGTTATGGTCGCTTATTCGGGATCACATCGTTTAAGCGGATTATTGTGTTATTTAGCTGCTGTTGCACTAGGTGCGCGCATTTTAATGCTGAATCCGTCCTTAACGGAATCACAACGTCAAGCTCTTCTGGCGGAATATGGTATCAAGATTGTTATTACCGATCACCATTTTGCCGATTTTTCGTTAAAAACGACCGCTTCCGCTTTGCCACAAACCTCTTTGACGACACCTGCAACCCTGACGCTGACATCGGGTTCATCCGGCTTGCCGAAAGCGATAGTGCATAGTATGCAAAATCATTTGGATAATGCCGAAGGCGTGTGCGAATTAATGCGATTTACCAAGCATGATTCTTGGTTGTTAAGCCTGCCGCTCTTTCATGTTTCGGGGCAGGGAATCGTCTGGCGTTGGTTGGCTCAAGGTGCTACGTTAGTGGTTAATGAGCAAAAAGATCATTTCTTTATTTGTTTGGATAAAGTATCGCACGCCTCACTGGTACCGACGCAGCTACGACGTTATTTACAACAAAGAACACAAGATCAGGGAAAAATCAGCAAGCGATTTTTACTTGGCGGAAGTGCGATTCCTGCAGAGTTAGTGGCAGAAGCTCAACAGCAGGGTATTGTAAGCTATTGCGGTTACGGTATGACGGAAATGGCTTCAACTATTTGTGCGGTTGAAAACGAATTGGATAATGTCGGCTATCCGCTTAAAGGGCGAGAAGTTAAATTGGTTGAGAATGAAATTTGGGTCAAAGGGAGTGGCTTGGCATTAGGAGCATTGCAAAAAAACGGTGAAATCCGACCGCTTGTAAATCAAGCCGGTTGGTTACAAACCAAAGACCGAGGCGAATGGAATAGCGTCGGTAAACTGGTTGTTAAAGGCCGTTTGGATAATATGTTTATTTCCGGAGGGGAAAATATTCAGCCGGAAGATGTCGAAAAAGTCATCTATCAATCGGGTATGGTGAATCAGGTTTTTATTTTACCTGTCGAAGATGCGGAATTCGGACAAAGGCCGGTTGCCGTCTTACAATTTACTCAATCCGATTTTGCAGCAAATTGTGCGAATTTGACCGCTTGGCTTAGCGATAAACTTGAGAAATTTAAACAACCGATAGCCTATTATCCGTTAGATCTTGTACAAACTCAGCAACAAGGCGGTATAAAAGTCTCTCGAGCGAAATTACAATCCGTATTAAATCAATTACTAGGAAATCATAATGATAAAGCGTCTGTTTAACCCGTTCTTAATCAGCTTAATATTCATATTAAGCGGAAATTATGCTTGGACGGTGGAATTACCGACTGAGAAAGATCTGAAGGCACAAATTGATGCCGCTAAGAAAGGTGAACAAAATGAAGGTAATAAGGCTCTTATTCAGTATCTTGAGGATACGCAAGCGTTATTAACGCAGATTGCCAAACAAAAAACGGATAATGAAGCGTTAGATAAAGAAATCGAACAAGCACAAACCGCCTTAAAAGCCAGTCAGGCAAATGTAAGTAAGCTTAAAAATACGCTTGTTCCAACGTTAGAAACGCTTGCTAAACGGTCAATGGCGGATTTGCAAAAAGACCTTGCGAACGTTCAGACTACCGGTGAAGCTCTTCAGCAAGATCTCACAACGATTAATGCTAAATTAGTCGCGCAAAATTCTGCGCCGGATAAAGCGCAAACGACATTGCAGACAAATGCAACACGTAAGCAGGAAATCGGTACTTTACTGGGCAATGTGAATATTTCCGGTGCGGAGAAAACCAAGTTAGAAACCGAATTGGTTTTACTCGATTTGCAAAATAGCTATAGCCAATCGCTATTACGCGGTAGCGATAACTTAACTGCGCTCTATAACAGCCAGTTGGACGAGAAAAAATTAGCTCAGCAAAATTTACAAACGGAATTAAGCAATCTGCAAAATGCGATTAATACCAAGTTAGTCGAAGATTCTAAAAATAAAGTCGAACAAGCGGCACAATCTCAACAGAAAAATGCCAATTCGGACACCAATCCGTTAATTGTAAAAGAGCTAAACTTTAATACGCGTATCAGTGAAGAACTTTTAAAACAAACAACGCAATTGACGCAGTTATCACAAGATAATTTACGCATTAAAAGCGTATTGGATAATCTTCAGCAAACGCAACGTAATATCGAAGAACAAATTAGTGCGTTACAAGGTACGCTTGTGTTATCTCGCATTATCAATAAGCAAAAGCAATCTTTGCCGCAAGATCAAATGATCAAAGGGTTATCAAAGCAAATTGCCGATTTACGGGTACGAGTATTTGATATTACCGAATTTAAAGATAGCGTATCCGAGCCGGCAATGTATATCGCCAAATTGGAAAAAGATGAGAAAGCTACCTTTACGGAAAAAGAAAAAGAGCAGTTAAAAAATATTCTTACCGAACGAGCCAAAATTTTAGCCGAGCTGATTAAGTCATTGAATAATCAGCTGAATTTGTCTATTAATATTGAATTAAATCAACAACAGGTTCAAACAATCAGTGATTCGTTGCAGAAAAAACTGGAGCAGCAAAGTTTCTGGGTAAAAAGTAATAGTCCGATTGATTTGGATTGGTTTGAAAATTTCTTATCGTTGGCAAGTTTTCAAGTAAAAGATTTAGCCAAAAAATTCGATTTCTCCAATTGGAAAGATAACATTATTCCGGCCAGTATATTGGAGTTATTACTTGCGTTAGGCGTATTATTGATTTCTCGTCAAAAAGAGAAAATTAAGCAGCGTTTAACAAAAATAAATAACAGTATGCGTACTGTTGCTACGGATAGTCAATGGAATACGCCGGCAGCGATTGTTTGGACGGTGATTCTTTGTTTACCGAGTACCTTCATCTTCTTGATGGTATTTATTTTAGTCACTTATATTTGTTTCCAAGATCCGACGGAAGTTTGGCCTTGGGGCTTAAAAATGTCCGGCTATTGGCTATATTTTGCCTTTATGGTGGCAATGTTACGCCCGAATGGAATCGGCTATCGCCATTTCAATATGCCGCAAAAAAGTAATGCGGTTTTCCGTGACATTCTAAAACGCTCGGTATGGGTAATCGGCTTAATGCTGAATACGGCGGTATTTAGTCATGTTACGGAAATGGGAATTGCTTATGATGTCATCGGGCAAGTATTTACCGTTATTGTACTGATAAGTATTATTTTTATTGTTGCGCCCGGATTCAGACAGGCGATTTCTATTTACCAAAATGTGGCGAAGGATGAAGAAAGTCTGCGTAACGTATTGTTAAATATTGCTCGCGCGGTATTGTTTTTAGCACCGATTGCTTTAGTTATCTTAATCGTTTTAGGCTATTACTATACTTCGTTAGTGATTATTGAACATCTGGTTTCAACTTATTTTGCTGTCACTACGTGGATTATTTTACGTAATGTGTTTTATCGGACTTTCAATGTCGCATCGCGTCGTTTAGCTTTCCGTCGCCTGCAAGAAAAACGAGAACAAGCATTAGCGAAAGTGACGAATACCGAACAACAAGTCGCTCAATCGGAGGATGATATTCCGTTTGATTTACGAGATGACACGCTTGCCGTCAGTGAAATCAAAGATCAGATGTTGAAATTAACGGATCTCATGCTTTGGGCGGCGTTATTTGCATTATTGTATTGGGTATGGTCCGATTTAATTACCGTGGCTTATTACTTAAACGGTGTAACGCTTTGGCAACAGGCGACTGAAACCGCGCAAGGTGTAGTAATGGAATCCATTACCTTGTTGAATTTATTGGTCGCTTTCGGGATTCTATTTGTAACTTATGTACTAATCCGAAACCTAAGCGGTTTATTGGAAGCTTTGGTCTTTTCCAATCTTAAGCTGTCACAGGGTACGCCTTATACGGTAACGACCTTATTGACTTATCTCCTTGTGGTAGTGGGCGCAACTTTCGCTTTTGCTACGTTAGGTATGTCATGGTCTAAATTACAGTGGCTATTTACCGCATTATCGGTCGGTTTAGGTTTCGGTATGCAAGAGATTTTTGCAAACTTCGTGTCAGGCATCATTATTTTATTTGAACGACCGGTACGTATCGGCGATATGATTACTATCGGTACTTTTAACGGCACGGTTTCCAAAATTCGTATTCGTGCTACGACATTGATTGATAACGATAAGAAAGAGGTTATCGTACCGAATAAAGCCTTTATTACCGAACGTATCGTAAACTGGGCATTGACCTCTTCTATGACCCGTTTAGTGATTAGTGTCGGAGTGGCATACGGTTCGGATCTCGAATTAGTAAAACGTTTGTTATTACAAGCTGCGGAAGAAAATCCGAGCGTGCTGAAAGATCCGCCACCGGTCGTGTATTTCCTTACGTTCGGCCCGAGTACCTTAGATCACGAATTACGTGTACATGTTGGGCAAATCTTAGACAGAACACGTACGATTGATGAATTGAATCGACGCATCAATCAACTTTTTGCCGAACACAATATTGAAATATCCTTTAACCAGTTAGATGTGTTTATTAAAAATCAGGCGACTAACGAAGAAGTTAAATGGGCAACGGAAAAATTTAATGATAAAAATTAAGGAACAGGGTTTTATCCATGATGTTTAACAAAGCGTGGTGGTTAATCTTATTTTTTGCTCCCTTAACTTGGGCGGAAACGACCCAAGATCAGGCGGTTGAGGAAAGCGTTAGAAATCAAATTAGTGCGTTTAAATCGGGTACGATTGAAGCCGAAGCGACGACTAACGTAGATTCACAAACGCTAGGTACGACTTTGCAATTTATAGAGCAAGCCAAAAAGCAGAAAGCTGATATTGAGGCTTTAGAAAAACAGCTACAAAAATTGCCGCAAGAATTGCTCGAGATTGAGGCTCGTATCAAAGATTATAAAGAAGCGACAGACTCACTTAAACAGAGTGAGTTTGACTCGCTTTCGCTTGATGAATTGAGTCAAAAACAAGCGGATATACAATCGCAGCTTCAAGCGGTACAAGTAACGCTGGGGGAATTGGACAGTCGTGTCTCGAATAATCGTAATTTATTAATTAATAATCCGAAAATAACGGACGAAAATCTTGCCAGAACGCAAGAAATTACCCGCTTGAAGGTGAATAATCAATCGAATAAATCCGCAATAGACAGATGGGATGCGGAGTTAGACTACATTGACGCCAATAATAGATTTAATACGTTATTAACCACTAATGCGGAAAAATTAATCGAGCTGGACGAAGAAAAGCGTAGTGAAGCGGCGGCTAAACAACAACTCTTACAAAAACAATTATCCGTTTTACAAGAAGTGTTGAATGCTAAACGCCTTAGAGTTTCGGAGCAAAAGGCGCAACAAGTAGAAAGCCAACAAGTTAAAAACGAGATTCAGAATTTCCTGATTCAAGATGAATTGGAGCATAATCGCGAGTTAAGTCAATTTTTAGTAAAACAGACGCAACTGCTTAACACACTTTCTCAAGATGATTTACGTACTAAAAATATTTTGGAGGGTTTAACTCAAACCCAGCGTAATATTGAAGAACAGATCAGTGCATTACAAGGTACGCTTGTGCTTTCTAAAGTGATTAACCAGCAGATGCAAGCCTTACCGACGGCAAAGCTGAATAATGAGTTAGCGACTTCGATAGCCAATGTACGTGTGCATATTTTCGAATATTCTCAGCAACGAGATCAAATTTATACGCTTGAAGAGTATATAAAAACGCTTACGCAATCGCTTGAAGAACCGCTGACTAATGAAGAACATCAAGCGTTGAATAAGCTACTCAAAGAACGCCAAAAGTTACTGGACGATATTATTAAATCGCTTAATAGCCAGCTAAATGTTTCGATTAATATTGAAAATAATCAGAAGCAAATCGGTGCGATTAGCGGGGCTTTACAACGTAAATTACAGCAACAAAGTTTCTGGGTAAACAGCAATAACCCGATGGGGTTGGATTGGATTAAGGCTTTTCCTAAATTAGCGTTTTCAGAAATGGCGGAGCTTACTAAATACGTCAGTTTCAGTAATGTCAGTAAGAATATTTTACCTACGGTCCTTTTTACCGGGATATTTTTGCTGATTTCGTTTTTATTGAATTGGAAAAAGAAAGCGATAAAAGACCGCTTGTTTCACATTGCAAGTCATGTCAATACCTTAAAAAACGATAGCCATTGGTACACGCCGGAAGCGATGTTTTGGACATTGTTGTTGGCTTTACCCGGTACGCTAATGTTTTTTACCGCCTATAATGTGATTGCATTCTTATTTTTTAATGATCCGATTGCCGCATGGCGTTGGGGATTACGCTTAACTTTATATTGGTGGTTTTTTGCAACGGTTTTATCGTTATTACGTCCGAACGGCTTGGCTTATCGTCACTTTGGTATGCCGCAACAAAGTAACCGTATTTTCCAACGTATTATTAAACAATCGATTTGGATTATCGGCTTATTATTGATCTCTTCGATTCCGTCACAAATTGAAACGATTGGGTATCCGAATGATGTTATCGGACAAGTAATGTCGATTGTCGCACTCGCTTTATGTCTTTTTGTGGTTCGTCCTTTATTAGATAGAGGGATTACCGAATATCAAAATGCGAAAACCGAAGACGGTACGATTCGTAATGTCAGTTTATTTAAACTACTGCGCTTAGTATTGATCGTCGTGCCGATTTCATTGATTGTACTAATTGTACTCGGCTATTACTACACCGCTATTTATCTGATTACACATTTATTGAATAGCTATTTTGTGGTGCTGATTTGGGTATTCGGGCGTTATTTCGCGTACCGAGCAGTCACGATTTCCGCTCGCCGTTTAGCTTATCGACGTTTGCAAGAAAAACGTCAAAAAATCAGAGAACAAGCGGCGGATCACGCTCATAAGGATGAAATTAAGGAAGAAGAGTCGATTAAGCTCTCGGTCGTGAATCAGCAGATTCTGCGAGTGACGGATTTAATCGGCTGGGTGGTACTATTCGTCTTACTGTATATCGTATGGTCTGATCTGATTAGTATCGCTTATTATCTGGACGGTGTGATTCTTTTTGAAAGCAATGACGGTACCAAGGTCGAGTCAATCACATTACTCAATCTGATGCGAGCATTCTTATATGTGGTAGTCACTTACGTATTAGTCAAAAATATCGCCGGTATTTTAGAAGTTATTCTTTTTTCTCGCATAAGATTTTCTAAAGGTACGCCGCAAACTATTATTACGATGTTTATTTATACGATTGTTGCGATCGGCGGTGTATCGGCATTTTCGGCATTAGGGATTTCTTGGACGAAAATTCAATGGATCTTTACCGCATTGTCAGTCGGTTTGGGTTTCGGGGTGCGAGAAATTTTCGGCAGTGTGGTATCGGGTTCGATTTTATTATTCGAACGTCCGATTCGGGTCGGTGATAAAGTCACGGTGGGGCAGCATACCGGCTTTATTACCAAAATTCGCTTACGTTCAACCACATTGCTCAATTCGGATAATATGGAAGTGGTGTTGCCGAATCAGGCATTTGTCACGGATCGTTTTATTAACTGGACGTTAAATAATACGATTACTCGCTTGCAATTCTTCTTAAACGTTCATTTAGAAGATGATTTACAAAAAGCAAGGGAGCTGATTTTACAGGCTATCGATGAAGCTCCGAAGGTAGTGACCGAACCTAAACCGGCAATCAATATTTTACGTTTCAACGATAATGCGTTGGAGCATGAAATCGAAGTATTTGTCGGAGAATTAGGCGACCGAGCGGAAACGCTAACATTCTTACATTATCGGATTACCGAATTATTAAAACAGCACCATATTCGATTCGCATTCAAACAATTGGATGTCAATATGCATTCGGTAGCGGATCAACAAGCGGTCAAATTTAGTGAAAATTTAGCAAAATAAGAAGGAAGCATTATGGCAGGCAACAGCATTGGACAACTATTTAAAGTAACCACATTCGGTGAATCGCACGGAATTGCATTAGGTTGTATCGTGGACGGTGTTCCGCCGAATATGGCACTTTCGGAAGCGGATATTCAGCCTGATTTAGACCGTCGTAAACCGGGAACTTCACGTTATACCACGCCTCGTAGAGAAGATGACGAAGTACAAATTCTTTCCGGCGTATTTGAAGGTAAAACAACCGGCACCAGTATCGGATTAATCATTAAAAACGCTGACCAGCGTTCGAAAGATTACGGCGATATTGCTGATAAATTCCGTCCGGGACATGCGGATTATACCTATCAGCAAAAATACGGTATTCGTGATTATCGTGGAGGCGGGCGTTCTTCCGCTCGTGAAACGGCAATGCGTGTTGCTGCCGGTGCGATTGCCAAAAAATATTTACGCGAGCAATTCGGTATTGAAGTACGCGGTTATTTATCACAAATCGGTAATGTGAAAATTAATCCTGAAACGGTAGCGGACATCAGCAAAATCGATTGGCAACAAGTGGCAAGCAATCCGTTTTTTTGCCCAGATCCGGTGGCGGCAGAAGGCTTTGACGAGTTGATTCGTGAGCTGAAAAAAGATGGTGATTCTATCGGAGCGAAATTAACAGTAGTTGCTGAGAACGTACCGGTCGGGCTTGGCGAGCCGGTGTTTGACCGTTTAGATGCGGATTTGGCGCATGCGTTGATGTCGATCAATGCGGTAAAGGCGGTCGAAATCGGTGACGGTTTTGACGTGGTTGAGCAACGAGGTAGCCAACATCGTGATGAAATGACGCCGCAAGGTTTTGTGTCAAATCACGCCGGCGGAATTTTAGGCGGTATCAGTTCCGGTCAGCCGATCATTGCGCATCTCGCATTGAAACCGACTTCCAGTATTATGGTACCGGGACGTTCGGTGAATTTAAATAACGAACAAGTCGAATTGGTCACTAAAGGACGCCACGATCCTTGCGTTGGTATCCGTGCAGTACCGATAGCAGAAGCGATGACAGCGATTATTTTATTGGACCATTTACTTAGATTTAAAGCACAATGCCGTTAAGTCGGGTATAATCCGAACAAGCGGTCTTTTTTGCTAAAAATGCTGCAAAAAAGACCGCTTGTTTTTTTATTCATTGACTTTTCTAGGTGTAATAATGAAAAGATTTAAAATGCTTTTGCTATCAAGTTTTCTGGGGTTGGTCGCTTCTGCTCATGCGACGGTTTGGGAACAAATTCGTACTCCGGTTGCCGGACAAGCACAACCTATCGGCGGTTATAGTAACGGTTGTATTATCGGTGCGCAGCCGTTAGCATTAAAAGGAGATGGTTATCAAGTTATTCGTTCCGCTCGCAATCGTTTTTATGGGCATCCGGACTTACTATCCTTTTTACAACGATTAGCCAAAAATACTAAAGCGGCAGGATTACCGCCAATCTTAATCGGCGATATGGGGATGCCGGCTGGCGGACGTTTTTCTTCCGGTCATGCGAGTCATCAAACCGGCTTGGATGCGGATATTTGGTTTAGGTTCGGTCCGATGGACGAGCAAACGGCGAAGAATCCGGCGGGTTTAGCCACTTTAATGGTGAATCGCGATGCACAGGTGGTTGATGAAAGCGTATGGACACCGCAACATGCGATGATGGTAAAACTGGCGGCACAAGATGCAAGAGTGGATAGAATCTTTGTCAATCCGGCAATTAAAGTAAAATTGTGCAATACAGCCGGTTCGGATCGAAATTGGTTACGCAAGGTACGACCTTGGTACGGACATGATTCGCATATGCACGTACGTTTAAGTTGTCCGCAAAATGCACCTAATTGTGAAAATCAGACGGCTATTCCGGCAGGTGATGGCTGTGGTTCGGAACTGTATTCGTGGTTTGAACCGGCTCCGGCAGGTTCGACGGCATCTAAACCGAAAGTGTTACCGACACCGCCGGTTCAATGCCAAATGATTCTTTCATCGCAAGGACTTAATTAAAAAAACGCACCTTAAAATACTAAGGTGCGTTTTTCTATTTATCGCTTAACGATTATTCCGCTTTAATGTCGAATGCTTTGAGCATGGTACGGAATATATCCGTATTATCTACAAAGAATTGGCTGTCCGCTGGGGCTTTATAGTAAGTACCTAAACCGGCTTCCGGTTTTGCAATTTCAAGGAAGTGTTTCGCACCGAAACCTTTCGCATATACCGGTACTAATTCTCGGGTATGGTTATCTGAATACCAACGTACGAGAGGAAGTGCGCCGGCACCTTGATTTACGATTTCCGAATAGATTTTTTCATTAGAATTCGGACCTTGTAAGAAGCCGTTACCATGGTCGGTCGTCACGATAAGTAACGTTTCATCCCAAGAACTGTTTTTCTCAACCCAGTTTACCGCCGCTTCTACCGCAAGGTTAAAGTCGATTTGCTCTTCCACGATACGAGGTAGATTATTAGCGTGAGCCGCCCAGTCCACCGCACCGCCTTCAACCATTAAGAAGAAACCTTTATCATTTTTGCTGACAACATTTAATGCGCCTAATGTCATCGTAGCTAAATCAGGTTGGTTTTCGAGTAATGCTCCCGCACTCACACCGGAACGGTTAAATTGCAATGTAGCGTTATTCGGTGCCGTACCTAAAATTTTCGTTTTACCTTTAAAATCTAATTTACCTTCGGCAAGTGCAATAAAATCATCTTTACTGTCAATCAACGTATAGTCGGTTTTACCTGCAACTAAATTATCCCAAGTTTCTTTTCCCCCGACATAACGGAAATCTTTTTCATCTTTCGGTTGAACTGCTTTACCGTTTTTATCAAAGTATGGGTGACCGGTTCCCATAATTACCGATGCAGTACCGGAGGTTACCGCTTCTTTAGCGATTTCGGCATAATTGTTACGGTTTACATTATGTGATAAGAAACCGGCAGGTGTCGCATGGCTCCATTGTACCGAGCTGATTACACCTAGCGCACGACCGGATTCAACGACATATTCACCAATGTTTTTTAGGCGTGTATCGTCGTTTGACCAGTTGATTGCATTATTATAAGTTTTATGTCCGCTTGCTAATGCGGTTGCCGCTGCGGCACTATCGGTAAAGTTAGTTTGGGCGTATTCGTATCCGCCGAAATAGCTAGTGTAATTGTTTAAATTACCTTTATGTTGATAGCTTGATTTATCTTTGTTCCATAATTCTTTCGGATCAAATTTAACGGAATTTTTTGACGAGTGAGTCGGTTTGGTCGAAGTATTGAGAGGGTGAGTAGAAGCAAATAATTTTACATCAAATTGATCATAAACTTCTTTGCCTAATGCGCCGTGACGAAAATAACTCGCTGCTTTCCAAGTATTAATGCCTGCACCGTCACTAATTAATAAGATGACATTTTTCGCTTTAGCACCGTCTGTAGTCGTTGATTGCGCGATAGCGGTTTGATGAACAGTTGCACCTACGAATAAAACAAGCGCGATTTTAGATAATTTCATAATTACTCCTTAGATCGACTATTTATTTAGTCGAGGCGTATTTTATGGATCAATTATGACATTTATATGACAGTAAAAATGATGATTGAAAAAAGCCGCAGTAGTTAGGCTATTGCTTTTTAAAAAGAAAAATCAGACAATTTTCATTAATAAAATCAGAATGATATCAGAGAAAAGAATTTTGAGAGTATTTTTAGCGGAAAAACCGAGTTTGGCAAGAGCAATCGCAGACGTATTACCGAAGCCGCATACCCGTGGTGACGGTTATATTCAATGTGGCGAAAATGATACGGTAACTTGGTGTATCGGTCATTTATTGGAACAAGCGGAACCTGATATTTACGACGAACGTTTTAAAATGTGGCGAATGGAGCATTTGCCGATTGTCCCGCAGCAATGGAAATTAGTGCCGAAAAAAGAAACGTTGAAGCAGCTAAAAGCGGTCGAAAAATTGGTAAAAAAAGCGGACGTATTAGTCAATGCCGGCGACCCAGATAGAGAAGGACAACTGCTGGTTGATGAAGTGTTCAGCTATCTAAATGTACCGGCGGAAAAGCGCAATCGGATTCAGCGTTGTTTGGTGAGTGATCTCAATCCAAGTGCAGTCAAAAAAGCAATTGATAAATTGCAAAATAATCGTGATTTTATACCGCTTGCGACTTCTGCGTTAGCACGAGCAAGGGCGGATTGGTTATATGGCATTAATATGACGCGAGCTTATACCTTACAAGGGCGTTGGGCAGGTTACCAAGGTGTATTGTCGGTTGGGCGTGTTCAAACGCCGGTGTTAGGTTTAATTGTACGCCGAGATCTGGAAATAGAAAATTTTGTGCCGAAAGATTATTTTGAAGTATTGGCGCATATTTTGGTGCCGGAAACTCAAGAACGTTTTACCGCACAATGGCAACCGAGTAAGGCTTGTGAAGATTATCAAGATGAAGACGGGCGAGTGTTATCCAAAAGTCTGGCGGAAAATGTCGTTAAGCGCATTACTAACAAAGCTGCATTAGTAACGGATTATCAAGATAAAATTGAAACCGAAACGGCACCACTGCCTTACTCATTGTCGGTACTACAAATTGATGCGGCTCGTCGTTACGGTTTATCGGCGCAAGCGGTGTTAGATATTTGCCAGAAACTATACGAAACGCATAAGTTAATTACCTATCCTCGTTCGGATAACCGTTATTTACCGAATGAGCATTATGCCGATCGTTTTAAAGTAATGGCGGCAATTGCTCATCACCTAGATGAATATAAAGAAAAACCTGAGGCGGTTAATCCGGAAATTCGTAATCGTTGTTGGAATGATAAAAAAGTGGAAGCGCACCATGCTATTATTCCGACCGCTCGTCAAGGCTCGGTACAACTAACTGAAAACGAAAAACGTATTTATCAACTGATTGCTCGTCAATACTTAATGCAATTTTGTCCGGATGCGGAATATCGCAAGGGTAAAATCGTATTGGATATCGCCGGCGGTGTTTTTAATGCACAAGCTCGAAACTTGATTGTTGCCGGTTGGAAAGCATTATTAGGCAAAGAAGACAGTGATGAAGTGTTAGAACCATTGTTGCCGGTTGTAAAAAAAGGACAGCAATTACATTGTGAAAAAGGTGAAATTTTCAGTAAGAAAACCCAGCCGCCTCGCCATTTTACTGATGCAAGTTTATTATCGGCAATGACCGGTATTGCGCGCTTTGTACAAGATAAACAGCTCAAAAAAGTATTGCGAGAAACGGACGGTTTAGGGACGGAAGCAACGCGTGCCGGTATTATTGAGTTGCTGTTCAAGAGAGGATTTTTAGTTAAAAAAGGGCGGAATATCCATAGTACGGAAGCTGGGCGGATTTTAATTAGTGCATTGCCGGATGAAGCAACTCAGCCGGATATGACCGCACATTGGGAAATGCAATTGACGGATATTAGTAAAAAGCAAGCAAGTTATCAGCAATTTATGACGGAATTAATCGGTAAACTTCCGGAGTTATTGCATACGGAAAGACAGAAATTGCAAAATTTAAGTCGAATTCAACCGCCTGTTTCTTATCGTAAGCGGTCAAGTTTTAAGAAAAATTCACAAACTGCTGAAAAATAAGGCAAATGTATTGTTCAAGAAAAAAATTACTTGCAAGAAGTAGGCTAAATCTATATGATGCACGCCATCGCAAGTCGATTTTAATTTTAAAATCTGGGATTTAACGCGGATAAGAATAGAGAGTTTAGATGTTAAACGTATTAACAATTATTTATCTCGTTGTTGCGGTTGCATTAATCGGTTTTGTGTTAATGCAACAAGGTAAAGGTGCGGATGCCGGTGCTTCTTTCGGAGCAGGTGCTTCAGGAACAGTTTTCGGTTCAGCAGGTTCGGCTAACTTTTTATCAAGAACAACAGCGGTTTTAGCAGTTATCTTTTTTGGCATTAGTTTATTAATTGGCAATTTAAATTCGCATCAAACTGCGCCAAAAAGTCAATTTGAAGATTTAAGCGGTGTTCAACAAAAAGTTGAGCAACCTAAAGTAGAAAACCCAAATAACGATATTCCTCAATAATTTGGGAACAGAATAAAAGCTCTGGTGGTGGAATTGGTAGACACGCTATCTTGAGGGGGTAGTGTCCATAGGATGTGCGAGTTCGAGTCTCGCCCAGAGCACCAATATATAAGCCTTAATCGTAAGATTAAGGCTTTTTTTATAACTTAATTTTAAAAATAGGAATTCGGCTTAAGTTTTTGATCTTGTTACGAATGATTGTATTCTTATATAATATTTAAGCATAACAATAGGAAAAAGGAGAGAAGTATGGTAAAGAAGATTGTACAAGCGGTTGCATTCGGTTTGTTTTGTGCATTTCTCATCATTTTTGTTTCTCCGTTAGTAAACCATAAATCGGTTACGGTAAATGGGAAAACGACGCATATTGAAAGTTATCATGATGCCGTTCAATTAGCTTCTCCGGCTGTAGTGAACGTGTATAACCATGCATTAAGCCAAGACGGAAAAACATTTGAAGTTAAAAATCTCGGTTCAGGGGTGATTATGACTGCTGACGGATATATTCTGACTAACAAACATGTGGTGCAGAATGCGGCACAAATTATAGTCGCATTACAAACCGGCAGTATTTCTAATGCGAAACTTGTAGGTGATGATACCTTGACTGATTTAGCCGTATTAAAAATTGAAGCGGATAATTTACCGACCATACCACAGAATAGTGAACGACCGGTAAGAATTGGTGATGTCGTTTTGGCAATAGGTAATCCGTTTAATTTAGGTCAGAGTATTACTCAAGGCATTATCAGTGCTACCGGACGCAATGCTTTAACGGACGGAGGACGTCAGAATTTTATTCAAACCGATGCGTCTATTAATAGAGGTAATTCCGGTGGGGCTTTAGTAAATTCTGCAGGAGAACTTATCGGCATTAATACGCTGAGTTTAGGGAAAACCAGTGATGAACTTGCAGAAGGGCTAAATTTTGCCATACCGATCAATTTAGCTACGCAAATTATGTCAAAGATTATTCAAGACGGACGGGTAATCAGAGGATATTTCGGGGTAAATAGTTCTTTGTATTCATCTATTTTTGATGAAGAAGATGCCAAGGGCGTATTAATTACAGGGGTTGCGATTAACGGACCGGCATATCAAGCCGGAATTGAAGAAAATGACCGAATTTTAAAAGTCGGGGAAGTTGATGCGGTTTCGCCTACCCAGATGATGGATTTGTTAGGAAATATGAAACCCGGGGCGAAAGTTCAAGTAAAAGTTTTACGCGATGGAAAAGAGTTTGATGCAGATGTTGTTATTGGCGAATTTCCGGAACTGTAAGGTTATTGATTGATAAATCAGGAAAAAATATGAAGAATTTTATTATTACCGTTGATGGTCCAAGCGGGGCGGGTAAAGGCACTTTATGTCATGCACTGGCAGAAAAATTAGGCTTCGATTTTTTAGATTCGGGGGCGATTTATCGTATCACGGCACTGGCGGCGGTTAAATCGGGTACGGCATTAGATGATGAGGATTCATTGGCGGAAATCGGTCGTAATTTAGATGTAAAATTTATACCGAAAGACGGAGAAGTTAATGTCATTCTAAACGGTGAAAATGTCGGAGATCAAATTCGTACTGCCGAAGCCGGTCAGAATGCCTCAAAAGTTGCGGTATTTCCTAAGGTGCGAGAAGCATTATTGCAACGCCAGCGCGATTTTAGTTCGGACAGAGGTTTAATTGCTGACGGTCGAGATATGGGAACGGTCGTATTTCCGGATGCTCAAGTAAAACTTTTTTTAGACGCAAGTGCCGAGGAACGAACAAAAAGACGTGTAAAACAGTTGCAAGAAAAAGGATTTAATGCTAACTTTGACGAGATTTTAGCCGAGATTAAAGAGCGTGATTATCGAGATAGAAATCGTGCGGTTGCGCCTTTAGTTCCGGCTAAGGATGCGTTGCTACTTGATTCAACTGACTTATCAATCAATGAAGTGATTGAACAGGCTTTGAATCATATTAGTCAATACGTTAAATTTTAATTTAATTCGCTGAACATAGGATGTGTTCGGTCATTATTACTAACCCCGTTTAATAGGATGTTAAATGGATGTTCATTTTTATTTAAGAAGAAAATTATGTCAGAAAATTTTGCTCAACTACTTGAAGAATTCCTTGCGACAGAAGCTCGTTTAGGTTCTGTGGTTAAAGGTACTGTAGTAGCTATCCAAAAAGGCTATGTTATCGTTGATACAGGTTTTAAATCTGAATCATCAATTCCGGCTGAAGAATTTACAAATGCGCAAGGCGAACTTGAAGTTCAAGTTGGCGACCAAGTAGATGTAGTTCTTAAAGCGGTAGAAGATGGCTTCGGTGAAACAGTAGTTTCTCGTGGTGATGCAAAACGTAACGAAGCTTGGATTGCTTTAGAGAAAGCATTCGAAGAACAAGCTACAGTTATCGGTTTTGTTAATGGTAAAGTAAAAGGCGGTTTTACTGTTGAATTAAACGGTGTTCGTGCATTCTTACCAGGTTCATTAGTTGATACTCGTCCGGTTCGCGATTCTTTAAACTTAGAAGGTAAAGAATTAGAATTCAAAGTTATCAAACTTGATCAAAAACGTAACAACGTAGTTGTTTCTCGTCGTGCTGTAATCGAATCTGAAAGCAATCAAGATCGTGACGAAGTTTTAGCGAACTTAGTTGAAGGTTCAGTTGTTACCGGTACTGTTAAAAACTTAACAGACTACGGTGCATTCGTTGATTTAGGTGGCGTTGACGGTTTATTACATATCACTGATATGGCATGGAAACGTGTTAAACACCCAAGCGAAGTTGTTGCTGTAGGTCAAGAAGTTACTGTTAAAGTACTTAAATTTGACAAAGAGAAAACTCGTGTATCATTAGGCTTAAAACAATTAGGTCAAGATCCATGGGCTGCAATCGCTCAAAACCACCCGGTAAACAGCAAATTAACTGGTAAAGTAACTAACTTAACAGACTACGGTTGTTTCGTTGAAATTTTAGATGGTGTTGAAGGTTTAGTTCACGTTTCAGAAATGGATTGGACAAACAAAAACATCCACCCATCTAAAGTAGTTAGCGTAGGTGACGTAGTTGAAGTAATGGTTCTTGAAGTTGATGAAGAACGTCGTCGTATCTCATTAGGTTTAAAACAATGTAAAGCAAACCCTTGGGAACATTTCGCAGCAACTCACAACAAAAACGATAAAGTGACAGGTAAAATCAAATCTATCACTGATTTCGGTATCTTCATCGGTCTTGAAGGTGGTATCGACGGTTTAGTTCACTTATCTGACATTTCTTGGAATGCTACAGGTGAAGAAGCTGTTCGTAACTACAAAAAAGGTGACGAAGTGGAAGCTGTTGTATTACAAGTGGATGCGGTTAAAGAACGTATTTCTTTAGGTATCAAACAGTTAGAATCAGATCCGTTCACTAACTTCGTAGAAAGCACGAAAAAAGGTGCAATCTTAACCGGTAAAGTTGTAGAAGTTGATGCGAAAGGCGTTAAAGTTGAATTAGAAGGTGGCGTGGAAGCATTTATCCGTGCTAACGAAGCGACTCGTGACCGTGTAGAAGATATTACAACTGTTATTTCAGTCGGCGATTCTATCGAAGCTAAATACACAGGCGTAGATCGTAAAGCTCGTGTTGTTAATTTATCTGTTCGTGCGAAAGATGAAGCTGAAGAATCAGCAGCAATCGCTCAAGTGAATAAAGAAGAAGTTGCAATTCCAAACGCTATGGCTGAAGCTTTCAAAGCAGCTAAAGGTGAATAATTAGAACCTTTCTAATTAAAAAGCGGGTATGTGTAAGCATATCCGCTTTAATTTAAATAATCAGAGGAAGCTATGACTAAATCAGAACTTATTGAAAATTTAGTATCACTTAATCCTACTTTACAAGTGAAATCGGTAGAAGACGGCGTAAAAGAGATTTTAGAACAAATTATGCTATTTCTTGAACGAGGAGAACGTGTTGAAGTAAGAGGATTTGGTAGTTTTTCTCTACATTATCGACAACCTCGTGTCGGTCGTAATCCTAAAACAGGCGAAAGCGTAAAGTTAGATGCAAAATATGTCCCGCATTTTAAAGCAGGGAAAGATTTGAAAGAACGTGTCGATCTAGTATAAAATTCCAAGAAACGATATGGTATCGTGTCGTTTTTTATTTATCGGTAAAGCAAACGGAGCATGGCATGAAGTATATTTTTGGTATTTTGATTACTCTAGCGGTAATTATTGTTGCGATAACAATTGGTGCAAATAATGATCAATTAATTACATTTAATTATGTTATTGCTCAAAGCGAATTGCGTTTATCGACTTTAGTCGCTATTTTATTCGGCTTCGGTTTAATTTTAGGTTGGTTAATTACGGGAATTTTCTATTTACGTATTAAATTGCAAAATATCTCGCTTAATCGTCGAGTTAAGCGTCAGGCACAACAAATCACTGAATTAACGACCACTACGCCGAAGGCTGAGTAATGTTAGAATTACTGTTCCTTTTGTTGCCTATAGCTGCGCTCTACGGTTGGTATATGGGACAACGCAGTGCAAAGAAGGATCAAGAAACCATTAATAATAAGTTTTCCCGTGATTATGTGACGGGGCTTAATTTTCTTTTATCTAATCAACAGGAAAAGGCGGTTGATCTTTTCCTTTCTATGCTTCAGAAACAAGAAGCTGAAAATCAAATTGCAACGGAATCACAATTTGAAGCGGAATTAACTCTAGGTAATCTTTTCCGTTCTCGTGGTGAAGTTGATCGAGCCTTACGAATTCATCAAGCTTTAGATGCAAGCCCGGATTATTCTATTGAACAAAAATTATTAGCTAAACAGCAACTTGCCAAAGATTTTATGGCGGCTGGTTTTTATGATAGAGCGGAAAACTATTATATTATGTTGCTTGATGAGCCGGAATTCGCAGTAAATTCATTAACGCAACTGATGGCTATTTATCAGAAAACAAAAGAATGGAAGAAAGCGATTAATGTTGCGGAAAAGTTACTGAAAATAGAGCCGGATACGGATAAAATACCACTTTCTCATTGCTACTGCGAGTATGCTCAATCTATTCGAAGTGAAGACTTGGACGGACATTTAGCCGCTTTGCATAAAGCGTTAGATTATTCGCCGCAATGTGCGAGAGCCTCCATCTTGCTAGGCGATTATTATTTAGAAAAAAGTCAATATCAAACTGCATTAAAACATTTTGAGTCTATTTTACAGCAAGATCCTGATTTTATTAGTGAGGTAATAGAAAAAATAAAAGCCTGCTATATTGCAGAAAATGATCTTGCGAATTATGAGTTATTTTTGATTAGAGCAAACCAGATTAAGCATAATAGTCGTGTTGATTTGGCTCTTGCAGAATATATTGAGCAAAAAGATGGCGTGGTAGCCGCACATTCCAAGTTATATCAACAGTTAAGCCAATATCCGAGTATGATTACGTTCCATCGTTTCATTCATTATCAAATTAATGAAGCGGAGGAAGGTAGAGCAAAAGAAAGTTTGATGTTGTTATATAATATGGTCGGTTCAAGAATGAAAAAAGGTTTTCAGTACCGGTGTTTAAACTGCGGTTACCAAAGTTATCGATTAAGTTGGCATTGTCCGTCTTGTCGCCGATGGGAACAAATTAAACCTATACACAGCATTGATTCACAAATTAATTGAATAAACTAAAATTGAGGAGTCCTTATGGATAATAAAATTATTGTTGCTTTAGACTATGAAACAGAATATGAAGCATTGAGTTTTGTAGATCAAGTTGATCCGTCTCTTTGTCGTGTGAAAGTGGGCAAAGAAATGTTTACGACGTTAGGCACGAATTTTGTTAAACAATTACACGAACGTAAATTTGATGTTTTCCTTGATTTAAAATATCACGATATTCCGAATACTGTGGCGCGTGCGGTACGTTCTGCCGCCGATTTAGGCGTATGGATGGTGGACTTACACGCTTCCGGCGGTTTAACCATGATGGAAGAAGCGAAAAAGATCTTAGAACCGTACGGTAAAGACGCACCGTTATTAATTGCGGTAACGGTATTAACCAGTATGGAAGATTTAGATTTACTACAAATCGGAATTAATGCTTCACCAATGGAGCAAGTGATTCGTTTAGCTCATCTCGCGCAACGTGCGGGATTAGACGGTGTGGTTTGTTCTCCGCAAGAGGTTGAAGTGCTTCGTACTCATTGTGGCAAAGATTTTAAATTAGTGACACCGGGTATCCGTCCGGAAGGTGCGGATTTTGGTGATCAACGCCGTGTAATGACACCAAAACAAGCAATCGAAACCGGTTCTGATTATTTAGTGATTGGTCGCCCGATTACCCAAGCTCAAGATCCTTTATCGGTATTAAAATCAATTAATGCTTCTATTCGTTAATTAATAATGGATTGAAAAGGTGGGCTATATGTCCACCTTTTGTATTTTAAGCAAGCGGTTAAATTTTAGGATTTATCAGATGACATTAGTATATTCAACAGAAAGCGGGCGCATTGTGCCTGAGAAGGTAAAGACGGAACGCCCAAAAGGCGATGGTATTGTGCGTATTCAACGCCAAACCAGCGGTAGAAAAGGCAAAGGTGTTTGCGTAATCAGCGGATTGGATTTGGATGATGTTGAACTCAAATTATTAGCAGCAGAACTGAAAAAACGTAGTGGTGTTGGCGGTTCAGTAAAAGACGGATTGATTGAGATTCAAGGCGATAATCGAGATTTACTGAAACAAATTTTGGAACAAAAAGGCTTTAAAGTAAAACTTGCCGGTGGTTAATCATCGTTATACAAGCGGTTAAATTTCACTAATTTTTTGCAAAATTTTAGCCAAATTTAACCGCTTGTTTTCTTAGAAAACTAGACTTCTTCTCTTTCCCAAATGGTTTTCTTTGCGAAAACCAATTTATTTCCCGTGTGCTTGACTATATCAAAGCGAATTTCCCATACATCACTCGGTTTTAAGCGGGCGATTGGATGGCGAGTATAATAGCAATCTAAAGCCTCTTGGCGAGCTGTTGAATCAATCAAACAGGTACAATGCGCTGAGAATTGAACACCTTCAATGTCGGTAAGCGTTTCAACTTGAGCGGCAATTGTGCCTACAATATGTGAGTTTTCTTGCATCAACAGACCGTGGCGAGTGTTTTTATCGGTAAGGATGATTAAGCGAACTTGTTCGCTATCGAAAGCATAAAAACAGTTTGTCGCCCAAAAGTCATGTTTACCATAGGTAGCAAAACTCACGACATGATTTTGGTGGATAAAGCGGCTGATATGGGAGGGAAGTTTCTGCATCATATATTCTTTTAGAATATCCCGCCGGAATAGTGGGATATTGCGTCTATTAAGCTATAAACATTTGCCAAAGATAAGAGAACGGCATCACTAAAATCAGTGCCGGCAGCATATTGGCCACGGCAAAATGTTTAATACCACAAATACGTAAACCGGTTGCGAGCATAATAAAGCCGCCGGCAGTTGAGAAGTCGGAGAGCATATTTGGTGTAGTGAGCGGCATAATCAAACTGGCTAATAACGCTAAACTGACTTGCACAAGGATTAACGGCAAAGCGATACTGGAAACCGCATAGCCCAGAGTAGCGGCAAAAATGCCGGCAGTGAAGAAATCTAAAATCGCTTTAATAAACAATACGGAAGGGTCTCCAGTCATGCCTTCTTTCATTGAGCCGAATACGCCCATACCGCTGGCACAGAACAAAATTAAAATCGCCACAAATTGATTTAAGAATTCTTGGTGTGAAACACCGGATGGTGGGAAAATTTTATCCACCGTACTCCGCATTTTACCGGCTAAATTTCCAATGCCTTTCTCTAAATAAATTAATTCGCCGATAATAGT
The DNA here is from genome assembly GCF_029774175.1 of Actinobacillus genomosp. 1. Lineage (NCBI taxonomy): Bacteria > Pseudomonadati > Pseudomonadota > Gammaproteobacteria > Pasteurellales > Pasteurellaceae > Actinobacillus > Actinobacillus genomosp. 1. The sequence continues at coordinate 815,763 of NZ_CP103834.1, read as the reverse complement.
ACCGACAATTAATGCTAATACCACGGCAGACATATTTTTTGCACCGATAATCAACATAATGCCTAATCCCATCGAGCAAAGACCAAATAACGGCGGTAAATTACTTTTTACCCGTTCGGGTAATTTTGAGCCTAAAAATGCGCCGATCAGCCCGCCGATTAATACGGCGGCACCATTGACATAAGGGCCTACAAGCATTTTTACTCCTTATTATTTAGTTCGCCCCAACGAGGCATTGGAAAATCGAAATCAAATAGATCCAACGCTTTAGAAACACTATGCGTGACTATTTCATCTATCGTTGTTGGATTTTGATAAAATGCAGGTACCGGTGGAAAAATAATGCCGCCCATTTCTGTGACTCGGCGCATATTATCAATATGGGCTAAGTTAAATGGGGTTTCTCGTACCATTAGCACCAATTTACGGCGTTCTTTTAATACGACATCTGCCGCTCGAGTTAAAAGATTATCGCTAAAACCAAGCGCAATTGCTGAAAGCGTGCGAATTGAGCAGGGGGCGACCAACATACCGAGGGTTTTAAAAGAACCGCTGGCAATACTTGCACTGACATTATGAATGGAATGTACCTGTGAAGCTAAATCCAGTAGTTGTTCTCGCTCAATATCGGTTTCCAACGAACGTGTCATTTCCGCCCCTTTAGTTAGCACTAAATGGGTTTCTACATCAACTGATTTGAGTAATTCCAGTGCCTTATAGCCATATTGAAAGCCGCTTGCACCACTAATGCCGATAATAATTCGTCGTTTCATAAGTAACTAAAAAAGCGGTCTAATTTTGCAAAAAAATTGCAAATTTTGACCGCTTATAAGATTAGCGTAAAGTTGCTACTAACATGGTTAGCATAAAGCTTACCACAGCTAAGATAAAGTTTTTGAGAGAGAAAGGCTGTGACTTTTTGAATGCTTTGACGCTAAATACGATATAAAGCACCAAAAATGCCATTTTAGGAAGAAGCCATTGCATTTCATTTAACGTATAGATCCCGTTTGAAAGTAAAATAGCTAATAGGGCGATACCTGAAACAAGTAACAGCGTATCAACAATATGCGGCGCAATACGTAAAACTTTATATTGACGCCAGTCCACCATTTTTGAGGCTAATACGCCACGGGTAAGTAATAATATTAGGCTGATGTAAGCAAAACCTACATGACCTAACCCTAATTGAGGGAAAAACTCCATAATCACTCCGGTTAAATAAAAAATAAGCGGTTAAAATTGCGCATTATTCTGCAATTTCGGTTTTTAAATATTGAAAAATCTCACGATAATTTTTAGGCGGCTTATTCGCCTCACGTTCTTTCTGTGCGCCGCGAATCAGATTACGTAAATGTTGGCGATCTAACTGCGGATATTCGGTTAATAAGTGTTCTAAAGATGAATCACCCATATTTACCAACTGGTCACGTACTAATTCCAGCTTATGCAATAACGCCTGCTGTTGATTATGGCGATTTTTCACTTTATCTAACGCTTCTTGGATCGGTTCCGGATCTCGGTTACGTAATAATTTACCGATAAATTGAATTTGGCGACGGCGAGCCTCTAATTTGAACCCTTGTGCTTGGCGAATAGCGTCTTTTAAATCGTCATCAAGTGGAATTTTCTCAAGATTTTGTGGGGTCAATTCGATTAGTTCCGCTCCAAGTTTTTTTAGATGTTCAGAATCTCGTTTAATTTCACTCTTACTTACCCAGATGATTTCTTCTTCCTCATCCGTCCAATCAATCTCATTTTTGCTACGTTTTTTAGCCATTGTTATTCCTTCAATCGTAAAAAATGGCATATTCTAACAGAAATTTAAGGTAGAATATACGTATCGTATTTAGCCATTTTCAATTATCCATTTTAATTTAACAAATCATGTCATTAACAACAAAACAAGATCTCCAAAAACAAGAACAGGAACTCCGTCAAGCGGTGGAATTTGCGCTTAATGTTGCAAAAAAATCAGGGGCAGAAGCGGAAGTCGGCGTTACAAAAGTTGCCGGATTATCGGTTTCAACCCGTCTAGAGCAAACGGAAAATATCGAATTTAATAATGACGGCTCACTCGGCATTTCGGTATATGTCGGAAAACGTAAGGGCAATGCCTCAACCTCGGATTTACAACCGCAATCTATTCAACGTGCGGTCGAATCAGCATTAGCGATTGCTAAATATACCTCGGAAGATGAGTGTGCCGGTTTAGCCGATAAAGAGATGATTGCATTTGATGCGCCAGATTTAGAACTTTATCACCAAGCGGATATTTCGGTAGAGCAAGCGGTTGAATTAGCCTTAGAAACGGAACACTATGCGTTAAATACGGATGAGAGGATTGTAAATAGCGAAGGCGCAACTTTTAATTCTCATAGCGGTGTACGCGTATATGGCAACACGCACGGTATGCTACAAAGCTATCTTTCAAGCCGTTATTCGATTTCTTGTAGTGTAATTTCTGCCTATGAAGATCAGCTGGAACGTGATTATGAATATACGATTTCACGTGAATTCGATAAGTTACAATTACCGGAATGGGTCGGCCGTCAGGCGGTGTTTAAAGCTGTTGATCGCTTAAATCCGCAAAAGATCAAAACTTGTGAAGTACCGGTAATTTTTTATAATGATGTGGCAACCGGCTTAATTGGGCATTTGGCCGGTGCTATTAGCGGTGGAGCTTTATATCGTAAATCGAGTTTCTTATTAGATAAGTTAGGTACACAAATTTTACCAAGTTGGTTTGCTATCTCTGAGCGTCCTCATTTATTACGTCAGTTAGCTTCATCCGCTTTCGATAGTGAAGGAGTTATCACGCAGGATAGAGAAATTATTACTGATGGTGTATTGCAAACTTATCTGATGACCAGCTATTCGGCACGTAAGATGGGCTTAAAAACGACCGGACATGCAGGCGGTATTCATAACTGGTTAGTCAAACCGAACCGAACAGGCGGCTTAGATACGCTTGTAAAAGAGATGGGAACCGGTTTATTGGTGACTGAATTTTTAGGCTCAGCGATTAATGCGGTAACCGGTGAATATTCTCGTGGTGCGGCAGGTTTCTGGGTTGAAAACGGCGAGATTCAGTATCCGGTGGCGGAAATTACCATTGCCGGTCAGTTACAAGAAATGTATAAAAACTTAGTCGCAGTTGCCGATGATATTGAGTATCGATCTAATATTCAAACCGGTTCGATTTTATTAGATAAGATGAAAATTTCCGGTGAATAAAAATTTATCTATTTGAGAATAATTCTTATTGACATTAATGATAAACTTACTTAAAATAGTCCTCGTTACATTTTAGGGTAATGTAACACTGCTAAATAACTTTATCGTCATCTGAAGTTATAAAGCAATTAGGGTAAAAGTAAATTCGTTAGGTTAAAATGGCTAGTCCGCAAGGGCTAGCTATTTTTTTCTTCGTAACAGTTGTAAAAGTTTCGGCAAATTTAACCGCTTGCATAGCAATAAAAAAGGCGACACTATAGTTCGCCTTGTCAGAAGTTATAAACAGTTTTTATCGCCGCGAGAGAGGCTGATAACACCGGAACGTACGATTTCGACTATCGTTGTTTCTTGTTTAACCGCTTCAATAAACGCATTCAGTTTTTCACTGGTTCCCGCTAATTGAACGGTATAGAGCTTCGGCGTAATATCCACGATTTGTCCTCGGAAAATATCAACCATACGTTTTAATTCATCTCGAGATGAACCTGTCGCGCGTACTTTCAACAATAATACTTCACGTTCAATATGCTCGGTAGGGCTTAGATTCGAGACTTTAAACACATCGATCAACTTATGTAATTGCTTTTCGATTTGCTCAAGCACGTTTTCATCTCCTTGAGCAACAATCGTCATACGAGAAAGTGTTTCGTCATCAGTCGGTGCAACGGTTAAACTTTCGATATTAAATCCACGTTGAGAAAAAAGACCTACAACACGGGATAATGCACCCGCTTCGTTTTCGAGTAATACTGATAATGTTCTACGCATCTGTTCTCTCCGTTTTGCTTAAAATCATCTCATTCATTGCACCGCCACGAATTTGCATTGGGTAAACGTGCTCGGTTTCATCTACTTTTACATCGACAAATACTAATTTGTCTTTGATGGCAAAGGCTTGGGTGAGTTTTTCTTCCAATTCGCTCGGGTGATCAATCGTAATACCGACATGACCGTAAGCCTCAGCTAATTTCGCAAAATCAGGTAAGGAATTCATATACACTTGCGAATGACGACCGGAATAGATCAGATCCTGCCACTGCTTTACCATACCTAAGAAGCGGTTATTTAAACTCACAATTACAACCGGTGTGCCATATTGTTTTGCCGTAGAAAGCTCTTGAATATTCATTTGGATTGAACCGTCACCGGTAACACATACCACGGTAGCTTCCGGATGAGCGAATTTCACACCGATTGCAGCCGGTAAACCGAATCCCATGGTGCCGGCACCACCCGAATTAATCCAACGGCGGGGCTGCTCAAACGGGTAGTGGAGGGCTGCAAACATTTGGTGCTGACCGACGTCCGAAGCCACATAAGCTTCACCTTTGGTAATTTGATGAATTAATCGGATTACCTGTTGCGGTTTGATCACCTCTTTGCTTTCTTCAAAATTTAAGCATTGATACGCTTTCCACTCATTAATTTGTTGCCACCAAGCGGTTAAATCCGCTTGATTTTTTGCCAGATTTTCCTCTTCCAATAAACTGAGAAATTCTTTTAGTACGTGTTTTGCACTGCCTACAATCGGAATATAAGCCGGTACGGTTTTAGAGATAGAAGCAGGATCAATATCGATATGGATAATTTTTGCATTCGGGCAATATTTAGCCAAATTATTTGTGGTACGGTCATCAAAACGCACGCCGATCCCGAGAATTAAATCGCTTTCGTGCATTGTATTATTCGCTTCATAAGTACCGTGCATACCGAGCATCCCTAAGAATTGTTTATTTGAAGCAGGGAAAGCACCTAAGCCCATTAATGAGCTGGTTACCGGTAAGTTTAATTTGGTCGCAAAATCGGTTAATTGAGCGGAGCATTCCGCAGAAATAACACCGCCACCGATATATAACACCGGTTTTTTTGCGACCAATAAGGCTTTTAATGCCTTTTTAATTTGACCTTTATGACCTTGTACGGTTGGGTTATATGAACGTAACGATACTTCTTTAGGATATTCATAGGTAAATTTATTCGCCGGATTTACCATATCTTTCGGAATATCAATCAAGACCGGACCGGGGCGACCGGTTGAAGCGATATAAAAGGCTTTTTTGATAGTTGAAGGAATGTCTTCCGGATTTTTGATCATAAAGCTGTGTTTAACTACAGGGCGAGAGATACCTAACATATCGCATTCTTGGAACGCATCGCTACCGATTAAACTTGAAGGGACTTGACCGGTTAAGATAACAAGTGGGACAGAATCGGCATAAGCAGTCGCAATACCGGTAATCGCATTGGTTGCACCGGGGCCGGAAGTGACTAACACACAACCGACTTTACCGGTTGAGCGAGCGTAGCCATCCGCCATATGTACCGCAGCTTGTTCGTGACGTACAAGTACGTGATTAATATTATCCAGCGTATGAATGGCATCATAAATATCTAATACCGAGCCGCCCGGATAGCCGAAAACGTATTCTACGCCTTCGTCTTTCAAGGATTGAACAACCATTTCTGCTCCGGAAAGTTTTTTCATTGAATCCTCCAACGATTTTTAAATGAATATAGTGTTTGCTTTATAGTTGGAATGATTCTGCAAAAAAATAAAATATTTGTCCAGCGTTTAAAAGATATTCAATGCAAGATTTTTCCGAGATTTAATGCTAAAAATATCGAATATTTAGTTTTATTTGAAGGTAAAATCCTATTTTAGTAAATAAATGGCGTTTTGTGCGGGATTTTATAAAATGTGGAGAATTAAATATTTTTTACCGGTAATAGTAAAAAATACTCGAAATAAGTAGAAAAAAGGCGAAATAATCATTTCGCCTTTGTAGTATTAATCGATATGACTGGTTCCCGATGAACTATCGGCTTTGATAGCAGAGATATTAGCACTCATTTCATCAATCTCAGTTGCTAATTTAGCAATGGCATGACGATAAGTAATTTCTAACGTTTCTTGGCTAGTCGCAATTACACCTTGATCATTTAAGAAACCGTCTTTCACATCATAAACCCAGCCATGTAAAGAAAGTTTCTTACCGCGATTCCAAGCAGCGGTAACAATCGAGCTACGTCCTAAATTGTAAACCTGTTCCGCTACATTAAGACGAGTAAGCATATTGGCTCTTTGTTCGGAAGGAAGCTTACCGAGTAAAGAACTGTGTTTAAACCAAAGGTCGCGAATATGTAATAGCCAATTACTAATAAGTCCGTAATCTTCAACACTTCCCATTGCGGCTTTAATACCGCCGCAGTTGGTATGACCGCAAATAATAATATGTTCGATCTCTAATACATCTACCGCATATTGCACGACGGAAAGACAATTGAGATCGGTATGGATAACCAAATTGGCTACATTACGGTGAACAAAAAGTTCGCCGGGCCCTAAACCGGTTAATTTTTCAGCGGGAACACGGCTGTCCGAACAGCCAATCCAAAGATAAGTCGGTTTTTGATGTTCGGCAAGTTGTTTAAAGTAATCCGATTGCTCGTCTTTCATTCGTGTTGCCCAAGCATGATTGTTGGCAAACAATTTTTCTATCTGTTTCATCGCCCAACTCTGTTAAGAATTTGTTACTAAATATACCGGCATTTTAGCACAGAATAAAAAAGCGGTCGAATTTGTAAAAAATAAAACAAATTCGACCGCTTGAAAATCGGATTTTTAAGTTATTCCACTAATGAGATTTTTGCTGCAGACGCACCTCGTTCACCGCGAATGAGTTCAAATTGCACTTTTTGCCCCACTTTAAGGGAACGATAACCTTCGCTTTGAATTTCAGAAAAATGGGCAAAAATATCGCCTTCAATATTATCGCTTGTAATAAATCCAAATCCCTTTGCACTATTGAACCATTTGACGATGCCAATTTCCATAATTCTCTCCTATCTTTCGGCATTGATATTACGCGGTGAATTTTAGTCAAAAAAGTTATCCTAACAATCGAAAATGTTTGAAAATTCGAACAAGATCACAAAATTTTTTAAAAAACAGAGGTTTCTAAGCGTAGAAGTCCTTTTTCCACGATAATCGCTTTGCCAAATTTCTTAACGAGCGCTTCTTTGGTTTTAGTTTCGTCAAGCGTGTATATCGGTGTCGAGTTCAGAAGACCGGTTAAACCGTCCATTAATACGGGTAAAAACATTTGTAACTCATCTTGATATTTTTCAGGTGTTGCGGAGTAGTTGAGTAAACGTACATCTTTCAGATATAACGTACCTTTTTCGGCATCATAATAAGGAATCGTATCCATATTCAGATAGATTTTAGCATCATATTTTTTACCCTTAGCTTGCAGAATGCCGTCAATTACACCTGAAACGGCAACTTTCTTTTCATCCGTTTGCCCAATTTGAGTAGAGAGGTCATAGAGATGATAATCCAATTGAAATAATCCCGGAATGCCCACTTTGTCTGTTAATGGAATTTTTTCGGCTAAACGAGTTTCAAGGTATCGGTTGATCTCGTCTTGGCTAATACTCAACGCATAAACATTAGTAATAAAGAATAGTGACAGCAATATAGGCATAAAGAGAAGTTTGAAGCACTTTTTCATGATATTTCCTTGTATTCAAGACGGCTTATTCTAGTTTTGTTTAGTGAAAAAGAGTAAAATGACTCCTTTTTAATTTGGGTGGGACTATAACAATTTCATTCAATGAAGGAAACAAAATGATTAAAAAATTTATCATCTGTCTCTTTGCTTGTGTACTTGCCGGCTGTGCGGTCGGTGGCAGCGCAAATGTAGGCGGAGGATCGAATGGTGTAGGTGCGGGTTTCAGTTTAGGAACGGGGATCCGCTTTTAATTTGCAAATCATAAGCGGAATATGACCGCTTGTTGATATGTTTATAGACTGTTTATCTATAAGGAATGTTAATGAAATATGAATTAAAAACTACCAGCGGCAATGCGCGTCGCGGTCGTTTGACTTTTTCTCGCCCGAAAGGCGAATATGTAGTGGAAACACCGGCATTTATGCCGGTTGGTACATACGGTACGGTAAAAGGAATGACACCGGAAGAAGTAGCGGCAACCGGCGCGCAAATTTTATTAGGTAATACTTTCCATCTGTGGTTACGTCCGGGGCAAGAAGTGATGAAATCACACGGTGATTTGCACGATTTCATGCAATGGCATGGTCCGATTTTAACCGACTCAGGTGGTTTCCAAGTATTTAGCTTAGGTAAATTACGTAAAATCAAAGAAGAAGGCGTAACGTTCCAAAACCCGATTAGCGGCGAGAAAATTTTCCTTTCACCGGAAAAATCAATGGAAATCCAATACGATCTCGGTTCGGATATCGTGATGATCTTTGATGAATGTACTCCGTATCCGGCTACTTTTGATTACGCAAAAAAATCAATGGAAATGTCGTTACGTTGGGCGAAACGTAGTCGTGATCGTTTTGACGAGTTACAAAATCCGCGTGCGTTATTCGGTATCGTACAGGGCGGAACTTATGAGGAATTGCGTAAGATTTCCGCAGAAGGCTTAGTCAATATCGGTTTTGACGGTTATGCGGTCGGCGGTTTAGCGGTAGGTGAGCCGAAAGAAGAAATGCACCGTATCCTTGAATTTACCACACCGTTATTACCACAAGATAAACCTCGTTATTTAATGGGCGTAGGTAAACCGGAAGACTTAGTGGAAGGTGTACGTCGCGGTATCGATATGTTCGACTGCGTAATGCCGACCCGTAATGCACGTAACGGGCATTTATTCGTGAGTAACGGTATCGTGAAAATTCGTAATGCGAAATATAAAACCGATACTACGCCGTTAGATCCGGAATGTGATTGCTACACCTGCAAAAACTATACGAAAGCCTATTTATATCATTTAGATAAATGCGGCGAGATTTTAGGTGCGCGTCTAAATACGATTCATAACTTGCGTTATTACCAACGCTTAATGGCGCAGATTCGCCAAGCGATTGAAGAAGATCGTTTTGATGATTTTGTGGTTGAGTTTTATGCCAAAATCGGCAAAGAAGTTCCGCCGTTACAATCAGAAGTGAATAAATAATTTAAATTTATCATGGCACAAGTTTAGGCTTGTGCCTTTTTATCAATAAATGATTACATATAGAGGTTATTATGCAACAACTTGAGCCACAACAATTCGCCAGTTGGGCGGAACCGATTGATATGTTGTATGCTTGCCATAGTAAAGTGAAGCGTTTTTGTAAACAGTTACGCATTTTGCCGGAGTATCTGGCGAAAAACGATATTAACCAAGCGGTTAAAAATGATGTACAACAGATTATCCATTATTTTAACCTTTCCGCACCGTTACACCATGATGATGAAGAATGTGATTTCTTTCCCGCATTAGTTCGAGTTCAACCGCAAGCGCAGGCTGATATTGACGAGTTGGAAAGCCAACACGAATTGTTACATCAAAATTGGGCGTTACTTTCCGCACAATTAGAAGCTTTGGTAGCGGGAGAGCGTAATGATGTGGATGCGGAGCTTATCGCTCGTTTTATTGCAGGGTATGATGTCCATATTGCAATTGAAGAACCGTTATTTGAACTAGGGCGGATTCATTTAGCTCAAACAGAATTAGAGCGTATGGGCAAAATTATGGCGGAACGTCGTAAGATTGCCTAGGCTTAGGATATTGATAATTTTAAGGCTAAAATGGCGAAGATTTACCAATTAGATTTGCGTCAATATCGTTGTCCGTTGCCATTATTAATGGCAAAAAAAGTTTTGAATCAATTATCGACGAATGAGCAACTTATTTTATCACTCAATTTAGCGAGTAGTGTGCAAGACTTCGAATTGTTATGTGAAGAATATGGCTATGAGATGGCAATAGATCCGTTAATTGACCAGTATCATTCGTTAGCAATTCGAAAAAAATAGACAAAAAATAAGCGGTTCTTTTTACAATGATTTTTGCAAAAAGAACCGCTTGATTTATATAAGAACTACGACCAACCGTTATGACGTTTACGACGCGGTAAAATGAACGGAATAATTAATCCGAGTAATAATCCCACCGCAAGTACCGAACCGCCATAGATAAACCACTGAATCACAATTTCTCGTTTAGCGGAATCCTGCATGGTTTCTAAATCACGATTCTTATTCTTTAGAATATCTAATTCACGTTTTAATTGAGCATTTTGATCAAGTAATTGGCTACTTTGCTGTTCGGCTTGTTGGCTACGGCGTTGCATTTCCATAGTACGTTGTTGCCAATCCGCATCAATTTTGCCCAATTTTGTGCTGAGATCCTGCACTTGCTGTTGCAATTGGGGAATTAAATCTTTTGGGCTTGCCGTTTGAGAAATCTCCGAAGCAAGTACCCAACCTTCCCGATTTCTGCCGTCACGAATTAAAACAAAGCGATCTTTCCGGTCTAATACCGTTACCTTTTCACCTGCTTGAATAGCACCTGAAATTTTATATTGATCGCCCGCACCTTTTCGCATATAAGTACTAAGATTCTCCGTAATATAATCCGCCGAGAATACCGGAGAAGATATGCCAAGTAGGGTATAAGCAATTAGGATTAACTTCCGTTTTAACATAATCGAGTCCTTTTAGATAAAAGGGAAAGCATACATCAAATATACTTTCCCTAGATGGTAAAGTTAATAAAAAATCATTAACAAGATTTCATAGATTACAATGGCAATGATTGCGCCTGCAGGTAATGTAACTACCCATGAAGCAACAATATTACGAATAATACCTAAATTTAATGCCGCAATACCGCGAGCAAAACCTACACCTAGGATTGCCCCTACAATAGTTTGCGTTGTAGAAATAGGTAAACCGGTACCTGAAGCGATTACTACGGTTGTCGCACAAGCAAATTCAGCAGAGAATCCGCGGCTTGGTGTTAAATCCGTGATACCCGTGCCCATAGTTCCCATTACTTTATAACCCATGATAAGCATACCCGCCGCAATACCTGCCGCACCTAACGGTAGAATCCATGACGCCAATGCTGCTTTCCCTTCCACTACACCACCGCTATGTACGATAGATACAACCGCTGATAAAGGGCCGACCGCATTTGCCACGTCGTTTGAGCCGTGTGCGAATGCCATTGAGCAAGCGGTTAAAAGCATTAAAATACTGAATACTTTTTCTACTCCGCCGAATGCCGCACCTTGAGCGCGTTTTGCAAACGATTCGCTACGAAAATAAAAATAACAGGTAATAACCGCAACCGCCGCAATAGCTGAAGAAATTAAGACGGTTTCTGTCGTTGTTAAATGTAAGCCGACATGTTTAAGACCTTTGGTCATTGTCACGATACTTAAGATGAAAGCGGTAAGAGCCATATAGAATGGACCGTATTTTTGCGCATTTTTCATCGGTTCATCAGTATCGAAGATCAATTTTTGCGTACTGATAAAAATCCAATAAGCGACAAAACCGGCAATCACCGGTGTAATAAACCAGCTACCTACGATTCCACCTAATTGTTTCCATTGTACGGCTTCACTACCTACGGTTAAACAGCCGAAACCGATAATTGCACCGATAATAGCGTGTGTTGTTGAAACCGGCCATCCCATTTTCGATGCGACTAATAACCAGAAACCGGCGGCAAATAGTGCCGACATCATACCTAAGACAAGAATATCCGGTTTATCTGCAAAAAGTGAAACGTCAATAATACCGCTTTTAATTGTTTCGGTTACTTCACCACCTGCAAGGTAAGCACCGGCAAATTCAAATACCATCGCGATAATAATTGCTTGGCGGGCCGTAACCGTACCTGAACCAACAGATGTACCCATTGCGTTAGATACATCGTTCGCTCCGATACCGAAAGCCATAAAAAAACCAAAAAGTGCAGTAATAATGACTAAAAGATTGCCATATTGCTGAATGAGTTCCATTCTAATCTCCTACGCTTTAGCTAACATGAGCTCAATCCGTGAACCGACACGTTGTGCTTGATCAGCTAAAATGCTCACTCGTTCAATACATTTATATAAAAACATTACATCAATCGGATTCAGATTTTTTTCTAAACCTAATAGAGTATGGCGTAAACTGACTTGAAGTTGATCCGTATCGTCTTCAATTTGGTCGAGTTCCAAAATCATATTATTTACAAAATGACGTTCGCGACCACGGAAACCGGTTTCAAGTAGTTCATCCATTTCATCTAAAACTTTACGAATTTGACGAGTAGAATCTAGACTACGGAAGAGAAATTGACGGAATGCGGGCTGCATAATTTCCGGTATAACTAATTGACGACCGATAATTCGTCCGGAAATATCCCTAGAATAATTAGCTAATTTATCCAGCTGAGTGACGATCTCTAATAGATCACCGCGTTCCACAGGCAAAAATAAACCGCGCGGAAGCTTTAAACGAATTTCTCGTTTTAAGGCGTCGGCTCGGCGTTCTAAATCAATAATTTGAGTTCTAATATCAGTTGCTTTATCCCAGTCATGGTCAAAAGTCGCCTCAAAAAAAGGCTCAAGTAATTCACTACATTCCGTTACTTTAAAAGCAAGTTTTTGTAGTGGAGTGAGTGGCGATTGTGCGAATAAACCAAAAATGTTATTCATTGCCATAAGGTATCTCCGTTGTGAATAAAATTTTACTTGATTCTGCCTTAGACAAAATCTTGTATATTTTACTTTATATGAAGTAAAAGATCACGAGGAGGAAGTAAAAAATATGAGAATAAGCGACCGGTTTTGTAAGTTTTTTTATACAATTGAGTCGCTTTATTCTTGCTTGTTTGGTTTTAAATTCAGATTATATATGGTGTACGACTAGTCTCTTACCGTGTAAGGTGACGACTTCCGCATCAAGGTTGAAGATATTTTTTAGATTCGCAGGAGTAATAATTTCATCCGGCGTGCCTACCATTGCGATCTGTCCGTCTTTCATTGCAACAATCGTATCGGCATAAGCCGCTGCCATATTAATATCATGCACAACCATTACGGTGGTTAGATTCAGCTCATCGGTTAATTCCCTTAATAACTTCATAAGTACTTTTGCATGAAACATATCGAGATTATTAAGCGGTTCATCAAGTAAAATATGTTGGGTTTTCTGACAAAACGTCATCGCAATTAATGCTCTTTGTCGCTGTCCGCCGGAAAGCTCGTTGAGAAATCGATCTTTTAATGCGAATAATTCGAAACGTTGTAACGCTTCTTCTACAATGTTTTCATCTTCCGGTCTAATTCGACCTTGGTGATGAGGATAGCGTCCGAACATCAGTAAATCTTTCACCGTGATACGGCTATGAATCACATTATCTTGTGTGAGAATGGCTAAGTTCTGCGCAATAATGCGAGAGTCGGTCGAACTGATATTGTAATTATCCAGAAAAATTTGACCGCTTTGAATAGACTGTAAGCGAGCAATAAGTGAAAGAAGGGTGGATTTCCCCGCACCATTGGCACCGACTAGTGCGGTAATGCCACCGTTAGGAATGTGTAAGTTAATGTCATCTAAAATAGTACTTTGGCCAATTTTATGTGTAATATTTTTAATTTCGATCATCTTATTTTTTCTGTTTTAAAATCAAATAAATGAAAACAATACCACCGGCAAATTCAATGACAACGCTTAATACGCCTTGCATTTTAAGCAACTGTTCAAAGACGGCTTGCCCGAGAACAAGTGTGATAGCGGCAATAATTACCGTCATCGGTATTCTGACACTGTGAGCAATCACCGGACTAATCGTATTTACGAGTGCACATACCAATAACCCAAGAAATAGGATTGGGCCGACTAAAGCGGTGGAAACGGCAACTAATAAAGCACAACAAATCAATAGCCGACGAGTAAATTGAGAATAATTTAATCCTAAGCCGATCGCTCGATCCTTACCGAGTAGTAAAACATCTAACTTATGATGATTCAACCAAATCCAGTAAGCACTTAATATTGTAATACCTACACTTATCCAAAGTAATGTAGGATTAACGGTATTGAAACTGGCAAATGAAGTACTTTGTGCAACAGCAAATTCTTCAGGATCAATCATTCGCTGCAGTAAATTATTTAAGCTACGAAATAATACTCCAAAGATAACACCGACCAAAATCATTCGAGCAAGATCGGCATTACTCTTATTAAGAGTACGAAATAATAAGAGCGAACCGAGTAACATAAGCGAAGTTTCAATTCCGAATTTACCGATAAGATCCAATTGAGTAAAGCCGACACCACCTAAAATAAATACTAAAGTAGTCTGTATTAACAAATATAAAGAGTCAAAACCTAAAATACTCGGCGTTAAAATCGGGTTATTAGTCAATGTTTGGAATAATAATGTCGAAACACCTATCGTATAAGCAATAGTGAGCAGTAAGACTAACTTTTTACCTCTGAAAGGCAATACAAAATCCCAATTACCATTAGCATTATAGGTGATGAAAAATAAGCAACTGGCGAGTAAGATACTTGTTAGTAATAGAAATATATTAGAGGTGCGCATTATTTTTTCCCTCTAAACAGCAAGTAGAGAAACACAATTGTTCCGCAAATACCGAAGATGGTTGAAATAGGCACTTCATAAGGCGCATTTACAACACGTCCGATAATGTCACAAAGTAGCACTAAATTTGCCCCGAGTAAGGCAACGGAAGGTAAATTCTGGCGTAAACGATCACCGGCTAAACGTGAAACAATATTCGGAACGACCAAACCTATAAATGGAATTTGTCCGACAGTAACGACTACTACGGCTGTGATCATTGCAACAACAATTAACGCAAACCACGTCATTTGGCGGTAATTGATTCCTAAACTGGTACTGATATTTTGCCCCAAGCCGGCAATACTTAATTGTTCCGCCATGATATAGACAAGAACGGCGAGTCCGGCAGTTAGCCATAATAATTCATAGCGACCGGCTAAAATCCCAGAAAAATCTCCGGAAAACCAAACAGATAATAGCTGTAAAGAATCTGTTTCATAGGCGACAAAAGTCGTGATGGCTTCAATGATATTGCCAAAGACGATCCCAATCAGCGGTACCATTAACTTTTGATGTGGAGGTAATTTGCGAAGCAAAAGCATAAAAATCCCCATACCGATTAACGCACTTAATGTCGCTAAAGACATTTTCATAATAAGCGGTGTGGCGGGGAAAATTAAACTGGCGATTAATATACCAATCGCCGCACTTTGACTTGCTCCAATCATACTTGGTTCAATAAAACGGTTTTTAAGTACGATTTGAAGCACCATCCCGGCAATACCTAGTGTTGCGCCGACAAGTACAACGGCAAGGGTTCTGGGCAATCGACTAATAAAGAGTAATTCAAGTTGCTCGGTATGGGTAAAAAGATTAGACCATTGGAAATCAGCCATCCCTACTGAAATGCTCAATAGAAAAAGTAAGACAAGAAACAAAAAATTTAAAGCGGTTAGTTTTTGCATTATTTTTGTAGGTATATTAATAATTAATGATGGCACATATGTTAATGATATGTGCCATTGTTGTAGCTAACTGTTAAAATTTTAAATTATTTTGCAAATGCTTTTTTGATATTCATCAGATCTTCACGCATTTGAGTTACACCGCCTGCCGCTAAGTAAGCAGAGCTGCTTAAATAGACCACTTGGTTATTTTTCCAAGCTTTGGTTTGGTGAACTAACGCATTATCTAGCACTTCACGAGCCGTTTTGCCTTCTTCACCGATTGCCGCCGTGCGATCTAAAACAAATAACCAATCAGGATTCACTTTTTGTAATAACTCAAAAGAAACCGGCTGACCATGATTTGAACCTTTTTGACCGACATCCGTAATTGCCATTGGGATCTCAAGTGCAGAGTGGATCCAACCTAAACGTCCTTTATTACCGAAAGCCGACATTTTTCCGCCGTTTACAATCACAATTAAACCGTTACCTTTACCTTTTACAGCCGTTTTAGTTTCTTGGATTAGACTTTCGATTTCGGTTTTTAATTTGGTCGCTTCCGATTCTTTATCAAATAATTTACCGAGATAATCAATTTCTCTTAATCCCGCTTGTAGCGTATTTAAGTCGCTCGGAATACTTAAATCAATAGCGTTTGCGATAGTTTTTACATCATCAAGTTTTGCTGCGGAACGTGTTGCAACAATAATAAGATCCGGTTTTAATGTATTCAATGCTTCTAAGTTAGGCTCAAAGAGTGTACCGATATTTGCCACTTTTTCAACGGCAGGTTTTAAATAAGGGAGTGTTTTAGCAACATCGGGACTACCGGCAATCGGTACGTTCAGATGAGATAAAATATCGATGGCAACAGCATCAAAAACAGCTAATTTCGTAGGTGTTTGTGTAAAAGTGACATCGCCACGAACAGTCGGAATGGTAACTTCCTTTGCTAATACGGATGTAGTGAGTGTAGCTGCAAGCGTTAAGCTAAATAATACCTTTTTCAACATAATGAGCATTCCTTTAGTGAGTGGATGTAATGAAAATGATTCCCAATAATTCTATTAGGATTTTTAATAATGTAAAGTAAAATTTAAGCGGTCGATTTTCACTTAACATTTGCAAATTTCAATTTACAGAAAATTCCGTTAAACTAATTACCGATATGATTAATAGAAAGAGTATGAATATGCCTGAGTACACGCCAATAAATAAAGAGAATTCAAGAGATAAGCAAGTGGAACAAATTGCGATTTCTCCACATTCTATTGAAGCGGAACAAGCCGTATTAGGCGGAATCATGCTGAATAACGAACATTGGGATA
Organism: Actinobacillus genomosp. 1; assembly: GCF_029774175.1. Classification (NCBI taxonomy): domain Bacteria; kingdom Pseudomonadati; phylum Pseudomonadota; class Gammaproteobacteria; order Pasteurellales; family Pasteurellaceae; genus Actinobacillus; species Actinobacillus genomosp. 1. The sequence goes on along the minus strand of NZ_CP103834.1, from coordinate 798,863 downwards.
ATGTATCTGAGCGCATTCAAGCCGGTGATTTTTATAATTATGCGCATCGCACCATTTTTGAGCAGATGGTGGAGTTAGTGCGCCACAACCAGCCTATAGATATTATTACGCTCGATCAGGCGTTAAAAGACAAAGGCGTATTGCAAGATGTAGGCGGTTTCGCTTATTTAGCCGAGCTCTCCAAAAATACACCGAGTGCTGCAAATATTCTTGCTTATGCGGATATTGTTCGCGATCGTTCGGATTTACGCGGTGTGATTTCGGCGGGTAATCAAATTGCGGAAATGGCATACCATACCAAGGGCAGAAGTTCTAAAGATGTTTTGGATGAAGCTGAACGTATCGTATTTGAAATTGCAGAAAAACGCCATGCAGCAAATGAAGGTCCTCAGAAGATTGATGATATTTTAATTAATACGCTTGCCCGTATCGAGATGCTTTCAAAAAATCGCCATAACGGTGGGGTAACGGGTGTTTCAACCGGTTTTCTTGACCTAAATAAGAAAACTGCCGGGCTACAGCCGTCAGATTTAATTATCGTCGCGGCACGTCCGTCAATGGGTAAAACCACTTTCGCAATGAATCTATGTGAAAATGCGTCATTACTGGATGTAGAAGATCCGAATGATTTGGATGAATACGGTAATCCGCGAAAAAAACCGGCAAAACCTGTCTTGATTTTCAGCCTTGAGATGCCGGCAGACCAAATTATGATGCGTATGTTGGCTTCGCTTTCTCGCGTGGATCAAACCAAGATCCGAACCGGACAGATTCATGATGATGAAGATTGGGCGAAAATATCCAGCACGATGGCAATTTTGCAAGAGCGTAAAAATATCTATATCGATGATAGTTCTGGCTTAACACCAACCGAATTGCGTTCGCGGGCAAGACGAGTTTATCGTGAGAACGGCGGTTTAAGTTTAATTATGGTGGATTATTTGCAATTAATGCGTGCGCCGGCGTTTTCCGATAACCGAACCCTCGAGATTGCTGAGATTTCTCGTTCTCTGAAAGCATTAGCGAAAGAATTGCAAGTGCCGGTTGTGGCGCTGTCGCAGTTAAACCGCAGCTTGGAACAACGTGCGGATAAACGTCCGGTAAACTCGGATTTACGTGAATCCGGCTCTATTGAGCAAGATGCGGACTTAATTATGTTTATTTATCGTGATGAAGTGTATAACGATAATTCGGATCTAAAAGGGATAGCGGAAATCATTATCGGTAAACAGCGTAACGGCCCAATTGGACGAGTCCGTTTAACTTTCCAAGGTCAATATTCAAGGTTTGATAATTATACAGGCGGAGCCTATGACGATGAGTACTAATCTTTGTGCGATTTACAGAAGTCCTAAAAAAGAGGGGATGTTCCTGTATGTAGCAAAGCGAGATCAATTTGATAGCGTACCGGAAGCATTACGCCAAATGTTTGGTAAACCGCAATTTGTGATGTTATTTAATTTAACCGGTGAAAAGCAGCTCAAGCGGTCAAAAAACGAAGAAGTTTTGCAAGCGATTCAAACGCAAGGCTTTTTCTTACAGATGCCGCCTCCACCGGAAAATTTGCTCAAAACATTCCTTGAACAGCATAAAGGGGGTAACTAATGCACTGCCCGTTTTGTGCCGCAGAAGAAACCAAAGTCGTCGATTCTCGTCTTGCTGCGGACGGTTATCAAATTCGTCGCCGTCGTGAATGTACCAGCTGTAAAGAACGTTTTACGACATTTGAGTCTGCGGAATTAGTCGTACCTTATATTGTAAAAAATAATGGTAACCGCGTTCCGTTTGATGCAAATAAATTACGAGTCAGCTTAAATCGTGCGTTGGAAAAACGCCCGGTTAGTGCGGATGATGTGGAAAAAGCTATCAGTAAAATTATTATTCAGCTTCAATCAACCGGTGAGAGAGAAGTACCGAGTAAATTAGTCGGTAGCCTTGCAATGGATGCTTTAAAACAATTGGATAAAGTCGCTTATATTCGTTTTGCTTCAGTGTATCTCAGTTTTGATGATATCGAAGAGTTTACGAAAGAAATTGAAAAATTAAGAGAATAGTCATACGTCGGTATGCGTATTTTGGAAATAGCTTAATACAATATAAGCGGTCGGTTTTTGCTAAAAATTTACAAAAGCCGACCGCTTGTTTTTGTCCTGAATCTTCTACTATTATTCGAATAAACCGGCGTGAAGCGCACGTACAACTTCATCCGCTTCAGCATTTTTAATTAACGTACAAACGTTATTAGTGCTTGCACCATAGCTAATTAAACGAATATTGAAATTTTCAATCGTATGGAATAGCTGTTTCGCTACACCGGCTTGAGTATGTAAATTATTACCGATAATCGCAACTAACGCTAAATCGTTTTCCACTTGTACGTGGCAATAAGCGTTTAATTCATCAAGTAACTCTTTGGATAACATATCTGCACCTGATGATGCGGAACCGGTTTTATCTAGAGTTAATGCAACGCTTACTTCGGACGTAGTAATCACATCGACTGAAATTTTATGTTTTGCAAGGATGGCGAACACGTTAGCCAAAAAGCCTTGAGCGTGAAGCATTGAAAGGCTGGAAAGCGTTAATAGTGTTTGGTTACGACGTAACGCAATTGCTCGGAAAGTCGGACGAGGTTGCGGGTCACGCGTTACCCAAGTACCGCCCTGTTCCGGTGCTTTACTTGAACCGACATATACCGGAATATTGCTACGTACGGCCGGTAGTAATGTGGCAGGGTGTAATACTTTGGCACCAAAAGTTGCCATTTCCGCCGCTTCGTTAAACGCCATGGTATCAATACGTTTTGCGTTCGGTACGACACGCGGATCGGTAGTGTAAATACCCGGTACGTCCGTCCAAATTAAAACGTCGTTTGCATTTAATACTTCCGCTAATAATGCCGCAGAGTAGTCTGAACCGCCGCGGCCTAATGTGGTTGTTTTACCTTCATCATCTCGACCGATAAAGCCTTGAGTAATCACTACGTTACCTGCGGCAATTAACGGTTTAATAATCGCATCGGATTGTTGTTGCGTTTTTTCATCATTAGGTGCCGCCTTACCGTAATTACTATTTGTCGCGACAATGTCACGCACATCTACCCAAACAGCCGGAAAATTACGTTCTTTTAATAATTGAGTGAAAATTTTGGTGGACATCATTTCACCGTGACAGATGAGTTCGTCGGTGAGCGCGTTAGATGTCGCAAGACTTGCGGATTCGGCTAATGCGCTGATATGCTGTAATAATTCGTCGATTTCGGCAGAAATCTCACTTTGATTTTGTAATTTCTCAATAATGTTATATTGAATAGTACGTACCGCATTTAAGATTTCTTCACGATGTTCTTTTTCACAACCGTTCGCTAATTCTACTAAATAATTGGTCACGCCTGCTGATGCAGAAAGTACCACGACACGAGTATTGGCATCCGCCGTTACGATATTTGCACAAGACGTCATTGCGTCGAAATTTGCTACACTGGTTCCACCGAATTTTGCAACCGAAAGATGAGACATAATAAGAATTTCCTATAATCAAAAAATAATAGATGATGTTGTGTAGTGGATATTCGAAAGGAAATTGAGTAGATTAGGCGGTTTGATTTAAGAACCAATTAATCAGAGCACTCCATTTAAACTTGTGTTAAATGACAGCTGATAGGATTCAACCTGACTCAGCCGATGTTCATTCCAGTCTAGTGAATTCACACCTCGGCAAGCACTCCCATCATTTAATCCTCAAACGGCCCTAGTTGCCTTAGATTAAACTGCCTGAGTGTTGCGCCTCTCCCGCAATGATAAAAATCATTACTTCTTTCCAATATAGTCCGGAAAGCGTGTATAGAAATACCTTTTTATGATAAAGGTGTCAAACGATATTTATTCGGAATGAAAAGAATGCTTAAGGAATGGGCTAATTTGAGGGAAATAAAGCGGTAAAATAAAAGAGGTCGGATGTTTAATTTATCTTTGCAAAAAATTAAACGATTCCGACCGCTATGAGAGAAATTAATTATTTCTCATTTTTTTCTGATGCAGCCGTTTTATGTGCCGCCATTTTTTGGCGGATTTCACGGCGTTGTTTTGACAGTTCCGCATTACGGATCATATAGTCGTCTACACGATTTTCGTAGTCGTCGCGCATATTGGCAATGATGGCGCGAATATCTTCTACACTCATCGAATCATCAATATATTGATTCAAATTATCTAAAAGCAATACACGTTTTTGGTTATCACGAATTTTGCGATCATTATCCGCTGTTTCACGATGGAGTTTATTTTTTAAACGGTAGAGATGAACATAATCCAACATATCTTGGAAAGATTGTTTTTTTACATCAGCCATTTGAGGATCCTCTTGGTTAGTGAATAATAAAACTGAATGAATCCTAGACCTTTTAACCTGATTCGTCAAAATGTTTTGTATCGCCTGATTTATTTGTGCAAATAAACAACGACATAGTCAAATTAATTAAGAAATTTTCTATCGATTCGTAGTAAAAATGATAGAATTCCAATATTTTATCTTCAATGTTCGCTTATAAGGATATTTTTCATGTCATCGTCTAAACAATTAACGCCGAGAGAGTTTGCTGCGATCGATTTAGGATCGAACAGCTTTCATATGATTGTCGCACGAATTGTGAATGGCTCGATTCAAGTGCTATCTCGTTTAAAGCGTAGAGTCCGTTTAGCGGACGGATTAGACGAACACCGTATTTTAGATCAAGCAGCCATTACCCGAGGCGTGGAATGTTTAGCCCTATTTGCAGATAGATTGCACGGTTTTTCCGCAGACAATGTGAAAGTTGTCGGAACCTATACCTTACGCCGCGCTATTAATAATGATGAGTTTTTAAAACAGGCGGCTGAAGTATTTCCGTATCCCATCCAAATTATTTCCGGGCAAGAAGAGGCTCGTCTGATTTATTCCGGGGTAAGCCATACGCAACCGGAACGCGGGCGAAAATTTGTGGTTGATATCGGCGGCGGCTCAACGGAAATGACTATCGGCGATAACTTTACGCCGTTACGTGCCGAAAGCCGTCATATGGGATGTGTGAGTTTTGCTAAGCGTTTTTTTGCAAAAGGTGAACTAAATATAGAACGTTTTGACAGTGCTTATCAACTTGCGATGGAAAAAATCGAAGATCTGGCTTGGGAATATCGTCAGCTCGGTTGGCAACACGTATTAGGCTCTTCCGGCACGATAAAAACGGTACAAAAAGTATTAATTGCAAACGGTTATCGCGACGGGTTAATTACGGAAGAACGTTTGCAGGCGTTAATAGACGACTGTTTACGTTTTAATTCTCTTAGTGCTATCCAAATGAAAGGATTAATAGAAGAACGCGCCGATGTTTTAGTGCCAGGATTAGCGATTTTACTCGCCCTTTTTCATACTTTCAGAATTGAATCTATGCGTTATTCCGATGGTGCGTTACGAGAAGGGGTAATGTACGGCTTGGAAAAAAGTTTCCAAGTGGGCGATATTAGGCAGCGTACGGCAGAGGCGTTAGCCGAGCAGTTTAATATCGATCAGCAACAAGCAAATCGAGTGGAGCATACGGCACTGGCATTATTTGAACAAGTTAAAAGTTGGAGAAACCGTCGTCAAACGGCGGAATTGTCCGGTATGTTAAAGTGGGCCAGTTTACTGCATGAAATCGGCATTGTGATCAATCATAACGGTGTCAATAGACATTCCGCTTACATTATTGCGAATCGAGATCTACCCGGTTTTGATTTTGAACAGCAGAATTTGTTGGCAACCTTAATGCGTTTTCATCTGAAAGGATTTAAGCGTAGCGATATTCGTAGTACCAATCGCTATCAGCATCGGGATATTTTAACGTTATTGAGATTATTTAGATTGGCGGTGTTGCTTAATCGTTCTCGTCAAGCAACGGTTACTCCTAAAAACTTATCGCTTGATATAAATAATAATGACTGGATTTTAACGTTCGATTCCGGTTTCCTTGCTAAAAATCCGTTGGTGTTAGCGGACTTGGAGGAAGAGAAAAAATATTTAGCTTTCCTCGGTTTAGTACTCAATGTGAGTTAGTCCTATACAAAGAGGCATCATCGTTTATGCCTCTTCCTTTATAAAATTTTGATCTAGTTCTCATTTTTTCCTTTTCTTCCTTGTTATTTCTACGATAAGTCTTTAACCTACAATTATTGGAGTATATCTTCATTTGTGGAGTATTTGCTGAATTGATACGGCAATCTATGTAATAGTTAATTAAGATAAGGACTTTATATGTTATTAGGTGATTTATCTCGTGCGGATTATGCAAAATCATTACCACCCGTTTTTGCTCGTTTATGCGGAAAACTTAAAAATTTAGATTTAGTTAATCTCCCTTTAGGGTGGCAAGATTTGGAAGAAGGGGTGCGAATGAACGTAATGGAGTTTGAAACCTCGCCGGCGGAAGATAAAAAAGCTGAAATGCACCGTAAATTTATTGATATTCAATTACTTATTTCCGGAGAGGAAATGATTGAGTATGGTCTTAGCGAACCTGATTTAACTTTATTTGACGAATATCGAGATGAAGACGATTACCAATTGACAGATGCGATTGAAGATAAAAATGAGTTGATATTACAACCGAATATGTTTGCGATTTTCCTTCCTTATGAGCCGCATAAACCGGGCAATACCGTTAGCGGACAAAATAAACTACTGAAAAAACTTGTAGTAAAAGTACCTGTTAGTTATCTATAGGAGGCGTATATGTCCGCTAGAGGTAAAATATTAGATACAATCGGGGCATTACAAACCAGTTTGACTAAAACGGAAAAGAAAATTGCAGCGGCGATCTTGGCTCAACCTGAAATTTTAAGCCAAAATTCACTATCTGAAGTGGCAAAGCAGTTGGATGTCGGCGAAGCAACTTTTATCCGATTTTGTCGTACGCTCGGTTTTAAAGGCTATACCGATTTTAAATTGGATTTGGCAATCGAATTGGCCACACAAGAAAAACGAAGTAATTCTATTTTTGATACGGATGTCTCCGAGAGTGATACGCCTAAAGAAATCGCAGTGAAGCTGCAAAGCAGTTTAAATAATGTGATTGCGGAAACGATTAATTTATTGGATTTTCAAGAGTTGGAATACGTTGTGGCGGAATTACAAAAAGCTGAGCGTATTTTCTTATTCGGTGTGGGATCTTCCGGATTAACCGCAGAAGATGCAAAACATAAATTGATGCGTATCGGCTTACAAACCGATGCGGTTACTAATAACCACTTTATGTATATGCAGGCATCATTGTTACGTGAAGGCGATGTTGTGATCGGTATCAGCCATTCCGGTTATTCCGACGAGGTAATCAGTGCGTTGAAAATCGCACGAAAAAATCATGCGAAAACCATTGCGATTACTCATCATATTCGTTCGCCGATTACCAATGTGGCGGATTATGTGTTGATTAACGGTAATCGACAAGGTCATATGCAAGGAGATTCGATCGGGACCAAAATGGCGCAATTGTTTGTACTTGATCTGATTTACTCGCTTTTGGTTAAAGCGGAGCCGGAAAAATCGATTCAGCAAAAACAAAAAACTTTAGACGTAATCTTAGAACAACGCGTTCACGGTCGATAATCGATAAATTACAAGCGGTCGAATTTGCAGAAATTTTTGTAAATTTGACCGCTTACTTTTTTTCCGTAAAAAAGTACTTTTAAAATAGCGAATATTTTCGCTAGAATGATTGAATCGGTTTTAAAAACACACAAAGAGGCAAACACAATGACACAAGTTTATAATTTCAGCGCAGGCCCGGCAATGATGCCGAAAGCCGTTTTGGAACAAGCTCAACAAGAATTATTAAATTGGCAAAATCAAGGGACTTCGGTGATGGAAGTCAGTCATCGTGGTAAATTGTTTATGGAGTTGGCGACACAGTCGGATAAAGATCTGCGTGAAGTCTATAATATTCCGGATAACTATAAGATCCTATTTTTACAAGGCGGTGCGAGAGGACAATTTGCGGCGATTCCAATGAATTTAATCGGCGAAAAGGGTAAGGCTCTTTATTTAAACAGCGGTCATTGGTCCGGTACGGCGGCGAAAGAAGCGCGTAATTTCTGCGAAATCGATGAAATCAATATTGTAGAAAAAGATCAAAACGGGATCATCTCGGTAACTCGTACGGATTTCAGTGATATTGCCGAACAGTATGACTACGTTCATTACTGTCCGAACGAAACGATTAGCGGGGTGGAGATTCACGATATTCCGAACGTAGGTAATGCGGTATTAGTGGCGGATATGTCTTCGAATATTCTTTCACGTAAAATCGATATTAATAAATTCGGTTTAATTTATGCCGGCGCACAAAAGAATTTAGGTCCGGCAGGTATTACGATAGTGATTGTACGTGAAGATCTAATTGGTAAGGCGCGTACCGCTACACCGTCTATCTGGAATTACGAAACGCAAGTCAATGCCGATTCAATGATCAATACGCCGCCGACATTCGCATGGTATTTATGTTCATTGGTATTTAAACATTTAATCAAAGAAGGCGGTTTACCGGCGATTGAAAAACGTAATGAAGCTAAAGCGAAATTGTTGTACGACTATTTAAATAACAGCAACTTCTATCGTAATTATATTGCCGAAGCCAATCGTTCCGTGATGAATGTAACCTTTACCACCGATAATGACGAATTAAATGCAAAATTTGTGGCGGAAGCGACCGCTTGCGGCTTACATGCTTTAAAAGGACACAAAGTGTTAGGCGGTATGCGTGCATCAATCTATAACGCTATGCCGATTGAAGGCGTGCAAGCGTTAATTGGATTTATGGATAAATTTGCGAAAGAAAACGCGTAATACTTGAGCGTATATAAAAAGAAACCATCTGCCGTGCAGGTGGTTTTTTTACAGGTCGATTTTATGTTTCCGATAAGTTTTAATATATTATTTTATTTTGATATGAAAGGAAAATCCTAACGGATCATTCGCTAAAACTAAGCGTATAACTGTATCGTTTTCTGTTACAATCAAAAAACTTTACTCAACCAAAAAGGGAATATTTATGAATTTTGAAACACTTTGCCTACATGCAGGCTATACGCCGAAAAACGGCGAGCCGAGAGCTTTACCTATCGTACAAAGTACGACATTTACCTATGATAGTGCGGAATCTATCGGGAAATTATTCGATTTAGAAGAAGCGGGCTTCTTTTATACTCGTTTAGCAAATCCGACGACGAATGCGGTGGAAGAAAAAATTGCGGCGTTAGAAGGCGGGGTTGCGGCTATGTGTACCGCATCGGGGCAGTCTGCGGTTTTCTATGCGTTAATGAATTTACTTGAGTCCGGCGACCATTTTATTTCCGCATCCAGCATTTACGGCGGCAGTTATAACCTATTCGCACATACGTTCCGCAAAATGGGGATTGAAGTGACTTTTGTCGATCAATTTGCCCCGATTGAAGAATTGAAAAAAGCGATTCGTCCGAATACTAAAGCGGTCTTCGGTGAAACTATTGCAAATCCGGCGTTACGCGTATTGGATATTGAGAAATTTGCCGCATTAGCGCAAGCGGCGGAATGTCCGTTAGTTGTCGATAATACTTTTGCTACGCCGTATTTCTGCCGTCCTTTTGAATTCGGCGCTAATATAGTGGTACATAGTTCATCAAAATATCTTGACGGTCATGCGGTCGCATTGGGCGGGGTGATTATTGACGGCGGAAATTTCGATTGGAATAACCCTAAATTTAAAGCCTTCCACCAACCGGATGAAACCTATCACGGGCTGGTTTATACCGAAACGTTCGGTAAAGCGGCGTATATGGTGAAAGCTCGAGTGCAATTGATGAGAGATTTAGGCGCGACGCCCGCACCGCAAAACAGTTTCTTACTGAACTTAGGGTTGGAAACATTATCCCTCCGTATGAAACAACATTTTGCCAATGCTAAGGCGGTTGCGGAATTTTTAGAAGCGCATCCTCAAGTAAAAAGCGTATATTATCCGGCATTGGCAAGTTCACCGGATTTCGCATTACAGCAAAAATATACGCCTAACGGCTTATGCGGCGTGCTTTCTTTTGAATTAAAAGGTAATAAAGAAACTGCGATGAAATGGCTGAATGCGCTTAAGTTAGTTTCTCGAGAAGTGCATGTGGCGGATATTCGTACTTGTGCGTTACACCCGGCAACTTCTACGCATCGTCAGTTAAGTACGGAAGATCTCAAAGCGGCGAATATTTCCGAAACATTGATTCGTCTTTCGGTCGGGATCGAAACGCTGGAAGATATTCTGGCTGATTTAACTCAAGCATTTGAGCAAGCTGTGTAAAGACTTAATATGAATGTATAAGCGGTCGTAAATTTTCCTAGATTTACGACCGCTTGTTTATGAAGGGAAGAGAGAAAATCAATCCATTACGTTTGTATTAATTTCTTTCCATCTGTAACATATTTTTTACTGGCAAAGATTGGGATTCTTTAATACAATCTTTCAACAATGAAATAAAAATAATGTTACAGAGGTAAAAATGCAATTTCTCAACATCGCCAACGAGGGTGTGAAATCCCTTTCTCCTTACCAAGCGGGTAAACCGATTGAAGAATTAGAACGTGAGCTGGGTATCAGCAATATTATTAAACTGGCTTCTAATGAAAACCCGTTCGGTTTTCCGGAAAGTGCCAAACAAGCGATTATTAAGCAATTAAATGATCTTACTCGTTATCCGGATGCTAACGGATTTGAGCTGAAAGCGGCTATTTCAAAAAAATTCGGTGTACAACCAAATCAAATTACCTTAGGTAACGGTTCAAACGATTTATTGGAATTATTTGCGCATACTTTTGCCGGCGAGCAAGATGAAATTATCTATTCGCAATATGCCTTTATCGTGTATCCGTTAGTGACTAAAGCGATTAATGCGGTGGCTCGTGAGATTCCGGCAAAAAATTGGGGACATGATTTAGAGGCGTTTCTTGCCGCAATCAATGAAAAAACCAAATTGATTTTTATTGCTAATCCGAACAACCCAACCGGCAATTTCTTAACTGAAGCTGAAATTGACGCTTTCTTAGCGAAAGTACCGGCAAATGTGTTGGTAGTACTCGATGAAGCCTATACCGAGTTTACAGACGCTTGCGAGCGTGTCGATTCATTCGGTTTATTAGCAAAATATCCGAATTTAATTGTTTCTCGTTCACTTTCCAAAGCTTACGGACTTGCCGGATTACGTATCGGCTATGCAGTATCTAATGCTGAAATCGCCGATTTACTCAATCGTGTACGTCAGCCGTTTAACTGTAACAGCCTTGCATTAGTTTCTGCAATTGCGGTGATGAATGACGATGCGTTTGTGGAAAAAGTTGCGGAAAATAATCGCCAAGAGATGCAACGTTATGAAGCATTCTGCCAAGCACAAGGTTTGGATTATATTCCTTCCAAAGGTAACTTTATTACGATTGATTTCAAACGTCCTGCTGCACCGATTTACGAAGCCTTATTACGTGAAGGCGTGATTGTTCGTCCGATTGCCGGTTACGGTATGCCGAATCATTTACGTATCAGTATCGGTTTACCGGCAGAAAATGACCGCTTGTTTGCCGCATTAGTAAAAGTATTGGGTTAAGCAGAGAATAAAATGGAAAAAATTACATTAGAGCCGATTCGTCGTATAGCAGGTGAGATTAATTTACCCGGTTCAAAAAGCCTTTCGAACCGAGCATTATTATTAGCCGCCTTAGCGAAAGGGACGACTAAAGTTACTAATTTATTAGATAGCGATGATATTCGCCATATGCTCAATGCGTTAAAAGCGTTAGGGGTAAACTATGTATTATCGGAAGATAAGACGGTTTGTACCGTTGAAGGAATTGGCGGTGCATTTAACTGGCAAAACGGGCTGGTATTATTTTTAGGCAATGCCGGTACGGCAATGCGACCTTTAACGGCGGCACTTTGCTTAAAAGGATCTTCGGAAGCGGAAGTGGTTTTAACCGGAGAACCTCGTATGAAAGAACGCCCAATTAAACATTTGGTTGATGCGCTTCGCCAAGCAGGTGCAAGCGTTCAATATTTGGAAAATGAAGGTTATCCGCCGGTAGCAATCCGAAATACTGGCTTAACAGGCGGAAAAGTACAAATTGACGGTTCAATTTCTAGCCAATTTTTAACCGCTTTACTGATGGCGGCACCGCTTGCCGAAGGCGATATGCAGATTGAAATTATCGGTGAACTGGTATCAAAACCTTATATCGATATTACCTTAGCGATGATGAAAGATTTCGGCGTAAGCGTTGAAAATCAAGATTATCAAACCTTTATCGTTAAAGGTAACCAAAGTTATATTTCACCGCAGAAATACTTAGTGGAAGGTGATGCATCATCTGCGTCTTATTTCTTAGCCACCGGTGCGATTAAAGGTAAAGTGAAGGTAACCGGTATTGGTAAAAATTCGATCCAAGGCGACCGCTTGTTTGCCAATGTGTTAGAAGCGATGGGAGCTAAAATCACTTGGGGCGACGATTTTATCCAAGCGGAGCAAGGCGAGCTTAAAGGTGTGGATATGGATATGAACCATATTCCGGATGCAGCAATGACGATTGCGACTACCGCATTATTTGCCGAAGGGGAAACCGTGATTCGTAATATTTATAACTGGCGTGTTAAAGAAACCGATCGTTTAGCGGCGATGGCGACCGAATTGCGCAAAGTGGGAGCAACCGTTGAGGAAGGCGAAGATTTTATTCGTATTCAGCCTTTACCGCTCACGCAATTCCAACACGCAGAAATTGCAACCTACAATGATCACCGTATGGCGATGTGTTTCTCATTGATTGCATTATCTGATACACCGGTCACGATTTTAGACCCGAATTGTACGGCAAAAACATTCCCGACTTATTTCACCGAATTTGAAAAGTTGTCGGAAAGAACATAAAAAGCGATAATAAGCGGTTAGATTTGTAAAAGAATTTACAAATTCAACCGCTTTTTTATGGGTATAAATAAATTTTAATTCATTTTTATTGCATAAATATTCATTTTGATATAAATTTATCAAAAATAAAAATAATGAGGAAGTTATGCGTAACACAGAATTAGTCCAATGGTTCAGACAATCCACGCCTTACGTAAATATGCACAGAGAGAAAACCTTTGTGATTATGCTAGACGGTAATGCGATTGCTCACCCGAATTTTATTAATATTACCAATGACATCAGTTTGTTGCATAGTTTAGGCATCAAGCTGGTGATTGTGTTTGGTGCTCGTTGCCAAATTGACGAGTTATTGGCAAAAAATCAGATGAGTTCCGCTTATCATAAGCATATTCGTATTACCGATAGCAAAACGTTAGAAGTGGTTAAGCAAGCGGTCGGCGGATTGCATTATGATATTTTTTCTCGTTTGTCATTACGTTTACCGAATTCTCCGGTACTAAATGTAGTAAGTAGCAATGCGGTATTAGCGCAACCGCTTGGTGTAATTGACGGTGTGGATTACGGTTTAAGCGGTAAGATTCGCCGGATTAATATCGAAGGGATTCAGCAACAATTAGCGCAAGATGCGATCGTGGTTATCGGTCCGATTGCGCCTTCGGTGACTGGAGAAATGTTTAATTTACCGTTTGAGGAGATTGCAACGCAAATTGCGATTAAGTTAAAAGCGGATAAGCTAATCGGTTTTTGCGATCAGCAAGGGATCTTGGATTCGGAAGGCAATGTGTTATCGGATTTACACCCTCGTGAAGCTAAACGTTATTTAACGCAATTTATTGAGTCCGGACAATATCATCATTCTGCCGCCCGTTTTTTACAAGCGGCCATTGAAGTTTGCCATGCCGGTATTAAACGTTCGCATTTACTCAGCTATAAGGAAGACGGTTCATTACTGCAAGAGTTGTTTTCTCGTGACGGTATCGGTACGCAGTTATCGGAAGAGAGTTCGGAAAATATTCGTTTGGCAACCTCATTTGATATTCCCGGTTTGTTAAATTTGATTCGACCGTTAGAAGAACAAGGCATTTTAGTAAAACGCTCGCGTGAACAATTAGAAATGGAAATCAGCAATTATACCATTATTGAGCGTGACGGCATAGTGATTGCGTGTGCGGCATTGAATCATTATCCGGAAGAAAAAATGGCGGAAATGGCTTGTGTGGCGGTTCATCCCGATTATCGAGATTCATCACGAGGCGATGTGTTATTAGAAGCGATTAAACGCCGTGCCTATAAATTACAAGTTGAGAAATTATTTGTGCTAACGACACGCACAACCCAGTGGTTTCAAGAGCGCGGCTTTGTACTTTCCACAACAGACGATTTACCGAAAGAGAAACGTGAACATTATAACTATCAACGAATGTCAAAGATTTTAATCCTGGATCTCGGACAGTAAGCGGTCGGATTTTATTGAATATTTGCAAACGCCTTTTCTTAAAAAGAAAGGCGTTTTGTTTTGCAAAAAATAGAAAATCAAACCGTTTATTGCTTATTTCACTAAATATTGATGACGCTCTTGCATAAGATTTGCCAAAAATTCAATCAGCACTTTTACTTTGGGCGATAAGTAACGGCGGTGCGGATATAAAATACTAATATCGATCGAATGTTGTTTATATTGAGGTAAAATTTCCACCAATTTACCGGCACTTATTTCTTCTTTGGCTAGAAACAGCGGTAAATTAACGATACCCTGTCCCGCTTTAGTCATCTGTAATAGCGCATAGCCGTTATTGGAAATGACGTGCGCATTCGGTTTTATTTTCACTTTCTGGTCACCGTCCGTAAATTGCCATTGCTGATGATTTTCATAGATTAAGCACGTATGTTCGGCTAATTGTGCTAAATTTTCCGGCGTACCGTGTTTTGCTAAATATTCTGGCGAGGCAAGCAGTACGAGTTCCGAACGGGCAATACGTTTTGCGACGATAGAGCTGTCTTCAAGGGCACCGATACGTAATACCAAATCATAGCCTTCCGCCACCACATCAACACGACGATCACTAAATTCAATATTGAGCTGAATATTCGGATAGGTTGTCATAAATTGCCCTAGATAAGGCGCAACGAAACGTGACCCGAAGTCCATCGGCAGAGAAATTGTGATTTTCCCTTGTAATGTTGAGGTAATATTGCTTACACTATTCTCCGCATCTTTTAATTCGTTAAGAATGGGCAAGCAGCGTTGATAATAAAGTAAACCTGCTTCGGTGGGAGTGATCTTACGAGTTGTACGGTGTAATAGTCGTACGTTGAGATGTTCTTCAAGTTGAGCAATCAATTTACTTGCCATTGCCAATGAGATCTGTTCCAGTTGGGCGGCTTGAGTAAAACTTTGCGTTTCTATTACTCGACAGAAAAGATTAATTGCATTGAGCTTATCCATTTTTTATCTCTCTAGATATTGTTTTTTATAATTAGGCTTGCTATTGTCGATACATTTTGGGTCAAGCAGTATTAAATATCAACTAAAAAGAAATAAAATCTAATATATTTCTTAAATTATTTACATTTTGGGTAGTTATTCATGGGAAAATCATTAGTTATTGTGGAGTCGCCGGCGAAAGCTAAGACGATCAATAAATATTTAGGTAGCGATTATGTAGTGAAATCGAGTGTCGGTCATATTCGTGATTTACCTAAAAGCGGTAGTGAAAGCGAGAAAAACGAAAAAGCAAAACCGGTTTCCACCAAAGGCATGACTGCAGAACAAAAAGCAAAATTAAAAGCAGAAAAAGAACGTGCCGCATTAGTTAAACGTATGGGGATCGACCCTTACCATGATTGGAAAGCAAATTATCAAATTCTGCCGGATAAAGAAAAAGTTGTTTCAGAATTAAAATCCTTGGCGAAAAAAGCCGATCATATTTATCTCGCAACCGACTTGGATAGAGAAGGGGAAGCGATTGCTTGGCATTTGCGAGAGGTTATCGGTGGTGATGACGAACGTTTTAGCCGAGTGGTGTTTAATGAAATCACTAAAAATGCTATTCAAAAAGCGTTTGAGCAGCCGGATCATTTAAATTTAGACCGCGTAAATGCGCAACAAACACGCCGCTTTTTAGACCGCGTAGTTGGCTTTATGGTATCGCCTTTACTTTGGAAAAAAGTCGCGCGAGGCCTATCTGCAGGGCGTGTACAGTCGGTGGCGGTTAAACTGTTAGTTGAACGTGAGCGAGAAATTAAAGCGTTCCAACCGGAAGAATATTGGGAGATCTTAGCCAATACGCTGACGGCTAAAGGGAAATTACCGCTAGATTTAATCGGCTATAAAGGTAAAAAATTCTCGGCAAAAAATCAGAAACAAGCGGACGAAGCAGTAAAATCGTTACAAGGTAGCGAATTTATTGTTTCAGAGATTGATAAAAAGCCGACTTCATCAAAAGCAAGCCCGCCATTTATTACTTCAACATTGCAACAAACGGCAAGTACTCGTTTGGGCTTTGGTGTTAAAAAAACCATGATGTTGGCGCAACGCTTATATGAAGCGGGTTACATTACTTATATGCGTACCGATTCAACCAATTTAAGCCAAGACGCATTAGCGATGGCGCGTGGTTATATTGAAGCACAATTCGGCAGTGAGTATTTACCGGCTAAACCGAATTTCTATTCAAGTAAAGAAGGTGCGCAAGAAGCGCATGAAGCGATTCGTCCGTCAGACGTGAATGTAAAAATGTCTGATTTAAAAGGTATGGAAAAAGATGCCGAGCGTCTTTATGAGCTTATCTGGCGTCGTTTCTTAGCTTGCCAGATGACTCCGGCTCGTTATGATTCAACCAGCCTTACCGTTACGGCAGGCGACTATGAATTAAAAGCGAAAGGGCGTGTATTGCGTTTTGACGGTTGGACGAAGGCATTACCGGTACAAGGTAAAACGGCTGAAGACCAAGTGTTACCGGAAGTCGCACTCAATGAAAAATTAGCGTTAGAAGCAGTGCTACCTAGCCAACACTTTACTAAACCGCCGGCGCGTTTCTCTGAAGCCGCACTGGTTAAAGAATTGGAAAAACGTGGTATCGGTCGTCCGTCCACCTATGCTGCGATTATCTCAACGATTCAAGAGCGCGGTTATGTGCGTACTGAAAATCGTCGTTTCTATGCGGAAAAAATGGGTGAAATCGTTACCGATCGTTTAGATGAATCATTTAGCGATTTAATGAATTACGACTTTACCGCCAATATGGAAGAAACGCTCGACCAAATTGCGGAAGGTAATAAGAACTGGAAAGAAGCGCTTAATAATTTCTTTAAGGATTTCTCTGAGCAGCTCACCAAAGCCGAATTAGATAAGTTGGAAGGCGGAATGAAGCCGAATAGCCTTGTGCCAACGGAAATTGACTGTCCGACCTGTGGCAGAAAAATGGCAATTCGCACCGCTTCTACCGGTGTATTCTTAGGCTGTACCGGTTATGCGTTACCGCCGAAAGAGCGTTGTAAAACCACAATGAATCTGATTCCGGAAGCGGAATTACTCAATGTGCTAGATGAAGAATCGGAAGCGAAAGCGTTATTAGCCCGTAAACGTTGTCCGAAATGTGATTCGGCAATGGATAGCTATGTGATCGATCCGCAACGGAAATTACATATTTGCGGTAATAATCCGAATTGTGACGGTTATGTATTAGAGCAAGGTACATTCAAAATTAAAGGTTATGACGGCCCGATTGTTGAGTGTGATAAATGCGGTGCGGATATGCACCTCAAACTTGGTCGTTTCGGTAAATATATGGGCTGTACCGCTTGCGATAACACCCGTAAGATTCTGAAAAACGGTGAAGTGGCTCCGCCGCGCGAAGAGCCGACTCATTTCCCGGAACTCAAATGTGAGAAATCGGATGCGTATTTCGTATTACGTGACGGCGCAAGCGGTGTGTTTATGTCGGCACACAATTTCCCGAAATCACGTGAAACACGTGCGCCGAAAGTTGCCGAATTAGCACAATACCGAGATCGTTTACCGGAAAAATTACAATATCTTGCTGATGCACCTCAACAAGATCCGGAAGGAAATGAAGCGATTATCCGCTTTAGCCGTAAAGAAAAGCGTCAGTATGTGACCTCTGAAAAAGACGGCAAAGCAACCAAATGGATTGTCGATTACCTTGACGGTAAATGGCTAGAACGTAAAAAATAACGAGTTCGAAAATGAAAAACCACCGCAATAAGCGGTGGTTTTTTTATACCAATTTGCAACTGATTAACGTGCGTATCGCAAGTAGCTGGAAACTAGGCTACGCAAGTTGTCCAACCATTCTTTTTTGCCTTGAATACTCTCGAATTGTTGCCAGAGATTGGCTAATACACCATGATTGCGAGGATCTTGCCGGTAAAGACGTGTTAGGCTTACATAGCTTGCCGCCAGAGAACGTTGCGCTAATGCGAAGCCTTCTATATTGCACCAGTCTTGCTCGTCCATTTGCAGTTGCACAAGCGGTCGAATTGGCAACATATTTTGCAATTCTGCATAAAACGGCTGTAATGCTAAATCTCGTTCAAATCTGGCAGTAGCTTGTTGTACAAACCGCTGACCTTTGGCTGAAATCGGGTAGAGCATCATCGCACTGTGATAGCCGCTACTGGCTTCTTTAGTCGGGGTAATTTGCACTAACTGAAAACCGCATTGTTGCCAAAAATGTAGTAGATGTTCCGTGAGTCCGAAGCTGACTGAAACATAATCCACAAGCGGTCGATTTTGCTGAATTTTTTGCAAAATAAAGTCAGAAATTAACCGCTTGCCAATTCCTTGCTGTTGCAATTCAGGTTGCACCGCAATACGTGAGATGCGTACCGAACGTAGCTGACAGGCTTCGAGTAAGTTACCTTGGAAGCAAAGGTATTGTGCGACTAAATTGCCTTGTGGGCGGCGTTCTCCCCGCCAAATGGCTTCAGCTAATTCAGGTTCCAAACCACCTTCTGGTACAGCCCAAATGCCGCCGACTAAACGCTGATGCTCGGAGAAAGAATGTAGTAACTGATCTTGTGCATCAAATAATCGGCGTAAATCGCTGGGTGTCGTTTTGTAATGTGCTTCCGCCAGTAAATGATAAAACTCGGCATATTGATTAGTTCCAGTTGGCGGTGACATAATCAATAACTCATCGATAAATTGTTCCAACGGATCATTTTCATCCCAACGAAGCGGCTTAGTCAGTCGCCATTCTCGATACTGCTTGGTAAGCTGTTGTGGGAATTTCAGGCTAAAGCCTCGCCCGGTACCTTCATAATTATGTGTAGTCGTGGTTAAGACCACTTTGTCGAAATACTCACAGAACTGATGTAACATTGGTAACGGCAAACTTGCCGATTCATCAATAAATAACCAACTATTTGCCGCAATTTGGTTTGCCGCGATTTTTTGTAATAGATGATCGGGTGCAAAAAAAGGAATATTCTGCGCAGCAGACTTCCAAAAACTAGGTAAGACCGAGTGACTTCTTGCAGTAATCAGTACCGATTCCGTTTGGGCTAACTGCTGGGCTAATTTCCCGGCGAGGGTTGATTTGCCTCGTCCGCGAGGTGCGGTGATCAAATGAATAGCGGAGGTATCAAGCGGTAATTTTTCAAAGATTTTTTGCTGTTGTGGCGTAAGATTTTCAGTCGCTTGGCATTGGAGCGGCTGCTTTGGCAAACTAAAGTCCGTTTCTGCCAATGTTTGCAAGTGAAAGCCGAATTTTTGTACCAATGCTTTAAAGTAGCGATAGAAATTCGGCGTAGCAATTACTTTACCGCTATTCCAGCGTTGCGAGTCAAAATCAGGTTGTTGTTCCAACGTATCCCAATTCGGGCAAATGAGATAGAGCGTACCTTTTGCCTGAATCGTACCGGCAATAATCGCTAATGCGTCTAAGTTAAGACATACACCGCCTTCAGCGCGCATATCATAAATTGCATAGGGGTGTTCTTGCCCCAAATATTGTTTAGCTTGGGAGATATTGCCACTATGAATAACAATGCCCCCGTCAAGCGGAGGCATTTC
Organism: Actinobacillus genomosp. 1; assembly: GCF_029774175.1. NCBI lineage: Bacteria > Pseudomonadati > Pseudomonadota > Gammaproteobacteria > Pasteurellales > Pasteurellaceae > Actinobacillus > Actinobacillus genomosp. 1. The sequence continues at coordinate 778,889 of NZ_CP103834.1, read as the reverse complement.
AGCTAAAATCACCAGTTTACGCATTATTCTTCAATCACTTTTTCTGATATATACGGATCTTCAAAACCTAAACTTTGCATAATTTCGGTTTCTAAACCTTCCATTTCTTCCGCCTCTGCATCTTCAATATGATCGTAACCAAGCAAATGTAGTGTGCCGTGAATCGCTAAGTGCGCCCAATGTGATTCGAGTGAAATTTGTTGTTCTTGTGCTTCTTTTTCCACCACTTGGCGGCAAATAATCAGATCACCTAATAACGGCAATTCAATACCTTCCGGCACTTCAAACGGAAATGAAAGTACATTGGTCGGTTTGTCTTTACCACGATAGGTTAAGTTTAATTCGTGGCTTTCCGCTTCGTCCACGATACGAATCGTGATTTCCGTTTCAGGGAACTCTTCGGTTTGCGTTTCGTGCGCTAACGCACGTTGCACCCATTGGGTAAATTGTGCTAAAGACGGAAGATCTTCACTGTTCTCAGTAGCAATTTGTAAATCAATAATTGGTGTTGTCATAAATTCTCAATATATAAAAAACGGAATGTTGTCAGATATTATAAACCTTCTGACACATTCCGTGAATCTAAGGGGCGTGATTTATTGCCATTTATCCGCTTCAAGTTGGTCGCTTTCTCTGCCTTCTATCCAGCGGTCGCCGTCTTGTGTAGTTTCACGTTTCCAAAACGGCGCACGGGTTTTAAGATAGTCCATAATAAATTCGTTAGCGTGATAAGCATCGCCTCGATGTGCCGAACTTACCCCAACCAATACAATTTCATCGCCGGTATGAAGCTGCCCAATTCGATGAATTACCGCTACACGTTGTAAATCCCAGCGGCTACGTGCTTCATCCACAATTTCTTGGAGGGCTTTTTTAGTCATTGCAGGGTAATGTTCCAGATATAAACCTGACACATTATCACCTAAATTCATTTCTCGCACTTTGCCGACAAAAAGCGTGGTTGCTCCAACACTATGATGTTCGCTTAACCAACGATAAATCGCATTTTGATCAAAGGTTTCTTGTTGAACTTCGATTAACGTCGTGCGCATTTAGCCTCCTGTCACCGGTGGGAAGAATGCTACTTCATCACCGTCTTTGATTGCACTTTCCAAAGGTGAAATGCTTTGGTTAATTGCCACTAATAATTTGCCTTTTTCTAAGGCTAATTGCCATTTTTTACCTTGCTGGCTTAAATGTTCACGTAATTGTTCAGCGGTTTCAAATTCGGCAGGAACGGTTAAAGCATCAACGCCAACCAATTCGCGTACCTGTGCAAAAAATAAAACGTTAATCATATTTATCCCTAAATGTAATTCTTATTCCGCATTAAATTCGCCCGATTTACCACCACTTTTATGTAGTAAACGAACATTTTCAATCACCATATCTTTTTGTACCGCTTTACACATATCGTAAATCGTTAGTGCAGCAACACTGGCAGCGGTTAGCGCTTCCATTTCCACACCGGTTTTACCGGTTAATTTACATAGTGATTCGATTCGTACTTGATTGGTTTCCGGTAGAGCTTCAAGTTGTACTTCAACTTTTGACAGGAGAAGAGGATGGCAAAGCGGAATAAGTTCCCAGGTTCTTTTTGCCGCTTGAATCCCTGCTATACGAGCAGTAGCAAATACATCACCTTTGTGATGGTTGCCGGAAATGATCATTTGTAAGGTTTCGCTATTCATTGAAACGAATGCTTCGGCACGTGCAACACGGACAGTTTCTTGTTTCATCGAAACATCAACCATATTGGCTTCGCCGTTAGTGTTTATGTGGGTAAATTGGTTCATAAATAGGTCTGTTTAATTTTTTGTGTAAATAATAATATCGAGCTTAATATCAAACCGTTTTTGTTTGTCACTTTCTTTGCTTCGCCAAAGAAAGTAACCAAAGAAAGGCGACCCTACTTCACCGATTTTCTTCACTTAGTTGGAATTTGCTTAACGGAACATTTTAGATTCGCTACGCTCAAGAAAAATGTTCCTACAAATATCCAACACGTTCAGGCGGCTCAGAAGGGAACCCGATCAAGCGGTCTCTTTTTGCCAGATTTTTGCAATTTAGCCGCCGATTGAGGCGAGATTATTCCGAACGCCACTATCGCCGATATGCAAATAGTGATGCTCCCGCTTGCCTTGTAATGCCGCTTTTAGACGTGCTTCCAGTTGTGCTTGTTGGGTATCTTCCGAGAGTAAATCTCGCAAATTGATTCCTTCCTCGCCGAATAAGCAGAGGTGTAATTTACCGAGTGCCGAAACACGTAGGCGGTTGCAGCTGGCGCAGAAATTTTTCTCATACGGCATAATCAAACCGATTTCACCTTGGTAATCAGGGTGTGAAAGCACTTTTGCCGGGCCGTCTGATAACGCTTTCGGCTGTAATTGCCAGCCTTCTTGTAATAAGCGTTGCATTACTGACTGACCGGATAAATGTTGCGCTTTGAAAAAACTGTCCATTTCGCCGGTTTCCATCAGCTCAATAAAACGCATTTGAATCGGTTTATCTTTAATCCAAGCGAGGAATTTATCTAATTCGGGGGCAGTATATTGCTTCATTAATACCGCATTCACTTTGATTTTGCGGTAGCCGATTTCAAACGCTCTATCAATGCCTTTTAGGATCGATTGCAGCTTATTTTCGCCGGTGATTAGCTGGAATTGGCGTGTATCTAGGCTATCTACGCTGACGTTAATATCGGTAATACCGGCTTGTTGCCATAAGTCAATATCACGTTCCATACGATAACCGTTGGTGGTTAATGCCACTTTTTTGATGCCATTGGTTTGCGAAATGGTATGTGCAATTTCTAAAAAATCTTTACGTAAGGTCGGTTCGCCACCGGTAATACGCACTTTTTCCGTACCGAGATCAGCAAAAGCACGCACTACACGCTGAATTTCAGATACGCTTAAAAATTGTTGCTTGTGGGAAGGCGGTTTATAGCCGTCCGGCAGACAATAATTACAGCGAAAATTGCAGACATCGGTAATAGATAAACGTAAATAAACATATTGTCGTTCGAAGCGATCAATAAGCTGAGAAACATTATCCGTACCAACATTTTTAATTGGAATGGATTGCATTGGACACCTTTCTAAACACGAGAGGAACAACAATTTCTTGAAATTCCCTTGAATTAGCTACGTATAAGCTAATTACAGGCATTGCTACCATATTCTTACAAAAAGCGGTCGAATTTAACGAAAAATTCGTAAAACGACCGAGAAGTTAGGTTCACAAGCTCGGAGTCTGTTAATAAATGCTGTCATTCTAAAGTGCTAAAGCGTTTCATGCAATAGTCAGAAAGAAGTATCGTGCTTATTATCAACTTTAATTTACATACAAAATTGACGTTGTTTGATTTTGAACAAATAACACTTTTTTAGATGTGCTAGTCTTTTAACACTAAAGAGTTATTTTTATCAGTTGTGTGGGGAATTTATGTCTAAATTTAAATTATCGCTAGTAAGCGGCGTAGTTTGTGCGGTATTAGGCGCTGCGGCATTGTTTGGCGTACAGTCCGTAATGAAAGCAACCAGTTCAACCGAATTTTGCGTAAGTTGTCACTCGATGAGCCATCCGCAAGCGGAATGGGAGGGAAGTGTACATTTCTCTAATCGTAAAGGGATTCGAGCGGAATGTTCCGATTGTCACCTTCCTCAAGATGGTTTGCACTATGTAAAAGCTAAAGTGATTGCGCTAAAAGACATATGGCATACCCTTGTAACTAATAAATTACCTGATCAAGAAGCTTATGAAGCACATCGTTTGGAAATGGCGCAGCGTGTGTGGGAAGAAATGAAAGAAACCGATTCGGCGACTTGTCGCAGTTGTCATAGTTTCGAAGCGATGGCTCTTACCGAACAAAAAGAGGATGCGCAAAAAATGCATAAATTAGCGCAGGAAACTAATCAAACCTGTATTGATTGTCATAAGGGTATAGCTCACTTTATGCCGGAAATACAAGTGGATAATAGTGCGGCATTAGGCGAATTAACTAAGCACGCCGGACAATTCGGTACAAGCGATAAGACGTTGTATAACTTAGCTATGGCACCGGCAAAAACGGTACAAGGCGGTGAAATTCGCTTATTACCGTTTGCCGAATTACATCAGTGGAAACAAGACGGTGATAAAGTGTCCGGTATGATTAAAGGCTGGCAGCAGGTTGGGGCGGAAAGCGTACTTTATATGGGACTTGGTCAGCGTATTATGGTTGGTTTAGTCGGCGATGAAGTTAAAGATAAACTGACCGTACATCAAACCGTAAACGATAGTGTAACCAATTCGGATTGGAAAGAAGTAAGCGTTGAAGTTTCATTACCGAAAACAGCGGTAACTTCGGATCTGAATGCACTGAATAACTTCGGTAATAATTTAAATCAGATCCATTGTAGCGGTTGTCATGCACCGATTGGTGCGGATCACTATACGGCGAATCAATGGATCGGTGTAGTCAATTCAATGAAAGACCGTACGTCAATGTCAGCAGATGATGTACGTGCGGTTACGATCTATCTACAACGTAACGCAAAAGATATTGTAGGCAGTTCACACTAGTTTATTAACTTACCTGATACCGAGCTTGTGTGCCTAAGTCGCGGATAAGGGGTACAAGCCTGTGACAAGCGGTTAAAATTCAAAAAATTTTTGCAAAATCAGACCGCTTACCGCACCGGATAGTAAAGAAATGCGCTATCCCCTCGTGTTTAGAAAGGTGTCAAATTTAACTTAACTTTCAGAGGGTTATGCAGATGAAAACTCAAGAAAAAATTAATGCGGGTCGTCGTGGTTTTATTAAAAATACTTCGCTCGGACTTGCGGGGACATCTTTAGCGGGCGGTGGTGTCAATGCGTTAATTTCAACGGAAGCGGCGGCGGCAGAAATGCAAACTGTGATGACAGCAGCACACTGGGGGGCTTTAGGCGTTGTGGTTGAAAACGGCAAAGTGGTCAAATCCGGCCCGGCAATGCCTCCGTCAATTGAAAATGAACTACAAACGGTCGTACCGGATCAAGTACACGGTGAAACCCGTGTTAAATATCCGATGGTGCGCAAAGGTTATTTAGAAGGTAATAAAGATACCACTTTACGTGGCCGTGACGAATGGGTGCGTATTTCTTGGGATAAAGCATTTGAGTTAGTCGCAAACGAAATGAAACGTGTGCGTGATGCTCATGGTCCGAGTGCGATTTTTGGCGGTTCTTACGGTTGGTATAGTTCAGGTTCATTACATGCCGCACGTACATTATTACAACGTTATTTAAATATTACCGGTGGCTTTGTCGGCGTGAAAGGCGACTACTCAACCGGTGCAGCGCAGGTGATTATGCCGCACGTATTAGGCACGATTGAAGTGTACGAGCAGCAAACCAGCTGGGAAGTCGTGTTAGAAAATACGGATACTATCGTTCTTTGGTCGGCAAATCCGTTAAATACGCTCCGTATCGCATGGACTTCAACCGATCAACAAGGTTTGGAATACTTCAAAAAATTTAAAGAAAGCGGCAAACGGATTATCTGTATTGACCCGGTAAGAAGTGAAAGTTGCGAATATTTAGGCGCAGAATGGATTCCGGTTCATACAGGTACGGATGTGGCATTAATGCTAGGTATGGCTCATACTTTAGTCACTGCGGATAAACATGATAAAGAATTCCTTAAAAAATATACTAAAGGCTATGAACAATTTGAAAAATACTTGCTTGGTACGGAAGATAAACAGCCGAAAGATGCACAATGGGCAAGCAAAATTTGTGGCGTACCGGCGGAAACCATCAAAAAATTGGCATTAGAGTTACAAAGCAAACGTACGATGTTAATGGCAGGTTGGGGTATCCAACGCCAACGTCACGGTGAACAAAGTCACTGGATGTTAGTGACATTAGCGGCAATGTTAGGTCAAATCGGTTTACCGGGCGGTGGTTTCGGTTTAAGTTATCACTATTCGAACGGTGGTGCACCGACTGCAACCGGTGGTATTTTAGGATCAATTTCTGCAAATCCGGCAACTGAAGCGGGCGCAAAAACTTGGTTGGATGAAACTGCTAAATTCTCTTTCCCGCTTGCACGTATTTCCGATGCGTTATTAAATCCGGGCAAAACCATTGATTATAACGGCACGAAAGTGACTTATCCGGATATTAAAGTGATTTGGTGGTCAGGCGGTAACCCGTTTACCCATCACCAAGACACCAATACTTTAGTAAAAGCGTGGCAAAAACCAGACAGTGTGTTTGTTACCGAATGTCACTGGACACCAACCGCACGTATGGCGGATATTGTTTTACCAGCAACCACAAGTTATGAACGTAATGACTTAACTATGTCGGGCGATTATTCAATGATGAATATTTTCCCAATGAAGCAAGTTGTTCCGCCACAATTTGAAGCGAAAAACGACTACGATATTTTCGCAGAACTTGCAAAACGTGCCGGTAAAGAACAAGAATTTACCGAAGGTAAATCGGAAATGGATTGGTTAAAAGGTTTCTATCAAACTGCATTTGATGCGGCACGTAAAAACCGTGTATTAATGCCTAAATTTGAACAGTTCTGGGCGGATAACAAGCCGATTACCTTTAAAGCGACTGAAAAAGCGAAAAAATGGGTACGTTATGAAGAATTCCGTAACGATCCGTTACTCAATCCATTAGGTACACCATCAGGCAAAATTGAAATTTTCTCTGATGTAGTGGCGAAAATGAATTACGATGATTGTAAAGGTCACCCAACTTGGATGGAACACGAAGAGTTCGCCGGTAATGCAACTGCAGAAGCACCGCTTGCCTTAGTCACCCCACACTCAAAATATCGTTTACATAGTCAATTAGCTTACAGCTCATTGCGTAAACTTTATGCAGTAAATGATCGTGAGCCGGTATTAATTAATGCTGAAGACGCGGCTGCGCGTGGTATCGCAAACGGTGATATCGTGCGCATTTTCAATAAACGTGGTCAGGTGTTAGCGGGTGCAGTGGTAACAGACGGTATCATTAAAGGCACGATCGCGTTGCATGAAGGTGCTTGGTATGATCCGATGGATCTCGGTAAATCAGAACAACCGCTTTGTAAAAACGGTAACCCGAATGTGTTAACGCGTGATGAAGGTACATCAAAATTAGCTCAAGGTAATTCGCCGAATACCGCAACGGTACAAGTAGAGAAATTTACCGGCGTTGCACCGGAAGTAACGGTATTTAAAGAACCGAAATATACCCAAGCATAGCGTTATATAGTAAGTAAATAAAACGCACTAAAGTTAAATCTTTAGTGCGTTTTTCTTTATGTTTTAACTGAATGACAAGCGGTTATTTTTTCAAATTTTCTTGTAAAGAAAAAGCAAAAATAGACCGCTTGAAGCGTGCTATTTCCAGTATTTTTTCTTAGAAGTTTGCCCGATACCGACATTAAAGCTGTTAGTTGGGTCTAAGACTTTATAGAATTTACGTAACGTCGGTTTCGCTTCATATAAATGCCCGACGTTATGTTCTGCCGGATATTGCGCTCCTCGTTTATCCAATAAGGCTAACATTTCGTGTTCTAATGCGACGCAATCCACACCTTTTTTCACAATATAATCCTGATGGAATACGTGGCACATAAAATGTCCATAATAGAGTTTATGTAGGATTTTTTGATCGATTTCAGGCGGTAAGACCTCAAACCAATCTTGATCATTGCGACGTAATGCAATATCTAACGCAACAATGTCTTCCACCTCATTTTCGTGCGTTGCACGGTAACGAATTGCAGCGGAAGCTACCGCGAAACGGTGTAGCATTGCCGCTTGTGTTTCTACTGCATTACATTCGAAATAACCGCCTTTCTCACTCTCAGAAAAATATTGTTTTAAATATTCACGAGCTTCGGCAACACCGGTTCCGCCCATTTTCAGAATTAAATGATGCTCATATTTTTCACGATATTGCCATAAACTTTGCGGTAAATGTTCCGGTAAACGTTTGGATAACGCCTGCATAAATTTATCGCTTAAATGGTGAGGTAAAAATGAGAATTTTTTAGCGATACGGTCGGCATTAGCTTTTAAAGCAAATAATTTCGGTAACCAGTGCGTACCGAATTTTTTAATGACCCAGAAGGTGTCTTTACCGTAGCGAGCGGCAATATCGAACGCATCACGATGAATATATTCGCCGGAAATCGGTAATTGCTTAAAGTTAGCAAGCATATGGCGACGTAAATCGTTTAGAGTAGCGGTGTGGTTTGTACCGATATAGAACACAGCGGTCTGTTTTTCTAATGGGAATGTATCTAAACGAACGGCAAACACGGCTAATTTACCGGCACTACCGGAGGCTTCATAGTGGCGATTCGGGTCGGCATTAAAACGAGCGGGAGAGTCTTCATCAATTTTACGCACGTGATCACAATAAGTATGATCATGCCCTTTGCCGCAATTGAGTTTAATATCTTTGCGTTGATAACGATGATTTTGTAGATTTTCTAAAATTTCTTCCGGGGTTTCGCCTAAATCAATACCCAAATGATTTTTAAGTTCAAGTTCGCCTTGCTCATTCAATTGAGCAAATAAAGCCATTTCGGTATAAGCTGGACCACGTTGTACTAAAGCACCGCCGGAGTTATTACAAACGCCACCAATAACCGAAGCACCGATACAAGACGATCCGATAACGGAATGAGGTTCACGTCCGTGCGGTTTCAGTTTAATCTCTAAATCATTTAAGGTTGAACCCGGTAGGCATACTACTTGTTCTGCATCATTGATCAATTGAATGCCGTCCATTCTCATGGTATTGATAATGACGATCTCACGGTCGTAATCATTGCCGTTCGGCGTTGAACCGCCGGTTAAACCGGTATTGGCAGCTTGGTTAATCACGATTACATCGTGACGTACACAGGCTTTTAATACTCGCCAATATTCTAATAACGTTGCTGGACGTACTACGGCAAGTGCGTTACCCGTGCCGAAACGATAGCCGCTACGATAGGCTTCACTTTTAGCCGTATCGGTAATGATGTGTTGAGAACCAACGATTTCGGTAAGTTGTGGAATAAGTAAATGTGCAGACATACTAAGCCTCCTTGGTATAAAATTAACAAAATCATAACAAAAGATGGCTAAATGTGTAATAAATTTTATGCTATATTGAGTATTATTTTTTTAAGGAGAAATGATGAAAAATAAATTTATCTTATTTTCGGCAATCAGTGGTTTGTTTTGTATTGCTTTTGGTGCTTTCGCTTCGCACGGCTTGGCAAAAACATTAGATGCCAAAGCGTTAAGTTGGATTGATACCGGTATTCAGTACCAAATGTTTCACACCTTAGCTTTACTGGCTTTAGGTTTTTTCCAATTGGTCAATTCTGCACAAAATCCGCCCGCTTGCAGAGCAAAAGCCTTAAACATTATCGGCGGTAGTTGGATATTAGGTATTTTGTTATTTAGCGGCAGCTTGTATGCTTTAGCCCTATTCGGACAACGATTATTTGTATGGAGTACACCGCTTGGCGGCGTATTTTTTATGATTGGTTGGGCAGCGTTAATTTTTGTAAGTTTACGTGCTAAAAAAACCGCCTAATCGGTTAGAATAGGCGGAAAACATTGTTTTTTGTTTTATGGTGTCAGGTATTGACTTGCCAACGCAATCAACGCTAGAATGATTCCGACATCAATTTTGATTGACAATTGCAATTTACCTTCGTTACAGGTTAATTTAAATTGCATTTTATAGTTCCTGTCTAATGAGTTAATCAAAAGCAGGTCAAACGCAAAATCCCTGTTGCCGCAGGGATTTTTGCATTCTCCCTGCCACCTATTGTTTTCACATCACTGCAAAAACAACACCTGTTATTATATCCATATTGTGTTTTTAATCAATTACTTGTTTTTCCTATCAAAATAGTGTGTAAAACGCTATACTAATTACATTTTTCACTAATTAGAAAACCTATGAATAAACTAGCATTATATTGTCGAGCGGGCTTTGAAAAAGAGACTGCAGGTGAGATTACCGACAAAGCGGCACAACTTGGTGTATTTGGCTTTGTGAATTTAAAAGAAAATAGTGGTTATATCATTTTTGAGTGTTATCAAGCCGGCGATGCGGATCGCTTAGCAAGAGAATTAAAATTTGAACAATTGATTTTTGCCCGTCAAATGATTGTGGTCGGTAATATGTTACAAAATCTGCCTGTTGAAGATCGTATTTCACCGATTTTAGCCCAATACCAAGCGTTAAATCCTCGCCACAGTTCGGATATTTTTGTTGAAACGCCGGATACCAACGAAGCAAAAGAATTACTGACCTTTTGTCGTAAATTTACCGTGCCGCTACGTAATAGCTTGAAAAAGCAAGGCTGGTTAGGTAAATCAGAAAAAGCAAAAGGTAGTATTAGTTTACATATTTTATTTGTGCGCCCGGGCTGTTGTTATGTCGGTTATGCCTATAACGATAATAAATCGCCGTTTTTTATGGGAATTCCTCGTTTGAAATTCCCTGCGGAAGCCCCAAGTCGCTCGACTTTAAAATTAGAAGAAGCGATCCTTACTTTTATTCCGGAAGCGGAAGAGAAAAAACGCTTTACCGATGAAATGACCGGCGTGGATTTAGGGGCTTGCCCGGGCGGTTGGACTTATCAACTGGTTAAACGCGGCGTATTCGTGTATGCGGTGGATCACGGCAAAATGGCAGCAAGTTTGCACGAAACCGGACGTATTGAGCATTGTCCTGAAGACGGTTTTAAATTCCAACCGCCTAAACGTAAAACCATTGATTGGCTAGTGTGCGATATGGTGGAACAGCCAATGCGGATCAGTAAATTAATCGGTAAATGGTTGATTAACGGTTGGTGTCGAGAAACGATTTTCAACTTAAAATTACCGATGAAGAAACGTTATCAAGAAGTGCAGCTATGTTTAGCTTATCTTGAAGAAGAACTCGAAAAACAAGGTTTTTGGTTTAAAATTCAAGCGAAACATCTTTATCACGATAGAGAAGAAATTACCGTACATATTGCGGTAATGGGACGTAAACCGCAATAAGCAAAATCCAACATAAATAAGCGGTAAAATTTTCACAATATTTTGCAAATTTATGGCAAAATCAGACCGCTTATTTTAATAAGAACAAGACATTATAGAGGAAGACACAATGACATTAAAAATCGGAATCGTCGGTGCCGGCGGTCGAATGGGACGTAATCTGATTACTGCGGTACACAATGCGGAAGGCGTGGAGTTAGGAGCAGCATTTGAACGTAAAGGTTCAAGTTTAGTCGGTGCGGATGCCGGTGAAGTGGCGGGCATTGGTGCAACAGGGGTAAAAATCAGCGATGAGTTAAGCCAAAATACCAATTTTGACGTATTAATTGATTTTACCCGTCCAGAAGGTACGCTCGAACATATTAAATTTTGTGTGGCGAACGGCAAAAAAATGGTGATTGGCACAACCGGTTTTGATGATGCAGGCAAACAAGCGATTCAAACGGCGGCAGAGCAAATTTCGATTGTGTTTGCTTCAAACTATAGCGTTGGTGTGAACCTTGTATTCAAATTATTAGAAAAAGCGGCGAAAGTGATGGGCGATTATTGCGATATCGAAGTGATTGAAGCTCACCACCGTCATAAAGTGGACGCACCGTCCGGTACAGCACTATCAATGGGTGAACATATAGCAAAAACTCTTGGGCGTGATTTAAAAACGCACGGTGTGTTTGCTCGAGAAGGTATTACCGGTGAACGTAAACGTGATGAAATCGGCTTTGCCACTATTCGTGCCGGTGATGTGGTCGGCGAACACTCGGTATGGTTTGCCGATGAGGGGGAACGTGTGGAGATTGCCCACAAAGCCTCAAGTCGAATGACGTTTGCTAACGGTGCGGTACGTGCGGCAAAATGGTTGGAAAACAAACAAAACGGTTTATTCGATATGACGGATGTATTGGATTTGAATAACTTATAACTAATTGAAATATAAGAAAGAACACATTTAGAGTGTTTCTACTGGTACAATTGAGATAATTGAATTTAAGGGCGTACTGCTAGTGCGTCCTAATAAAGTATAAAAGGAATGAAGATGACCAAATACACCAATATTGAAACCACGTTAGTACAATTAGGTAACCGTACTGATCCTCGCACCGGTGCGGTAGCAACACCGATTATTTTATCAACCGCTTACGGCCGTGACGGTTTAGGCGAATCGACCGGTTGGGATTATACCCGTACAAAAAATCCGACTCGTGCCGTGTTAGAGCAAGGTATTGCTGATTTAGAGGGCGGTGATGCCGGTTTTGCAATGGCATCGGGTATGGCGGCAATTCAGTTAGTGATGTCGCTTTTCAAAGCACTGGACGAATGGATTATTTCAAGTGATGTGTATGGCGGTTCTTACCGTTTATTCGATTTCAGCCACAAACATCACAATACGGTAAAACCGGTTTATGTAAATACTGCGGATTTAGATGCGATTGAAGCGGCAATCACGCCAAACACCAAAGCGATTTTTGTCGAAACACCGTCAAATCCATTAATGGAAGAGTGTGATGTGGATGCAATTTCTAAAATTGCCAAAAAACATAACTTAATGTTAATTGTGGATAATACCTTCTTAACCCCGATTTTATTCCGTCCGATCGAACACGGTGCGGATATTGTGATTCATAGCGCAACGAAATACCTTTCCGGTCATAATGATGTGCTAGCCGGTTTAATCGTTGCAAAAGATTCGGAAGCAACCAAAAACGAAGCGGGTCAAAATCTTTCGGAACGTTTATTCTACTTCCAGAACTGTGCTGGTGCGGTGCTTTCGCCGTTTGATTCTTACCTTGCGGTGCGTGGCTTAAAAACCCTTGCTTTGCGTATGGAACGCCACCAATCGAATGCTACGGAATTAGCGAGATTCTTAAGCGAGCAACCGGAGATTGAGAGCGTACTTTATTCAGGTAAGAGCGGTATGCTTTCATTCCGTTTACAAAAAGAAGAGTGGGTACCGAAATTCTTAAAAGCGATTAAGTTGATTACCTTTGCGGAAAGTTTAGGCGGTACGGAAAGTTTTATCACTTATCCGTCCACTCAAACACATATGGATATTCCGGAAGCGGAGCGTATTGCACGAGGTATTACCAATAACTTATTGCGATTCTCAGTCGGTCTTGAACACGTTGAAGATCTAAAAGCGGATCTCCGTCAGTCATTCGAACAATTAAAATAAACAAAATTTTGGCATAACATTTCGGTGTTATGCCAAATTTATTTTGATTTTAAGATTGATTGTTATTATCATCATTTTTTATTTTTCTTAAAAGAGCTTAAATATTATGAAAAAACATCACGTTGAAACCCTTATTTCTCGCGAAGAAGTTCAATCTCGCATTATGGAACTTGCTAAAGAAATTAATCATCACTATGCACACGCACATTGCGAGAATTTGGTCGTAGTAGGGTTACTACGTGGCTCATTTATGTTTATGGCGGATTTAGTACGTTTAATTGATGTGCCGGTTGAGGTGGATTTTATTACCGCTTCCAGCTATGGTTCAGGCACGGAATCGAGTCGTGATGTGAAGATCTTAAAAGATCTTGATGGTGAAATTCACGGTAAAGACGTATTAATCGTTGAAGATATTATTGATACTGGTTTTACGTTAAGCAAGGTGCGTGATATTTTGAATTTACGTGAACCTCGTTCGGTGGCAATTTGTACATTATTGGATAAACCTTCCCGTCGTGAAGTGGATGTGCCGGTTGAATGGGTCGGTTTTGCGATTCCTGATGAGTTTGTAGTCGGTTACGGCATCGATTATGCACAAAAATATCGTAACCTTGACTTTATCGGCAAAGTTGTCATGGATTAATTACGTTCAGTTGCCGGAATTAGACCGCTTGTAGGAAACTTCAAGCGGTTTTTTATGCCTAACTTTCCCAAGTAAGGAGAAAAAGGAAGAAAAGATCATGTGGAAAAAAACATTTATAGCTTTATTAGTTGCTGCTTCAATAAATATAGGGGCGGAAGCAAAACAAAAAACAAAATTATACAGTGAAGCGGAAGTTGCTCAGCTACAAACCGAATTAGAAAAGAAATTAACGGATAAATGGCAGGCAGAACAACAAATCTCAGCAGAATTGGTTAGACAAAGAGCCTATTTTGAACAGCTGGAAGCAATTTTAAAATCTGCACAAGCGAAAAAGCAGCTGACTCCGGAAGCATTCGCTTTAAGTCGGAAACTTATTAATGCGCTGGCCGGCTATCCATTGGAAATGGAAGCAGAATGGGAACTACTGAAAACCAAGCTTGCAATGAAGCAAGTTACAGAACAAGAGATCTCCGCTTTTACTCAGAAATATCCGAATTCGATTTATCAAAAACGCTTGAGCCAATTACCGTTTGAGCAATTGTATCAAGCGGCGAAGTGGACGGAATTGCTCGAATATGCCAAAAAAGTGACGCCGGAAGGCAATGAAAATCAGTGTCGAGTGTTTTCTGCGCAATATCAGTTATTTGCCAGTCAAATGCAGATCAATCCTGAAGCCGAACAAGCAACACAAAGCAAGAGCTCGGTAGATACAGCGGCAAATAGCGTAATAACTGATTTACTCGGACAGTTTGAAAAATTTTGGCTAAAAACGACCGAATTACCGCAAACTTGTGCCGATATTGAAGCTTATTGGCGTGATCAGGGTGGTAAAACAGCGGATAAAATTCGCTTAAAAGCAGTTGAATTATTTAAACAAAATTCACCCAAAGGTTTGGAAATTTTGGGGTTAAATAATCAAGATTCAGAACTTGCTTTATGGCTTAGCGAAGTAAGTAAATTGCAGAATAACGTAAACTATTTACAAAATTTTATCGAAAATCAACCGCTTACCGAATACAATAAAGCATTAGTTATGCTTACTTTTCCTAAGTTGTTGAAATCATTAGCCGAAGATATGCCGTCTCCAAATTTTGCACCTTATCAAACTTGGGCGGAAAAATGGCAACTCACAGCGGCTGAGTTACAAGAGTGGAAAACAGCGTTTATCAGCCGCTTTTTTGATAACCAGTCGGCTGACTGGCAACTTTGGCGTGATAATGAGATTCAAACGTTAAAAGCCGATAATCTGACCGAGCGTCGCCTACGTATGGCGTTGTGGAAAAAAGAGCAACTGGAAGTATGGCTTGCGTTATTATCAGATGAGGCTAAACAAAAAGCGGAATGGCGTTACTGGCTAGCAAAAACTGAAAAAGATCCACAAAAACGTGCACAACAATTTACAGACCTTGCAAAAGAACGTGGTTTTTATCCGATGCTAGCCGCTCAACAATTAGCTAAAGTTTATCAGTTTGAACAACCGGCAGTAAAACCGCTAACGGCAGAGCAAATCGCACAATTTACCCCGCAATTTATGCGTATAAAAGAATGGCGTGCGCTTAATCGCTTCGAATCCGCTAAAGGGCTATTGGTTGAATGGTTGAAAGGATTATCATTTGAGGAACAACTTGGATTAAGCGAATATGCCAAACAGCAAGACTGGTATGATTTAGCCGTTGAAGCAACGATTCAGGCAAAGGCATGGGATTATATTGATTTACGCCTGCCGAATGCTTATACGCAATGGTTTGATTTGAATCTTACGGAAAATGGGGTGGCTAAAACTTTTGCAATGGCAATCGCTCGTCAAGAAAGCGCTTGGAGTAGTCAAGCTAAGTCACACGCTAACGCAATGGGGCTAATGCAGATGTTACCGAGTACGGCGGCATTAACAGCGAAAAATATCGGATTGCCGTTTGAGAACGATAAAGATTTGTTTGATCCGCTTAGAAATATTATGTTGGGTACGGCACACTTAAATGAGTTAAATGTGAAGTATCCGAATAACCGTATTTTAATTGCAGCGGCTTATAATGCCGGTGCAAGTCGGGTAGAGAAGTGGTTGGCTCGCAGTAACGGTACGCTGGCGATGGATGAATTTATCGCCTCAATTCCGTTTTATGAAACGAGAGGTTATGTGCAAAACGTGCTGACTTACGACTATTATTATCAAATGTTGCAAGGCACACAAACCAAACAGATGTTTTATAAAGAGGAATGGCAAAAACAGTACTAATAAGCCGGTTATTTTTTGATACCAATAAAACAAGCGGTTAAATCCTTCGGATTTTTTACAAAATCTTCTGAAAATTTAACCGCTTGTTTATATATAAATCAGCGATTAGTTTAATGAAAACTCTTTGCTGGTCGATTCGTATTTAATCCCTGAATGAGACCCTTCCGCACCGTTAAAATAAACGTTTTTAGATTGCGAACAAGCACTGATTGCTAAAATGCTTGCCACTAACAAAATCACTTTTTTCATATTACCTCGAATATTGTAAAAAAGCGGTCATTTCTGACCGCTATCATAAAAAATTAAGCCGTAAAGCCTTCTTTTAAACTTACGGTTAAGTTGAACACTAGATTTTCAGCCGAACCGTCTTTACTGTCTAAACAGTAATAACCTTCACGTTCGAATTGGTATCCTTGTTCCGCTTTCGCATTAACGAGGCTCGGCTCAACGAAACCGTGTTTGATAACCAATGATTCCGGGTTTAATACTGCGTTAATATCGTCTTCCGCTCCCGGATTCGCTACCGTGAATAAGCGGTTGTAAATACGGAATTCTGCCGGTTTGTTATCCTCTGCGGATACCCAGTGAATTACCCCTTTCACTTTGCGACCGTCAGACGGATTTTTACCTAACGTTTCCGGATCGTAACTACAGAAAATGGTAGTGATTTTACCGTTTTCATCTTTTTCTACACGCTCTGCTTTAATCACATAAGCATTACGTAAGCGCACTTCTTTGCCTAATACTAAACGTTTGTACTGTTTATTCGCTTCTTCACGGAAGTCCGCTTCATCGATATAAAGTTCACGAGTAAAGGGTAAATCACGCTCGCCTAATTCCGGACGATTCGGATGATTTGGTGCTTTTAAGATTTCTTTGTCGCCAAAGTTTTCAATCACAACACGAACTGGGTTGATTACCGCCATTGCACGTGGTGCGTTTTCGTTTAAATCTTCACGAATACAGGCTTCAAGTGCAGAGTATTCCACCACATTATCTTGTTTGGTCACACCGATACGGCGGCAGAATTCACGTAATGAAGCAGGGGTATAACCACGACGACGTAAGCCTGAAATAGTCGGCATACGTGGGTCATTCCAACCGTCCACCGTACCGTCTGTCACCAATTTTAATAATTTACGTTTAGACGTGAGAGTGCCTTCTAAATTTAAACGAGAAAATTCGTATTGGTGCGGTAATGGACGCTCAATAGAAATATTTTCAAGTACCCAATCGTATAAACGGCGGTTATCTTGGAATTCAAGCGTACATAACGAGTGAGTAATGCGCTCAATCGCATCCGAAATACAGTGAGTAAAGTCGTACATCGGATAGATGCACCATTTATCACCGGTTTGGTGATGGTGAGCAAATTTGACACGGTAGATTACCGGGTCACGCATTACGATAAATGGCGATGTCATATCAATTTTGGCACGTAAACATGCTTTGCCTTCTTCAAACTCACCATTTTTCATTTTTTCAAATAACGCTAAGTTTTCTTCCACACTACGATCACGGTACGGGCTGTTTTTACCCGGTTCGGTTAATGTGCCACGGTATTCACGCATTTCCTCCGGCGAGAGTTCATCAACATAAGCTAAACCTTTGTTGATTAACTCAATTGCGTAGCCGTAAAGTTGGTCAAAATAGTCGGATGCATAACGTGGTTCACCTTCCCATTTAAAACCTAACCATTCCACGTCTTGTTTGATTGAATCAACGTATTCGACATCTTCTTTTACCGGGTTGGTATCATCAAAACGTAAATTACATTTACCTTGATATTCTTGGGCAATACCAAAGTTTAAACAGATAGATTTTGCGTGACCGATATGTAAATAGCCGTTCGGCTCAGGTGGGAAACGAGTGTAAACGTTATTGTGTTTACCGCTTTTTAAATCTTCATCAATAATATGGGTAATAAAATTCGCACGGGTTTCCGGCGCATTTTCTAAAATTTCTTCTGTCATAATTGTTCTCTGTTGCCTTTAAATAAAAATAACAGAGTATTCTACACCGTATTGCGAATTTCATAAAGCGACAAACGGCGAGAAATAAAAAAGCGGTCGAATTGTTTGCAAAATTTGCAAGAAATTCAGTCTTCTTTAAGATATAATCCTTGATCTATATTTCTTATCGGAGATACTCTATGCCAACCAACCAACCAACCAACCAACCAACCAACCAACCAACCAACCAACCAACCAACCAACCAACCAACCAACCAACCAACCAACAACCTCTATAATATTAACACAAACCGTCTTTCTTAATTATTTAGAACAAGTAAAATCGCTTACGCAGCAAGTTGATCTTGCTGATAATGGACTTTTAGCTTTAACTGACAATATTCAGAAAACAGAACTTATCGTACCTGTTGTTGGTGGATTTAGCGCAGGCAAAAGTACGCTTATTAATTCATTTCTTGGAGAAGATATTCTCCCAACCGCAATTACGCCTGAAACGGCATTAGCCACAGAGCTTCGTTACAACCTAACTAATTATATTGAAGCAATTACATCAAATGATGAAATTGTTACCTACCAAATTTCACAACTCCAAGAGATTAAAGATAACGCTCAACAGTTTAAATTTTTACGTTTATTTCTTAACAATCAAAATTTAGCTGAAATTCAACCGCTTGTATTAGTTGATATGCCAGGGTTTGATGCGCCGATTGCAAATCATCGTAATGCAATTTTGGAATACCTTAACCGAGGCTCGTATTTTATTTTCTTAACTAGTGTAGAAGACGGAACGATTACCCGCACAATGCACCAAGAAATTAAGAATTTACGTCTATTTGGTAAAGGTTTTTCTTTTTGTTTAAGTAAAACTAATTTACGAGCGCTTTCTGATGTACAAAAAGTACAACAGACAATCCAAACGGAGTTAAAAAATTATTATCACTTTGAGCAAGATGTCGTCTTGCTTAATGATAATGGTGGAGAAAATCTTAAGCAGATTCTTACTGCTATTCAGCCTGAAGCACTATTTAAATCGATTTTTATTGATGCACTAAAAGACAACTATTTTAGCAATGACGAAAGTTTACAACTTATCATTTCTGCATTGAAATCAAGTAAAGAAGAGGGCAATGAGGCTATTCAAACATTACAAAACAGTATCCAAAAACTATTAACTAAAAAAGAAAAAGCAATTAAGGAAATTGAAGATCGTTATTCGCAATACGGTATTGATACGATAGCAGATAGAGTAGGGCAATCTGTATTAAATCAACGAGAGCATTTAATTTCTTTAGCGTTAAATAATTCGTCTGAATTTCAACGAGTCCTCAATGATACTGTACAAAATAACTTATTAGCGGAAGTAAAAGGACGAATTCAAGAAGTAAGCAGTGATCTACTCAGTGATTTTCGCTTTGAGCTACAAAGCAATTTCGCAACCGCTTCAATATCAGGTTTTCAATTCGATGAGAGTTTTGTGAATCGTATATCAGGAGGTATAGAAAAACTCCTACAAAATGCCCACTCTGGAACATTCGTGTTATCAGAAAGACCTGATTTTCTAAATGGATTGGGCAATATTTCTAAAGTTCTTACTTCTATTGTGGGGCTTACCACGACGATTGTAGCACCAGTGGCGAAAATTGCTTTAGCATTTTTGCCCGACATTATTGGCTTTTTTACGCAAAGTTCCAAAGAAGAACAGTTATATCGCCAGCAACAAGAGCAACGTTCAGCCGTAGAGAAGCAAATTTTGCTAGATATTGTGCCACAAATTAAAAGCAGAATTCGTCAAGAACTACCACTATTATTTAAACAGAGTATGGCGCAATTAATTCAACAAATTGCTACACAATTTGAAGATCAATTAGCACAAAAACAAACAGAAGTTAAGCAAGCGATCGCAAAAAAAGAAGCAAAAACAGCAGAAATTAATGATCGAATTGCACAACTTAATGAAGTTAAAACTGAATTATCTCATTTAGCAAAATCAGTGTTTTTTGCTTAATGAGCAAATTTTACAGGCGGTCTAATTTTATCATTTTTTTACTAAAATAAGGATTGTAATATGAATCAAAATATTTCCCAACAACTCGTAGAATTTAATAATAAACTTTTAACATTTTTAACTGCGAAAAACCTCAATGAGGTTGTTGAAATTCAAAATAAGAAATCTGAATGCCACATTACAGAAAGTAAAGAGTTACAAGCAAGTTTAGATGAAGTAAATAATATTGATCGCTTATTACGTATCGGGATTATTGGGCGAGTAAAAGCAGGAAAAAGTTCGTTACTTAATGCTCTCGTATTTAATGGCAGAGATGTCTTGCCTAAAGCTGCCACACCAATGACAGCCGCATTAACTCGTATGGAATATAGTGAAAATGTGCGTGCAGAAATCGAATTTTATGATCAGGCAGATTTAGATTTATTAGCTGAAAAGAGTCATAACTACGAAGAAGAGTTTAATAAGATCAAAACAAAACATTTATTAGAATTAAAGCAAGAAAATACAGGCCTAAAAAAATTAAGTCACCTATTAGAAGCTCGTTCACTAAAAGAAATGGAACAATTAGCAAAGAATTTTGCTCGTACTGAAATGGAAAAATCTATTGAATTATCATCTGCATACGATCAGTATCAGCGCATTAAGTCTTCTCAAACTTCATTAGCAGAACTCACACAAAACGAAATTACAGCATCTTCTACGGAAGATTTAATGGGCAAATTACACCAATATGTCGGCTCAGACGGCAAATATATGCCTTTTACTAAATCCGTAAAACTCTATATTCCAGAAGAAGGATTAAAAGGGTTAGAAATTGTCGATACACCTGGGGTAAATGACCCTGTGCAATCACGTGAACAGCGTACAAATGAATTTTTAGCACAATGTGATGTAGTATTAGTTATTTCACCAGCAGGTCAGTTTTTAAGTAGTGAAGATATGGAATTAATGGGGCGTGTAACCGCTAAAAATGGTATCCAAGAAGCTTATATTATTGCTAGTCAAATAGATAGCCAATTATTTGGTAGTGCTAAAGGGAATAATATTAGCCCTAGATCTACTTTAGAGCATATAACACAAATTTTAAATCTGCATACGGAGGGTGTATTCTCTAAGATTAATGCTCCAGAAATGCAAAATATGGTTGAGTTATATCGAAAAAATAGTGTTATTTGTACTTCCAGTGTGGCATTTACAATGTTGCAAACATTCAATAAACAAACTGAATGGGATAATAATACGCAAAAGGTTTGGGAGAACCTGAACCAACATTATCCTGATTTCTTTAGTGATAAAGACACCGCTAAAATTATGTTGGAAGAGTTAAGTAATATTGAAAAAATCAAACAAATTTTAGTAGATGTGCAAAATCGTAAAGAAGAAATACAGATAAAAAAGCAAAAAGATTTAGTAACAGCAACGATTAAAAATTATCAAGAATTTACTACTGCAATTTCTGATTATATTGCAGATAGAATTGATGAAATTAATTTTAGTAATATAGAAAATAAACGCCAAGAATTACATAGTTTTAAAGAGCAGAAAGAAGAATATCATTTTTCTCTTGATGAAAATTATCGACGTGCAATTTTACATTTCGAAGAGTGTGAAGGCTTTTTGGCTGAGACTCTTGATAGAGAAATAAAAGGATTCTCAGAAACTAATAAAATTCGTACGGAAAGTAGTTATGAAACTCGTTATAGAGAAAATAATGGCTTGACAAATTTATGGGGGCTATTTGGGGATAGATATACAAGTTATGAGGTACAGGTAGAAAAAGATGTGATTAATGCCAGTGCTGTTAGAGATTATATTCAAAACCTTCGTAGTAATATTTCAAATAAATTAAAGAAAGCTGCAAGAAACCATAGAACAGAATGGGAAGATACTGTTGTATCTAATATTTTCAGTGGAATTAGAGATGTGAATAGGAACTATCCTAATTGTGAGCGTTTAAAACGTACACAAGTTAATAATACAGTTCAAGCTATATTTCGACAAATTAAAGTAGCTACGTTTACTATAAATGATTCTTTGCCAGAAAGTTTAAATAAATCAGGAACACTAAAAGATAATGATGCAAGACAGTTTAACGAAGATGCATCTTCCTATATGTATAAGAATTTTATACCTTTGATTAATTCTGATATTGAGCAATATACCAGTTCGAATATTGAAAATTTAAAAAATTTCGATTTATCTAATGGTATTTTAAATTCATTAGAAAAACAAATTTCTCAGCTTATCTATGAAATCGAAAATAAAGAGGAATTTATTGAACGTTATAAAAGAATGAATAAAGATTTATCAAATTTAAAAGTGGAGATCCCAAATGCGTAATGAGTTACAAACCATTATAGAACAACTAGAGCAAACTTCTCGTGTTGGTTTTTTATTTGGCAAAGGGAAAGTCGTTCAACAAACCACTTCCCAATTAGCTCAAGTAGATGCATTTATTTCTGCATTAGAAACAGATAAAGAAAGTTTATCCTCTAACCTTTCTAATACAAAAGAGCAATTATCTCAATCGGAATCTAATTTAGAGCAAACACAAGTTAATCTAAAGATAACTGAAAACAAATTTTTAGAGCAAAGTGATACTTTAGAAAGTGTTAGACGTTCATTAAAGAGAAAGGAGAAAGAATTTGATGAACTTGATGATGAGTTATTCGATACACAAGGAGAATTGAATACTACGAAAAAAGACCTAAAAGAAACCCAAAATAAATTTGAATTTCTTCAAGAAGAACATAATGTGTTATCGGAAGAACACGAATATTTGAAAAGCGACTTTAAAAAGTATCGTGAAAATACAATATTACGAGAGCAATTAGTAGGGACACTAATTTCAGCAAAAAATGAAAGTCCTCATTTATTAGCATTTAAGAACATTCTACAAAATGATTTCTTAGCATTTGCAGCAAAGGAATCCTCATTGGAAGATGAAGCAGGGGCTTTGCTCAAATTACAACAGATTGCAAATGAATTAGAAATTGTGAGTGCATTCCCTGAATTTCACTCAGCAAGAACTATTGCAGTTGGTGGTGGTTTTAGTGCGGGTAAATCTGAATTTATCAGCAGTTTTTTCAGTGATAAATTGATGAAATTACCTAGTTCCATTGAACCTACTACAGCAATTCCAACTTATGTAGTGAATAGCAAAGGTAAGAAAAATCAACTTATTGGGGTAAATAAAACTGGAGGAACAGTCAATTTAACAGAAATTGATCCTAATTTATCACATAAACTTAACCACCAATTTATTCAGTCTTTTAAGTTTAAGTTGAAGGATATTATGCCTTATATGTTTTTAACAACTAAATTGGCGTATAAAAATATTTGTTTTGTTGATACACCTGGATATAACCCAAATTCATCAAAAGGTTCACATACTGAAGATGATAGTGTGATTGCAAAGGAATATGTTAAAGATGCTGAAGCACTCATTTGGTTAGTTGGTGCTGATGCTAATGGAACAATTCCTCGTACAGACATTAACTTCTTAAAAGAAGTATTAGGTACTAACAAAAAGCCTGTTTATTTTGTGTTGAATAAAGCGGATTTAAGAGCCGAAAGTGATGTTAAGAAGATTCAGGAAGAATTTGTAAGGGTATTAAAAGATGCCAATATCCGATATGACGGTATTTCGGCTTACAATTCTATTGAAGGCAAAGAATTAACTTTTTATCAAAAGGGGAAAAAATTGGGTGACTTTCTAACTTCATTAGATCGTTCTTCTAATAAGCAAACAGAAATTCTACGTAAATTATATGAAGTGGAAACAAGTTATCAATTTGCGATTAAAAAGGAAATCAAAGAACGAAAAGCACTGGCTGAAGCATTAGATGATATTTCGTTTAATTTAAATATGGCAAACTTTAAGAGAGGAAATCATAAAATCTATGATCAACTTGATGAAATTTCTAGCCGTTTTACTACTAATCTATTAGAAGATCATCTAAATCAGCTCAGTAAACTAATGGATGAGTTTACATTAGTGATTAACAATCTTTTTGGTAAACGTTCTTCAGTAAAACGTCCGAATATTGATATGGATAAAATTGAAATTGAAGCATTTGATTTTGAGTTGGAAGCAGTAGAGGATGAATCAGAAGAAAATAAATCAGAAGAAAATGAATTAAGTGCTGGAGAAAGTGAATTAAATAAAAAAGTAGATCCGCTTTCATCTTTATACAGCAATATTTGGCATTTATTCGGTGGGGTAAAATCATAAAAAAGCGGTCGAATTGTTTGCAAAATTTGCAAGAAATTCGACCGCTTAGATTTTTATAAAATCAGATTATTTTACACGTGAAACGTATTCGCCTGAACGAGTATCAACACGGATTACTTCGCCGATTTGTACGAATAACGGTACGCGAACAACCGCACCGGTGCTTAATGTAGCCGGTTTACCACCGGTACCTGCCGTGTCACCTTTTAAACCCGGATCGGTTTCAACCACTTCTAATTCAACGAAGTTTGGTGGAGTTACAGAAATTGCAGAACCGTTCCATAATGTGATGATACATTCGGCTTGATCAACTAACCATTTGTCGTTGTCGCCTAATGCTTTTTCATCTACAGAGATTTGTTCGAATGTTTCCGGGTGCATAAAGTACCAGAAATCTTCGTCTTTATATGAATAAGTGTAGTTATAATCAACAACATCCGCCGCTTCAACAGAAGTACCTGATTTGAAGTTAATCTCTAATACTTTACCAGAGATTAATTTACGGATTTTAGTACGGGTAAATGCTTGACCTTTACCCGGTTTAACGAATTCGTTTTCAACGATTACACAAGGTTCGCCATCTTGGATGAATTTTAAACCCGGTTTGAAGTCATTAGTGCTGTAGCTAGCCATTGTTTCCTCAATAATTAACAAGAAATTAACAAAATTTAAAAATCCGCTATTGGATTTGTCAAAAAGACCCATATAATACAGCAATTAGCGAAAGATCTCTAAAAGTTTTTACGCTATACTTCAAAAATCTTATTGATAAGGGAAATTCAATGAAAAAAGTTATTACTCTTTCTGCAATCATCGCATTATCTATCGCAACCGTTGCGGAAGCAAAGCGCGGCGGCTCATCTCGTTCGGTAACGGGTAAACCGATTGCGGCACAAAAAACGCAATCTATTCAATCAAATACGCAAAAAGATGCAACATTTGATAACACACAAAATCGTGCGATTCCAAATCAACAGCCGCAAGCAAATGGTGGAAACCGTTTAGCGAGTTTCGCAACCGGTGCGGCGGCAGGTTATGTGCTAAGTGAAATGCTTGCTCCGACAGCAGCTCAAGCACAAACTCAAACACAACAGGCGGCGGCGACTGCTCAGCCGCAAGCGGTTGAAAATGCACAAAATGCTGCAAATACCGTACTGGCTGCAGTAGCGACATTTAAGAGCATTGGTGGTCAAGTTGATCCGTTCTTAGTTGAAAAAACAGACGGCTATCGCCGTTATTGTATTTCCGGCGTGCAGTATTTAATTGCAGCACAAGGTAGTCCGTCTGCACCGGTTGTAATGGTTAATCCGAACGGTTCACCGCTTGCGTGTAAATTAGTACAATAATTTCTTATTTTGCGGAGGGGCGTAGCATTACGCCCTTTTTTGTTTTTCTATTAATTTCAGGGCGTATGCAGTACGCCTCTACGAATTATGCAACCAATCCTAATTGAATCTTCCAAACCCCAATGGCTTATTGAATTGTCACAGGCTTTCAATGATCCTATCACTTTGTTAGAACATCTTGAGCTTAATCCGAAAGAGTTTGAAACGGCAATAACAGCACGTAAATTGTTCGCATTACGTGTGCCTCGTCCGTTTGTGGAAAGAATGCAAAAGGGCGATAAAAATGACCCGCTTTTTTTACAGGCAATGTCTGCGGCGGAAGAGTTTGTACAGGTAGAAGGCTTTGTGAAAGATCCATTGGAAGAGCAGCACAGCCCTGCACCGAATATTTTGCATAAGTATCATAACCGTCTGTTATTTATGATTAAAAATAGCTGTGCAATTAATTGCCGTTACTGCTTCCGTCGTCATTTTCCTTATGATGAAGTAAAAAGCGGTAAGGCGGTTTGGCAACAAGGACTGGACTACATCGCTGCACATACGGAATTAGAAGAGGTGATTTTCTCCGGTGGCGATCCGTTAATGGCAAAAGACAGCGAATTAGATTGGTTGATTTCCGCTTTAGAACAGCTTCCGCATATTAAAACCTTACGCATTCATACCCGTTTACCGGTGGTCATTCCAAGTCGTATCACCGAGCAATTATGTGACCGATTATCAAAATCTCGTTTAAAAGTGGTAATGGTGACTCATATCAATCACCCTAACGAAGTGGATGAGGTTTTAGTCGAAAGGTTGAATAAGTTACGCCAAGCAAATGTTGTGTTACTCAATCAATCCGTTTTACTCAAAGGAGTAAACGATAATGCGCAAACATTGAAAGCATTAAGCGATAAATTATTTGATAGCGGTGTATTGCCGTATTATTTACATTTGTTGGATAGAGTGGAGGGCGCAAGCCATTTCTTTATTGAAGATCGACAAGCGGCGGAAATTTATAAAGAATTGCAACGCATTAGTTCGGGTTATTTAGTACCGAAATTGGCAAGAGAAATCGCCAAAGAACCGAATAAAACATTGATGGGATAGGGTAGATCAACAAGCGGTTAAATTTTGCTGATTTTTTGCAAATTTTGACCGCTTATATGCAAAAGGGCGAATAATTTATTCGCCCTTTTTCGTTAGTTTCGATTAGAAATTCGCATTACGTGGTGCACGTGGGAACGGAATTACTTCACGGATATTTTGTAAACCGGTTACATAAACGATTAAACGTTCAAAACCTAAGCCGAAGCCAGAGTGTGGAACTGTACCGTATTTACGTAAATCACGATACCACCAGTAATCTTCCGGATTTAAGCCCATTTCAACCATACGAGCGTCTAATACGTCTAAACGTTCTTCACGTTGTGAACCACCGATAATTTCACCGATTCCCGGTGCTAATACATCCATTGCAGCTACAGTTTTACCGTCATCGTTTAAACGCATATAGAATGCTTTAATGTCTTTCGGATAGTTTTTCACAACCACCGGCGATTTGAAGTATTCTTCCGCTAAGAAACGTTCGTGTTCAGAAGAAAGATCGATACCCCACGAAACCGGGAATTCGAATTCTTTACCTGATTTTAATAGGATTTCAATCGCATCTGTGTAATCAACTTGCGCAAACGGTGCAGCGATAAAGTTTTCTAAGCGAGTAATCACATCTTTATCAATGTGTTTTGCGAAGAATTGCATATCGTCTTTACGCTCTTCAAGTACCGATTTAAACACATATTTCAGCATATCTTCCGCTAATTTGGCATTGTCCGCTAAAGTTGCGAATGCAAATTCCGGCTCAACCATCCAGAACTCCGCTAAGTGGCGAGTGGTATTTGAGTTTTCCGCACGGAATGTCGGGCCGAACGTATATACTTTGCTTAATGCACAAGCGTAAGTTTCACCGTTTAACTGACCTGATACGGTTAAGAAAGACTCTTTACCGAAGAAGTCTTGGCTGAAATCGACTTTACCTTCCTCGGTGCGCGGTAAGTTTTCTAAATCTAATGTTGAAACACGGAACATTTCGCCCGCACCTTCCGTATCCGATGCCGTAATAAGCGGAGTTGCTACCCAGTAGAAACCTTGCTCGTTAAAGAAACGGTGAATCGCTTGCGCTAAGCAGTGGCGAACGCGCGCAACCGCACCGATTAAGTTGGTACGAGGGCG
Organism: Actinobacillus genomosp. 1; assembly: GCF_029774175.1. Taxonomy (NCBI): domain Bacteria; kingdom Pseudomonadati; phylum Pseudomonadota; class Gammaproteobacteria; order Pasteurellales; family Pasteurellaceae; genus Actinobacillus; species Actinobacillus genomosp. 1. The sequence goes on along the minus strand of NZ_CP103834.1, from coordinate 751,038 downwards.
TAAATGCGCCACTTCACGTAAATATTCGATAGAGTGACGTTTTGCCGCCATCGGATAAGTATCCGGATCTTCAACCCAACCCACCACTTCCACCTGTGTTGCGTGTAATTCGACCGCTTGACCTTCTGCCGGAGATTCAACCACTTTACCGGTGACGATAACTGAACAACCAGCGGTTAAACGTAAAACTTCATCGTTATAATTTGCTAAATCGTTATTAATGATCGCTTGGATCGGATCAAAACAAGAACCGTCATAAACGGCTAAAAATGATAAACCTGCTTTTGAGTCACGGCGGGTACGTACCCAACCGCGTACCGCAACTTCTTCGCCTACCGCTACTTTGCCCGATAGGATTTCCGAAACTGTTGGAAATTTAGACATTGAATACCTCAATCTTTATGGTAAGTTTTATAGAATATAATCGTTCGGTATTTTACAAGAATAAGTAAGGAAATAAAGGAAATTGTCGATTTTTTTGGATATTTACGCCGGATTATACTATTTGCTTTAGATTGAGAAAAAAAATGCGGGGAAAATATTGCAAATCCTTGATGAATCTTTATCCTTAGCAAAAATTTATTATTTCCTTAAAATATGTTCACTCATTCTAAAACTTTAACCTTTAGATTCCATCGGTTTTTACATAGAAAAATTCACCAAACACATCAGATTTCTCGAAAAAGCATTGAATTTGCTTGTTTGCTTATCGGAGCCGCTTTGGTGGCATTCTTTTCGCTAGGTTTTGCCAAATTAGCCGAATTCGGTTTACATTTGAATGCACAATGGACGGCTAAATATCCGTTAGCCGTTTGGTTTGTCATGCCGTTGGGAATGGCTGCATTAGCTTGGTTTACTACGAAATATACGCCTTATGTAGCGGGAAGCGGTATTCCGCAAGTGATAGCCTCAATGAGCCTGCCGCACGGTGCGCTGAAAAGTAAATTAGTCGCATTTTGGCAAACGCTTTGGAAAATTCCGCTTACTTTTTTAGCCATGGTATGCGGGGCTTCCGTCGGACGGGAAGGTCCTTCCGTACAAGTCGGTGCGGCGGTAATGTTGGCTTGGGGCAATTTCTGTCATAAACACGGCTATGCCTTTAAAGGTTTAAGTGCAAACGAGCTTATGGCGGCAGGAGCCGGCGGTGGATTAGCGGCAGCCTTTAACGCCCCGCTTGCCGGTGTGATTTTTGCCATTGAAGAATTAGGACGAGGCGTATTATTGCGTTGGGGCAGACGAGTTGTTCTCGGTGTGTTAGCCTCCGGATTTATTTTAATTGCGATTGAAGGAAATAATCCGTATTTTCCCCAGTATCAAGGTGCGTCTTCTGTCCCTAAAATGATCTTATGGGTTGCATTATGCGGCGTGGTGTGCGGAATACTGGGCGGCGTATTCGCCCGTTTATTAGCGAAAGGTGTTGCCGGTATTTCTCCACCTAAAATCAGAAGTTGGGTTCGTCGTCATCCGATCTATATTGCATTCATCTTAGGACTTATTCTTGCGACATTAGGGCATTATACGCAAGGTCAAACTTATGGAACGGGTTATGATGTTGTTGCAAGAGCATTAAAAGGAGAGGAAATTACCCCGCAAGCTGTCGGAATTGCTAAACTTTTTGCAACGGTAACAACTTACTGGACCGGAATTGCCGGCGGTATATTTACCCCGTCACTGACTATCGGGGCAGGAATTGGTAGCGAGATATGGTTTTTTAGCGGGGGTTTAGTCGATCAAAGATTATTGGTATTACTGTGTATGGCGGCGTTTCTTGCCGGTGCGACGCAATCACCGATAAGTGCCAGTGTAGTCGTGATGGAAATGACCGGAAGCCAGCCGGTACTTTTTTGGGTACTTATTGCAAGTTTAATTTCCTCCATTGTTTCTCGTTATTTTTGTCCAAAACCGTTTTATCATTTGGCTGCCGGACGTTTCAGACAACGAATCCACGAAGAAGCAAAACGAGAGGATAGCCTTTTGAAAAAGAAAAATGAGGAAATAAAATAAAAAAGATCATTTTTTATTAAAATATTATGAACTTTTTAAAAATCGCTTAGTCATATATAACGCTAACTGACAGAATTTAAGCAGTTTTTTTCATTTCCTTAGGTAAGACCTCCCCCGGCATCGCTTTCTTGGTGTCGGGTTTTTTTATGTCCGCAATTCCCTTAATTTGTAAAATTTCCTGCAAATTTAACCGCTTAGCTATGCTACAATATAACTAATTTTTCCTAAATTTAAGCGATCAATGAATAAGAATCTTACTTTTTTCTTTTATGATTACGAAAGTTTCGGTGTGAGTCCGGCGTTAGATCGTCCGGCGCAGTTTGCCGGTATTCGTACCGATAGCGATTTTAACGTTATTGGTGAGCCGGTGATGTTTTATTGTAAGCAAACACCGGATTATTTACCCTCGCCCGAAGCGGTGATGGTAACCGGTATTACTCCGCAACAGTGTAACGCTGAAGGTGTGCCGGAACCGGAATTTGCCGCACGAATCCACGCTGAATTTAGCCAACCGAATACCTGTATTTTAGGCTATAACAATATTCGTTATGATGACGAAATGACCCGTTATACCTTTTTCCGCAATTTTTTTGATCCGTATGAATATAGTTGGAAAAACGGTAATTCACGTTGGGATCTATTGGACCTTGTACGAGCTTGTTACGCCTTGCGTCCGAACGGAATTGAATGGATAACTGATGAAAACGGTGTGCCGAATTTCAAATTAGAGAATCTCACCAAAGCGAACGGCATTGCTCATGAAAATGCGCATGATGCAATGGCGGACGTTTATGCCACGATTGCGATGGCGAAATTAATTAAGCAAAAACAGCCGAAACTTTTCCAATTTTTCTTTGAGAATCGTGGTAAGAAGGAAATTGAGAAAATGATCGATACCGGTGAAATGACCCCGTTGGTACACGTTTCCGGTATGTTCGGTAATGCACGAGGCAATACCGCATGGATCGCACCGATAGCATGGCATCCGACCAATCAAAATCAAGTATTATGTTGCGATCTATCCGGCGATGTCAGTGCCTTACTGACAGATTCGGTGGAAGAATTGCGTACTCGTTTATACACTAAAAAAGAAGAGTTAGCTGAAAGTGTTGCACCCGTGCCGCTAAAAGGGGTGCATATCAATCGTTGTCCGATTATTGCACCGGCAAAAGTGTTGTTGCCTGAAAATGCGGCTCGCTTAGGCATTGATCGTGAGCGTTGTTTGGAAAATCTCAAATTACTGAAAGCGAATAAAAGTTTAGTGCGTGAGAAAGTGACCGAAATTTTTATGGAAGAACGGCGCTTTGAACCTTCTGCGAATGTGGAAACGACTCTGTATGACGGCTTTTTCTCACCGGCAGATAAAAATAATATGGCGATTTTGCGTACGTTACCGCCGCAAGAATTGGCGCATCACGGCTTACAATTCGCCGATGAACGAGTAGAAGCTTTGTTATTTCATTATCGAGCCAGACATTATCCCGAAACATTGAGCCGAGCGGAACAGATTAAATGGCAGAAATATTGTCATCAGCAGATAGATGCCAAATCGGCACAATTTGCCGAAGCGATTGATAGCTTATTCCAAATTCATCACGATAATCCGGAAAAGGTAAAATTATTGGAAAATTTGACCGCTTACGCTGCACAAATTGCGGAATTTCAGGTAGTTAAACACACCGCTAATGCGCAAAGCGAGCAGCTAGTTTCAGCCTTAAACCAAGTGGCGGAACAGGGTATGGATAAAGCGGCGAAGTTGGAAATGCTAAAGGCATTAATTAAATAAGTGGGAGAAAACGGCTATGCAACAACCTTTAGAACATCATCCGTTTGAACCTGTGCTACCGACCTCTGCAACCGTAGTGATGATGGGGACTTTTCCGCCGACAGGCGAAAAACGCTGTATGGAATTTCATTACCCGAATTTCCAAAACGATATGTGGCGTATTATGGGCGCGGTTTTCTATGATGATACCGACCATTTCCGTGTCGGAGATGAAAAACGTTTTGATCCGATAAAAATCGAAGCGTTTTTACGAGAAAAGGGCATTGCGTTGTGTTCATCGGCACAAACGGCAATTCGCTTAAAGGGTAACGCTTCGGATAAGGATCTAAAAATCGTTGATCCGGTAGATATGCCGCAATTATTAAAAACGTTACCCCAGGTAAAATGGATTTTTACCACCGGCGGTTTGGCAACAGATACGTTACTCGGTTTATTAAATGAAAAAATTAAAGCACCGAAAACGAATGAATGGATTCACTATCCGTACTGTGCCGAACGTGAACTTTTCCTTTACCGCTTGCCTTCTACCTCTCGGGCTTATCCATTGAGTTTAGCTAAGAAAATTGAGGCGTATCGACAATTTTTCATTCAAGCAGGATTACTTTAACGCATGAAATATGATTTACATTCACACAGCACCGCATCGGACGGTATGCTTAGCCCGACCGAATTGGTTCAGCGTGCGTTAGAGCAACAAATCGAAATGCTTGCCTTAACCGATCACGATACGGTAGCGGGGATTCGAGAAGCAAAACACGCAGCACAAGGGCAACCGATTCGCTTTATCGCAGGCGTAGAAATTTCTATTGTTTGGGAAGAAAAATGTATTCATCTTGCCGCTTTAAATGTGGATGAAACGCATCCTGCATTAGTGGCATTGTTAGATAAGCAAGCGTTACTTCGTGAGCAAAGAGCGGTCGAAATCGGCGAGAAACTTGCAAAAGCCGGTATTCCAAATGCTTACGAAGGGGCAAAAGCGTTAGCAAGCGGAGAGGTTACTCGTGCGCATTACGGGCGTTTTTTACACGAAAACGGTCATGTACGAAATATAGAACACGCCTTTAAAAAATATCTCGGAGGCGGTAAACCGGCTTACGTCAAGCCGATGTGGTGTAGTTTGGAAGAGGCGATTGAAGTCACACATCAGGCAGGCGGCGTGATTTGCATTGCTCATCCGTTGCGTTATAAATTAACCGGACGTTGGATTCGCCGCTTAATCGCTGACTTTAAATTAGCCAGCGGTGATGGTATTGAGGTCGCCGGTTGCGGGCAAACACCGGATCAACGCCAACTGATCGCACGTTGGGCAAAAGAGTTTGATTTATATGCTTCGGTCGGTTCGGATTTCCATTACCCGACCGGTTGGATAGAGCTTGGCAGAGGGCTAACACTGCCGGCAGATTGTAAGCCGATTTGGGATTTGTTTTAGGAAAAGGGCGTTTTAAACGCCCTTTGCTTTATCTGAATTATTTCACTTTAAATTGGTTAAATTCAGCCATTACTTTGCCTAATTCAGCCACTCGTTGTTCGATTTTAGTCATATCCGGTTTTTCTGCCGTAATTGCAATACGCATTAAGCCCAGTGAACGTTCAAATTTACCATAGTGAGTTAAACTCATCTCACGTATCGGTTTTTCATATTTTGCCCAATTTTTACCGAAATGACGTGCCGCCATTCTGATTTGCTTAATCTCTTTGGTCTGTACCGCACTTTGTAAATTTTGATAAAGCGGTGTCATTTGTTTAACGAAAGTTTGCTGTTTAGCCGCATAGTCCACCGGGTTTTGTGCTTTTTCAAAACGATATAGATGCTTAGCGACATTTTCCAAGTTGGCTACATCCGTAGTGTTAATCGCTTGGTTTAAAGCGTTCGTTACGTTTTTGCCCGCTTCCGAATGATGTCCCTCAAATTGATCAAATGCTTGCTGTAAAGCGGTCAAATTTTGCTGAGATTTTGCAACTTCGCCTTTTTTAAGTTCTGCCATTGCTTCGGAAAGCTGCACAAATAGCGGGCTAACATCCGTTTTGGCTAACGCTACCGAACTCGCAAACAGTAAAGGGATGATGGTTAATTTTTTCAATGACATTTGCTATTCCTTAGAGTAAATCAAATAAGGCTTTGCCAAGATAGTCGTTTTCATCTTTTACACCGGCAAAGCAAGCAAATAAGCCGCTACCGATATGGGTAATATATTCGTTCATTTTGTCGATATTACCCAAAGCGTTTTGTACTTTGATAAATTGCTCGGGGCTTTGTTGGAACGAAATAAACAGTAAGCCCGAATCAAATTGCCCTTTATCATCAATACCGCTGGCATAAGAGAACGAACGTCTGAGCATTTTTACCCCCGTTTTATGGGCAAGGTGCGTATGCGAGATTTCCGGCATAACAGGATTGCCTTTGTCGTCTTTTTTCGTCAGATCGAATTTTTCAAATTCATGTTTATAGCCGAGTGCCGCACCCGAATCACGATAACGACCGAAGGTTTCTTCCTGTGATTTTAAATGGGTACGATCCCAGGTTTCTAAGAACATTTTAATACGACGTACAGCCAAATAAGAACCGCCTTTTAACCAGCCGTCTTGTACCCAAACGACATTATCCTGATCTTTTAAACTCTCGGCATTTGCGGTACCGTCTTTAAATGCAAATAAGTTACGCGGCGTTTCATTATTTAAAAACGAATTAAAACCCATTTGCGACCATTTCATTTTGACTACACCGCGAGCCGCACGCACTAAATTACGTACCGCATGGAATGCAACTTGAGGATCATCGGCACAGGCTTGAATACAAATATCACCGCCGCTAAATTCGTCTTGTAATTGGTCACGAGGGAAGTGCGGCAGATCTTGTAATTCGGTAGGCTTATGTTTTTCAATACCTAATTTTTTAAAGAACGAAGCACTTACACCGAAAGTGATAGTGAGGTCTTGCGGATCCAAACTATCCGCTTCACCAGTATCCGCCGGCGGAACATAAGCGTTACGGCTATATGGTTTTACATTTTCGCCTTGTGTTAAATTATTGCTATAAGTAGTCCAAGTTTGGAAAATTTCTTTTACCTTTGCAATATCAGCAGTATCTAAATCCAAGACGAGAAAATAGATATGTTTTTGCGCAGGGGTAACAATACCGGCTTGGTGTTTACCATAAAAAGGATATTGGTTATGTGCTTGTGCAGTGAGTTGTCGTGATTCTAAAGTAAAAGCAGGAGCTGATAATAAACCGGCTCCTACCAATGCGGTATTTTTTAGAAAATCACGGCGAGAATGGATTTCTGCCATAATTTATTCCTACCTTATTTCTCTAAGAGAACGCCTAATTGCGCCAACGGCTCGCCCAGTTGGTTTACTGCCTCGGCTAATGCTTTAACATCGTTTTTTGACAATTTGTTATAAGCTACGTAATCGTAACCGTTTTTCGCTTTATTGTGTTTTGCCAGTAAGCTATTGACCGCAGCAAAGCGAGCGGCGATTTCCTCCGAAAGTTTCGCATCGGTTTTGTCTAATTGCGGTTTAAAGATTTCATAGATTTTTTCCGCCCCTTCAATATTCGCTTTGAAATCGTAAAGGTCGGTTTTAGAGAAAATTTCCTCTTCACCGGTTACTTTAGTGGTGGATACTTCATTTAATAAATCTACCGCACCGGTGATCATTAATTCGGGAGTAACTTCTGCCGTCGGAATTTTAGCGCGTAATTCTTTAACGTCTTTTAGCAGTTGTTCCGCAGTCGCTTTTGTACCTTTAGTGGTATTTTTCTCCCATAAAACTTTTTCGAGTTTATGGAAACCGGACCAATCTTTTTCCGTTTTACCTTCTTCGGTTAAATCGGCAAGCCGTGCGTCAATACGAGGATCCAAATCGCCAAAACTCTCGGCAATCGGTTCTGAACGTTCAAAATACATTCGTGCAAGCGGGTAAATTTGTTTCGCTTTTTGCACATCACCTTTATTCAAATAATCAACAAATTTTTCTGTGTCTGTGACTAATCGATCGATTTGTTCAACCACAAATTGTTTATAAGTTTCGGTTTCTTTACTTAAGTCTAATGCGAAAGATTGACTTGTCAGCAATAAACCGGAAAACAACACAGCTAATTTTGTTAAACGCATAAAAATTTCCTCTATCTAAGAACAGTACATTTACTATATTCTTATTAATAATCATTATCAAATTAACGATAATAATTTTGTGATCTGATTCACATTTTAATTTGTAAATTTTTTTAGAAAACAGACCGCTTGCTTATGTTAAAATCCTATCCAAAATTTCTTGGATAGGATGTTATATGAGCAAGCAAGGCAAACCTTTTATTTTACACAGCCCGTTTAAACCGTCTGGCGATCAGCCGTCCGCGATTGCCAAATTGACCGAAGGGCTAAACGATGGGTTGGCGCATCAAACTTTACTTGGGGTAACCGGTTCGGGTAAAACCTTCACCATCGCGAATGTGATTGCTCAACTTAATCGCCCGGCGATGTTGCTTGCGCCGAATAAAACGCTTGCCGCCCAGCTATACGCTGAGATGAAAGCCTTCTTCCCTGAAAATGCGGTGGAGTACTTCGTGTCTTACTATGATTATTACCAACCGGAAGCCTATGTGCCGAGTAGCGATACCTTTATCGAAAAAGACGCGTCGATTAACGAACAAATCGAGCAAATGCGACTGTCGGCAACCAAATCATTCCTTGAACGTCGAGACACCATCGTAGTTGCCTCGGTTTCTGCCATTTACGGCTTGGGGGACGTGGACGCCTATATGCAAATGATGTTGCATTTGCAAGTTGGGGCGATTATCGACCAACGAGAGATTCTCGCTCGCCTTGCCGAATTGCAATATACCCGCAACGATCAAGCATTTCAGCGTTCGACTTTCCGTGTGCGTGGCGAAGTGATTGATATTTTCCCTGCCGAATCGGATGAAATAGCGTTACGGGTTGAACTGTTTGATGACGAAATCGAAAGCCTTTCGTTGTTTGATCCGCTTACCGGACATAGTTTGGGCAAAGTACCTCGCTATACCATTTATCCGAAAACCCACTACGTTACCCCTCGTGAACGCATTTTGAATGCGATTGAAGAAATCAAACAAGAGTTGGTGGAACGCCGTGAGTATTTCATCAAAGAAAATAAATTGCTGGAAGAACAACGCATTACCCAACGCACGCAATTCGATATTGAAATGATGAATGAGCTGGGCTATTGCTCGGGTATCGAAAACTATTCACGCTATTTGTCGGGCAGAAAAGAGGGCGAACCACCTCCGACATTATTCGACTATATGCCGGCGGACGGTTTGCTGATTATTGATGAAAGCCACGTTACCGTACCGCAAATCGGCGGTATGTATCGAGGCGACCGAGCCAGAAAAGAAACGCTGGTGCAATACGGATTCCGCTTGCCTTCAGCATTGGATAACCGCCCGTTACGTTTTGAAGAATTTGAACGTCTTGCGCCACAGACAATTTATGTTTCGGCAACACCGGGTAATTATGAATTAGAAAAATCGAATGGTGATGTGGTGGATCAAGTGGTTCGTCCAACGGGATTATTAGACCCGATCATCGAAGTTCGTCCAGTCGCTACGCAGGTTGATGACGTACTATCCGAAATTCACAAACGAGTAGCGGTAGATGAACGTGTGCTAATTACTACGCTAACCAAAAAAATGGCGGAAGATTTAACCGATTACCTCGATGAACACGGCGTGCGTGTGCGTTATCTGCATAGCGATATTGATACGGTTGAACGGGTAGAAATTATTCACGACTTGCGTATGGGAATGTTTGACGTATTGGTCGGCATCAACTTATTGCGTGAGGGTTTGGATATGCCGGAAGTATCGCTGGTGGCGATTTTAGATGCGGATAAAGAAGGCTTTTTACGTTCCGAACGTTCATTAATTCAGACCATCGGACGTGCAGCTCGAAACCTGAACGGTAAAGCAATTCTTTACGGCGACCGCATTACCAACTCAATGCAAAAAGCGATTACCGAAACCGAACGCCGCCGAGAGAAACAGCAAAAATACAATGAAGAACACGGCATTATCCCACAAGCGCTCAACAAAAAAGTGGGCGAATTGCTCGACATCGGACAAACCGACAGGCCGAAACGAGGCAAACAAGCGGTTAAAATCGAAGAAAAATCTGCAAATACCTACAAACCAAAATCCCGCAAAGAGCTGGAAAAAGAACTCAAACAACTCGAACAACAAATGCGAGATTTTGCTAAGGATTTAGAGTTCGAAAAAGCGGCTGCGGTAAGGGATAAGATTGGGCAGTTGAAGGCGGTGTTGTTGGATGTGTAGCAAAAGGGGCATAAGCCCCTTTTTATTTAAAATATGTGACAAAAATTTTAGTAATCCCTATCATATCAAGTAAAAAAGATATTTCTAATCCTACTAGAATAAATGGAGCAATGTATGGAATTAATTCATTAAATAAGATGTTAAGCCTAAAATATAGTCGCTTTATACCAGTTATATTAAAATACTCTACTAGATAAAGTTGCGCTTTTTTGTAGTCAGAACGACTATGATTTTCACAATTTTTAATGATTTCATCATATTTATTAGAGTATTTTTCTAAGGATATATTATCTTTATTTGGCTCTGCTCTAATATCTCGAATAATACTTTTTATATCAATACCACATTTATCTAGTTCTTTTGCTCTCACATCATATTTAGCTGTGCTAATTATTGTTGAATATACAAGAACTGATACGGCTAAAAATATTTGGACTACAGATAAGGTCTGCTCTGAAAAAACAGAGTTTTTTAAAATCATCTGTAATAATGGGATCAAAATTAATCCTAATGAGAATAGAGTAGTGGTCAAGAAAGAGATTTTACTGACTAAGGCTATTCTTAATGATGCATTAAACCTACATACAGAAGTTACTTTTGCACCAGTCAAAAAACGTTTCACGGGATCATTACAGTCCCCTTCTTTATCGATAGGATCTAAAGACCACAACCAACGCCATTTTTCTTTTATACAACTACAACATTCCATAAATAAAATACTCTGTAATTTATAAATTTCTTTGGACATTCTATTATATAACTACAAATTATGCCAATTTTCCTAGTGGATCGTGTCTCCTGAGTAGAATGTTTTTGATTTAAAATATACTGAGAACATTATTAAGAGCAGATTTTATCTTACAGATGTTCCCCTCTCTCTGATTTTCGCAAAGTCGTTACTTTGCTCAAATCTGTCTCTCTCCCGCAAGGGGGAGAGAGTTGTTTATGACAAGCGGTTAAATTTCTTGAAAACTTCGCAAATTGCAAAAAATCAAGCGAACTTGACCGCTTGTATATGACCTAAAGTTTAGACGGATTATGCTAGGAAATGTTGTTGCATATTACACTCTCGCCCCTTGTGGGAGAGAGACAGCTTGTTGAAGCGTGTAGCGAAACAAGCAGAGAGAGGAATATATCCCCAAAAGTCAGTTTAATTTACGATATTATCTTAAATTAAACTGACTTTTCTTTTTTTATGCGGTTTCTTTGTAAAATTTGCGAGAAATCAGACCGCTTGCTTGTGTTAGAATAAACAGACATTTGAAGAGGAGAATCGTATGGATCTTGCCTATTTAGCTGAATTGCCGAGAGAAGAATTTGTTGAGCGTAGAAATCGTGTGTTTGAGCAAATGCAGGATAATTCTGCGTTGGTGGTGTTTACTGAAACCGAGAAACGCCGTAATAGCGATTGCGATTATTTGTTCCGTCCGGATAGTTATTTCTGGTATTTAACCGGTTTTGCCGAGCCGAAATCGGCATTGTTGCTGATTAAAAAAGACAGTAAAAATGAGAGTGTGATTTTTTTGCGTAAAAAAGATCCGCTAATGGAAACGTGGAATGGTCGCCGTTTGGGTATTGAAAAAGCCCCTGAAGCTTTGAACGTAGATTTAGCGTTTGATATTGAAGATATTTCTTGTGTTTTTGCAGAAAAAACGCAAAATCTGACCGCTTGTTATTATGCCAAAGGCTTACAGGAATGGGGCGATAGTGTGGTGGCGGAGCAGTTTGCTGACGTGATTGACTGGCAGCCGATGTTGTCGGAAATGCGGTTGATTAAATCAACGGCAGAAATTGCGTTGATTCAGCAAGCCTGCCATATTTCAGGTTTGGCACATATTCGTGCGATGAAGCAAACTCGTCCAAATCGTTATGAATTGGAAATTGAGGGCGAAATTCAGCACGAATTTACCCGCTTTGGGGCGAGATTCCCTGCTTATAATTCGATTGTGGCAAGCGGTGAAAATGCCTGTATTTTGCACTACAACGAAAATGATCAGGTATTAAAAGACGGTGATTTATTGCTGATTGACGCAGGGGCGGAATTTGCTCATTATGCGGGCGATATTACCCGTACTTTCCCAATTAACGGTAAATTCTCTGAACCTCAGCGAGAAATTTATCAGCTCGTGTTGGACGCAATGAAAGAAGCAGCTAAATGGCTTATTCCGCAAAGTTCGATCAAAATTGCTAATGAAAAGGCAGTACAAGTGCTAACCGAAGGTTTAGTCCGCTTAGGTATTTTAAAAGGCGAAGTCGAGCAGTTAATCGTTGAAAAAGCCTATCATCAATTTTATATGCACGGTTTGGGGCATTGGTTGGGGTTAGATGTTCATGATGTCGGCAATTATGGCACGGAGCGAGATCGACCGCTTGAAATCGGTATGGTGCTAACGCTTGAACCAGGGTTATACATTTCAAGTGATGCGGATGTGCCGGAGCAATACAAAGGCATTGGCGTGCGAATTGAGGATAATTTATTGATTACTGAATATGGCAATAAAAATCTGACAAGCGGCTGCCCGAAAGAAATTGCTGATATTGAAGCAATTATGAATGTTCAATAGATAGGAAAGATTCAATAACCACAGAACGCACGGAATACACTGGAAGTTTGTTTTGTATGACGTGAAAACTGTGGTTTTTTAACCTAAAAGCTATACATAAAAATAACCACGAACTACATAGCGTTCACAGAATAAATTTTCCGTGTATTCAGTGTAGTCCGTGGTTTTATTAAATAGTGATTAAAGCACTTTTACGATTGCTTCGCAAAGTGCATCAATGTTTTGGTCGGTGATACCTGCAACATTGATACGGCCGGAACGTACCGCATAGATTGCGAACTCTTCACGTAAGCGATCCACTTGCTCTGGGGTTAAACCGCTAAATGAGAACATACCATTTTGTTGTGCAATGAAATCGAAATCTTGTTTTGCGCCTTTCTCTTTTAATAATTGCACCATACGGTTACGCATATCTTTAATACGATCACGCATTTCATCTAATTCAGCTACCCATTCCGCACGTAACGCTTCATCACCTAATACACGAGCAACCGCATTTGCACCATGTGATGCCGGGTTAGAGTAGAGCACGCGAATAATCGACTTAATCTGTGTGAATGCTTTATTCGCCACATCCGCATTTTCTGCCACTAAGGTAAATGCACCGACACGCTCGTTATATAAACCGAAGTTTTTTGAATATGAGCTTGCGATTAATAATTCTTTGTGGTTTTTCACAAACGCACGTAAGCCGTATGCGTCTTGATCTAAACCGTTGCCGAAGCCTTGGTAAGCAAAATCAAATAATGGTAACCAGCCTTTTTCCGCAGAAAGTTTCGCTAATGCGTCCCATTGTTCAGGAGTTGGGTCGATACCGGTCGGGTTATGACAGCAACCGTGTAATAACACCACATCGCCGGCTTCCGCTTGGCTTAAATCGGCAAGTAAATTATCCCAATCTAAACCGTGCGTATCTTTATTGTAATAGCGATAGCCTTTCACATTTAAACCGACCGCTTCTGCAATTGCATTGTGATTTGGCCAAGTTGGGTTTGAAATCCAGATATTTTTTGCTGACGTTTGGCGTTTGATAAATTCCGCTGCAATACGTAACGCGCCCGTACCACCTAAACTTTGTGCGGTTTTTGCACGACCTGATGCGATAATTTCCGCCCCTTTACCGAATAAAAGCTCTTGTGTATAAGCGTTAAATGCTTGTACACCGTCAATCGTAAGGTAGTTTTTATTCGTTTCTTGTTCTAACAATAACGCTTCGGCTTTTTTAACCGCTTTTACGATAGGCGTTTTACCTTCCGCATTCATATAAACACCGATACCGAGATTGATTTTCCCCGCACGTTGTTCCGCTTTAAACGCTTCACCTAGACCTAAGATTGGATCTGCCGGAGCAGCCTGAATATGGTTGAACATTGACATGTGTCGTCCTCTAAAAAGTTGTGTTTGAAATTAGAAATACTTATACAATCCATTAGCTATTTTAGCAATAGAAAAGCGGTCTGTTTTCCTAAATTTTTTGCAAATTTTGGAAGAAAACAGACCGCTTGCACTTATTTGAGTTTATTAATTGCCCAATCTAACCCTGAATGGAAATCGTCGGTTAAATACGGACGAAGTTGTTCGAGCAGACGGATTAGTTCATTTTTATCTGGATGAGTAAGGTTGATATGTCCGACTTTACGACCGGCACGCACTTCTTTACCATACCAATGTAATTGTGAGAACGGTACTTCCAGCCACGCGTTATTGTGTTCGATACCAATCAGATTCACCATCACGCTAGGTGCAATTTGTTTGAGTTGCGGTGTCGGCAAGTCAAGCAATGCGCGTAAATGCAATTCAAACTGGCTGATTGAGCAACCTAATTGCGTCCAGTGTCCGCTGTTATGTACACGAGGAGCGAGTTCATTAATTAATAACGTATCGCCCACCACAAAACATTCCATTGCCATTACGCCGATATAGTCTAAGTCTTGCATAATAGTGCCGAGCATTTGTTCCGCTTGAGCTTGGTAAGTTTGCTGATTCGGCAAATTCACATCACAAACGGAGTAACGCAAGATACCGTTTTGTTGTAAGTTATGGCTAATCGGATAGAAACGGGTAGAACCGTCACGGAAACGGGCGCCGACAATTGAAATCTCGCCGTCAAACGGGATAAATTTTTCCGCAATCACTTCACCGAAAAGATCCGGCGTGATTTGGTCAATGCTGTCTTGCGTCACAATCCATTGACCTCTGCCGTCATAACCGCCGGTACGGCGTTTTACCACCACTTTTTCACCGACATTGCTGAATACGCTTTGCCATTGTTCGGCGGATTCCAATAATTGCCACGGTGAGGTAGAAAGCTGAAGTTTGTCTAACAGTGATTTTTGCGTGAAACGATCTGCGGTTGTGCCGAATACGTTTAAATTGACAAAATTTTTATGATTACCGAGTAATTGGGTGAGTGGCGTTTCTGTCCAACGCTCGATTTCTGCGGTAATGATACTGCTTTCTTCAAGGTCAAAAACCGGTGCATCAAAAGCAAGCGGTTTTACTTCAATATCAAGCGGTGCGCCGGCATAGCGTAACATTCTGCCGAGCTGACCGTTACCAAGCACATAAATTGGAGGATAAATAGCACTTTTTTGCATTTTTATGATTCCGTTTGCAGCAAGTTCGAGGGCTGATTTGCAATTTTTTCGGCAAATTTGACCGCTTGTTTGGCAAGCAAACCTCGAACTAATTTGGGTATTTATTGGATTGTTTAAAAATATTCGGCGAGCGGCTTACTCAAGTTTTGGTTTAACAGGACTAACAATTTGATACGTGCTTTTTGACCGCTTAAACCGGTGGTGAAAATCACGTTTTGTTGTTTAAGTTGCTTACCGCCGCCTAAATAGTCGTACACATCTTGAGTAACGCCGTTAAACGCACGAGAAACTAATACAACAGGAATATCAGCACGTAATAACGCATCTAAACCGGCTAAACAACTCGGCGGCAAATTACCTGCGCCGAGTGCTTCAATCACAACACCGTCACAACCGTGGTGAGCTAATTGTTCGAGTAAGAAGCTGTCCATTCCGGCGTAACTTTTAACAAGCTGCACGTTAGTACGGGTAACAGCCTGTATCGGGAAACGTTCGTATTCGGTTAATTGTTGGAAATATAGCACGCGGTTTTTCGCAATTAATCCGCAAGGACCGAAGGTCGGTGTTTGGAATGTCGCTACATTGGTCGTATGCGTTTTAGTCACAAATTTAGCGTTATGAATCTCATCATTCATCACCACTAATACGCCTTTGCCTTGGCTTTCCTGACAAAGTGCAACCAAAATCGCACTTTGTAAGTTGATTAATCCGTCCGAGCCTAATTCGTTACTTGAACGCATTGCACCTGTAATTGCAACCGGTACATTTACATTCAGCGCTAGGTCAAGGAAATAAGCGGTTTCTTCTAACGTATCCGTACCGTGGGTAATCACAATACCGTCATAATGTTCTTCATTTACCGCTTTTTCAATGCGTGTTTTTAATAGTAACCAATGCTGTAAAGTAATATGCGGTGAAGGCACATTCAGTACAGATTCTTGACTGAGCTGAGCAGGGTGGTTTAAACGTTCTAATGCGGCAAGTAGCGGATTTTTCTCAGAAGGCGAAACTTTACCGTCTTCACCTTCACTCATTGAAATCGTACCGCCTGTATGTAGGATTAAAAGTTTCTTTGTCATGAAAAATAGATTAATTACGTGGATCTGGATTATCTAAGACAGATTGCGTTTGTTCATTGCGGAATGCGTGTAATTTTTTCGCTAATTCAGGATCAAAAGCCGCTAATATTTGTGCGGCTAATAAACCGGCATTCGCCGCACCGGCAGGACCAATCGCAAGCGTACCGACCGGAATACCTTTCGGCATTTGCACGATAGAGTATAAACTATCTACGCCGCTTAGCATCGAACTTTTTACCGGCACGCCTAACACAGGCACAATCGTTTTTGCCGCAATCATACCCGGTAAATGTGCTGCACCGCCCGCACCTGCGATAATCACTTTATAGCCGTTTTGTTCGGCACTTTCCGCAAATGAGAAAAGTTTATCCGGTGTACGATGCGCCGAAACCACCTCCACGTGATAAGCAAGATTAAACTGATCTAAAATTTGTGTTGCTTCCGACATAGTTGCCCAGTCGCTTTTTGAACCCATTACAATAGCAATTTCTGGTTTTTCAGACATATTAATTCCTTTTGAAACTAGAAGAGATATATATGAAGTATAACATAATAGGCAAACGTTTGCTTATGAATTTATGCAACTAAATCAGGGTGAATAATGTAAAGAATTATTGGCAAAGTACAATTTAAAACTATCAACCTAAAGTCTAAATGTGTTACCATATGCGACCATTTTTAAAATTTATGTGTTTGCAATCAGAATCGGAGACAGAATATATATGACGAGCAGTGCGAATAAACGTTCAGTGATGACCCTTTTTTCAGATAAAAATGATATTTATAGCCACCAAGTGCGTATCGTATTAGCAGAAAAGGGCGTTCCTTATGAAATCGAAAATATTAGTCCCGATACGATTTCTGAAGATTTAGTGGAAGTAAATCCGTACGGTAATGTACCGACATTAGTCGATCGCGATTTAGTGTTATTTAACTCGCGTATCATTATGGAATATCTTGACGAACGATTTCCTCATCCGCCGTTAATGCCGGTCTATCCGGTATTACGTGGAAAATGTCGTTTAACCATGCATCGTATCGAACAAGATTGGTACTCATTAATTGATATTGCGAACAAAGATCCCGAGTCTAAAGAAGCGAAAAAAGCATTACTGGAATTACGTGATGAAATGTTAGCGTTAGGTCCGGTATTTGCTGCAACCCCTTATTTTATGAGCGAAGAGTTTAGCTTGGTTGATTGTTACGTTGCGCCGTTATTATGGAAAATGCACAGTTTAGGTATTGAATTTACCGGTGCCGGTAGTAAAGCGATTAAAACTTATATGACTCGCGTCTTCCAACGTGAGAGCTTTGTTCAATCTATTGGTGGTTCCGCACCAAAACATTTAATGGATGATAAAGACTAATGAAACCCTTGCGCCCTTATCTTTACCACGCGTACTACAACTGGATTTTAGATAATGATAATACGCCTTATTTATTAGTGAATGCCGAGTATCCCGATGTTGATGTGCCGGTAGAATTCGTTCGAGACGGTAAGATCATCTTAAACATTGCGCCTCGTTCAATCGGACAATATGTCATTAATGATGAGTCAATCAGCTTTAATGCTCGCTTCCAAGGAATGTTACGTGATATTTATATTCCTTTCGGTGCGACGGAAGCGATTTATGCTCAAGAAACCGGTGATGGGATTATGTTCCAAGACGAGCCTTACTATAGCGAACAAGCATATAATGAAAGGGTTAATCAGCAAACTGAAAAAGAAGACGATAAGCCAAAAGCCAAGAAAAAACCGACGCATTTAAAATTAGTAAAATAACGTATAACCTGATAAATAAGCGGTCGGATTTCTTAAATAATTTACGAAATTCCTTAAAGCATAAAAAATGCCACTATCAATTAATAGTGGCATTTTTGTTTGGTTTTATGCTGTTTGTATTACCGGAATTTGTGAGCGTGTAACGCCCGCCATATCGGTCAGTTCATCCATACGGTTGATAGTAATATACTTGCCTTGTACCGTAATCATACCGCTTTTTTGGAAACGACCTAATAAACGGCTAATGGTTTCAATGGTTAAACCGAGATAATTGCCAATATCGCCACGAGTCATAGTTAATCGGAATTCACGGGCGGAAAAACCTCGAGCCGCATAACGCTGAGATAAATTATGCAAAAATGCCGCTAATTTTTCTTCCGCACTCATTTTTGAAAGTAATAAAATCATTTCCTGATCACTTTTAATTTCATTACTCATTAAACGCATAATTTGATGACGGATTTTAGGCATCTTTCCGGCAAGGTCATCTAAAATATCGAATGGAATTTCACAAATCATGGAGGTTTCGAGTGCTTGTGCAAAACCGACATGTTTCATATTCATAATCGCATCAAAGCCGACCAAATCACCGGGAAGATGAAATGCGGTAATCTGTTCTTCACCGCTTTCACTAATCGTGTAGCTTTTAATTGTACCTGAACGAATTGCATAAATAGAACGAAGCTCGTCACCGGATTGAAAAATAATTTGGGATTTTTGCACAGGTTTTTTGCGTTCGATAATATTATCAAGCTGAGTTAATTCATGTTCGCTTAATGTAAAAGGTAAGCAAAGTTGGCTAATGCTGCAGTTCTGGCAATGGATAGTGCAAGCCGTTCGGCTTGTATGTTTAGCGTCAGATACAATTTTCATAAGGGCTACCGTCTTTTAAAATAGGTAAAAGTTTGATTTCAAGCAAATTTTACCATCATTTATTAGGATAATAAAGCCGGTAATCGGTTTATTTAACCTTAAAAAGTTATTTTCAATCTTATGCCGATATGCTCCAAATTAAAAAATATTTCAAACCTTGGAATGTTTTTTCAAAAATGAGATCTAGCTCAAGTTTTCCGTGAA
Organism: Actinobacillus genomosp. 1; assembly: GCF_029774175.1. Taxonomy (NCBI): domain Bacteria; kingdom Pseudomonadati; phylum Pseudomonadota; class Gammaproteobacteria; order Pasteurellales; family Pasteurellaceae; genus Actinobacillus; species Actinobacillus genomosp. 1. The sequence continues at coordinate 731,835 of NZ_CP103834.1, read as the reverse complement.
AAGAATATGCTAGTATCATCAAACAAAGAAATGATTAGGCATACAAGAAGGAGTCTATTTATGTATAAACATATTTTAGTTGCGGTTGATCTCTCTGAAGAAAGTCTTGTTTTACTCCGTAAAGGCGCAGATTTAGCCGAGAAATGCGGAGCAAAACTTTCATTAATCCACGTAGATGTTAATTTTTCCGATCTTTATACGGGGTTAATTGATATTAATATGTCTTCAGTACAAGACAGTGTACTTGAGGAAACGACAAAAGCATTAGACGAGCTATCTGCTAAAGTGAATTATCCGGTTTCCGAACGTCTTAACGGTACCGGTGATTTCAGCCAAGTATTGGAAGATGCGGTTGAAAAACACAAAATTGACTTATTGATTACTGGGCACCATCAAGATTTTTGGAGTAAGTTTATGTCATCTACTCGCCAAGTAATGAATAATGTCACTGTTGATATGTTAGTTGTACCGTTAGCTGATGAATAATTGTAATGCTGACAACAATTTACATAAAAGCAGATAAATAACGTTAAACTCAACCGCTTAAAAGTTCTCTAGCTTTTCAAGCGGTTGTTTTTTAATAAATATAATAAGTTTTTCATTAAAAAAGCGGTTGTCAATTAGCAAAGGAATGAAAAACGTGTAGAATAATGATATTTATCACCAGCTATTTTGCTTTATACATTATTTTTTAGAGTGTTATTAAATGAAAACGACTTCAGAAATTAGACAATCATTCTTGGATTTCTTCCATAGTAAAGGACATACTGTTGTACCAAGTAGCTCTTTGGTGCCGGAAAACGACCCGACTTTATTATTTACTAATGCGGGTATGAATCAATTTAAAGATGTTTTTCTCGGCTTAGAAAAACGTCCTTATACTCGAGCAACTACCGCGCAACGTTGTGTGCGTGCCGGCGGTAAACACAATGACTTAGAAAACGTAGGTTATACCGCACGCCATCACACATTCTTTGAAATGATGGGTAACTTCAGTTTCGGCGACTATTTCAAACAAGATGCAATTCAATTCGGTTGGGAATACTTAACTTCTCCGCAATGGCTTGGTCTTCCGAAAGAAAAATTATATGTAACCGTTTATGAAACGGATGATGAAGCTTATGATATTTGGAACAAAATCGTAGGCGTACCGACGGATCATATTATTCGTATCGGCGATAACAAAGGTGCTCCGTATGCTTCGGATAATTTCTGGGCAATGGGTGATACCGGTCCGTGCGGTCCTTGCACCGAAATCTTTTATGACCACGGCGATACCTTTTGGGGCGGTTTACCGGGCAGTCCGGAAGAAGACGGTGACCGTTATATTGAAGTATGGAATATCGTATTTATGCAGTTTAACCGTCAAGCAGATGGTACGATGGAAAAATTACCGAAACCGTCTGTAGATACGGGTATGGGTTTAGAGCGTATGACAGCAGTAATGCAACACGTAAACTCAAACTACGAAACGGATATTTTCCAAACTTTAATTAAAGAAGTAGCGGGCTTATTAAACGTAACCGACTTAGACAATAAATCATTACGTGTAGTGGCAGACCATATTCGCGCTTGTTCATACTTAATTGCGGATGGCGTTGTTCCGTCAAATGAAGGTCGCGGTTATGTATTGCGTCGTATTATTCGCCGTGCAGTACGTCACGGTAACTTGTTAGGTGCAAAAGAAGCGTTCTTTTATAAATTAGTACCTACACTTGCAGCCGTAATGGGACATGCCGGTGAGATTTTAACCCAAAAACAAGCGCATATTCAGAAAACACTAAAAGCGGAAGAAGAGCAGTTTGCTCGTACGCTTGAACGTGGCCTAGCCTTATTAGAAGATGCATTAACTAAAGTTGAGAATAATACACTTTCAGGTGAAGTGGCATTTAAACTTTATGATACTTACGGCTTCCCATTAGATTTAACCGCCGACGTATGCCGTGAACGTGAAATCACGATTGATGAAGCCGGTTTTGAAGCGGAAATGACCGCACAACGAGAGCGTGCAAAAGCAAGTAGTAATTTCGGTACCGACTATAACAATGTCATTAAAGTAGAAGGTCAAACCAACTTTATCGGTTACGAGAATTTAGACGCCCAAGCAACGGTTGTCGGTTTATTTAGTAATGGTAAAGCGGTTGAAACAATTCAATCGGGTGAGTCCGCGGTTATTATTCTTGATCAAACGCCGTTCTATGCGGAAATGGGCGGGCAAGTAGGAGATAGCGGTTTAATTTCAACCGAAATTTGCAATTTCACGGTAAACGATACGCAAAAATATGGACAAGTATTCGGACATATCGGGCAATTAACATCAGGTAGTTTATCAATCGGTGATAAAGTTACTGCAAGTGTTGAGCGTAGTCGTCGTGTAGCTATTACGGCAAACCACAGTGCGACCCACTTATTACATTCCGCATTAAGAGAAGTGTTAGGTGATCATGTGGCACAAAAAGGTTCATTGGTTTCCGAAAATATTCTGCGTTTTGACTTTTCGCAACCGGAAGCGATTAGTAAGTCTCAATTAGAAGAGATAGAACGTATTGTAAACCGTAAAATTCGTGAAAATATCCGAGTAACGATTGAAACTATGGATATCGAATCGGCGAAGAAAAAAGGTGCAATGGCGTTATTCGGTGAAAAATACGGTGATGTTGTTCGAGTGGTCGGCATGACGGAATTTTCTATTGAACTTTGCGGCGGTACTCATGTTGAAAGAACCGGTGACATTGGATTGTTCAAACTAGTTTCTGAAGGTGCGGTTGCAGCAGGTATTCGCCGTGTTGAAGCGGTAACCGGAGAAACTGCAATCGAGTGGTTACATGGTCAGCAAAAAGTATTACAGCAAAGTGCGGAATTATTAAAAGCGGACGGCAATTCGTTAGTGGAAAAAATTCAACAATTGCAAGATAAAGCGAAACGTACGGAAAAAGAGTTGCAGCAACTTAAAGACAAACTTGCCGCACAAGCAGGTTCCGAGTTAGTGAAACAAGCTCGCAATATTAACGGTGTTAATGTTGTGGTACAAAAACTTGAAAATGTAGAAGTAAAATCGCTACGTACAATGGTTGATGATTTAAAAAATCAATTAGGAAGTGCAATTGTTGCGTTTGGTACGGTAACGGATGATAAAGTCAATTTAATCGTCGGTGTAACGAAAGATTTATCAAGTAAAGTGAATGCCGGTGAATTAGTCGGCGCAATGGCGCAACAAGTCGGAGGTAAAGGCGGCGGTCGAGCAGATATGGCTATGGCAGGCGGTTCAGAACCTCAAAATTTAGATGCGGCACTCACATTTGCGCAAGAATGGATTCAAGCAAAACTTTAATTAAATAATTAGGCAAGGTTGATGGATTGACCTTGCCATCACTCCTAAATGTTTTAGGACTTTTGACTCGGGAGGCTACATGCTTATACTCACTCGCAAAATTGGGGAAAGTTTACTAATAGGAGATAATGTTGAGATTACCGTTCTCAGCGTTCGAGGTAATCAAGTTAAATTAGGTGTAAATGCGCCTAAAGAAGTTTCTGTTCATAGAGAAGAAATTTATCAAAGAATCAAGGCGTTAGCGGATGATGTCGCTAATGAAACGCAGCAATAAATATTTTATCACTAACAGAGTAAGGACGAATCTATGAGTAAACTCACTTGTTTTAAAGCCTATGACATTCGCGGTCAATTAGGTACAGAATTAAATACGGATATTGCATACCGTATTGGGCGTGCTTTTGGGCAATACCTCAAACCGAAAAGTATTGTTGTCGGTGGCGATGTTCGTTTAACCAGTAACGAATTAAAAAGTGCGGTAACTAACGGCTTATTAGATTCGGGCGTAAATGTTATTGATTTAGGTCTTACCGGTACCGAAGAAGTTTATTTTGCGACTTCGTTCCTTAAAACTGACGGTGGTATCCAAGTAACGGCAAGCCATAATCCGATGGATTATAACGGCATGAAATTAGTAAGAGAAGGTTCTCGTCCGATTAGTGCCGATACCGGTTTAGCCGATATTCAACGCTTAGCCGAAGAAAACAATTTCCCCCCTGTAACGCAAAGAGGTAGTTATACACAAAAAAGCGTACAAGGCGAATATGTAGAACATCTGCTTTCTTATATCGACTTAGATAAATTGACACCGAAAAAATTAGTGATTAATTCAGGTAATGGTGCGGCAGGTCATATTATTGATGCGATTGAAGCACAGTTTAAAGCGCGTAACGTACCGGTAGAGTTTGTTAAAGTACATAATAATCCGGACGGCAATTTCCCTAACGGTATTCCTAATCCGATTCTTCATGAAAACCGTGAAGACTCAATCAAAGCCGTATTAGAGAACAAAGCAGATGCAGGTATTGCATTTGACGGCGATTTCGACCGTTGCTTCTTCTTTGATGAAAAAGGTGGATTTATTGAAGGCTACTATGTAGTCGGTTTACTATCGCAAGCATTCTTAGTGAAAAATAAAGGTGCTAAGATTATTTATGACCCGCGTTTAATTTGGAATACCGAAGAATTAGTGGCTGAAGCGGGTGGCGAAGCGGTTATGTCAAAATCAGGTCACTCGTTTATTAAAGAAAAAATGCGTGCCGTAGATGCAATTTATGGTGGTGAAATGTCTGCTCACCATTACTTCCGTGATTTCTTCTATTGTGATAGCGGTATGATTCCATGGTTATTGACTTTAGAGTTACTATGTACAACAGGTAAGCCGTTAAGCGAATTAGTCGGTGCACGTTTAGCTAAATTCCCATCACCGGGAGAAATTAACAGTAAATTAGTCGATGCGAAGGCGGCAATCGAACGAGTAAAAGAAGCGTACAAAGACGGTAAAGTTGAAACATTAGACGGTATTAGCGTTGAGTTTGACAATTGGCGTTTCAATTTGCGTAGTTCAAACACTGAACCGGTAGTGCGTTTAAATTTAGAAACTCGTGGCGATAAGAAATTAATGCAAGAAAAAACCGATGAAATCCTTGCATTGCTTCGCCAGTAATGAGTAAAATTTAGCTGGAATTAGACCGCTTGCATTAAGCGGTCTTTATTATGAAATACGATATCGTATTGATTTTATCGGTGTTATACACCTTATAAGGATTATGTAATGAAAGTAATTATTCCCGTAGCCGGTTTAGGTACTCGTATGCTTCCTGCAACCAAGGCAATTCCAAAAGAAATGCTGACGATTGCGGATAAACCGCTTATCCAATACATTGTGAATGAATGTGTCGCAGCAGGTATCAAAGAAATCGTATTGGTTACTCATTCTTCAAAAAATGCTATTGAAAACCATTTCGATACTTCTTTTGAACTTGAAACAATGTTAGAAAAACGTGTTAAACGCCAATTATTAGAAGAAGTACGTTCAATTGTACCTAAAGATGTTACGCTAATGCACGTGCGCCAAGGTCAAGCTAAAGGTTTAGGTCATGCGGTTTTATGCGGTCGAGCAGTAGTGGGGAATGAACCTTTTGCGGTGGTATTACCGGATGTGATCCTAGCGGATTTTTCAGCAAATCAAAAAACGGAAAATCTTGCTGCGATGATCAAACGTTTTAATGAAACTAAACACAGCCAAATTATGGTTGCACCGGTACCGAGAGAAGATGTCAGCAGCTATGGCGTAGCAGATTGTGCCGGTGTTGAAATTCCGGCAGGTGAAACGGCTAAAATCGTAAAAATGGTTGAAAAGCCGAGTGTAGAAGATGCACCGTCTAACTTAGCTGTAGTTGGTCGTTACGTATTTTCCGCCGGTATTTGGGATTTATTAGAAAAAACACCGGTTGGGGTAGGTGATGAAATTCAATTAACCGATGCTATTGATATGCTAATCGAACAAGAAACGGTAGAAGCATTCCATATGACCGGACGTACTTTCGACTGTGGTGATAAATTAGGCTATATGCAGGCGTTTACCGAATACAGTTTACGTCATGATAAATTCGGTAATGAGTTTAAAGATTTTATTAAAAAATTAGCTAAAACATTATAATCGAAGCAAAGATAACTAAGGACGCAAATGCGTCCTTAGTTTTTCGATAATTTTTCTTCCAGATCCTCAATTGCTTTTAAGCATTTCATCTTACGATATTCGGTTTCTTCGACTTGCTGTTGCCACATTATTTTTTCGTTCTCATTAGCAGCATAGCTTTTTTCTAATAACCAACTAATTTTTTCATTTAATGCTCTTAATGCCTTACGATATTCATTTAATCGACGAGCAGATGGGAGGGCATGGATATTTTTAGAAAATGAAAAAGACGGTACAAATACTTCTTTAGAGGATGAATCCGATTTTTTAAGAATTAAAACCGCTTGATTTAAACTATCGAACTGTCGAAGTAGCTTAGTTGCATAAAAATCGGCATAATCTTCATTTGTCTGTTGAGCAAGTAATTGTGCCGTATCTGTAATTTCTTGCACAAAATCGCTAACTTTTTGTTGTTTTTTGGAAAAGATATTTCCTTTTACGATAACTTCTTTTTCGGTAAAAGGGGAAAATATCTCTAATTTTTGCTGAATAAGTTGAGAGAAATTTGAGAACATAATCAGTACTATAGTATTTTTTCTATATTATAGAATGGTTTATCATGCTTGTAATGGATTATTTATGCTTAAAAAAACAACTGGAAATTTACTTTTTTCTAGAAATGTGATTTTTGTCACAAAAAAAATGCATTGTGAAAAAAGTTAATAAATATCAAGAATTTATAATAAAGTCTTTATAATTCAATAGATTACAAATTTATTAAAAATGGAGTAGATAACCATTTTTCTAATAAATTTTATTTTTTTAAATCAAGAATTAAACTAACTTATTGTTTTTATTGTGATTTTTTGTTTATTTTAAATGAAATGCTTACCTATTGACAGGGATAAATGATTTTGCCATTATGCACTCGCAATCAGCATTTACTTAAACTTTTATAAAGTAAATGTCAGTTTTGGAAAATTACTCTTACACCTTATCGAGAGTAATTTTAAATAAACTTAAAATTAAAAATTAAGGTGAACATTATGAAAAAAACTCTAGTTGCATTAGCAGTAACAGCATTCGCGGCATCAGCTTCAGCTGTAACAGTATATGACGCAGAAGGTACGAAAGTACAAGTTGATGGACGTTTAGACATCATTTTAGATCAAGCTAAAAAAGAAGTTAAAACAGGTAACGTCAAAGTTGGCAACCGTGCACATACATATCTACGTGATACTGGCGGCTCTCGTTTCGGTGTTCGTGTAAACCATGAGTTAAATGATGGTTTCTATGCATTAGGTCGTTTAGAAATGCGTTTCAAAGAAACTGAAAAAGACTCTGATGGTCAAGTTGTTCGTGGTAACGGTTTCGGTGATGTCTATGTTAAACGTGCATACGTAGGTTTAGGTAAAAAAGAGTTAGGTGAATTAACTTTCGGTCGCCAATTAACTCTTGCTGATGACTACGGTCAAACAGACGATTACGAATATGGTATCGTACCTTCATATATCGCAACAGATGGTACTGGCGTAGTTCGTTATGACTATAAAGGTATTGAAGGTTTACAAATCGGTGCAAACTACAATTTTGCAGAAAAACGTAATGCAGCTGGTGAAGTATTAGTAGATGAACTTAAAAACGCTTACGGTGTAGGTGCGGTATATGAAACCGCATTAGCTAATGGTCACGTTTTCAATATTGAAGGTGGTTATGGTCGTTCAACTTACGTCACTGGTGAAAATTATAACCATCACCAAGATGGTTATGAATTAGCATTAGGTTATACTATTGGTGATTTCAAATTAGTAGGTGACTTTGGTTATGGCTATGAAAAAGAAGGTTCAGAGCGTACAAAAGCATTTTATGTAGCTCCAGGCTTCCAATACCAAGTAATTCCTGCTTCACGTATCTATGGTAACTATTTATATGAACGTGCAGAAACAACAGAAGATAAAGAAGATACCGCAAAAGCTAAAAAACACGGTTTCTTATTAGGTGTAGATTACAAATTACATAAACACGTTGTGGCTTATGTAGAAGGTAAATACGTTCAAACTAAGAACTATAAAGCAGAAGGTCAAGGATATAACTACGTAAGTAAAACAACTGATAAAGCTATCGGTGTAGGTATGCGTGTATTCTGGTAATTTATTACAATGCTTTAATAAATAAGCTTTAAAAAGACCCCAATAGTGAAAACTGTTGGGGTTTTGTTTTCTAGATACAGGTAAATAACACGAAAATTTATTCAGTGTAATCCGTGGTTATTTCTAATAAAGAGAGAATAACAATTACAACCTAAAACTTTCATAACCAACTTATTATTTAACATAACATACATTATGCGAATTAAAATGATATAACATATTGATTTATAAAGGTTACTTGTTTTCACTTACAAGTTCGATTGTTGAGTTTTCATCAAAATATAGGTTAGATTAAATTTGCGTTATATATATAACAAATAATTTAATCTTTATAAGTTTAAATCAAAATATGAAATAAATACTTATCAAAAACATGAAACATATGATAAACTTTATCATATCATTGAAAATATAAAGGTAGGTATTATGTATAACTCACTAAACAAAACTCTGCGTTCTAGTGCTATCCCGTCTTTATTATGCGACTTTTATAAAACTTCACATCGCATGCAATATCCTGAAAATACTCAAATTATTTATAGTACATTTACGCCTCGTAGTAATAAACACGCACCTTACTTAACTCGTGTTGTTTCATTTGGCTTTCAAGCATTTATTATCAAATATTTAATCCATTATTTTAATGATAATTTTTTTAATCGTTCGGAATCCGACGTTGTATCAGAATATTCACAATTTATTGCACAAACGCTACAAATGGTCGATAAAGGCGAACATATCGCTCAATTACATCGATTAGGCTATTTACCTATTCGTATCAAAGCTATTCCGGAAGGACAATCGGTTGCTGCTAAAGTACCGATGATGACAATTGAAAATACACATCCGGATTTCTTTTGGCTGACCAATTATTTGGAAACATTGATCAATGTTTGCTTATGGCAACCGATAACGTCCGCCTCAATTGCATTTGCTTATCGCTCTGCTCTCATTCGATTTGCAGAAAAAACTTGCGATAATTATGATCATATTCTCTTCCAATCTCATGACTTTTCAATGCGAGGAATGAGTTCTTTAGAGTCGGCAGAAATGTCCGGAGCAGGCCATTTAACCTGTTTTTTAGGTACCGATACGATTCCGGCTATTTCATTTATAGAAGGCTACTACGGTTCACAGCAACTGATAGGCACGTCTATCCCCGCTTCCGAACATTCGGTTATGAGTGCACATGGTGTTGATGAGTTACCTACGTTTCGTTATTTAATGCGAAAATTTCCGGACAGTATGTTATCGATAGTGGCTGATACGACCGATTTTTGGCATAACATCAGCGTTAATTTACCGTTACTAAAAGATGAAATTATGGCTCGTCCTACTCATGCCCGTGTCGTTATTCGTCCGGATAGCGGTGATTTTTTTGCAATTATTTGCGGAAATTCGACCGCTTGCCATGAACATGAACGTAAAGGTCTGATTGAGTGCTTATGGGATATCTTTGGTGGGACAGTGAATGCTAAAGGCTATAAAGTATTAGATCCGCACATCGGTGCAATTTATGGTGATGGTGTGACTTATGATAAAATGCTATCTATTTTAGCAGGTCTTGAACGAAAAGGTTTCGCTTCCAGTAATATTGTCTTCGGTGTCGGAGCACAAACCTATCAACGTAATACCCGAGATACACTCGGTTTTGCAATAAAAGCGACTTCAATTACGATTAATGGGGCTGAAAAAGCGATTTTTAAAAATCCGAAAACGGATGACGGTTTGAAGAAATCTCAAAAAGGTCGAGTGAAAGTGATTTCATCCGAACATTATCTTGACGAATTAACTTCACAAGATGATTTTTCTGATGATTTACTGGAGTTGATTTTTGAGGATGGAAAATTAGTGAAACACATTAGTTTTGATCAAATTAGAGCGAATATTAATATGCAACTATAAGACCACGGAATACTCAGATGGTGTCCGAGTATTCCGTAGTGACTCAAATCACGCAAATTATTTCGTTAAATCAAGCTGATATACCGCAAAGCCGATTTCGTCCGTACCGACCAATGTCATTGGGTATTGTGCTTTTTCTTTAATAAACGCCGCCGCTTTTTCAGACGGAGAGGTTTCAAAACGCACATCTAATTTAACTTTGGCATTAATCGGTGCGATACGCCAGTTTTTATCGGCAGTCGGTACTACATGACCTTTTGCTTTACTTTCTGCCGAAATATAATTTGAAAGCACTTGACGATTTTCATCCGGAGAGGCAAACACTATATGCTTATCGCCGGTACCCGGGAATTTTGCTCCGTATGCACGATAGTTATTGGTTGCGATCAAAAACTCTTGTTTCGGTTCAACCGGCTTACCTTTGAAAGTTAAGTTAATAACACGGTGCGAGTTTTCATTAATTAGTTTGCATTCGCCATCGTAACGAGCCGACTGCGTAATATCAAATTGGTACTCTACTCCATCGATCACATCAAAGTTATAAGTGCGGAAACCTTGCCAATCTAATAGACTTTGCGGTTGTGTACTAGCCGGATCAATTTGTTTAAACATACCCGCACTACATTCCAACCATTCTTTCAACTCTGCTCCGGTAACTTTCACTACCACAAGCGTATTCGGATAGAGGTATAAATCCGCCGCATTACGGAACGTTAATTGACCTTTGTCCACTTCGGTAAAACCGCTTGGATCATTTTTACGGTCGCCCGCTTTAAACGGTGCACCGGCACTTAGAATCGGTAAGCCGGCAAGTTCCGGTAAGCCTTTAACAACAACGTTTTCAACATAGGCTTTTTGTGCTTGATTTACAATTTGAATTGTCGGATCGTCCTGTACTAAAGCTAAATAGCTGTACATATTATCGGTCGCTTTACCAATCGGTTGTGATACGAATTTACGTGTTGCTTCATGGGTTTCTTTAAGTAATGCCGCAATTTCCGGATGGTTTTCCACGGTTGCTTTTTTCGCTTCGGCATTATAAATCGGACGAAGTGCCGCCTTACCGTCTATTACCGCCCATTTTCCGTTTTGTTCGGCTAAACTCAAATCAACCACACTGATATTATTGCCCCAATAACCTGCCATGCTTTCAGGAACGCCTTTCATCGTACCTTTGACAATATCGGCATTCGGCGATTTTTCAAATTCTTTATTTGGGAATAGACGATGTGAATGGCCGAAGATGACCGCATCAATACCTTTTACATCAGCTAAATAGAACGCCGAGTTTTCCGCACCTTCTTTATATGGCTCGTCAGACGGGCCTGTGTGTGCTAATGCAATAATGACGTCTGCGCCTTTTTCTTTCACAATCGGTACATATTTTTCAGCGGTTTTCACAATATCACGCGCTTCGACTTTACCTTCCAAATTGGCTTTATCCCACACCATTACTTGCGGCGGAACAAAACCGATATAACCGATTTTTAATGTTTGTGACTTACCGTTCGCATCAACAATCGTTTTTTCTTGAATAAAATAAGGTTGGAAGAAAGGTTCATCAGTACCCGGTTTTACGATATTGGCATTAATGATAGGGTGATTAGCTTGTTTAATGACATTACCTAAATAGGTTAATCCATAGTTAAATTCATGATTACCGATCGTACCCACTTCATATTTCATCGCATTTAACGCAGCAATTGCCGGATCGGCTTTACCTTGTTTAGCACCTACGGCAGCCTGATAATCTGCGATAGGATTACCCTGAATTAGGTCGCCGTTATCGACTAATACGCTATTTTTTACTTCTTTACGCGCTTGTTCAATTAAGCTTGCCGTACGAGTGAAACCGAATTTTTCGGTCGGTGCATCTTTGTAGTAATCAAAATCGGTTAAAAAGCCGTGAATATCGGTGGTTGCGATAACACGTAAATCCGCTTGATTAGTTGCTTTTGCAAAAGCCAATTTATTTGTTCCAAGTACAAGCATCGCACTTGCACCTAGTTGAATAAAACGTCGTCTGTTTAACATAGTTATTCTCCTAAGTTATCAATATATAAAAGTTACAAATTATTTTAGAAAAATAACCGCTTGTACTCTAGTGCTTTTTCCTTGTTTGATGACCTTTTCCAAATTAAAAGACGGTAATCTGCACAAATTAGAATGGAAATTAGGACAAGGCCTAAAATTTGAGCAATTTTTAAGGATATTTTTGGAATAGGAATTTATTTTAGTGAATGAAACGTGTATGCTTATAAAGATGTACGCATATTTTGCGTCACAAGTTTATCAATCCTTTCATAAACAAAGAAATAAAGGTGTTTGACATGTCTAAAAACTTAATCCTTATCCTTAACTGCGGTAGCTCTTCTTTAAAATTTGCTGTTTTAGACCCTAAAACGGGTGATGAAAAATTATCTGGTTTAGCGGAAGCATTTAATTTAGAAGATGCTCGTATTAAATGGAAATTACACGGCGAAAAAGGCAATGCAGATTTAGGTGCGGGTGCAGCGCATAGCGAAGCATTAACTTTCATTGCAAATGAATTATTATCAGAGGAATTAAAATCCAGCATTGGTGCTATCGGTCACCGTATCGTTCACGGTGGTGAACAATTTACTTCATCCGTAGTCATTAATGATGATGTGGTTAAAGGCATCGAACACGCAATTCAATTCGCACCTCTTCACAACCCGGCCCACTTAATCGGTATTAAAGAAGCATTCCGTATTTTCCCTGAATTAAAAGAGAAAAATGTTGCGGTATTCGATACGGCTTTCCATCAAACAATGCCGGAAGAAGCATTCTTATACGCACTTCCGTACAAACTCTATAAAGAACACGGTATTCGTCGTTACGGTGCTCACGGTACCAGCCATTTATTCATTACTACACAAGTGGCCGAATTAGCGGGCAAACCGGTAGATCAAACCAATGCGATTATCTGTCACTTAGGTAACGGTGGTTCGGTATCTGTTGTGCGTAACGGTAAATGTATCGATACATCAATGGGTTTAACTCCGTTAGAAGGTTTAGTGATGGGTACTCGTTCAGGTGACATTGACCCTGCAATCGTTTTCTACCTATACAAAAACTTAGGTATGTCAATGGAGCAAATCGAAGAAACCTTAGTGAAAAAATCAGGTCTTTTAGGTTTAACCGAAGTAACCAGCGACTGCCGTTATGCAGAAGATAACTATGACGATGCGTCAAAACCTGAAGCAAAACGTGCATTAGACGTATATAGCTACCGTTTAGCAAAATACATCGGTGCATATATGGCAATCTTAGGTGATACTCACTTAGACGCTATCGCATTTACCGGCGGTATCGGTGAAAACTCAGGTCATGTTCGCGAATTAGCGTTAAATCACTTAAAATTATTCGGTGTTAAATTAGATGTAGAACGTAACTTAGCAGCACGTTTCGGTAAATCCGGCGTTATCACTGCGGACGACTCAACATTCAAAGCGGTCGTAATTCCGACTAACGAAGAATTAGTGATTGCACAAGATACGGCTAAATTAGCATTATAATTTCCAAGGGCAGACATTCTGCCCTTTTACTATTTCACATAAACGGAATTTAAATATGTCTAGAACTATTATCTTAATCCCAACCACCACAGGTGTCGGTTTAACCAGCGTAAGCCTCGGTTTAGTACATGCATTAGAACAAAAAGGTTCTAAAGTCGGTTTTTTAAAACCGATTGCACAACCTATTAGCGGCGAAGATACGTTAGACCGCTCTACTTCGATTATTCGTTCTGCACAGACCACAGAAGTCGGCGAGCCATTTATGTTAAGCGAAGCGGAAGCATTAATCGGTCAAAACCAAGCGGACGTTTTATTAGAGAAAGTGGTTGAACGCCATCAACAACTGAGCAAAAACAATGAAATCGTTGTTGTGGAAGGTTTAATTCCTACCCGTAAAAATTCATACGCAAACAGTGTAAACTATGATATCGCTCAAGCATTAGATGCTGAAATTATCTTAGTTGCTGCACCAGGTTCAGATAAGCCGACCCAGTTAAAAGAACGTGTGGAAGCGGCCGCTTCCGAGTTCGGCGGTCGCCACAATCCTAATTTATTAGGTGTAATTATCAATAAATTTAATGCACCGGTTGATGAATCCGGTCGTACTCGCCCGGACTTAACCGAAATCTTCGATTCATTCCAACACAGCACACAAAATATTGCCGAAGTGGAAGCGTTATTTGCAAAAAGTCCGATTAAATTACTCGCTTGTGTTGAATGGAAATCCGATTTAATTGCAACACGTGCTATTGATTTAGCCAAACATTTACGTGCGGCTATCATCAATGAAGGTGAATTACAAACTCGACGTATCCGCGGAGTAACATTCTGCGCACGTAGTCTTCCGCATATGGTTGATCATTTCAAAGCAGGTAGTTTATTAGTAACTTCCGCAGACCGTCCGGAAGTATTAGTTGCAGCCTCTTTAGCAGTAATGAACGGTGTTGAAATCGGTGCAATCCTATTAACCGGCGGTTATAAAATTGAAACCCCGATTGCAAAACTTTGCCAACAAGCATTTGAATCCGGTGTACCAGTATTCCGTGTAGAGGGCAATACATGGCAAACTGCGCTTAGTTTACAAAGCTTCAGTTTAGAAGTGCCTGCTGACGATAAAGAACGTATCACTTCAATTAAAGAATACGTGGCAAGTCAATTTAATCACGGCTTCATTGATGAAATTTCTAAAGCGGCAACTCGTGCGCGTCGTTTATCGCCGGCTGCATTCCGTTATCAATTAACCGAATATGCGCGTCAAGCGAAAAAACGTATCGTATTACCGGAAGGTGACGAACCTCGTACCGTTAAAGCGGCGGCATTATGTGCTGAACGCGGTATTGCAGAATGTGTACTTTTAGCAAATCCGACAGACGTTCAACGTGTAGCGGAATCTCAAGGTGTAGTTTTAGGTAAAGGTATCACAATTATCAATCCTGAAGAAGTACGTGAAAACTATGTTGCTCGTTTAGTTGAGTTACGTAAAAACAAAGGTATGACGGAAGTGGTTGCGCGTGAGCAATTAACGGATACGGTAGTACTTGGTACGATGATGTTAGAAGCGGGTGAAGTGGACGGTTTAGTATCAGGTGCGGTTCACACTACGGCAAATACAATTCGTCCTCCGATGCAAATCATCAAAACTGCACCGGGTAGCTCAATTGTTTCTTCAATCTTCTTCATGTTATTACCGGATCAAGTACTTGTGTACGGGGACTGTGCGGTAAATCCGGATCCGACAGCTGAACAATTAGCTGAAATTGCGATCCAATCCGCAGAATCAGCAAAAGCATTCGGTATTGACCCACGTGTTGCGATGATTTCTTACTCAACCGGTACATCGGGTTCCGGTGCAGATGTAGAGAAAGTAAAAGAAGCAACTCGTATTGCACAAGAAAAACGTCCTGATTTAATCATTGACGGTCCGTTACAATATGATGCGGCGGTAATGGAAGATGTTGCGCGTTCTAAAGCACCTAACTCTCCGGTAGCGGGTAAAGCAACCGTATTCGTATTCCCTGACTTAAATACCGGTAATACTACATATAAAGCGGTACAACGTTCTGCTGATTTAGTGTCTATCGGTCCTATGCTTCAAGGTATGCGTAAACCGGTTAATGACCTTTCTCGCGGTGCATTAGTTGATGATATCGTCTATACAATCGCATTAACGGCAATTCAAGCGACTCAATGTTAATACATTAACCTGATACCGAATAAAATGCCCTCAAATGAGGGCATTTTTTATACTAATAAGCGGCCGTATTTGCCATTATTTTTGCAATAAAAAAGCCCTGTAAATTTTTTAACTACAGGGCTTTTTTTATTATGCTTCTTCTTTTGTAAGGTCTTTGACTTCTGTTTCAGCCGTAATTTTTTTTACCGCTTCGATACCTTTTTGACAATTTTGTTTTGTTGCATATCCTTCACCGCCGGTTGCGATTGTTTGGTGGTTACCGGATTTTAAACGCCAGCGAAATTCGCTTTTTGCATCTTTATAAATTTCAAAATACATATAATTTTCCTTATCTGAAAATCCCAAACTTATGTTTGGTATGAATAGCTTACTGATTCTGATATAAATTGCAATTTATTCGGTGAATAATTACCGCTTATTTACGTATCTTTTAATGTTTGCTAGAGATTACTGCCCTACGCTCTCTAAAATACGATCTGCAAATTTACCGATACTTATTCCGAAATTATTGGATTTATTCCAGTCCATTAAAGTACGGAAATTATTTGAGACGAGGAAAATACGCCCGACTTCTTTATCAGGACGAACCAACCATAATTTATTACCGTTTAACGCACTTAATTTTGCGGTTTCTCTTGCCGTTGGATAAGCGAGGTAAACCCCCCAAGATTGCCATTCACCAAGCGTTTTAGCCTTATTTGCTTCAATACCCGAGAAAGAAATATCAATCGGACTGGATAGTTTTACCTCAACTCCCCAAGGAATCTCATCGTCCCAACCTACGGTTGAAAGATAAGAGGCAATGGAGGCAAACGCATCCGCTTCCGTATTCCAAATATCTTTTTTACCGTCGCCGTTACCGTCTGCCGCATAATTTAAATAAGCGGTAGGCATAAATTGGGTCTGCCCCATTGCACCTGCCCATGAACCTAGCATTTCATAGCGATTGATAGTGCCTTCATCTAGCATTTTCATCGCATTGACAAACTCTTGCGTAAAGAGCTTTTCGCGACGTCCGTCAAAAGCTAGCGTGGCTAATACGGATAACACATCAAAATCGCCTTGGTAACGCCCAAAGCTACTTTCCATGCCCCACAAAGCTAAAATGTATTCTTTCTGTACATTATATTTCTTACTTGCATTAGTAAGTTGCGTATTAAACTCATACCAATATTCAGCGGCTAAATTCACTTTATTTTGGGTAAGCACCTTACTTAAATAATTAGTAACGCCATTAGGATTCGGAGGTGGCGGCGGCGTATTAGGATCTCGTTTACGAGAGGCTTGCGCCTGATCTAATTGAATTGATCTTGCATTATACTGAATAAATTTCTGAGCATTTAATACATTATCCGAAACACCTGCGCCCGCTGCCTTTTGCTTCAGAAAATGTACGTAGTCATTAAAATTATTTACTGTGCGCGCTTTAGTATATTGAGCATCCATCGGAAGCTCCGGATACGTACTATTTTTAGTTGAACATCCGGCAAGCAATAACGCAAACATTGCCGAAATCGTTAAAAATCGTAATTTCATAGCATTTATATCGTAAAGCGATCTTAAAATAGACCGCTTGTAAATTAAAGATTAACCATTCTATTTGGACGAATGACATTATCGGTTGTAATTTCCGCTACACCGAGAAATTGCATATTATTCGAAAATAAACGAACTTGTCCGTAAACTTGCGCATTGTTTTCAAATTTCACTCTTTGACCGAAACCGACCGCTTTGGTCTGTTCTGCGGTTAGATTGATTTTTGGTAGGCTTTCTACTGCTGTATCTAACGGTAAAAGATGTTGGTCTAGCACTTCAAGCGGTTGATTTTCACTTAAATTTTGTAAATCTTCATAGCTCATCATCGCCTCAACAGGATAATTTGCAACCGCCAAACGACGTAAAACCGTCACGTGCGCACCGCATCCCAATACTTCACCCAAATCATCCACCAAAGTACGGATATAAGTACCTTTAGAGCAATGTACCTCTAACGTAAGATAAGGTGCGATATATTCGATAAAGCGTAACTCAAAAATCGTAATCGGACGAGCCTCTCGTTCCACAGTGATACCCTGACGAGCATATTCATAAAGCGGTTTGCCGTTATGTTTTAATGCGGAAAACATAGTCGGAACTTGCAAAATATCGCCGCGAAATTGTTCCAATGCTGCAAGAATTTCCGTTTCACTTACATTCACCGCACGGCTTTCAACCACTTGTCCTTCGGCATCCGAAGTATCGGTACGTTCGCCTAATTTTGCGGTAACTTGATAACGCTTATCCGAATCAAGTAAAAATTGAGAAAATTTAGTCGCTTCACCCAAGCAAATCGGTAACATTCCGGTCGCAAGCGGATCTAATGCACCGGTATGCCCCGCTTTATTTGCTTGAAACAAGCGTTTGACCTTTTGCAGAATATCATTTGACGACATTCCTTGCGGTTTATCTAATAAAAATACGCCGTGAACGTCACGGCCTTTTTTACGAGGTCTAGACACTATTCGTCCTCTTTATGTTTAGCTTCATCGTTTTTAATCACATTCGATACCAAGTTAGACATACGCATACCTTCTACCAAGGATTGATCGTAAATAAAACGAAGCTCCGGCACGATACGTAAACGCATTGCCTTACCGACTAAAGAACGAATATACGGGCTTGCTTTTTCTAAACCTTTCATACCCTGCTCAATAACACTTTGGTCGTTATCAAATAGGAAAGTCACAAAGATTTTTGCATAAGCTAAATCACGGCTCACTTCCACATCCGATACCGTTACCATACCGATACGAGGGTCTTTTACCTCACGTTGTAAAATCACAGCGATCTCTTTTTGTAGTTCTTGCGCTACACGATCACTGCGCTTAAATTCTCTGCTCATATTTTCTCCGAAACACAACGAGGCACCACTAGAGCACCTCAAAATTTTGTTAGGATTATACCCTAATTTGTGATTATTAGCGATTAAGCCAAAAGCAAGCGGTCAGTTTCTACTAAATTTTTGCAAATTTATGCAGAAATCTGACCGCTTTCAATAACGAAACGAAATTAGATGCTACGTTTCACTTCAACCACTTCGAATACCTCGATTTGGTCGCCGACTTTCACATCGTTGTAGTTCTTAACGCCGATACCACATTCCATACCGTTACGCACTTCCGAAACGTCGTCTTTGAAACGGCGGAGCGATTCTAACTCGCCTTCGAAGATTACTACGTTGTCACGTAATACGCGGATTGGGTTGTTACGTTTCACCACACCTTCGGTTACCATACAACCTGCGATTGCACCGAATTTCGGATGACGGAATACGTCACGAACTTCTGCCAAGCCGATGATTTCTTGTTTGAATTCAGGCTGTAGCATACCGCTCATTGCCGCTTTGATTTCGTTGAGTAATTCGTAGATGATTGAGTAGTAACGTAAGTCGATATTTTCCGCTTCGATGACACGACGAGCCGATGCGTCCGCACGAACATTGAAACCAACCATAATCGCATTTGAAGCAGCAGCTAAGGTTGCATCCGTTTCGGTGATACCACCTACGCCGGAACCTACTACTTTCACTTTTACTTCGTCGGTTGAAAGTTCTGCTAACGCTTGGCAAATCGCTTCTACCGAACCTTGTACGTCCGCTTTCACGATAACATTAAGCTCTGCAACGTCACCTGCCGTCATATTGCTAAACATATTTTCAAGTTTCGCTTTTTGCTGACGAGCAAGTTTCACTTCACGGAATTTACCTTGACGGAATAACGCGACTTCACGTGCTTTTTTCTCGTCACGTACAACGGTTGCTTCATCACCGGCCGCCGGTACGCCTGAAAGACCTAACACCTCAACAGGGATAGAAGGACCGGCAGAATCCACTTCTTTACCGTTTTCATCACGCATTGCACGTACACGACCGTATTCAAAGCCGCAAAGTATGATATCGCCTTTGTTTAAAGTACCTGATTGAACCAAAATGGTTGCAACCGGACCACGACCTTTATCAAGGTAAGATTCGATTACGACACCGCTTGCCATACCGTCTTTAACCGCAGTAAGTTCCAATACTTCAGATTGAAGCAAAATCGCCTCTAACAAATCATCAATACCTAAACCTTTTTTCGCTGAAACCGGTACGAATTGCACATCACCACCGAATTTTTCAGAAACTACTTCGTGTTGTAGTAATTCTTGCTCTACACGATCAGGATTTGCTTCCGGTTTATCAATTTTGTTTACCGCAACTACAATCGGTGCGCCGGCTGCGCGTGCGTGTTGAATCGCTTCGATAGTTTGAGGCATTACACCGTCATCCGCCGCCACAACAAGAACTACGATATCCGTTGCTTTCGCACCACGTGCACGCATAGAAGTAAACGCTGCGTGTCCCGGTGTATCTAAGAAGGTAATCATTTTACCGTCATCGGTTTCAACGTGATAAGCACCGATATGCTGGGTAATACCGCCTGCTTCGCCTGCCGCTACTTTCGCTTTACGGATATAGTCAAGTAATGAGGTTTTACCGTGGTCTACGTGACCCATAATGGTGACTACCGGCGCACGTGTTACTTTTTCCGCATTAACGTCACGATCTTCCATTACCGCATCTTCTAACTCATTTTCATTGCGTAGAATAACTTTATGACCCATTTCTTCCGCAACAAGTTGTGCGGTTTCTTGGTCGATTACTTGGTTGATCGTAACCATTTCACCCATTTTCATCATCGTTTTGATGATTTCGGTTACTTTTACCGCCATTTTATTAGCAAGTTCAGCAACAGTGATGGTTTCACCGATAACAACGTCAGCTTTGTTCACTTGAACCGGCTTGGTGAAGGCTTGCTGTAATGCAGAACCTTTCTTCGCATTTTTACCCTTACCTTTCACATCTTTTTGATTACGGCGATCCGCACTGCGTTCGTTTTTATCGTCTTCACGTCCACCTTTTTTCGCTTTCGCTACGCCGGTTTTACCACGACCGCGGTTACCCTCGCTTCGACGATCATTATCACGATCCGCTTCAAGCGCATAAGTTGAGGTAAATCGATCTTCTTCAAATTCGTCTTTGTTTTCAGATGCGTCTTCACGAGCCATTTCCGCTAAACGACGTGCATTTTCCGCCGCTCGTTTAGCTTCCATTTCCGCTTTTTGACGCGCTAATTCTTCTTGTTTACGGCGAAGTTCGGCTTCTTCTTTTTTCTTCGCTTCTTTTTCAGGATCAACCGCTTTTTCTTGTTTTGGTTGTTCTACTTTTGGCGCAGCCGCTTTCGGTTTACTGTTTGGCATAACCGGAACTGCCGGAGCCGCTTTCTTAGCCGCTTCAACTTTTGCTTCTTCTTCGGCTTTAGTTTTTGCAGCCGCTCTTTCTAACGCTTCTTTTTCAGCTTGCGCTTTAGCTTCCGCTTCCTGTTTTGCTTTTAATGCCGCTTCTTCTTGCGCTTTTTTGACCGCTTCCGTGTCAATTTTACGTGATTTACGTACTTCAACTTGCACTTTACCATCTGCTACCGTGGTTTTAGTACGACGTTGTAAGCTTAATTTTTTTGGTGCTTCAGTTTTATTATCACTCATTGTTTTTTCTCCCCACAACGATTAACTAAACCAACAGATTTGACGTGCAGCCATAATTAACTCGCTTGCTTTGTCTGCCGATAATTCTTCAATATCCGAAAGGTCGTCCGTTGCTTGTTCCGCTAATTCTTCAAGCGTTGTGATGCCTTTTTCAGCCAGTTTAAATGCGATATGACGATCTAAACCTTCTAAATTTAATAAACGGTCTTCAATATGCGCTTGTTTTAACGCTTCTTCTTCCGCTAACGCTTTTGCGGTGATTGCGTTTTTCGCACGCGTTTGTAGCTCTTCCGCAAGATTTTCATCTTCAATACCATCGATTGCAGTTAATTCGCTAACCGGAATAAATGCGATTTCTTCTAAGCTAGAGAAACCTTCATCGACTAATAACTGAGCAAATTCTTCATCAATTTCTAACGCAGAAACAAATAAGTTAATTACTTTATTGTCTTCCGCTTGATGTTTTTTATCTAAGTCTTCGGTAGTCATTACATTTAACGTCCAACCGGTTAATTGGGTTGCTAAACGCACGTTTTGACCGTTACGACCGATTGCTTGCGCTAAGTTTTTACTTTCAACCGCAATATCCATCGCATGTTTATCTTCATCAACAACAATTGCGCTGACTTCCGCCGGTGCCATCGCATTAATGACGAATTGTGCCGGATTATCGTCCCAAAGTACGATATCTACACGCTCACCGCCCAATTCATTGCTAATAGCTTGCACACGTGCGCCACGCATACCAACACAAGCGCCTACAGGATCGATACGTTTATCATGTGATTTCACCGCAATTTTCGCACGAGAACCCGGATCACGTGATGCGCCTTTAATTTCGATAACATCTTCACCGATTTCTGGTACTTCCAGTTTAAATAATTCTTCTAACATTACCGGTTTTGCACGTGTTACGAAAAGTTGCGGGCCTTTTGATTCAGGTTTAATCGCATATAATACGCCGCGAACACGGTCACCCGGGCGGAAGTTCTCGCGTGGAAGCATATCTTCACGTACGATTACCGCTTCAGCTTGATTACCTAGATCTAAGATAATTTGTTCACGGTTTACTTTTTTAACTGTTGCCGCAATGATGTTATTTAATTGTGAGCGGAATTGGTCGATAACTTTATTACGTTCCGCTTCACGAATTTTGGTACTGATCACTTGGCGTGCCGTTTGCATCGTAATACGGTCGAATGGAATCGAATCCACTTCATCTTCTACGATATCGCCTAATTGTACGCTTGGATTTTCGTATTGCGCCGCTTCTAAGCTGATCTCACGTGTCATGTTATGTACTTGTTCAACCACAATCCAGCGGCGGAAAGTTTGGAAATCACCGGTTTTACGGTCGATTACCACACGTACGTCAATATCCATTTCTTTTTTCTTTTTAGTTGAAATGGCTAGTGCCGTTTCAAGCGCTTCAAAAATTGCCTCTTTTGGCAATAGTTTTTCATTAGATACCGCTTCTGCGGCTAATAAAATCTCTTTACTCATTTTTGGGATTAACCTTCTAAAAATTAAAAACCGGAACTAAATTTGCTTTTTGAATATTACCGAATGCGAATTGACGAGTTTCGTTATCCACCGTAAGCGTAATTAAGTCGCCTTCCACACTCTCTAATTTACCTTGCCATTTACGGCGATCGAACATCGGAATACGTAAGTGAATCATGACTTCTTGTCCGATAAAACGTTGGTAATGTTCAAGCGTAAAGAGCGGGCGATCTAAACCCGGTGATGAAACTTCTAAGTTGTATTTATCCGCAATCGGATCTTCAACATCGAGAATCGCACTCACTTGACGGCTTACATCACTACAATCATCAATAGTTACGCCGCCTTCTTTATCAATATATAGGCGTACCGTTAAAAAACGCCCTGCTCGCTGACACTCAATCCCGACTAATTCACAGCCCATAGATTCAATGGTATCGGAAACGAGTTCTTCTAATTTTTGTTCTAAAGTTGCCAAGGAATATCCTCCTAACAGATATAAAAAAAGAGCCTTAACCAGCTCTTTTGATACGATTATGATCTACCGGCCACAAAAAAACCCCAGACGGAAAACCGTGGGGCTTTAAGCGGTTTGTTTTATACCATATTTTGCAAATTTATGTTCGTTATCGAAAATTAACAAAGGCTATATAAAACAAAACTCACAGTTTTAAACAAAACTGTGAGCCTTAAAACTGGTTGCGGGGGCCGGATTTGAACCAACGACCTTCGGGTTATGAGCCCGACGAGCTACCAAGCTGCTCCACCCCGCGTCTGATGTGGTTTATTATAGAGATTTCCAAAACCAATGCAAGCACTTTTTTCGAATTTATTTTCGTTTGGTGAACAAAACAACAAATTACTGCGCTATCCAAACCAAAAAATCGCTCACGGTGTGGAATGAACCGAAAATTAGGATAATGTCGGTTTTATTCGCTTTGGCGAATAATGATTCAGCAGCTTCGGGAACAGTTTGGTAATAACAAGCGGTCGAATTTGGCAAAACGTTTGCCAGTTTTTGATAGACCGCTTCCCCTGATTGTCCTCGATATCCTGCTAAACCGGCACAATGCCATTCGTCAATGACATCGGCTAAAGGCTCTACGATGCCGCTTAAATCTTTATCAACCAATGCACTAAATACCGCATAAACCTTTTGATTTGGCTGTTTTAGTGACATTAGACGTTCCGCCAAATATTTTGCCGCATGCGGATTGTGCCCGACATCAATAATCACTTGAGCAAGCGGTCGTTTTCCGGAAAAATTTGCAAAATCTTGTTCGGTTAGCGTTTGGAAACGTGCGGTCATTTGTGCTTCTTGCAATGCGGCTCTAACCACTTGTTCATTAATTTCAAACGGAAGTTGAGCCAAAACGGCTAAAGCGGTACCTGCATTTGGAATCGGAATTTGCGGCATCGGTAAATCTTGCCAATCAATAAATTCCGATTGCCAGTGGAAGCGGTTATTTTCTACGGAATATTTCCAATTTACATTGCGTCTAACCACTTGGCAATTAAGTGCTTTCGCTTGCTGTAAAATGCTTTTCGGGCAATCCGGCTCACCGATAATTACTGGAATATTTTCACGGAATATACCTGCTTTCTCTCGCCCGATATCTTCTCGGTTATCACCAAGAAACTCAACGTGATCAATATCAATAGATGTGATGACAGCTAAATGCGGATCAACAATATTGGTTGCATCTAAACGTCCGCCAAGCCCAACCTCTAAAATCACGATATCTAAATTTACCTCTTTAAAAAGCTGTAATGCAGAAAGCGTGCTAAATTCAAAATAGGTTAAAGAAGCGGTCTTTTTTTGTTGGATTTTTGCAAATGATTGAACGTGAGCTTCATCATTGAGTAATTCTCCTTGGATTCTTACTCGCTCATTGTAACGAATCAGATGAGGTGATGAATAGACACCGACACGATAGCCGGCTTTTAATAAAGCCACTTCAAGTAAACGACAAGTTGAACCTTTACCGTTAGTACCGGCAACAGTAATGACATAGGGAGCCGGTTGAAGTAAGTCTAATTCTTGTGCTACGCCTTTAATACGTTCTAAGCCCATATCAATCGGCTTAAAATGCGATTTTTCTAAGTAATCTAACCACGTAGTAAGGCTGTCATTAATCGTTGGAGCTGTTAAAGTATTCATATATCTTTCTCAAAAAGAAAGCCACGTATAACGTGGCTTAGTCAATATTAAATAAAATTACGCTTCTTCAACAATAAGTTCCGCTGCTTTAAACGGCGTTGGTTTATTGGTCATTTTCGCACATAAACGCGCAAGCGTATCACGCATATCTTTACGTTGTACAATCATATCAATCGCACCGTGTTCTAATAGGAACTCTGCACGTTGGAAGCCTTCCGGTAATTTTTCACGTACGGTTTGTTCGATAACACGAGGGCCGGCAAAACCGATTAATGCTTTAGGTTCCGCGATATTGATATCACCTAACATCGCCAAACTTGCCGAAACGCCACCTAGTGTCGGGTCAGTTAAAACAGAAATAAACGGCACTCCTTTTTCACGCATTTTTGCTAAAATTGCGCTAGTTTTTGCCATCTGCATTAAAGAGAATAATGCTTCTTGCATACGAGCACCGCCTGATGCAGAGAAACAGATAAACGGGATATTCTCCGCTAAAGCTCGCTCCGCCGCACGTACGAATTTTGCACCGACAACCGAGCCCATTGAACCGCCCATAAATTCAAAGTTAAATGAAGCGACTACTACCGGCATATTATGTAATGTACCGTACATCGTAATAAAAGAATCTTTTTCACCGGTTTGTTTTTGCGCTGCAGTTAAACGATCTTTATATTTTTTCAAATCTTTAAATTTTAAGATGTCCTGCGGTTCTAACTCTGCGGCAATCTCTTGTGCGCTATCTTGATCTAATAACGATAATAAACGAGTACGTGCATCAAAACGCATATGATGATTACATTTTGGGCAAACGTACATATTACGTTTAAGCTCTTCGCTGTATAGTACCTGTTCACAGCTTGTACATTTTGTCCAAACGCCTTCCGGCACTTTAGATTTACTACTGCTTGACGATGAAGAGGTTCTACCTAAAATTCTTTCAATCCAGCTCATTTTTTAACCTTATTATTTTGACAAAAAATTATCGGTATTAAAGCATAATTCCGGCGATTTGGATATGCTTTAATAATACAAATCTGATCTGATCAGCTGAAATATCAGCTATGTGTATAAGTACGGTAAATAAATGCACCGATTAAAATACACAGCATAATTAAAATTTGTATTAATCGTTTTTTTGTTAATTTTTCAGCCGCCATATTTTCTCTTAGAAAACTTAATCATTTTAATTATTTTAACAATTTTCTGGATAAATTGTTAAATTTTTAGTTGAAACTCATTACTAACCTGCCAAAATAACCTTGTTTTATATGCAAATTACAAATAAATAGGAAGGTTTATGGTTACTATCAATCAATTTCTTGAAGTCGTCGCTAAATTGCGTGATCCTCAAACGGGTTGTCCATGGGATATAAAACAGGATTTTGACTCTATGCTCCCTTGCTTATTAGAAGAAACTTATGAAGTCGCGGAAGCTATTCATACAAAAGACAGATCCTCTTTACGGGAGGAATTAGGCGATCTGCTCTTACAAGTCGTATTTCTTAGCCAATTGGCAAAAGAAGAAGGAACTTTTACTTTTGATGACGTACTAAATGACATTCATCGTAAATTAATTTATAGACACCCTCACGTGTTTGGCGACAAAACCGCTTCAAATAGTGAAGAAGCACTGAAAAATTGGGAAGAACAAAAAGCTTCCGAAACTAAACGCCGGCAGCAAGAATCTATTTTAGACGATGTACCTTTCGCTTTACCGGCATTAACTCGTGCCAATAAACTGCAAAAACGCTGTGCTAAAGTCGGTTTTGACTGGGATAACCCGCAAGACGTATTAGCTAAAGTAGAAGAAGAGTTACAAGAAGTCAAAGATGAAATGGCTCAATACCCTCAAAGTGCCAGTAAACTGGAAGAAGAATTAGGCGATTTCTTATTTGCGACCGTTAATCTCTGCCGTCATTATAAGATTGATGCCGAAACAAGTTTACGCAATGCAAACGTGAAATTCGAAAGACGTTTTAAAAAAGTGGAAAGCGTAGTTAAAGCGCAGGGAAAATCCGTACAAGAATGCGCCCTGCACGAACTTGATTTTATTTGGGATCAAATAAAATCGCTATAATGAATTGACAAACCTTGATAAAGTTGTAAATTATCATAACTATGTCAATTAGTTACAGTAATAAACATAATTAAATAAAAATAGGAATTATCTATGCCTAGAATTTTACTCGTTGATGACGATATTGAACTGACGGAATTATTAGCGGAATTACTCTCGCTAGAAGGTTTTGAGATTCATTGTGTGCATAACGGTCAAGATGCGCTGACAGAATTGGAATTACAAAGTTATGATCTTATTCTTTTAGATGTGATGATGCCGGTATTAAACGGTATCGAGACATTAAAACAATTGCGCCAAAAACACTCTACGCCGGTATTAATGTTAAGTGCCAGAGATGATGAGATTGATCGTGTCCTCGGTTTAGAATTAGGTGCAGATGATTATTTACCGAAGCCTTTTAATGATCGAGAATTAGTCGCACGTATCAAAGCGATTTTACGCCGTACGACTTCTAACTCTTTATCGAATCCCGATGTGATTACTTATTCTAATCAGTCGCCGGAAGAAAACAGTAAACAACTTTCATTCGGCGGTGTCGAATTGCACCCCGGTCGCCAACAAGCTATTTTTGAAGGTCGCGATTTAGATTTAACCGGTACGGAATTCGCATTATTGCAAATGCTAATGCGTAATCCGGGACAAATACTCTCTCGTGAGTTGTTAAGCTTAGAGATTTTAGGAAAACGTCTAACGCCTTACGATCGTGCAATTGATATGCACATTTCTAATCTCCGCAAAAAATTACCGGAGCGCAACGATAATTTGCCGTGGTTTAAAACATTACGCGGTCGAGGTTATTTGCTCGTTACTGAAAAATAAATCCTTTTCTTTTAAATCCCTCGGTTTATCGAGGGATTTTCTTTTCAAATGAAGTGTGAAATTACATGCCTAAATATATTACTTATATCTTAAGTAAGATTAAATCAATGAGAAACTATCTTGCTTATCAATTATTTGCTTATTTCGGATTAACTTTCGCTATTCTACTTGCTATTACGCTGGCAATACCTAATTTTGATGCCCGTTCATTTCTGCCGATTGAAACGGATGAACGTGACTTTTTTCAGCAAGAAAGCCACAGTACGGAAATGCAATACAATTTAGATGAAATTTTCGAACGTAAACTTTCCGTAGCGACTACAAACGGATTTGATGTCATTTTACTAGATTGGAAAACCGGTGTTTTTGTCGGCGTGGATCCACATACGATAAAATCTTTTCAAGTATTCTTATATCGAGCGGATAGTCCTGCCGAGCCGTTACAACGTCGCTTTGGCAATTTAGAAATATATGGCCCGTTTTTAGTCAAATCCAGCAAAAGGGAATATTTTCAATATTTTGCACAATCCGTTGATCCGCAAGAAGAATTGTTCAACCAAATTTTTGATTCTCCATGGCTTATGCTGTTAATCGTACTTGGCGTAAGTATCCCTATTCTATTGTGGCTGTCATGGAAAATCGCCCGTCCGGTTAAAGCACTCAGACTTTCGGCTAATGCGGTAGCAACCGGTAACTTTGCAATAAATCCCGCTTTAGAAACGGAAGGAATTAACGAATTGCGAGAGGTAGGGAAAAGTTTTAACCAAATGATTACCTCATTACAAGATTTGACCTTACACCAGCAACGTTTAGTATCGGATATTTCACATGAGTTAAAAACACCGCTTGCACGTTTACATCTAGCAACGGCATTAATTCGTCGTCGTAACGGCGAATCACAGGAATTAACTCGAATCGAAAATCAGATTCAAAAGCTGGATACCATGGTACATGACCTGCTAGTACTCTCTCGACAACAAGTGAATCAGCATCTGACTCGTGAAATTTTCTCAATAAATAAAATTTGGGACGACTTATTGGAAGATGCTAAATTCGATGCCGAACAAAATCACCTTGATTTATTCATTAGCCAACGAATTACCTATCCTGAACATTTCTTCATTAACGGTAATCCGAATATTTTGGCTAGTGCTATGGAAAATGTGATTCGCAATGCACAAAAATATGCGCATAAAAGTATTAAGGTATTAATTTATATTGATAATACCGATTTGGTTATTGCGATTGACGATGATGGAGATGGTATTCCTGAAACGGAATATCAACAAATTTTTCGTCCGTTCTACCGCGTCGATGAAGCTCGAGATCGCCAAACCGGCGGTACGGGTTTAGGGCTTGCTATTGTCGCCAATGCGGTGCAACAACACAAAGGCAGTGTACAAGCGATGAAAAGTTCACTAGGCGGTTTAAGAGTCGAAATTAAGTTGCCGCTATGGATTGAATAAATGTTAAAGCGGTCGTTTTTGTCAAAAATTACGCAAAAACGACCGCTTGTTTCTCCTCCGTAACCTTTCTTTATATATTTAAATCCATAATCTATTAAGATAGAATCTGTTTAAGGTTCTACTGACTTTCCATAAGAATTATCGGCGATAATATGAAATTAATTGAAATTGAAAAACTGAACAAGTATTTCGGTTCGGGTGAAAATACTGCACATGTGTTAAAAGACATTAATGTTACGATCGAACAGGGTGATTTTGTTGCCATCATCGGGGCTTCCGGTTCGGGAAAATCGACGTTAATGAATATTATCGGCTGCCTAGATACCGCAAGCTCCGGCGTATGTAAAATTGACGGAAAAGAAACGTTGCATATGACATCTGATGAACTTTCCGATTTACGCCAGCGTAAGTTCGGCTTCATTTTTCAGCGTTACAATCTACTCTCCGCTTTAACTGCCAATGAAAATGTCGCTCTTCCTGCAATTTATGCAGGAATGGATAATTCATCACGTAAACAACGTGCTAATCAATTGTTAGATAAGCTCGGCCTAGCCGATAAAACGTTAAATCGTCCTAATCAACTTTCCGGCGGACAGCAACAAAGAGTAAGTATTGCACGAGCATTAATGAACGGCGGCGAGATTATTTTAGCTGACGAACCGACCGGTGCTTTAGATTCAAAAAGTGGTGAAACCGTACTTGAGATCTTAAAAGATCTGCATAAAGAGGGCCATACGATTATTATGGTGACTCATGATGCAAATATCGCTGCAAACGCTAGTAGAATCATTGAAATTAAAGACGGTTGTATTGTGCGAGATGAACGCCAACAACCTTATTCGGAAGAGATAAAACTCTCAAAACGGGCATATAAAAAACCACGTTTTCTTGACCAATTGATTGAGTCATTCAAAATGGCAACCAATGCGATTATGGCGCATAAATTGCGGGCGTTGCTTACTATGCTAGGAATTGTTATCGGTATTACTTCGGTTATCTCGGTTGTCGCTCTAGGACAAGGTTCTCAGCAACAAATTCTCTCAAATATTAATAGCTTAGGTACCAACACTATGACGATTATGAACGGTACCGGCTTTGGTGACCGCCGGGCAAACTTGACTAAAAATTTAACCATTAGTGATGCGATGATGCTGAATAAACAACAATTTGTGGACAGCACTACGCCCTCAAGTAATTTGAGCGGGACGGTGATTTACGGAAATACTAACGTAACCGCTTCAATCAATGGTGTAGGCGAACAATTTGTTAATGTTAAAGGGTTAAAAATGGTTTCCGGGCGTTTTTTTGATGCCGATGAAGTTAAATTATCATCACAAGTTGTAGTGATTGATGCCAATACCAAAAAAGACCTCGGTTTAACCGATCCTGTTGAAGGTAAAGTGATTTTGGTGGATAAAAAACCGCTTACAGTTATCGGACTGGCACAAGAATCAAATAATCTAAATCAAACCAGCTTAAAAATGTGGATGCCTTATACTACACTTATGCAACGTATTTCCGGTGAAAAATTCATCGATTCATTAACCGTTAAAGTCAAAGATAATGTAGAAAGTCAAACGGCGGAAAAAAGTATTAACGAGTTGCTGACAGCCAAACACGGTAAAAAAGATTTCTTTGTGATGAACAGTGATACCATCAAACAAACAATTACCAGCACCACCAATACGATGAAATTATTGATTTCTTCTATTGCGATGATCTCATTGATTGTCGGCGGTATCGGTGTAATGAACATTATGTTGGTATCGGTAACCGAACGTACGAAAGAAATCGGTGTGCGTATGGCAATCGGGGCAAAACAAAGCAATATCTTGCAGCAATTTCTGATTGAAGCGATATTAATCTGTTTACTGGGCGGTATTATCGGCATCCTACTTGCGATAGCGATTATTTTCTCGTTCAATACGTTGGGCACAAATTTCAAAATGATTCTTTCGCCCGCTTCTGTCGTATTAGCGGTATTCTGCTCTACGTTAATCGGTGTCGTATTCGGCTATATGCCGGCAAAAAACGCTTCAAAACTCAACCCGATTACCGCCTTGGCACAAGAGTAAATTAACTTGTTATAAGCGGTTAAATTTTTTGGGA
The DNA here is from genome assembly GCF_029774175.1 of Actinobacillus genomosp. 1. Lineage (NCBI taxonomy): Bacteria > Pseudomonadati > Pseudomonadota > Gammaproteobacteria > Pasteurellales > Pasteurellaceae > Actinobacillus > Actinobacillus genomosp. 1. Next base: position 700,375 of record NZ_CP103834.1, on the reverse strand, counting down.
AATTTGCAAATTTTGTAGATAATTTAACCGCTTATTTTTCTAAAAAGGAATAAAAAAATGGGACTATCCAATCTCAAACTTGAACAAATTATTGATGAAAAACTAAATAGTAAAGTAATTAACGACTACGCACCGAACGGTTTACAAGTGGAAGGTAAAGCACAAATCCAACGTATTATTACCGGTGTGACTGCAACCTTGCCATTGATTGAAAAAGCGATTGAAAAAAATGCTGATGCGATTTTAGTGCATCACGGCTATTTTTGGAAAAGCGAATCGCCTTGTATTCGAGGTATGAAAGGTAAACGTATTAAACAATTATTAGTGAATGACATTAATCTGTTTGGTTACCACCTTCCGCTTGATATACATTCGGAATTAGGCAATAACGCCCAATTGGCGAAAAAATTAGGTGTAATTAACTTACAAGGTTTAGAAGACCGTCCGAATTCAATTCCGGTATATGGTGAGTTAGAAACCCCGATTTCCGCACAAGATCTAGCGAACCGTATTGAAACAGCACTTAATCGCAAACCGATTTTATGCGATGAATTTATTGCAGACTACCCGCATAAATTAATTCGCAAAGTCGGTATTTGTACCGGTGGCGGGCAGGGTTATATTGATTTAGCGGCAAGTAAAGGCTGTGATGCGTTTATTTCCGGCGAAATTTCAGAGCAAACGACCCATTCCGCCCGTGAACAAGGCATTTATTACTTCGCTTGCGGACACCACGCAACAGAACGAGACGGTGTAAAAGCACTGGGAGAATGGCTTGCAAAAGAATATAGCTTAGACGTGGAATTTATTGATATTGATAATCCGGCTTAATCTAAAATGTAGTGTAAGCTAATAAATAAAAAAGTCGTATCAAAAATAAGATACGACTTTTTTATTACTATTTTTTAATCTTCAGATAAACGAGAAATATCGTGATAAGAAGCCAATTTACGAATCGTACGAGAACGACCGCGAATTAATAACGTTTCGGTAAACATCATACTGCCCTTACGTTGTACGCCTTTTAATAAATCGCCGGTGGTAATGCCGGTCGCGGCGAACAGCACGTTATCATCACGCACTAAATCTTCCAGTTTTAACACTTGATTGACTGGCACATTCATTTGCGCACAACGTGAAAGTTCTTTTTCCGCTGCAGAAAGGTTTTCCGGCGAATTGCCTTTTACTTGATTACGAGGAATAAGACGACCTTGAATATCACCGCCTAAAGCACGAACCGCCGCAGCCGCAACCACGCCCTCCGGTGCGCCGCCGATACCATAAACTAAATCCAAATCGCTGTCCGGTAGGCAGCACTGTACTGCAGCCGCTACATCGCCGTCAGGAATAGCCATCACTTTTACACCTAATTTCTGTACTTTTTTAATAATCTCATCGTGACGCGGTTTCGCTAAAATAGCTACCGTCATTTGCGTGAGCAATTTACCTTTTTTAGACGCAACACGACGAATATTTTGCTCAAGAGGTAAATCCAAATCGATCATACCTTTAGCTTCACTATCCACTACCAGTTTTTCCATATACATATCCGGTGCTTGAAGGAAGGTATCTTTGCTACCTGCAGCTAAAACCGCTAATGCGCCCGATTGCCCCATCGCCGTCATTCGAGTTCCGTCAATCGGATCCACCGCAATCGCGACCTCTCTATCTTCCGGTTGAGAACGCCCTACTTTTTCACCGATATATAACATCGGTGCTTCATCAATTTCCCCTTCGCCGATAACGATTTCACCACGAATCTCCATCTTATTTAATACTAAGCGCATTGCCTTAACCGCAGCATCATCTGCGGCATTTTTATCACCTCGACCGATCCACTCATAAGCGACAAGCGCAGCGGCTTCCGTTACCCGAGAAAATTCAAAAGAAATAGCACGTTTCATCTTATGTTCCTTATAATAAATAACCAAAATTCTTAATATTTTATCAGCTCGCAATCGATTACGTTACTAAAAAATCGGCAAATGAAGAAAAATTCCAAAATGTATGAACTTTTCAATGAAATCAACACCTAACTGAGTTATAATTCTTACACTTTTACACATTTGTATTTTAAGAGGGAACCCAATTATGTCATTACCAATTCTTGACCAACTTGAAGAAAAAATTAAACAAGCCGTAGAAACCATTCAATTACTCCAATTAGAAGTGGAAGAATTAAAAGAAAAAAATACTACTGCGGAACAAGAGAAAGAAACATTACGCCAAGAATATGAACAGTTAAAATCTGAACAACAGAATTTCCAAGATCGTTTACGTTCACTTTTAGGTCAAATCGATAACGTATAATTGTTCCTTTTTTCATAGAACGGCTAATGTGATTAGCCGTTTTTTATTTGTGTAAGATTATGGCAAAACTCTATTTCTATTACTCTTCAATGAATGCGGGTAAATCAACCACCCTGTTGCAATCCTCATATAATTACCAAGAGCGAGGTATGAATACCTTAGTTTATACCGCTGCGATTGATGATCGTTATGGTGTCGGTAAAGTCAGTTCTCGTATCGGAATTTCACAAGAAGCATTGTTATTTCAGTCGGATACCAATCTATTTAATGAGATTGAACTTGCTCATCAGCAAGAAACGTTACACTGTATCTTAATTGACGAAGCCCAATTTTTGACTAAGTCGCAAGTATATCAATTAACCGATGTTGTGGATAAACTCAAAATTCCGGTACTTTGTTACGGCTTACGTACCGATTTCCAAGCGGAGCTTTTTGAGGGCAGCCAATATCTATTAGCATGGGCGGATGAATTACAGGAACTTAAAACGATCTGTGATTGCGGTAGAAAAGCACACTTTGTTATTCGCATGAATGACAAAGGTGAAGCGGTAGCGGATGGTGATCAAATTCAAATTGGAGGAAATGACAAATATCTTTCCGTATGTCGTTACCACTATAAACAAAAACTCAATAAACTCTAGTCTTACTAATAAGCGGTTGTTTTTACAAATTTTTTTACTAAGACGACCGCTTGTTATCATGCATTCTCTCCTTTAATTTCCAATTTTTAAATTTAGTGCTTTGTTCCCATTTTTTGACTAATTATAAAGTGAGCAATCGCTCAATAAAATGGAGTGTAACGATCTATTTACAAGAATAAGCATCTAAAAACACTCACTCCAAGATCTACTCACCACTCCACCTTTTGTGTCGCAAGGCGGAAAATTCACCGATAAATGTGAGTAATTGCTCAATATATGTGCTTGATTGTATGATTTACATACTTGTTTTGAATAATATACGGAAAGATAACGATGGAAATGGTTTTTTGTAGGATCTTACAAAATAAAAAAGGGTACGTTTTCAATAACGTACCCTACTTACATTTTGTATTTTTATACAAAAGAATAAATGTCTATTTATCTTTTATGAGGTAATTTTTCCCAAGTGACTTCATTACGCAAATAGACCGGTTCTATTTGTAGTGCTGATAATACTCTACCTTGACTAAGTTCCGGCTCGGCAAGTGTAAGCATGGATTTCGCCGAAGGTAAGGTAATATCACTGATGAAAAGCGGTAAATTAGCCTCAGAAAATTGCGAGTATGCCGCCCAACCGGTTCCGACCACTGTAGTGTTCTCTTTTAATTGTATCAGCGCAATGGCTCTTTCCGGAGAGCACACTTGCTCAGTAACGACTTCATGCCAACTTTGTCCTACTTTCTCATATTGTGCAAAATACACTTCATTCATACGTGCGTCTATCAATGCCACTACATTGGTCACCCCTGTCTTTTCGTTTGCGGCTTGCGCCATAGCCAATAAGTTTGAAACGGGTATCACCGGTAAATTAGCTCCCATTGCCAACCCTTGTGCAATACCGACACCTACCCGTACCCCAGTAAAACTCCCCGGGCCTCGACCAAATACGAGAGCATCCACTTGGTTAAGTGAGATGCCTGCTCGTACCAATAATTCATCAATCATCGGTAGAATACGCTGTGTATGGGTTCTCGGACTTAGCTCATCTAATGATGTAATATTTCCGTTATGTTGTAACGCTACAGAACAAGCTTCCGTAGCAGTATCAAGAGCAAGAATCGTTTTGTTCATGAATTTATTACCTTAAAACGACAGAAAACACGGAAATAAGCGGTTAATTTTACAAAAAATTTTGCAAATACCTCTATTCCCGTGTTTCTGATAAATTTATTGATTAAAGCTGTTTATGACGACGTTGTTCCACGGCATCAGCTAATGCAAATAACGCTTTTTCGCTATCTTCCCAGCCAATACACGCATCCGTTACGCTTTGCCCATAAACTAAATGATCTAAATTGCCATCGCCTAATTCTTGACGACCTTCCACTAAATAACTTTCAATCATCACACCGGAAATCAATTCCGATCCATTTGCGATTTGTCGGCATACGTCCTCGCAAATATCCATTTGGCGTTTAAATTGTTTTTGACTGTTAGCATGACTAAAATCAATCATTACGTGCGGACGACGACCGGATTTCGCAATATCTGCGCACACTTTTTCCACTGATTCGGCATCATAGTTCGTACCGTTATCACCGCCGCGTAAGATAATGTGGCAATCCGGATTACCCGCAGTAGAAACAATTGCAGAATGACCGAATTTCGTTACCGATAAGAAATGATGCGGTGCTTCCGCCGCCCCTATAGCATCCAGTGCAATTTTCACACCGCCGTTCGTTGCATTTTTAAAACCGACCGCACAAGATAGACCGGAAGCTAATTCTCGGTGAACTTGAGATTCGGTCGTACGAGCCCCGATTGCACCCCAGCTCATAAAATCCGCCATATACTGAGGTGTGATCATATCTAAAAACTCACCGGCTGCCGGTACGGTTAAATCATTAATATCCGATAAGACTTTACGTGCGATGCGTAAACCGTCGTTTAATGCGTAAGTTTCATTCAGATACGGATCGTTAATTAACCCTTTCCAACCTACAGTAGTACGTGGCTTCTCAAAATAAACACGCATAACTACTTCAAGATTCCGATTAATTTTAGGATTCGCACGAAGAGATTTTATACGTTGCGCATACTCTAGTGCCGCTTTAGGATCATGAATTGAACAAGGTCCAATCACAACTAATAAACGGTCATCCGCACCGTGAATAATTTTATGAATCGCTTTACGTGCTTTTTCTACCGTCTCAGCGGCAATATCACTTGCCGGGAAGCGTTCTAATAGCGCGACAGGCGGTAAAAGTTGCTCAATATTCGTAATTCGAAGATCATCATTTTTATAAGACATTGTGTGCTCTCTTATTGTAAATTATAGGCAAAATTATTAGGAATGAATCTAAAGTAGATGAATTCAAGGAGTATGTCAAATGGTTTTATACTATTTAACTAGTACAAAACCATTTACATGAATTAGCGGCTGGTAAACGTATTACAAACAGCCGGATTACCGGATTGTAATCCCTTGCGGAACCAAGCTAATCGCTCTGCGGAAGAACCGTGAGTAAAACTGTCGGGAACAATATAGCCCTGAGAACGTTTTTGCAAGCGATCATCACCTACCGCTTGAGAAGCAATAAAAGCCTCTTCTACGTCACCAGCATCTAATTTGCCTTCTTTCTGAATTTGATAGCCCCAAACACCGGCGAAGCAGTCGGCTTGAAGCTCCACGTTTACGGAAATTTTATTGGCCGCCGCCTGATTACGAGCGGTTTGCTGCGCTCTCTGCGTTTGTTCGCTAATCCCTAATAAATTCTGAACATGGTGTCCAACTTCATGGGCAATCACATAAGCAAAGGCGAAATCGCCGGAGGCTTTTAGTTGTGATTTCATATCATCATAGAATGATAAATCCAAATAAACTTTTTGATCCGCCGGACAATAAAAAGGTCCCATAGCCGATTGCCCTGTACCGCAAGCGGTAGGCGTTACACCACGATAAAGCACTAATTTAGGTTCTCGGTAAGTTAAACCGTTTTGCTTAAAATAATCACCCCAAATACGCTCTGTAGTGTATAGCACTTTACGAGAAATCGTATTTAATTCGGCCTCTTCCGCTGATGTTTGAATCTGAGTCGTTTGCTGTTGCGGATAAGATGACGATGAATCGCTATATCCCATTAAGCCGGTTAAATCAACCCCATAATAGGCACCGACCAAAACAATAATAAAACCTAAAATACCGCCTTTAGCTCGACCGCCTCCACGGCGAGAACCGTATGATTGACCTCGGCGATCTTCCACATTCGAACTTTCTCTTTCGTTATCTAAACGCATATTTCCGTCCTTAATTTATCAAAACCGAACTTAATTTTATACGAATATTAATCTATATCCTATAAGTAATTGTGTAGTTTTAGTGATAGATAAAAACGCGACCGGATTCTCCCAACATTTACATATTTAGAAAAAATCTCGACCGCTTGTTTTATAAAAAATAACGTGACATTGTCGCTATTTAACGAGCCAGTATTTCACGCTTGCCGTTTTTACCTTGCTCGGAAATAATGCCCTGCGCTTCCATTTGATCAACAATACGTGCCGCACGGTTAAAGCCAAGTGAGAAACGGCGTTGAATACCGCTAATCGAAGTTACTCCGCTTTCAATCACAAACTCGACGATTTCATCAAAAAGAGGATCTACATCCGCGCTGTCCGCTCGACTAGTACCTTCGCTTTCTTCTACGGAAGCGACAATGCTTTCTAAATATTGCGGCTTACCTCTTGCTCGCCAGTTATCCGCGATACGTTGTACGTCCGCATCGCTCATAAATGCACCGTGAATACGAATAATATCCGGACTACCCGCACCGGAATACAACATATCGCCACGTCCCAATAACGCTTCCGCACCGCCTGCATCTAAAATGGTACGAGAATCAATTTGGCTGGCAACGGTAAAGGCGATACGACTTGGAATATTCGCTTTAATCACGCCGGTAATCACATCGGTTGATGGGCGTTGCGTTGCAAGAATTAAGTGAATTCCGACCGCTCGTGCTTTCTGCGCAATACGCATAATGTATTCTTCGGCTTCTTTACCCGCAGACATCATTAAATCCGCAAATTCATCGACAATCAACACAATATAACTGAGTTTTTCTAATGCCGGCGGAAGTTGAACCATTGAATCACCCGGACGCCAAGTCGGGTCTGGAATTGGAAAATTCATTGCCGCCGCTTGCTCTATTTTATCGTTATAGCCTTCGATATTACGCACATTCAAATGACTGATTAACAAATAGCGGCGTTCCATTTCTTCTACCGCCCAACGTAAAGCGTTTGCCGCTTTTTTCATATCGGTAACAACCGGAGTGAGTAGATGTGGAATATCATTATAGATAGAAAGCTCAACCACTTTCGGATCAATCATAATAAAGCGCACTTGTTCCGGTGAAAGTTTAAACAGCAAACTCAAAATCATAGTATTGATGCCGACCGACTTACCACCGCCGGTTTGACCCGCAACCAATAAATGCGGCATTTTCGCCATATCAACCACAATCGGTTCGCCGCTAATATCTTTACCGAGTGCCATCGGCAAGGTAGCGGCGCTATGTTTAAACGTATCACTATTTAATACATCACGAAGCCAAACCGTTTCACGCTGTTTATTCGGTGTTTCGATCCCCATATAAGGTTTACCCGGCACGACTTCCGTAATACGAATCGCTTTAAACATTAGTTCACGAGCGAGATCGCTTGCCAAACCGACGACTTTCGCCGCTTTTACACCGGCGGCAGGTTTAACCTCATAGCGAGTTACAACCGGACCGACCAAGACATCCTCTACCGTTGCTTTAACCCCATAATTAGCTAATGCGCTTTCTAAACGATGAGAAGTTTCAACGATCTCATGTTCGGTAATCTGTTGCGTTTGGCGAGGCGCTTCATCTAACAAATCAAGGGTCGGTAATGGTGTAGTTGGTTTCTCGACCTTATGATTACGCTGTAATAACGGGTGTATCAGTGTATCGCCGTAGCCTTTCGGATAATCCGGAACTTTTGACGATGACACTGATTCCGACTTTTCCGCTTCATTGACTATTTTAACGGTCGGAATGGTTGTAGGTTCAGGTTTACCATTTACAATTTGTTCAAACGTCTGTTCTAAACCTTGCGCCTTAGATCGTTGTTCCATTTGCGCTAAACGAATCTGTTCGGCTTTTTCAAATTCTTTCGCTAATTCCGCTTCGTAATCTATTTCAGTCTCTTCCGCTTGATGGGAAACGGTTTCTTCTATTGATTGTAAACGAACGGTAGGTTTAACTTCCTGTACAAAAGCAGGCATTTGTGCCGTCGGATCTTGTAATTCCACCTCAATCTCTTCTTTAAGAAGTTCAGCCGTTTCCAACTCAGGAATGGTGGATTTCTCTTGGGTATCCTCTGCTAATGAAGTATTTAAACGAATTTTCGGTAAGACTTGAGAGTCTATTTCCGGAATATTTTCTTCCGTTAGATTTACCATTAATTCGGACGACAATTCTTGCCCTTGGATATTAATTTTTGGCAGTTCTAATTCTTTTTCCACTTTAAACATAGCCGGATTCGTTAAAGCCTCTTCCGATGTTTCTTGCTCCTTACGTAAACCACTGATATTCGGTCTATTGAATAACGAAACATCGGTCAATTGTTCCTGTTCCATATTTTCATTTGCAATCGGAGAATGATTGAAGGCCTCATTATCAGCAAGCGGTTGATTTTCAGGGTTTTGTTGCAATTCTGTCTCCGTATGATCATTTGTTGGTTTAGTCTCGTCTTTTGCCACAATCCAATCGTAAAACTGAGCCAACAACGGCAGTAGTAATTGTCCGGAACAGAAATAAAAGCCTACGGCGGTAAACAACATCGCAACGAATAATGCGCCGAATTGCCCGATAGAATCCGCTAATAGCGTTTGAAACATTCCACCGACAAAACCACCGGAAACGTAATAAGCACCGTTTGAAAAAATAACGCTGGAAAGCCCGGCTAAACCGGCTACAAATACGATAAAGCTGATAGCACGGAATAACAAACGTTTCCATGTCCAATCTTTCGCTAACCCTAATATGAGCGAGTATGCCGCAATGCCAAGCAAAGAAAACGGTACGATAAAGGCCACTTTACCCAAAAAAGCGTATAATAAATCAATAGACCATGCGCCTAATACGCCCGCCTTATTTAACACCTCAAGTTCGGTAACACTACTTCCTACGCTCCAAGCATTATCTAACGGACTATAACTTGCCCATGCCACAATTAAATAGAGTCCGAGTAATCCTAGTAAGATAAACATCAGATTAATTAAATTCTCTTTGCCTTTTAATCGTGGTTTGAATCGTTCGATCACCGATTAGCTCCTTATTTTAATAGCAAGTAATTTGTTTGCTTAACTTCTTCCATTACTACATAGGTACGCGTATCGTTTACCCCCGGTAATCGTAATAAAGTTGTTCCTAACAATTTTCGATAAGCCGCCATATCCGCTACACGCGTTTTGAGTAAATAATCAAAATCACCCGATACTAAATGGCACTCTTGAATTTCATCCAGCTGTTGTACCGCACGATTAAACTCTTCAAATACATCCGGTTTGCCCCTCACTAAAGTAATTTCAACAATCACTAATAACGGTGCTTCCAGTAATTCGGGATTCAATAATGCTCGGTATCCCATGATGACATTCTGTTTTTCTAAACGCTTTACTCGTTCTAAACAAGGTGTCGGAGATAAACCGACTCGTTTAGAAAGTTCAATATTAGACATTTTCCCGTTACGTTGTAGCTCATTTAAAATTTTTAAATCAATCGCATCTAATGCTTTAGGTAGTTTTTTATGTTCCATTTGCTTATCTTCCTAGTTTTTTGTACTAATATTTAATTTTACAAGTTTTAGGCTATTTGATCTAATGATGTCGGTTAAATAAATACTATAGGACAGTAAGAATTTGTAAACCGAACGCTCGACGCCACCCGATAAGCAGTTCCGGCAACTTTTCCGGATCTTGCCCTTTTTGATGCCAACTGAACAGCTGATTTAGTTGCCGTTTATTAGCTAATAACTCAGGTGCTAGATCAAGCGGTTGGATTTCAGCTAATTTTTGCTGCATTGCCTTTAATTTATATTTATAGTTCGCTTGATCAACCAAACGTATAATTTTCTTAGGGTAGTTCTCCGGTAATACGGATACCCCCTGCTCAACCAACATTAATAACTTTTTACCATGAATTCTTACCTCATTCGGATGCATAAATTCTAATAACTGTGAAGTATGTTTCGGTTGCAATTTAGCAATTTCAAACAAACAATTCTCTTTGACAACAAAGTTTAATGCTAAATCGCGTTTTTCCGCTTCCGCGATGCGCCATTTTGCCAAAATTTGTAATACTGCAAGTTGCTGAGGTTCCAAACGCCATGCGTTTGAAATATCTTTATATGCAGAAGTAACATCTACGCTAGCTTTTCTTTTATCTAATAAATTCTGACATTCTTGTTCAACCGCATTTTGCCAACGCGTTACGTCTAAATCGGCAACCAATCGTTGATAAACCGGTAATAAATACCATACGTCTGCCGCCGCATATTGTAATTGTTCTTCCGTTAATGGACGGGCAAGCCAATCCGTTCTAGACGCACCTTTGTCCAACTCAATATTTAAATAATGAGCGACAAGTTTCGCAAAGCCCAATGAAACCCCGATTCCCGCAAAACCCGCCATCGTTTGTGTATCGGCCAACGGCGTAGGTAATTGATTAAACTGATGTTGGAAGACTTCTAGATCTTCACTACAAGCATGTAAAACTTTGACAACATTCTCACACGACAATAACCGAATAAACGGAGAAAAATCAGAGATAGTATTAGGATCAATCAAACTCACCGTATCTCCGTCAAAAAGCTGAATAAGACCAAGTTTAGGATAATATGAGCGTGTACGAATAAATTCGGTATCCAATGCGACCGCCGATTTATGACAAGCATTATCACAAACCGATTTTAATTGTTCATTCGTATCAATCCAATTATAGTGAATGATTTGATTCATTTTTATTCTCTTTCTCGCCAATTTTTTTAAAAGATAAATTAATTCTGTGAGCTGATTCACAGAATTAAAATAAAACAGTTGTGATTCCCCAATATTGAAGCAAAATAATTATCGTATGGAGTGTTTAAATTAAAATTTTTTTGACCTAATTTTATCTATGGTCTATTTAAGGATTATACTATGATTTCTGATAATAAAACCCAACACTTAGGCACAATTTATCGCTTGGTGGAACAATTCGAGTTAATTTCTCGTACGGATCTGGCAAAGTTGTCCGGTTTTGCACCCGCTTCCATTACTAATCTGACTAAATCACTTATCGATAATAAATTTATTTTAGAACGATCCGTACAAAATAATACATCTAGAGGTCGTCCTGCCGTAGGGCTTTCGGTTTCCAATTTCTTTTGGCAATTACTCTGCTTTACTCTCTCTCCTGAAAAAATTGAAATTTCACTTTGCGAATTAAATGGCAAGCCGATTCAATCCAAAGAATATCCCTTACTTGAAAAAGACTATCCGATTCTAGACGAATATACTCTTATCTGTTTAAAAGATTTTTTCTGGCATTCTCCGCTTGAGGAAAGCCGCATTTTAGCCGTTTCGGTCAGTGTAATCGGACGAATTAACGCACATAAAACAGAAATTATTCAATTAGGGCAAACAGAATTACATTGTCCGATCATTACAACGTTACAAAATCATTTTGAACGACCGATTTTGCTTAATGAGCATTTTCAACTATGGTTATTTACGGAATCCACATTGGGCAGCCTAATTGGTAATGACAATGTCATTTTCCTACAATTAGATGATTCGGTTAATTTAAGCGTATTATTAAGAGGTTCATTGCTACATCAGCAATCTAAAATGAATGTAGATAAGATGATCATGCCTAAATTCAGCCCGTTAAGCGATGAAGCAAATGCTATCGATTGTAATGAAATAGAAAAATATCAATTAAAAAACCAAATTACATTCTCGGCAATTGTACGTTTAATTGACAAACACTTACCGAATAATTTATGTCATCAGAATGAAAAAATTCAATTCTTATGTGAGCAAATAGAATTAGAACATCCCGAGGCTTTACGTATATTATCCCATATTAGCGATAACTTGGCTTATGTATTAATGAATCTTATCAATATTTTCTCTACTGAGAAAATTATGCTGAATTCTCCGCTGTTACAAATTAAGCATAAACTATTTGAACAAATCCAAGCCAAATTAGGTAAGAATCTACTTATAGATAACCATATAGATTTAGTATCCAGCCAATATGACTGGAACGATACATTGATTGCTTGTTCTGCTATAAAACAAGGGATTTATGAAGGGAATTTGATCAAGGACATCATTCAGCTTTAAAAACTCAGTTAAAATATAGGCAATTTTGTAACTTTTTTGTTAGAGAATAGAAATATGCCTTCATTATTTATTACCGGTACGGATACCAATGTAGGAAAAACAACCGTCACTCGTGCAATTTTACAGACACTTACACAACACGATTGCCAAGCGGTAGGCTATAAGCCTATTGCTTGTGGCGGGGACGATTCATTGCCTACAGAACAGAATCAAGTCGATTACGCAAGTGAAGATAATCCTGATGTGATAACTATTCTTGATAGTTGTCCTCTGCCAGTCAAATATCGTGAAATTAACAGTTATACCTTTATTCATTCCAGCACGCCGGTTTTTGCGGCATTGGATGCGGTTCATCATATTCAAGAAGAAAAGTTAAATAATGATCTCGATCGTTTACAACAGACTTATACTAATATTGTGGTAGAAGGTACGCACGGTTGGCTTACTCCTATTAATAAAGACCTGAGTTTCGCCGATTGGGTAAAAGAGAATAATATGCCGGTTGTTCTTGTGGTTGGAATTAAAGAAGGATGTGTAAATCATACCTTATTGACTGCGCAAGCGATTAAACAACAAGGCGTTAAATTAATCGGTTGGATTGCAAATCGGGTAAATCCAGGATTACGCCATTATGCGGAGCTTATCGAATTATTAAGCAAAAAAATTGATGCGCCTCTACTTGGACAGATTCCCTATATCGGTCATCCGTATACAAGAGATTTAACGCAGTATATTCAAAATCCCGAACCGCTATTAAAATATTTCTCTCGATAAAATAAGGCTCCTTCGGGAGCTTTTTTAGTACCTAAACCGCCCCAATTGTAAAACAAAGGATAAATTTAACCGCTTGTCGTTAGAAAATTAAGGGCATAAAAAAAGCCCCTCAACTTAGGGGCTACTCGGAAAGCAAATTTATGAAATCGGTTGCTGTACACAACACTTTTTATTAAGTTTGTATAGGATATGTCAATTTATTAAACTTTTCAAGTGTTATTTTAAAAATCAGCTTCTTTTTATTCAGAAATGTGATCTACCTCACATTAAAGCTCTATAAACGGCGTGCTTGCCAGAATGTTTTCGACCAATACGGCGAATTCATATCCGAATAGATTACTCCGCCTTTTGTTGAAGCATGCAAAAATTGTCCGTTTTTCACATAAACACCGACGTGTTTTCCGTTAGGCCCTCTCCCTGTTTTGAAAAAAACTAAATCGCCGGTTTTAATTTCATCACGGTCAATTCGAGTCCCCTCTTCCGCCTGCTCAGAGGTTGTTCTCGGCAAATCAATGCCGAATAAATCACGGAACGTCACTTGCATAAAGCCGGAACAATCTATACCAGCCTTACTATTACCGCCTAAACGATAACGAGTTCCTTTCCATTCATGTTGCTGCTCGCTCAAACTACTTATCGCCATAATCGGATCAGATAAAGTACTATGATGCGTACGGAAAATTCCCGCTCTCGCTTTAATCGGACCTGAAACGTTAATATCATTTGAACAAGCCGTTAATAATACGGCACAGGATATTACCGCAGCCATAGGTAAATATTGCTTACTGAATTTAATCATATGAGGTTTCCTATAAAAAACATCCCATAAGCTTTAATTAAGCCTATGGAATGCCTTATTTATGCCTTCACTTTTACGTTTTCAACTCTATCTCTAAGCTTTTGACCAGGCTTAAACACAACCACTCGACGAGCTGTGACCGCAACTGTCTCGCCGGTTTTAGGGTTTCGTCCCGGACGAGCGTTCTTCTCTCGTAATGAGAAATTGCCAAAGCCGGATAATTTAACTTCTTCGCCGTTTTCCAAAGAACTTCGAATCTCCTCAAAAAATTGCTCAACAAAGAGCTTGGCGATACGTTTATCAAAGCCGCATTTTTCAACGAGGCTTTCTGCGAGTTCAATTTTAGTGAGTGCCATAAAATAATCCTTAAATCTAATCTCTTAGATATGCTTGGAAACGTTGAGCCAATTCAGCTAATACCGCTTGAGTAACTGCCGAAATCTCTTCTTCTTCAAGCGTTTTTTCCGTGTCTTGAACCGTTAAACTAATTGCTAAACTTTTCTTACCTGCGGCTAAATTTACACCGCGATACACATCAAATAAGTTTACCGCAATCAATTTTGAACCGCCGGCACGACGACAAGCTTCCAATACATCTCCCGCAGGGACGTTCTCATCTACGACCACCGCAATATCACGGTTATTTGCCGGGAATTTAGAAATTTCTTTTGCTGTTGGAACTGGACGATTTGCAATAGCATCGCCAAGAATTTCAAATACAACCGGCTTACCTTTAATACCCAGTTTTTGTACGATAGAAGGGTGAACCGAACCGATAAAACCGATTTCTTTGCCGTCTAACATAATTGCCGCAGATTGTCCCGGATGCAATGCAGGGAACTGTTTCGCTACAAATTGTAAATCATGGCGTGCTGAGGTCAATGATAATACACGTTCCATATCACCTTTTAAATCAAAGAAATCTGCCGCTTCACCTTTATTTTCCCAGTGTACCGGACGTTTATCGCCGACAATTGCTGCGCCGAATACGAATTCTTGGCGAATACCCGATTCCGCTGTTGCATCCGGAACAAAGCGTAAACCGCCTTCAAAAATACGAACGCGTGTTTGCTGACGGCTTTGGTTATAAACGATTGTATCTAATAAACCGGTTAATAGCGATAAACGCATTGCTGACATTTCGCTTGAAATCGGGTTAGGTAGAATTAACGCTTCTTGATTCGGATGCAATAATGATTGTTTTTTCGGATCAACGAAGCTGTATGTCACCACTTCTTGGTAATCGCTATCCACTAATGCAGTACGAATACGGCTAGCTTCTAATAATTTCTCCGGTGTGCCTTTCATCGTTAAATGGGCAAGCGGAGAATTGTTCGGGATACTGTTATAACCGTATATACGTGCGACTTCTTCGATAAGATCTTCTTCGATCTCAATGTCAAAACGCCAGCTTGGAGCTACAGCAGTCCAACTCTCATTTGCAAAGGTTACGTTTAAACCTAAGCGAGTTAAAATATCAGTGACCGTTTCATCTTCAATGTGGTGACCGATTACCGCATCTAATTTGCTACGACGTAAGGTAACCGTATTACGTTTTGGTAAGTGTTGTTCGCTTACCGCTTCTACAATTTCACCGGCTTCCCCACCACAAATTTCAAGTAATAATGCGGTTGCACGCTCCATCGCATCACGTGGTAATTGAGGATCAACACCACGTTCAAAACGGTGTGATGCGTCGGTGTGTAAACCATATTGGCGAGCACGACCGGTAATTGCTAACGGTGCAAAGAATGCAGATTCCAATACTACGTCAGTCGTATTTTCATTTACGCCGCTTGCCTCACCGCCAAAGATACCCGCCATCGCTAATGCACTTTTGCTATCAGCAATCACTAAAGTATTTGGCTGTAATTTTGCGGTTGTACCGTCTAATAAAACTAATTCTTCACTCTCTTTTGCCATACGGACTTGGATAGCACCCTCAATTTTAGACGCATCGAAAGCGTGCATCGGCTGACCAAGTTCTAACAGACTTAAGTTAGTAATATCCACAATCGGGTCGATTGAGCGAATACCACAACGGCGTAATTTCTCTTGTAACCATAACGGTGAAGCCGCTTTTACGTTTACATTTTTCACCACACGTGCAAGGTAACGCGGGCAAGCTTCCGGTGCTTGTAATTCTACAGCGACTTTGTCCGCAATCGTTGCAGGTACGGTTGAAATCACCGGTGCTTTTACTTCCGCTCGGTTAATTACTCCCACTTCACGTGCAATACCGGCAATGCTTAAACAGTCCGCACGGTTTGGAGTTAAGCTGATCTCGATTGCCACATCATTTAAATCTAAATATTCACGGAAATCTTGACCGATTGGCGCATCCGCCGGTAATTCGATAATACCGCTATGATCTTCTTTGATGCCTAATTCAGAATATGAACAAAGCATACCTTCAGACGGCTGACCGCGTAATTTGGTTTTCTTAATTTTAAAATCGCCTGGTAATACCGCACCTTCCGTTGCACACGCCACTTTTAAGCCCTGACGGCAGTTCGGTGCACCGCATACGATATCTAATAAGCGATCACCGCCTACATTTACTTTAGTTACACGTAATTTATCCGCATCCGGGTGTTGAGCACATTCAACCACTTCACCCACAACTACACCGGTAAATGCACCGGCAACCGGCTCAACATCATCGACTTCTAAACCTAACATAGTAATTTGGTCGCATAATTGCTCTGTTGATACCGCAGGATTTACCCACTCACGCAACCAAGATTCATTAAATTTCATTTTATATCCTCTATTTTCTTACACGGAATTTGCAAAATTTCACTTAATTTTGACCGCTTGTCATTCCCGTGTATTCAGTGAATTTCCGTAGCTAACTATTATTTAAACTGTTTTAAGAAACGTAAGTCATTTTCAAAGAATGAACGTAAATCCGTTACGTTGTATCGTAACATCGTTAAACGTTCAACCCCCATACCTACCGCAAAACCACTGTATTCTTCCGGATCAATACCTACGTTACGTAAGACGTTCGGATGTACCATACCGCAACCTAATACTTCTAACCATTTACCGTTTTGGCGCATTACGTCCACTTCGGCCGAAGGCTCTGTGAATGGGAAGAATGACGGACGGAAACGCACTTGTAAATCTTCTTCGAAAAACGCTTTTAGGAAATCGTGAATCAAACCTTTTAACTCGGTAAAGTTGGCTTTTTTGTCCACATAAAGCAATTCGATTTGGTGGAACATCGGTGTATGTGTTTGGTCGTAGTCATTACGATATACACGTCCCGGTGCTACGATGCGGATTGGCGGCTGCATATTTTCCATGGTACGAATTTGTACACCTGATGTTTGTGTACGTAATAAACGTTGCGCATCAAACCAGAAAGTATCGTGATCCGCGCGTGCCGGGTGGTGAGCCGGAATATTTAACGCATCAAAGTTATAGTAATCCGTTTCGATTTCCGGACCGCTCGCTACGGTAAAACCTAATTCAGAGAAGAATTTTACGACACGTTCAATCGTAATTGAAACCGGATGTAAACCGCCTAATTCTGTTTTACGTCCAGGTAATGATACATCGATACTTTCCGCCGCTAATTTTGCATTTAACGCTTCTTGTTCCCACGCTTCTTTTTTTGCATTTAAAATATCAAGAATCGTTTGCTTCGCTTCATTGATTTTCGCTCCGATTGCCGGACGTTCTTCCGCCGCAACATTGCGTAATTCTTGCATTAACGCAGTAAAATGACCTTTCTTACCGAAATATTCAACACGAAACTCTTCTAACGCATCTAAACCTTGATCTAAGGCATCTAAAGCATTTCTCGCTTTCTCTGTTAATTCTTTTAGGTGTTGCATTACCTATCCTCTATCTAAATATATTGATGAAAATTATTATGATAATAATACTTTGCCTAAAGAAAGTAAACGTAAAGTTAGGCTAAAGTGTTGATTTCTAAGGTTTAGCCTAACTAATTGATTTCAATACTTCATTTAAACAAGCGGTCTGTTTTAACATTTTTTTACAAAATGAGAGAAAAAACAAAATTTAATGTGTTGATAAGATGAATCATTAGCCTAATAACGAAGAAAAGCGTATTATCACGACATTTATTACACACTATTACGAGGTAATTATGTCACATATTGCTAAACAAGACGTTTTAGATGCATTTAATTTCCGTGCCGCTTGTCGTACGTATGATCCGGCTAAAAAAATCAGTCGTGAAGATATGGAATATATCTTAGAACTCGGTAGATTATCACCGAGTTCGGTCGGTTCTGAGCCTTGGAAATTCATTGTGTTACAAAATGAAACTATCCGTGAAAAAATTGCACCGGTTTCTTGGGGAATTAAACATCCGATGCACGAAATGAGTCACTTAGTCGTGATTTTAGCTAAGAAAAACGCGCGCTATGATTCGGACTTCTTCCGTCAAGGCTTATCTAAACGAGGCTTAACGCCGGAACAAATGGAAGCGACTATTGCTCGTTATAAATCGTTCCAAACCGATGATATTAAAGTGTTAGAAACTGATCGTACCTTATTCGATTGGTGTTCAAAACAAACTTATATCGCACTTGGCAATATGATGACCGGTGCAACGATGATTGGAATTGACTCTTGTCCGATTGAAGGCTTTAACTATGATGCGGTAAACGAAATCTTAGCGAAGGAAGGCTTATTTGATGCTAACGAATACGGTGTTTCTTGTATGGTGACCTTTGGCTATCGTGCGAAACCGATTACTAAAAAATACCGTAAGCCGGCTGAAGAAGTGATCAATTGGGTGGAATAAATTCTACTATTCGTATCAATAACAAAGGGGCTTACGCCCCTTTTTCTATTTTTGATGATAAGCGGTCAAATTTCGTAAAAATTTTGCCAAAAATCACCGCTTGTTATGCTTGATTAAGCCACTTGTTGCTTAATGTTCCAGCCACTATTGAACCGTTTACGTTTAATGCGGTACGTCCCATATCAATTAACGGTTCGACCGAAATCAATAAACCGACTAATTCAATCGGTAGATTTAAGGTGGAAAGCACTACAATCGCTGCAAAAGTTGCACCGCCGCCAACGCCGGCAATGCCGAATGAAGAAATCGCCACAACTAAGATTAACGTGACAACGTAGCCAACACTAAATGGATCAATACCTACCGTCGGTGCGACCATTACCGCTAACATTGCAGGATAAACCCCCGCACAACCGTTTTGCCCAATGGTTGCCCCAAAAGTTGCCGAGAAATTAGCGATAACATTATTATTACCCAATTTATCGGTTTGCGTTTCGATATTTAACGGTAAAGTCGCTGCACTTGAACGAGAGGTAAAAGCAAAGCTAAGTGTTGGTAGCACTTTTTTGTAATAATCGAGCGGATTCACTTTTGCCATGAAAAGCAGAATGCCATGCACTAAAAACATCAAGCCTATTGCTAAATAAGACGCCACAATAAAGCTACCTAAATTAACAATATCTTCCCATTTTGAAGTCGCTGCCATTTTCGCCATTAACGCAAATACACCGTAAGGGGTTAAACGAATAACAAAACGGACTAAACGCATCACTAATTTATTTAAGGTATCTACTCCGCCTGCGATACGTTCGCCTAACGCAGCATCTTCTTTAGCTAAACTTAATGCCGCTACGCCTAAAAATGCAGAGAAAATTACCGTGCTAATAATTGAAGTCGGGTTTGCACCGGTTAATTCTAAGAACGGGTTTTTCGGAATAAAAGAGACTAACATTGCAGGCACGGATAAGTTTGATATTTGCTCAGCACGCCCCGCCACTTTGCCTTGTGCCGCCAATTCTCTCTCACCGGCAACCAATCCTTCCGCTGATAAATCAAATAAATACACCATTGCAATACCGATTGCAGCCGCAATCGCAGTGGTAACCAGTAAAACCGATAACACACTAAAGCTGATTTTACCGAGTGAGCCTGCCTGTTTTAGACGAGTAATCGCCGATAAAATCGAAATAAACACTAATGGCATTACAATCATTTGCAATAAACGTACATAACCGTTGCCGACTAAATTAACCCACTCTAACGTTGCATCAATTTCTGACTTTTGGTAAAAATTTTGCAAAATTGCACCGCTTATCACCCCAAGTAATAAGCCGATAAATACGGTTTGTCCTAGTTTTTGCGTATGTTTATACAGTAAGAAAAGTAGGTATAATAATGCGGTAAACACCGCTAGATTAAGGATAGTCATCCGAACCTCCACACAATAAAAAAAGAAAGGCGAGCATATAACTCTCGCCTTATCGTTTCAATACAACTTCTTCATTTTATAGATCTAAAAGTTATATCGTTATTGAATTTCCCAACTTAAATTAGAAATTAATCGACATTTATCACACTTAAAATGGAACACTTGATGTAACGGTTGTGCTAATTTCCATTCTTCTTGGCATTTAGGACATTTGCGCTGATGTTCTGTAGCCACATCATTGCCTAAACGATATAAATAATAGAAAGTCGGCACACCGCTTAGCGTTTCAAGCTGGTGGCAAAGATCTACTCCCGTTTGCGAAAGTTC
Source organism: Actinobacillus genomosp. 1 (assembly GCF_029774175.1). Lineage (NCBI taxonomy): Bacteria > Pseudomonadati > Pseudomonadota > Gammaproteobacteria > Pasteurellales > Pasteurellaceae > Actinobacillus > Actinobacillus genomosp. 1. The sequence continues at coordinate 679,891 of NZ_CP103834.1, read as the reverse complement.
GCTATCGACTTCACTAATTTGTGCTAAAGCCTGCTGTTCTAATACACCGCCATTCATTTGCAATTGATCACAGGCTTGCCAATTTTCTTGCCATTTAATCAACTGTTCGCCAAGTTGTTGCTGTTGCTTGATTGCTTTGTAGAGTGGAATCGCACAAAAATCCTCACCGCCATAAACCGGCGAACAGCTATCTAAGTGGGTAGTATAAAGAATTTGGAATGCCTGTTGTTCAAGTTCGCTGGTTTGTTCCGCTTGATAATCTCTGCCGACAATCTCAAACAATTCGAATGCTACGCCATTTTCCTCTGCCTGCAATAATGCTTCATTGACTTCCGCACTATTCCATTCCGGCATTAAACTGGTTTGTTCCGGAGTTGAAACTCGTACTTGGAAATGTGCCTGCGGATTTTGATGGTAAGTTACTGCAAACTCTCGCCCGATAATCTGTCCGTTAAAACGCCATTGATTGATAATTTGGTTAATTAACGTGACAGGATCGCTTTCAAAATCTTGATAGCTAAAGTTAGCGATAACTTGGTACATAATCTTTTACTTGCCCTAATTTAAGTTCTTGCTGAACAATTGAGGTCGGTTCTTGATGAATAATAATTTCCGAACGCGGGAAAATCGCTAGAATTTTTTGTTCTAACGAGTCGGTAATATCGTGCGCTTCCAATAAAGTCAGATTATCCGCTAATTCTAAATGAAGCTGAATAAAACGCACCGCCCCTACTTGGCGTGTAAGTAAATCATGAATACCGATAATACACTCGTGTTTTGCCGCCAATTCTATAATTTGATCAATTTCCTCTTGCGGCAATGCCTTATCTAATAATACTTGTACCGCTTCCCAAAACATTTTTAGCGCATTAAGACCAATATACAACGCAATCCCGATAGCAAAAATCGCATCGGCATAAACAAAGCCGTATAAGTTTAATAACATTGCCACTAAAATTGCCGCATTCATCAATAAATCGGTTTGATAATGTAAAGAATCTGCGGCAATTGCCGGGCTTTTAGTTAAAGCTACTATTCGCTTTTGATACCAAACTAATCCGGCAGTGAACACCATAGAAATTAAACTGACGATTATCCCGATTTCAGAACCTTCAATAAAATGCGGATACGTCAGTTTATGGATACCTTGCAATACTAAAAATACAGCTGAACCGCCGATAAACGCGCTTTGCGCAATGGCCGCTAATGATTCCGCTTTGCCGTGTCCGAAAGCGTGATTTTCATCCGCCGGTAATAATGCAAAACGCAGTACTAAAATATTGGTAATCGAAGCCAATAAATCAACAACCGAATCGGTCACCGCCGCTAAAATAGAAATTGAGCCGGTTTTCCACCATGCAAACATCTTAATTACAATCAGTAAACAAGCAATGACAATCGCTAAGTTTGCCGCCCGCTTTACTAATTTAATATATTGCTGTTCCATATTTCTCCCTCTTAGTACGTATCTGTTTCTTAGAACTATTTACACGTAATAAGCCACGGCATTGCCGCTAACTGCTGTGCAAGTCGAATTAATGACGCTTGATAAGCGGTCGAATTTTGTGCTTTTTTTGCTAAAACAGATCGCTTGTCCGAATATTGAATTTGTCCGTAGCCACATTGCAAATCTCGACCTCGAGAGACTTCAAGCAGCACATCATTAAAGCGTTCTGTCGGCGGATAGATTACTTCACTGCGCAATTCTTGCTGCTCAATACTTACTTTAGATTGTGTATTATTTTGCTGTGCAAATGCGGCTTGACGAAGTGCCACCCGTTGTTGAAGGGTTTTACCTTGAGAATTTTGATCTAAGAAAAATAAAATCCCGTTATTCCAATGTTCGGGATCTTGCTTTCCATCAGACGGTAAATAAAGTAACTGTCGCATTTCATCGATACGATTATCCGTTACCTTCACATAAGATTTACCTTGAAAATCCACTTTTTCCGGTAAATCAAATTGCTTCTGCGTTAAGCTACAAGCGGTTAAAAACAGTGAAAACCCTGCAAAAAAAAGCCAACGCATTACACTTTCTCCTCACGTTTAAAGACAAGTTCCGTTGAGCCGGAAGCCTCTTCATCAAACCAATAACCGCCGTAATTAAAGGCTTTTAATTGTTCCACGCTAGTCGGTTGCGTTTCTAAAATAAAACGTACCATCATACCGCGCGCTTTTTTCGCATAGAAACTGATTTGCTTAAATTTGCCGTTTTTCTCATCTAAGAATACCGGTTTAATGATAGTTGATTGCAATTTTTGCGGTTTCACCGCACCGTAATATTCGTCCGAAGCAAGGTTCACTAAGATATTATCGCCTTGTTCATCAATCGCCGTTTGTAAATGTTGAGTAATAATATCGCCCCAAAACGCATACAGATCTTTGCCTTTCGGATTAGCTAACTTCGTTCCCATTTCTAAGCGGTACGGCTGCATTAAATCAAGCGGCTTTAATAAGCCGTATAAGCCGGATAACATCCTCAAATGTGCTTGAGCATATTCTACTTGTGCTTGAGTAAGGGTTTCCGCATCCAGTCCGGTATAAACATCGCCTTTAAACGCAAATAAAGCCGCTTTGGCATTTTGCTCGTTGTGTTCTAATTGCCATTCGGCAAAACGGGCTACATTCAGACTCGAGAGTTTATCGCTAATAGACATTAAAGAACCTAATTCCGCCGGTGAAAATTGTTTGCAGATATCAATGAGTTGTTGGCTATAAACGGTTAATTTCGGTTGAGAATTTGTAAAAGGAAAATTGGGCGCAGGCGTTTCAAAATCTAACGTTTTTGCAGGAGAAATAATAGCTAACATAAAAAATACCTTGGTTAAAAATTTAGATTATTTTAGCACTTGTCAGGCAATAAAAACAGAAAAGGCAGGAATAATCCTGCCTTCTGCTGATAATACTTTCGTATATCGGTAATACTCGAAATTAACGTTTTGAGTATTGTGGACGACGACGTGCTTTGTGTAAACCCACTTTTTTACGTTCAACGCGACGTGCATCACGTGTAACGAAGCCAGCTGCACGTAATGCAGGGCGTAAAGTTTCGTCGTATTCCATTAATGCACGTGTGATACCGTGACGAATCGCACCTGCTTGACCAGAAATACCACCACCTTTAACAGTGATGTATAAATCTAATTTATCTAATAACTCAACTAATTCTAATGGCTGACGTACTACCATGCGTGAAGTTTCACGACCGAAGTAAACGTCTAAAGAACGTTGGTTAATGGTAATGTTACCATTGCCCGGTTTGATAAATACACGAGCTGAAGAGCTTTTGCGGCGACCTGTGCCGTAGTTTTGATTTGCTGCTGTCATTTTCGATGCTCCGTGATTAGATGTCTAAAACTTGTGGTTGTTGTGCAGCGTGGTTGTGTTCGTTACCTGCGTAAACTTTTAATTTACGGAACATTTCACGGCCTAAAGGACCTTTTGGTAACATACCTTTAACTGCGATCTCGATCACTGCTTCTGGACGACGTGCAATCATTTCTTTGAAAGTTGCATCTTTGATGCCACCTACGTAGCCAGTGTGCCAGTAGTAGATTTTATCAGTTTCTTTTTTGCCAGTTACTGCTACTTTCTCTGCATTGATAACGATGATGTAATCACCTGTATCTACGTGCGGAGTATATTCAGCTTTATGTTTACCGCGTAAACGGCGTGCTAATTCAGTAGCTAAACGACCTAAAGTTTTACCTGTCGCATCTACTACATACCAGTCACGTTTTACTGTTTCTGGTTTTGCTACAAAAGTTTTCATTAATTAAATACCAATATTTTTAGTTATAACCCAATCCACTTATAAACAAGTGAATTACCTATATGACGGTAGAATCCGACCCCTTCGAGTCAAAATCTGACCAAACTTGTTCGGCGGGAAAGTCCAAACAAAACAGGGTGCGAATATTATACAGACATTTTCCCTAAAAAGCTAAGTTTTTTTGCATTAAATCTAAAAAATGTCGGAAAGCTCAAATTTTCAAAATTTAGTCTTGAGAAACGCTTCTATTGGCTAGAGTAACATGGTAAAAAAGATTAATTTTCACCACTAAGAGGATTCTATTATGGAACAATGGACACCTGACGTATGGCTTGCGATTGTTGCGGCATTCTTTGTCGGTATTATTGTAGGAAGTGCGGTTGTTCGAGTAGTTAAAGGTAATGTAAAACAGCATATTCAACTTGAAACGGAGCTTAAAGCCGCAAAAGAAAAAGTCGAAGAGCAAAAACAACAGCTTGAACAACATTTCGAACAATCCGCCGCGTTACTCTCAACTCTTGCCGAAGACTATAAAAAACTTTATACGCATTTAGCAAACGGTTCGGAGAAACTAATACCGGAAGCGAAACAATCAGAGTTTTTTAAACAACCGCAAATTACGCATAATGATGAAAACAGTAGCAGTGATCAACCTCGCGACTATTCCGAGGGTTCATCCGGCTTACTTAAAACTCAATCTTAATGTTAAAAATTTAGAGGGCGATGATGCCCTCTACTTCTCAATATCATCTTATTCCGATAATTCGGTTAGCAATGCCGATTTCAATGCTTTCTGAGCCTTATCATCCAATGCCTGATTTTGTTGTGTCGTCACAACAAAGAAATCTTCTACCCTCTCGCCGATTGTCGTAATTTTCGCATTGATTAAATTTAGACCTTGTTGGTTAAATACATCACTCACTTGAGCCAATAGCCCCTCTCTGTCAAGCGTAAACAATTCGAAAGCGGTGCGATTTTGCTGAGAATCCGCTAAAAATCTCACTTTGGTTTGACGTTTAAATGATTGATGTTTAACCGGCTTACGTTCTAATTTACAGACTTTCGGCTCTTTTATACTTAAGACCTGCTTAAATGATTGCTGAATTTGCTCACAGCGTATTACATCCAGCGGTTTACCATTTAATTCCGTCACAATAAAACTGTCTAAAACCAAGCCGTTTTGACTGGTAATAATTTGCGCATCGTGAATACTGATTTTTTTCTGGCTTAATATTTGGGCAATTCGTAAAAAAAGCTGAGCTTGATCCTCACAATAGACAAAAATTTCCGTTGCCCCTCTGGCATATTCGTTACTCACCAATACTAACGGCATCGTTTGTTGCTTCAGATAAGCTAAAGCATGCCAAACTAATTGTTTCGGCTTATGGCGTAAAAAATAACTATCCGGACAGGCTTGCCAAAATTGTTGCAGATCCATTCGTTCATCCGGTTTTAGGGTAAACTTAATCAGTTCCAAAGCCTGTTGGCGATTCATTTCAGCCTCTTTGCGGTAATCAAGCGATTTCATCAATTGCTGATTGGTAAATTGAAAAAGTTGCGCAAAAAGCGACCGCTTCCAATCATTCCAAAGCGTTTCATTTGTCGCACAAATATCAGCAACCGTTAAACACATCAAGTCAGACAAAGCGATCTGATTTTCTACTTTTTCAGCAAAGGCTTTAATTACAAACGGATCATGAATATCACGACGTTGTGCGGTAATCGACATCGTTAAATGTTCTCGCACCAGCCATACCATTTTTGCTACTTGCAGCGGTTCAAAACCATGCAGTAGAGCAAATTGCTCCATATCTTCTGCACCGACTTCTGCATGATCACCTTCCCTGCCTTTCGCTATATCATGGAATAATGCGGCTAAATAAAGTAAAGGTTTATGTTTACAAGCGGTAAAATATTGACAACAAAGCGGATGCTGTTCGATAGTTTCCTCATCAAGAAAACTTTCTATTTTTAGCATCACACGAATAGAATGCTCATCTACCGTATAAATATGGAATAGATCGAACTGCATTAAGCCGACGATATGTTGCCACTGCGGCAAATAGGCAGATAAGACACCCAATTGATGCATAGGAACAATCGCTTTTTTAATCACGTTCGGCTGTTCAAATAAGCGAATAAAACGAGTTCTGGCTTCAGCTAATTCGCTTAAAGGTTGTGAAAGTTTATGCAATGCCAAACGCAGATGCCTTAACATCGTAGCACTTGCTTTCACCTCCGGATATTGCGTTAAATAAAAGAATAAATCTAAGATAGCGGTCGGCGTATGGGTAAAACACCTACGATCTCGGCAATAGATTTCCGCTCCTTGCAAATAAAAATGCTGATCCAGCGGTTGTTTTTCCAAATTATTTTGCGATCTTAATACCTGCTGTTCAAAACTGTTCAGCAGCAATTGACTGACCTGAGAAATCGTTTGGGTTGCTTGGAAGTACGATTTCATCATCGCCTCAACCGGCTGATTACCTTCGCCCTGATAGCCAAGCAGCTCACTTAGTTGTAGTTGTCGATCAAAACGTAACCGGTTGTCGTAGCGTTTAAGCTGTAAATGTAATGCGAAACGCATACGGAATAACACCGCTTGCGCGGTCTTCAATTCCTTAAACTCTTCCGCAAATAAAATGCCTTTATTTAATAAACTTTCAAAAGAATAGGTTCCGAAATGGCGTAAAAAGATCCAAGAAACCAAATGCAGATCACGCAATCCACCCGGGCTATGTTTAAGATCCGGTTCTAAATTATAACTGGTATTATGATAACGGGCATAACGGTCATTCTTTTCTTCAATCTTAGCTTGGAAGAAATCTTCTATCGGCCAATAGTCCGGTTGATAAATTTGTTTGACTAATGTTGTCCATAACTGTTTATTGCCGACTAAAAAGCGTCCTTCATAAATATTGGTTGCAACCGAGATTTCCCTACGACCGACATCTAGCGACTCAGTTATGGTACGAATACTGGCTCCGACCTGTAATTTACAATCCCATAGCAGATTAAATAGTGCGTTGAGTTGCCCCGTTGTTTCATCATCAATATTCTGCTCCGTTAATACCAATATATCCACATCGGAAAGTGGGAACATCTCTCGTCTGCCGTATCCGCCGACTGCAATCAGAGCCATATCACAACGTTTATCAAAACCGAATTGCTGCCATAGCACAGCTAATAATTCATCGTAAAAATCACTACGTTGATAAATAAGTTCAAAAACGTCCTTTTGAGAAAAATCGTGACGTTGTTTCGTATTAAACTCAATAAGTTGTGACTTAACGTCAATATCCATTTACCGTTCCTAATTAAAAATTATCGTAAAAGTTAGCTGTGTTTATCAGATAAAAAAGCGGTCAGAATTTGCAAACTTTCTGCAATATCTGACCGCTTACGTAATACCTTCTTAGCCGGCAACTTGTGGTAAGTAGCCTAGCTGAATAAAGAAAGGAATGACCATAATGATGATCCCGGCAATTAATGCGACCACCAGAGCAGCCTTACCGCCAATCACTCTATACGCCAAATTAGGATGTTGCTGACGAGCTTTCCAAGCCAAACCGATAGGCAATAACATTCCGTAAAAGGCAAACAATAAACCTGCATAGCC